>JAJKHS010000132.1 GCA_021154885.1 Thermoanaerobaculum sp.
ACAGCCGATTCGAGTATGCGACGACTGAGACCGTGATCCTCTCCAAGATTCCCTGCTGGGCTCATCTCTCCGACGAAGCCTACCGTCAACGCGTCGCTTCCTTGGGAGAGGATATTGAAGCCGAAGCTGCCGTTGTGAGAGAAGCGACGGGGACCCGAGTTCTGGGAGTCGAAGCGATCTTGGCTCGGGATCCCCTGTACCGGCCCAAAAAGCTCGCCCGTTCGCCGGCGCCGCGGGTGCATGCCGCGACCCGGGCAGCGCGCAAGGCGTTCTACGAGGCCTACTCCTGGTTCGTGGGAGCCTTCCGCGATGCCGCCGAGAAGCTGCGCCGAGGGAATCGAGCCGCCCCCTTCCCCGCCGGCAGCTTCCCGCCGGCCCTGCCCTTTGTCGTCGGATAGGCAAGCCAGGACGCGATCTTTGACAGGTAGGCAGCCCGCCGAGGGCCATTTTCGTGAGCGGACCCGCTCGCATGGGCCGAGGTGTATCCGAAACTTTCAGAAAGTGAGGCTCGGAAGGCCACGATGCCTTCGAATCGACGCCTCAGGAGCGAGGGAAGGGCAAGGTCAATCCCATCGCGGCGATCTTCTGCGATCTTCTCCTACAAACCTCTGGCGCTTATTGCAGCTCTTTGTTTTTGCAGCTTTGGGGACGGGGACCGCTGGTGCAACCGCTAGTTGGGCGGCGTCGCAAGGGCCCGAGGTTACGACTCGTCCGCCGCTGCCGTCGGCGGCCACGCTCCGATGCGCTGCCGCAACGCTACGATCTTGCCAAGGTGATATGCGTTATGCACCGCCACACTGTACAGCTCGTCGGCCATTGTCACGCCCGGCTCTACCTCAAGCGCCAACCGCTCAGGCGCCTGCCCTAACGCTGCCGCAGCGTGAGCGCCGTCCAGGAACACTCGCACCAAGTCGTGCCATTGGTGCTCGTGCTCCGGCGCCGCGCTCGGGTACACGTCGCCGGCCGGGTCGCCCGGCTCGATGACACTCTGCTGGTACGCCACAACGTGCCACAACTCGTCGTAGATAGAGTGCGACGCGCCGTCCGGGCATTGCGTGACTTGCTCAAGCGTTAGCCCAGACAGAAGGTGGGCTCGCGCAGGGAACTCGCCGACCAGAAAAAGATGTTCCAGGATATGCATCGCATCGCTCCTTTTCTCCCTGTGCTCGTCACTGCGACACGGTAGCCGCCCAACGCGCTTGGGCCTAAGCGCGCGGCGTCAGCCGTCCGCTTGAGGCCTCCGAGTTATGCGGCGGCTACGGCTGCCTCAGATACCTCTTCTTAGGCAATCGCCGCCCAGGAATCGATACCATGACTAGAAATCTACTGCGTCGCTTGTCATGTCGAGCAACCCATATATCGCTCCGAAAATGACAGCTCCCGCCGCAACCATAGAAGCTAATAAGCCTGAAAGCATAAACGCCCATTCTTCCAACCCAGGTTTCTCTGCACCCTGAGACCCGCGAAGGAAGCCATAGGCGATCATAAAAGCAAGAGGCAGCAGCAAGAGACCGATTGCCATTACAGATGAACCTACAACCTCGTGAACCGGACTTTCTCTCGTCAAGGTTTCGCGGCTGGCTGCAGTTCGCGCCAGCTTCCGTTGAGCCAAGATCCACGATACCAGGAACCAGCCGTAGATCAAAACAAGGATACCCCAGATTTGAGGAACCGAGATCGTGCTTGATGTCGTACCGAAATGCAAAGCCTGCGCCAGGTAAGCGGCAAATGCTATCGCATCAACAATGAAGCCGAGGATACCGGCAATAAGAGTAAAGAGTTCCCGCCTTTTCATAGCTGCTCAGAAGGAGTCAACGACAGCTGGATCAAATCTCTGCTGAAGCCGGCTCTGCCTCCTGCCCTCTGCATGCCGCAGCCGAGTAGGCCAGGGGCCCTCACGGGCCCCAGCCCCTCTAAGAACCGTACGTGCGAGTTTCCCCGCATACGGCTCAGGCACCTCAAAGGCCGATTCTTCATCGACCCGGCTGCCCTCACGTAACAACCTTTGCGATACTAGCATGTAGGCACCAGGCTCTGGACCTGCCAGAGGAGGGGATGCACCGACGGGTGGTCGAACCACCTCCATCTCTCTTGTTTTGCTCTTCCCGTTTAAGGTGTTCTCCATACTTTCTCGCAAAAAAGGCACCCGTCGGACGTGGGCTCACTTTCGTGCCGGGTGAGGCTGCCACCCGTATCCGACCCATTACAGGCCGGCCTTCGCTTCTTCCGACATCCCAAGCTCGCACCTCCATCAGCTCCCCTTGCGGTTCGCCTTCCCTTGCGGGAGAAGATACGAGGTTACCACGTTCCGCTACTGAAGTCTGCACGGGGTTAGTTAGGTACCTGCTGTCGACCGGGAAGCGCTGTTGACCACGAGGTGGCACCGTTAAATCCACCTCCGGCTTCCGTGCCTTTTGGTTTAAGCTTGTCAGTCACTTTAGCTTATGCTCCATGACGGTCGTTGCACAGGTTCATATGTGTTTACCATACCCGCTACCTAGCCATCGCCCGGCTTGTGGCTGCCAGGAGAGCGGGTTCCTCACGGTTCCCGCCCCGCACGCTTACGCGTGCCTCTGTACATTGTCAGGGCCGCTCTTTATTCAGGCCCCTAGGTTCACCCGGTGGTACGGGTAGTCCCACCTCTAGTTTCGAGGGAAACAACTTCATATCAAAGAGCGACATCGTGTCGCAGTAACGCGATGGGCCTCAGCGGCGGAAACCGCGCAGTATGCGGTTTCAGTCCGCTGCAGGCCCGGGGGTTGGGCGCCTCTCACGTTTAGGCTCCAGCCATCGCAACCTTCACCTAGCCTCGCGTAGGCTACGCTTAGCGAGCATGAGAACCTACAGAATCTGCCTGTACCTTCGCTTCAGTTGGTTTCGCCCACTTTTTAATTAGTTCCATGGCCTCATCGGTATAGCCAGCCTCGAGAAGAGCTGGAATAGCGCCTAGAAGATCGCGATACTTCTCGTTCGCCTTTCCGCTCACTGGATCTAAGGAAAAAAACTTTTCCCACGCCACATAAACGGCGATAGAATAAGCCAGAGTAGGGTAAAACCAGTCCATCCCTGTTGTAGCTATCAAAGCTATAAGCGTAACGCCAGCGAGCACCACAACTGAGTAGATAATTGCTCTTATTAGCAGGATGCGACGCGACAGGTCACTTGCAGTGTATAAGATTGCCATTTTAAGCCTCTTCTTCCTCGTTTTCGCCTCGCTTGCGTCGTAAGCCGCCCGCAACGGCTATCATACTGCCGCCGCTCACCAGTTGCCTTTCCGCCTGTTTCTGAAGTAAATTGAACTGCTCCAACGCTACGTCAGGATGAGTTCCTGCGACTTGGATGATCTGAGTCGTAGGGTGTGAGATGAGATAGCTGTTGTACCCGCCGCCCAGAATTGCAGTTGATCCAAAGAAAATTAAAGTCCACTGAGCCCAGCCTCTAATCCTTGAGCCCTTTCTCCTAGACGCAGGTGAAAATTCGGGTGGCATGGTAGTTCTCTCCTACTGGTTAATTGTTGGCCTGATCGGCGAATTGTCGATAATAACATATGGTCGTATCGCTCAAGTCGCATATCGTCATTGCCCCGCCCAACCTTTAAGCGTCTATCCGAGATCCTCCCCGAGAAATCGTCCCGAAGTCCTTCACCGGTCCCGGGAGGATTTCGGATAGACGCAGGTTGAACGAAGCCGCGGGCGAGTCCGAGGCGGTCCTATGGGGATTAATCCCGGCAGGGGCTTCGCGCGATTCCCTGCCGGCCTCCACACCACCCCGACAGCCGCCGTGACGCTGTCAGAGGACCGTCCAGCGAAGGGATCTGCCGCAGGCCCAGGCTCCGCAACCGCGATTTCACGCCGACGATTATACAGCAGGAACCCGGTGGAATACACAACTCCCTGCCTCCACGGCTGAGCAGATAAATATAGGTATCGGGCTATGAGGAGTAGGATCATCGCGGCGGAGCCCTCGGCGCTCGGGCCGGTGCCACTTCACCGACCAGACGCAGAGCCTTCTGACCGCAGACCTCACACCGCCGGGGATCGATGCCGGTGAGACTCTGGAGTCGATCGCACCAATCGGTCTTCGGTGGCTTCGGTCGTGCCGGAGGTCCGGGGAGAACCTCACGGCACAGCGCCAGAGTCTTCTCCCGGTGGCGGTTGGCCAGCAGCCCGTAGTAGCGGATCCGCACGAAGCGGTCGGGAAGGACATGCAGTAGAAAGCGGCGCAGGAACTCCTCGCCTGACAGCGTCATCTCCCGAATGCGGTCGTAGTCCTTCCAGGTGAAGATCACCTCCTCGCCCTCCAGATGCACCAGCCGCGAGTTGGTGATCGCGATCCGATGGGTGTACCGCGCCAGGTAGGCGAGCACCTGCTCGGGACTGCCGAATGGCGGTTTGCAGTAGACCACCCACGGCTTGCGACACAGCGTGTCGAGGTCGGGCAGGTGGGAGGCGGGCAGGTCTCCGGACTGCTCCGCGGCTTTGAGTGCCGCCAGGAATTTGCCTCGAAACAGTTTCCTCAGGACTCGTACCGAGAGGAAGAAGCTCGGCCGGCACCCCACCCACCGACGACTGAGATTGTGATCTGATTGTGATCCTCTCCAAGATTCCCTGCTGGGCTCATACTGGGCTCATCTTTCGGACGAAGCCTACCGTCAACGCGTCGCTTCCCTGGGAGAGGATATTGAAGCCGAAGCTGCCATCGTGAGAGAAGAGACGGGACCCGGGTTCTGGGAGTCGAAGCGATCTTGGCTCGGGATCCCCTGTACCGGCCCAAAAAGCTCGCCCGCTCGCCGGCGCCGCGGGTGCATGCCGCGACCCGGGCTGCGCGCAAGGCATTCTACGAGGCCTACTCCTGGTTCGTGGGAGCCTTCCGCGATGCCGCCGAAAAGCTGCGCCGAGGAAATCGAGCCGCCCCCTTCCCCGCCGGCAGCTTCCCGCCGGCCCTGCCCTTTGTCGCCGGATAGGCAAACCAGGACGCGATCTTTGACAGGTAGGCAGCCCGCCGAGGGCCATTTTCGTGAGCGGACTCGCTCGCATAGGCCGAGGTGTGTCCGAAGCTTTCAGAAAGTGAGGATCGGAAGGCCACGATGCCTTCGAATCGACGCCTCAGGAGCGAGGGAAGGGCAAGGTCAATCCTATCGAGGCGATCTTCTCCTACAAGCCTCTGGCGCTTATTCTGTGACGATTTTCGAGGTCCTGCGGGATCGTGCGGAGCTGAGCTTTTCGGACGGCCAGTTGCGTACGCTGCAGCGACGGATCCGTCGTTGGCGAGGCCTCGAAAGAGCCGTCTTCTCCAGTCACGTGGCACCTCTTCTGTGGGGCGGGCCTTGACGGCTCCACTCGCTCGGCCTTCTCTGCGCTCCGCTTCAGAGGGGGGCGCCGGTAAAAACGCCGAGGTCTGTCGAGTCGGCAACGCCACGAGCGTGCTGAGGGAACGGGCCTACCCGATGCCAGGGCTTACGCCAATTTGTAAATTTTCTTGTATACGGCTATTATGACTCCCATTCGCCTATCGTCCGAAAGGAGCCGCCATGAAGAAGAAGCAGAGGAAGCTGTCCCTGTCCCGAGAGACCGTCCGTGCCCTCGACTCCCTCCCTCTCGGAAAGGTGGTGGGTGGCATCACGGCCGCAACGTGTGACGAAGCCGGGACGTGTGGAACCTTCGGCACCTGCAATTATTCCTGCGGAGGAACGTGCGACGAGACCTGCAACGGCACTTGCTGCAATTGCACCTGCACCTGTTGCGGCTGCTGCTGAAGGTGCCTTCCCCAGGGCGGACCCTACCTCCTTATGCGGCGCAAGCCCGAAGGGTGCGCCGCCGGGGGTCCGGCGGGCCTGCGAGGTGTCGGCGTGAGACGATCGGAGGTGCGACGAGAGAGCGCGCAGCGGCAGAGTCGTAGACTTCGCGATCACCAAGCCTCAGTTCGCCGAGCCGTGACAGCCGGCGAGGCGATGGCGGGGCGGTTCGGCATCGGGGTCGAAGAGCCCGCCCAGGGAATGCCTCCCGTGGAGGTGAAGAGCCGATGCCGACTCTGCTTACGACGGACTGTCGCCCGCGTACTACGTCTCTCGTTGTCTGGAGACGATGGAAATGCGCCGCGTACAACGGTCCATTGTCCGCGTACAACGTCCCGTCGTATGGGGACGATGAAAATGCGCCGCGTACGACGGAGCATCGTCCGCATGCAACGGTCCATTGTCCGCGTACAACGTCCCGTTGTATGGGGACGATGAAAATGCGCCGCGTACGACGGAGCATCGTCCGCGTGCAACGGTCCATTGTCCGCGTACGACGTCCCGTTGTATGGAGACGACAGAAATGCGCCGCGTACGACGGTCCATCGTCCGCGTACAACGTCCCGTCGTATGGGGACGCTGAAAATGCGCCGCGTACAACGGACCATTGTCCGCATACGGCGGTCCATTGTCCGCGTACAACGTCCCGTCGTATGGAGACGCTGAAAATGCGCCGCGTACGACGGAGCATTGTCCGCATACGACGGTCCATTGTCCGCGTACAACGGTCGATTGTACGCGTACAACGTTCCATTGTATGGAGACGCTGGAAATGCGCTGCGTACGACGGACCGTGGTCCGCGTACGGGCCGTGGCGGGCAGACGACATAATTCCTCTGCGTATGGTAAGCGGGAGGCGTGATCGCCTTCAGGGCCGGCCCCACATCTCCTTCTCGGACTTGGGAGCGGCCGGCGGCCGGCGGCGGTCCTTGGAGAGGATGCCGGAGAGGTCCGCCAGGGTGGGGGCGAGGGCGGCGTTCTGCGCCACGGCCAGCTCCCCGATGCCCTTGAAGGCGAGGTCGACGAGGGCGTCCATCTCGTCCCGCCGGAAGCTGCGCTTCTCGCCGGTGCCCTGGATCTCCACCAGCGAGCCGGCGGCGGTGGCCACGACGTTCATGTCCACCTCCGCCACCTGGTCCTCGACGTATTCGAGGTCGAGCAGGGGGACGCCGCCCACCAGCCCCACCGACACGGCGGCGAGCTGGTCGCGCAAGGGCCAGGCCGGGATCTCGCGGGTCATCAGCAGCCGGGCCAGCGCCAGGACCGCGGCGACGTAGGCGCCGGTGATGGCCGCCGTGCGGGTGCCGCCGTCGGCCTGCAGGACGTCGCAGTCCAGGGTGAGGGTGCGCTCCGGCATGGCCGAGAGGTCCACCACCGCCCGCAGGCTGCGGCCGATCAGCCGCTGGATCTCGGCCGTCCTCCCCGAGGGTTTCCCCTGGTTGACCTCGCGGCCGGAGCGGGTGTGGGTGGCCCGCGGCAGCATGGAGTACTCGGCGGTGAGCCAGCCTTCGCCCGAGTCCTTCTTGAAGGGGGGCACCCGGTTCTCGACGCTCGCCGCCACCAGGACGCGGGTGTCGCCGATCTCGATCAGGGCGGAGCCTTCGGCGAACTTGAGGACGCCGGTCTCGATGCGGAGCGGACGCAGGGCGTCGGTGGCCCGGCCTCCGGGACGGACGTGGGGATCGGTCGTGTTCATGGCCCGCATTGTACCCGCACCTCCTTCCGGTCTTCCTGCAAAGACTTTCACGCGCCACTCATCCGGTCCGCCCTCCGGTTGCGTAATCCCGACAGAGAGGGGTTCGCCAGCCGAGCCCGAGAAAAACTTCGAGAGAGGAAAAGGAGGAGGACATCGTGAAGAGGAGAGTGGTTCTTGCCCTGTTGATCCTGGCCGCCGTCCTGGGTCTGGTTCCGGCCTACGCTTCCAGCCACCGGGAGGCGCCGGCGATCACCGGGATGCCCAAGGTGGACGGGACCGATTTCTACATGTTCAACAGCTACGAACAGGGGCGTGGCGGCTTCGTCACCCTGATCGCGAACTACGTGCCGCTCCAGGACGCCTACGGCGGTCCCAACTACTTCGCCCTGGACCCGGACGCCCTGTACCGGATCAACATCGACAACACCGGCGACGGCGTGGGGGACATCAGCTTTCAGTTCAATTGCACCCAGACGCTGGCGGACATCAAGGTGCCGGTGGGCGGCCAGCAGGTCTCGGTGCCGCTGATCAACGTCGGGCCGATCTCGGGCGGACCGGGCCATCCGGACGCCACCCTGAACCGGCGTGAGACCTGCACCCTGGGTGTCGCCCGCGGCAAGCTCAACGCGAAGTCTCACTTCCAGGCGGTCACCAACGCTGCCACCCACGGCGCCACCTTCGACAAGCCGGTGGACAACATCGGCGAGAAGTCGATCGCCGACTACGCCGGGTACGCGCGGCAGTTCATCTACGACCTCAGCATCCCGGGCTGCACCGGCAACGGCCGGCTCTTCGTCGGCCAGCGCAAGGACCCCTTCGCGGTCAACCTGGGCGAGATCTTCGACCTGGTGAACCTCTCGAATCCCCTCGGGCCCCGTAACTCCCAGCCCGACGCCCTGGCGGACAAGAACGTCACCTCCTTCATCCTCGAGGTCCCGGCCGCCTGCCTGACCGGCAGCAAGGGCCCGGTCATCGGCGGCTGGACGACGGCCCTGCTGCCCCGCCAGCGCTTCCTGCGCGACAAGCCGACCTTCGACAGCCCGGCCTCGGAGAAGGGCGATTTCGTCCAGGTCTCGCGCCTCGGCATGCCGCTGGTCAACGAGATCGTCATCGGCCTCAAGGACAAGAACCTGTTCAACGCCTCCAGTCCCGAGGGCGACGCGGCCCTCGCCACCTACGTGACCAACCCGACGCTGCCCGCGCTCCTGGAGATCCTCTTCGGCGCCGCCGGCGTGAAGGCGCCGACCAAGTTCCCCCGCACCGACCTGGTGGCGGCCTTCGCCACCGGCGTCCAGGGCGTGAACTTCCTCTCGGACGGCAAGCCGCACGAGATGTTGCGCCTCAACACCGCCACCACGCCGACGCCGGCCATTGCCCAGAACAACCTCGGTCTGCTGGGCGGTGACACCGCCGGCTTCCCCAACGGCCGCCGGCCGGGCGACGACGTGGTCGACATCGAGCTGCGGGTGGCGATGGGGGTGCTGTGCCACGCCTTCCCCGGCGTCTTCTGCTCGCCGGCGGACGCGCCCTCGGGCAACCTGCCGTTCACGGACGGGACGCTCCAGGACGTCAGCCAGTTCGACACCACCTTCCCCTACCTGCGGACGCCGCTGCCGGGCTCGCCCAACGGCCCCAACGGCATCAAGTAGAAAGTACGACGTGCCGGTGAGCGGCGCTGCGTCGCCGCTCACCGGACCGATTTCGAGGACCTGGAGAAAGAAAGATGATGCTGCGCAGACTCCGCCAGGCCACCCTGCTGGCCCTGCTCGCCGCCCCCGCGCTGCGGGCCCACGACTTCTGGATCGAGCCCTCGGCGTTCCGGCCGGCCATCGCCCAGCGCGTGGCCGTGCGGCTGCGGGTCGGCCAGGAATTCAAAGGCGATCCGGTGCCACGGGACCCGAAGCTGCTGCGCCGGTTCGGGCTGGTGGGACCGGGCGGCGAGACGGCCGTGCCGGGCGTACCCAACACGGAGCCGGCCGGCTTTCTCTCCATCCCGGCTCCGGGCCTGTACACGATCGTCTACGCCAGCAACCCCGAGCCGGTGCAGCTCGACGCCAGGAAGTTCGACGACTACCTGAGCCAGGAGGGGCTGGAGAGGATCCGCGACCTGCGGGCTCAAGCCGGACAGAGCGACGCCCCGGATCGCGAGATCTTCTCCCGCTGCGCCAAGGCGCTGGTCGCGGCCGGCGGCGGCGAGGCCGCCGCGGGGTGGAACCGGGCGCTGGGTCTGCGCCTGGAGTTGGTGCCGGAGGCGAATCCCTATACGCTCCCCGCGGGCGGGGTGCTGCCGGCGCGCCTGCTGTACGAGGGCAGGCCGCTCGCGGGTGCCTTGGTGACGGCCTTTACCAAGGATCATCCCGAGCAGAAGGTTTCGGCCCGGTCGGA
Source organism: Thermoanaerobaculum sp. (assembly GCA_021154885.1). Lineage (GTDB taxonomy): Bacteria > Acidobacteriota > Thermoanaerobaculia > Multivoradales > UBA5704 > DATARR01. Next base: position 9,876 of record JAJKHS010000132.1, read on the forward strand.
CGCCAAGGGGCGGGTGGCGCTGAAGCTCGACCGCCCGGGCGTGTGGCTGGTCAAGGCCGTGCACATGATCCCGGCTCCCAAGGAGTCCGGTGCCGACTGGGAGAGCTTCTGGGCCTCGGTGACCTTCGAGATGCCGGGGAAGTAGGGGGAATCAGCCAGGATTCATGGACGCGAGGGAAGCGGAGGATCTACACCTCATGAGCCGTGTGGCAGCCCACGACGGCGCGGCATTCACGCGTCTGTTCGAGCACCACGCACCCGTCACGCTGGGCCTGTTGAGCCGCATCCTGGGCCGGCGGATGGAGGCGGAGGAGGTGCTGCAGGAGGTCTTCCTGCAGGTGTGGACGCAGGCTGACCGCTACGACGCGGACCGTTCGACGCCCCGCGGTTACATCCTGATGCTCGCCCGCTCCCGCGCCCTCGACCGCCTCCGCCGGCGGGACGCGTCCAGGCGCCGCGAAGAGGTGGTGGGTGCGGAGCAGGGCGAGGCCGTCTCGCCGCTGGGCACCGAGCGGCTCGAGAGCCTGGAACGGCGGCGCCAGGTCACCGGCGCTCTCGACTCGCTGTCCCCGGATCAGCGCCGCTGCATCGAGCTGGCGTTCTTCGAGGGGCTCACCCACACTCAGATCGCCGAGCGCCTCGAAGCCCCCCTCGGCACCGTCAAGTCCCGCATCCTGCTGGGGATGAACAAGCTCCGGCAGACCCTGAGCGCGGAGTTGCAATGACCGCCGCCCCGCACTCCGCCCGCTTCGAGGAGCTCCTCCCGGCCTACGCCTTGGGCGCGCTGGACGGCGACGACCTGCGCGAGCTGGAGGAGCACCTGACCGCCGGCTGCGAGGAGTGCCGCCGCCAGCTCGAGTTGTGGGACCGGGACCTGGAGGCTCTCGCCGGTTCGGTCGTGCCCGTCGAGCCTTCGGAGACCACCCGCGCCCGGGTCCTGCGGATGACCGCGGGCGCGGCGACCGCCGTGCCGCCTCCCCGCCGCCTGCCGCGGTGGCTTGCCCTCGCCGCGGCCGCCCTGCTCGTGATGGCCGTCTGGGGGGTGGCCGGCCAGACGAGGCTGCGCGGCGAGCTCGAGCGCCTGACCGCGGAGCGGGACCGGCTGGCGCGGCAGGTCGCCGTGCTGGACCGCGAGGTGACCCTGGCCCGCGACGCGGCGGAACGGTCGGCCCAGGCCCTCCAGGTGGTGGCCGCTCCGGGCGTCAAGTCGGTGGTCCTGGCCGGCCTCGGCCCGGCGCCGCAGGCCAAGGGCCAGACCTATGTCAACCCGCGGCAGGGCGGCGCCCTCTTCTACGCCTTCGACCTGCCGGCCCTGCCGCAGGGCAAGACCTACGAGCTCTGGTACATCGCCGCCGGCAAGCCGGTCCCGGCCGGGACCTTCGCCGTCGACCCGCACGGTGCGGCCAGCGTGCGGGTCGAGCGCGTGCCGGATGTGTCGAGCATCCAGGCCTGGGCGGTGACCGTCGAGCCCGCGGGCGGCGTGCCCCAGCCCACGGGCGCGATGGTGCTCAAGGGGTGAGGCCGCCCCTACCCTAGAAAGCTCGCAGGAATCGCCGTCCCGCGAAGGCGTGTCACGATCCGCTCTTCCCGGGCACTTCCATCCAGGAGGGACGTAAGATATTCTGTGAAGGCGTACCTGTCCGTCGAGGAGGGCTGAATGATCCGCTCGTTTCGCTCGCTGGTCGTCTCGATGCTGGCGCTTTGGAAGGGCCTTTCGCAGAAGGAGGTCGGCGCCCGGGCCGGCTTGCCGGACAAGAAGGTCTCGTATCACCTCCGCCGGGGGAACCTTGCCGACGAGGCTCTCTACCAGCGCCTGCTCGCCGGTATGGAGGCCCGGCCGGCGGAGGTCGACATCGTGACCCAGTGCCTCGAGACCCTGGAGGCCCTGGAGAAGGACACGGAGCTCACGGCCGCCGAGCAGGTGGAGGTGGAGACCGGCGTCCTGGAGATCACGCGTTTCATCCGCAGGATTCTCACCGAAGCGGCCCGGCGGTCGCGGGCGATCCCGGCGCTGGACGTCTACCCCCGGCCCGCCGACCTCGAGACCGCCCGCTGGCTCGCCGGAGAGGCGTGGGCGACGCTCTCGCGGTTCCCGGAGGACCGGCGGCTCGCACTGGTGCAGGGCGTTTCGATGTTCCAGACCTGGGCGCTGGTCGAGCGGGTCTGCGAGGAGTCGGTGGTCCAGGCCTCCCGCCAAGTCGAGCGCGCTGTGTCCCTGGCGCGGCTGGCGCAGGAGATCGCCGGCTTGGTCCAGGGGCCGGAGGGCTGGCGAAAATGCGTTCAAGCCTTCGCGGCGGCCCATTTCGCCAATGTCCTGCGGGTGGCGGGCGAGCTGAAGGGGGCGGAGGCGGCCTTCGCAAGGGCCCGGCAGCTCTGGCTCTCCGGCTCGGACCCGGACCAGGTGCTCGACCCGGGCCGGCTGCTCGACCTGGAAGCCTCGCTGCGCCGTGACCAGCGCCGGTTCGAAGAGGCCCTGGCACTGCTGGAGGAAGCCCTCAGGGTCGGGCGCTGCCCGGAGCGCTACCTCATCAAGAAAGGATTCACACTCGAAGTCCTGGGGGACTATGAGCGCGCCGTCGAGGCCCTCCTCCAAGCAGAGCCCCTGTTGAAGCGAGAAGCAGAGCCGCGCCTCTGGTACAAGCAGCGCTTCAACCTGGCCGTCAACCACTGCCATCTCGGGCATCACTCCGAAGCCGCGATGCTGGTACAGCAGGTCCGCGATCTGGCGGCTGACCTGGGCGATGAGGTCTTCCTGATCCGCGTGATCTGGCTCGACGGGCGCATCGCCGCCGGGCTGGGCCGGCCGGAGGAGGCGCGACGGCTGCTGGCGCAGGCGCGACGGGAGTTCGCCGCCCGGGGGATGGGCTACGACGTGGCGCTGGCGCTGCTGGAGGAGGCGGCGCTGCTGCTGGAAGAGGGGCGGGCGGCCGAGGTGCGGGCCCTGACTCCGGGTCTGGCGCAGGTCTTCGAGTCCAGGGGGGTGCACCGGGAGGCCCTGGCCGCCCTGCGGCTCTTCCAGGAGGCGGCCCAGCGCGGGGAGGCCACGGCCGAGCTGGCCCGCCGCGTCCTGGCCTACCTCTTCCGCGCCCGGCACGATCAGGGTCTCCGGTTTGAGGCGATCCAGGGCTAGCCGTTGGGGTCCCACCCTCCGCCTTCGTCGGTCGTGGGCCGCGGCGCCGGGGCGCACCGGCCGTCGGGATCCGCCCCGCAGCCTGCGTCGGCGGTGGCTCCGCTCCAGAGGGAGGAGAGGAAGGAGCAGAGCGAGCCCAGCAGGGGGGACTGGCCGGCCATGGGAGCGAGGAGAGACGCGGAGAGGGTTGCGGCGACGAGAGCTCGGCGCATCGGGGTTGCCTCCTGCGCGGCACCGGCATCGAGCCTTCGTGGTCCGCGCGGGCCGCGCCTGCCTCTAATAGTGCTTCACGGAACGGCGCGCCCGGCGAAAATTCGCTGCCGCGTGCTAGCAGGGGGGACGATGAGACGAAAGAACCTGATGGTGCACGTCTTCCGCGCCCTCTCCGGAGAGACGCAGAGGGACTTCGCCCGGAGGACGGGCGTGCATCCTGGCCTGCTGGCCCGATACGAGAGGGACCAGGTCGAGCCCAGCCCGGACCACCTCCAGGCCTTGGCGCAGGGAGCCGGCCTCACGGTCGAGGACGGAGAGCAGATCCTGCAGCTCGCCGACATCCTGCGCCAACCCCGGAGGAGAGCCGGACAGGGGATCGAAGACCTCCATGGTGAGCTTTCGCAGCGGGTCTCCAGCGTCTACCGGCGCCTGCTGCGGCTGCCGCTTCCCGACGATCTCTGGGGGCCGCAGAGGTGAGGGCTCCGAGGGCCCGCCCCCCATCTGCTACAGTTCCCGCCGCGTGTCCGAGACGCCGAACCCCCTCGCACGGCTGAGAGCCCGGGCCGCCGCGGCGCCGCGCCCGGCCGTCGTCGTGCTCGCCGAGGGCGGGGACCCCCGGGTGGTGGCCGCGGCGGAGCGCGCCACGGCCCTCGGTCTCTGCCGGGCCGAGCTGGTGGGATCGCCGGCGAGGGTGGCCACCGCGGCAGCGGCCGCCGGGGTGGCCCTCACCGTGCCGGTGCGCGATCCCGCCGCCGATCCCGACCTGCCCGTGCTCGTCGCCCTCCTCGCCGGGCGCCTGCCGGCTCTCGACCCCGCCCAGGCCACGGCCCTGGCCCGCGATCCGCTCTACTACGCGGTGCTGCGCGTCGCCACCGGGCGCGCGGACGGTGCGGTGATGGGCGCCCTCGCCACCACCGCTGACACGCTGCGGGCGGCCTTGCGGGGTGTCGGGCCCCGGCCCGGCCTCAAGGTGGTCTCCTCCTGCTTCCTCATGGTCCTCCCCGACGGCCGCAGCCTCATCTACAGCGATTGCGGCGTGGTGCCGGACCCGGCTCCCGAGGAGCTGGCGGACATCGCCGAGGCGGCGGCGGCGAGCTGCCGGGTGCTGCTGGGCGAAGAGCCCCACGTGGCCCTGCTCTCGTTCTCCACCCGCGGGAGCGCCCGCCACCCGCGGGTGGACAAGGTGCGCGCCGCCGTCGAGGCGCTGCGGTCGCGGCGGGTGGGATTCGCCTTCGACGGCGAGATGCAGGCCGACGCCGCCCTGGTGCCCCACGTGGCGGAGCGCAAGGCGCCGGGGAGCCCGGTGGCGGGCCGGGCCAACGTCCTCATCTTCCCCGATCTGGACGCGGGCAACATCGCCTACAAGCTGACGGAGCGGCTGGCCGGAGCGCGGGCCGTGGGGCCGCTGCTCCAGGGGCTCGCCCGCCCGGTCAACGACCTGTCGCGGGGGTGCTCCGCGGAGGATATCGTCGACGTCATCGCAGTAACCGCGGTCACGGCGGTCAACGTCGTGGATACCGCCGAGGGGAGGCCCTCATGAAGGTCCTGGTGGTGGGAGGCGGCGCGCGGGAGCACGCCCTGTGCTGGAAGCTGCGGCAGAGCCCGCTGCTGACCGAGCTCTACTGCGCCCCGGGGAATCCCGGCATCGCCGCCCTGGCCGACCGGGTGCCGCTGGCGCCCGAGGAGGTCCAGCGGCTGGCCGACTTCGCCGGCGAGCTCAGGATCGACTTGACGGTGGTGGGGCCGGAGCTCCCCCTCACCCTGGGGATCGCGGATGAATTCGCCAACCGCGGCCTCCCCCTCTTCGGTCCCACCCAGCGCGCCGCCGAGATCGAGGGGAGCAAGGTCTTCGCCAAGCAGTTCATGGAGCGGCACGGCATCCCCACGGCACCCTCCGAGGTGGTCCACGACGCCGCGGCGGCCCGCGCCGCCGCCGGGCGTTTCGGCTATCCCGTGGTGTTGAAGGCCGACGGGCTCGCCGCCGGCAAGGGGGTGATCATCGTTCAGGATGACGCCGGGCTCGCGGCAGCCGTCCAGGCCCTGTTCGAGGAGCGCCAGTTCGGCACCAGCGCCGACCGCGTGCTGGTCGAGGCCTTCCTGCCGGGCGAGGAGGTGTCGTTCATGGCCCTCTGCGACGGCGAGCGCGTGCTGCCGCTGGCCACCGCCCGGGACTACAAGCGGATCGGCGACGGCGATACCGGACCCAACACCGGCGGCATGGGTGCCCACAGCCCCTCCGGCGGGCTGTCGGCGGAGGCTGGAGCGGTGGTGGTGGAGACCATCCTGCGTCCGGCCGTCGCCGGCCTCGCCGCCGAGGGGCGGCCGTTCGTGGGGGTGCTCTACGCCGGCCTGATGCTGACCCCGGAGGGTCCCAGGGTGCTGGAGTTCAACGCCCGCTTCGGCGACCCGGAAGCCCAGGTCGTTCTGCTGCGGCTGGAGGACGACCTCCTCCCCATTCTGGCCGCCGGCGCGGCCGGGAGGTTCGACGCGCGGCGCCTCTCCTTCCGCCGGGAGGTCGCGGTCTGTGTCGTTCTGGCCAGTCCCGGCTATCCTGGCCGGCCGGTCCAAGGGGAGCCGATCGGTGGCCTCGACCGCGCGGCGGCCCTGCCAGGGGTCGAGATCTTCCACGCCGGCACCGCCTGGGCGCGCGAAGGCGCGGATGGCGAGCTGGTGAGCGCCGGCGGGCGGGTCCTCTCCGTCTGCGCCCTCGACCCCGGCCTCTCGGGGGCGCTCAAGAAGGCCTACGCCGCCGCCGCCGAGATCGACTGGCCCGGCAAGGTCTACCGCCACGACATCGGGCGCCGTCTCCTCGACCAGGTCTCTCTCGGGGGATCGTGATAGCGTGCTGAAAAGCGAGGCCCGCCGATTGACGCCGGGACTCGCCACTGCAACAATGAGCTCAGCGGCTCCGAGCCTCTATCAATCCGTCGGCCTGACCCGGTGGGCCGGCGCGTCCGCGGGCGCCTGGTACTCTTCCTGCATAGGTTGTCAGGTCGCTGTCGCATGGAATGGAATAGCCCATGGGTGGATGTAGCGGTTGTGCTTTCAAAGGGATGTCGACGGCAGTCGAGGACGCGTTCGTCGGCGTGCGGTTTCGGGAAGAGACCAATCTGACGCTCTGCTCGACGGGAGGGCGGACCTACGCCCGGGGGGACCAGGTGGTGGTGGAGCTGGAAGCGGGGCCGGCGTTCGGCCATGTCGAGCAGTCTCCCATGCCGGTGTTCAAGCCGTGCCAGAAGTCGAGCGCCCGGCCGATTCTGCGCCCGGCCGACGTCGGCGATCAGGCGTCCTACGACCGCCAGTGCCAGAGCGAGATGAGCGGCAAGCTCTACGCCCAGGAGCGGTCCCGCGCCCTCGGCCTGGACATGAAGATCTCCCTGGTCGACTTTGCCCTCAGCGGCAAGAAGGCGACTTTTTACTTTACATCTGACGGAAGAGTGGACTTCCGACAACTCGTGCGCGACTTGTCGAGCCGGTTTTCCGTGCGGGTGAAGATGGTGCAGGTGGGGGCGCGGGACGAGGCGGGGCTGATCGGCGGCATCGGCATCTGCGGCCGCACCCTCTGCTGCTCGACCTGGCTCAAGGACTTCCGGCCGATCTCCATCCAGATGGCCAAGCGCCAGAACCTCAGCTTGAACCCGTCGAAGATCTCCGGGCAGTGCGGGCGGCTCCTCTGCTGCCTGGCCTACGAGGACGACCAGTACAAGACCCGGACGCCGGACGACCGGTCTGCAGCGGCCCCTCCGACAGCCTAGGACTGACCTCGCCCAATGGAACCGAAAATGGCCAATCGCAAACTGATACGCCCGGACATGAACGAGCTCAAGAAGGACCTCCCCGCGCGCAGCGTGCGCCGCAAGCAGACGCCGCCCGAGCAGACCAACGCCGAGGAGTTCTACTACCTCAAGCAGATGGCCGCGAAGACGCCCATGGTGGTCATCCTCACCGATGGCGAGGAGCTGCGGGGCTGGATCGAGTGGTACGACAAGGGCGCCCTCAAGCTCAACCGGCACCAGGGGCCGAACCTCCTCATCCAGAAGCACTTCATCCGTTACATGTTCAAGGAGGAGGAGCTGAAGCGGCGGGGCAAGCGGACCAACGGCAGCAGCGACGAGGACCGTGACCGGGCCTGAGCCTTCGCCGCCGGCGCGGCCCGTCCTCGCCCTGACCCAGGGGGACCCCGCGGGCATCGGCCCGGAGATCCTCCTCAAGCTCTTCATGGAGTCCCCCGCCGCGCTCCCCTGGCAGCCGCTTCTGGTGGCAGAGCGGGCGGCTCTGGAAGCCCTCCGCCCCTCTCTCCCCGGCGCCCCCTGGGATCGCCTGGTCTACCTCTCCGCCGCCCCTGCCACCCGCCGGGACCTCCCCGCCGATGGCATTCCGGTGCTGGATCCGGTGGTAGACCGCCGCTCGCTCACCCTCGGCAGCTCGGGGCCGGCGGATGCCGCGGGGGCCATGGCCGCGCTCGACGCCGGCATCGAGCTGGTGGACTGCGGGGTGGCTGACGCCCTGGTCACCGCGCCGGTGAGCAAGGAGTCGATCGCCCGCCAGCACCTCCCCGGCTTCGTGGGGCATACCGACTATCTGGCCGAGGTCTGCGGCCTCACGCGCTATGGGCGGGACTATCTGATGGCCTTTCTCGCCCCCGAGCTGCAGGTCGCCCTGCTCAACGTCCACCTCCCCCTGCGTGAGGCGCTGGACGGCATCACCGGCGAGGCCGTGGGCGAGGCTCTCGACTGCCTCCACCGGCACGCCGGCGGCCGCATCGCGCTCGCCGGCCTCAACCCTCACGCCGGGGAGGGCGGGCTGCTGGGCGGCGAGGAGGAGGCGGTGCTCGCCCCCGCGGTGACGGCGGCCCGCGAGCGGGGCATCGACATCCACGGCCCCGAGAGCGCCGATTCCCTCTTCGCCCGCGCCCGCCGCGGCGAGTTCGACTGGGTGCTCGCCCTCTACCACGACCAGGGGCTGATCGCCGTCAAGACCTCCTCCTTCGGCACGGCGACCAACTGGACGCTGGGCCTCCCCTTCCTGCGCACCTCCGTCGACCACGGCACCGCCTTCCCCCTCGCCGGCCGGGGAATGGCCGACGCGGCGCCCCTGGCGGCGGTGGTGGAGACGACGCTGAAATTGATCGCGGGCGAGCTGCCGAAGCGACGTTAACGCGGCCTCTTCGCCACCGCCAGCAGCGAATCCCCGAACGCCGGGGTATGCACCACCCGGCCGATCACCCGCAACGGCTTCAGGAACTTCGTCCCCTCGCCCACGGAGCAGAAATTGGACTCGGTGATCAGGGTCTCGACCTCCAGACCGGCGTGCTCCAACCCCTCGCGCAGCATGCGAGGGGTGAACATGTGGATGTGGGTGGGATCCTGGTACCAGGCCCAGCGCCGGCCGAGGAGGGGGCGGGCCAGGCTGTGGGCGTTGAGGGTGATGACGAAGAGCTTCCCCCTAGGCTTCAGGCACCGCCGGCAGCTCTCCAGGGTGGCGGCGTAATCCTTCAGGTGCTCGATGACGTCGAGCAGGGTGACGGCATCGAAGCAGCCGTCGGGAAAGGGGAAGGGCTCCTCGGCCCCCTGCTGGATCAATGGGCCGCGGACCCGTTGCCGGGCCTGCTCCACCGCATGGCCGGAGAGCTCCAGGCCGGACGCCTCGTAGCCCGCCTTCTCCAGGGCCGCCAGGAAGAAGCCGTAGCCCGCGCCCACGTCGAGCACCCGGCCGCCGGGGATGCCGTGGGCGCGCAGGAGCCCCACCAGGTAGTCCAGATACCGGACCTTGCCCGGATGGAGCTGGAAGTACTCGCGGTCGAAATATCCAGTGTCGCCGGCGTCGTGCACGGGCGGGGATGCTAGCACCGGCTTCGCGCCTGTGCTAACAATCCCGCCCATGTTCTGGCTCGACCTCGTGGGGGCCGCGGCGACGCTCGCCGCGCTGGGCTTCCTGTTCCTCGGCGGCTATCTCGCCGCTCTGCGGCTGCTGGGGAGCGAGGCCGCCCGCGACCCGCTGTCCCTCGCCATCGCCACTCTGCTCCTCGCGACGGCCGAGGCGGTGGGGATCGGCCTCCTGCTGGGCGGGCTCGGGGTGCTGCGCTTCGACTTCGCCCTGGCGCTCCAGGCCGGTCTCACGCTGCTCCTGCTGCTGGGCTTCCGCAAGGCGCCTGTTGACAGCGGGGCTGGCGGAGTGGACGGGCCGGCGCGGGCCATCGCCCGGCGCTCCTGGGAGATCCTCTGCGCGCACCCGGCGCTGTCGCTCCTCACCCTGCACGCGGTGGCCATCGAGGCATTGCGGGGGCTGATCCGCCCGCCCCTCTCCTGGGACAGCCTCATGTACCACCTGCTGCTCGCCGGGACCTGGCTGCGCGACCGCAACCTCTTCCCGGTCTTCGGCAACATCCCCGTCAACTACTACGGCTACGTCCCCGCCAACGGGTCGGTCTGGTTCTGGTGGTGGATGGCGCCGTCGCACAGCGAGTTGTACGTCAACCTCGCCGCCCTCCCTCACTGGCTGCTCCTCGGCCTGGCGGTGGGCGGCGTCGCCCGCCAGCTCGGGGCCCGGCGCTACTGGCCGCTCGCCTCCTTCCTGGTGCTGCTCACGCCGACGGTGATCCGGTTTGTGGCCACCGAGTACGTGGACGTCTTCGTGGCCGCGGTCTTCGTGGCCGCGGCCTACTTCGCCCTGCGCTGGCTGCGGGAGCCGGCCTGGAGCTTCGCCGTGCTGATCGGCGCGGGCCTCGGTCTTGCCGCGGGCGCCAAGGTGCTGGGAGTCTTCGACTCCGTCGCCCTCGCCGGTCTGGCGGTGCCGCTCGCGCGGGGAGCCTGGGGCCGGCGCGCGGGCCAGATCGTGGCCGCGTTGCTGGTGGCGGCTCTGCTGGGGAGCTTCTTCTACCTGCGCAACGTGGCGCTGGGAGCGGACCCGCTGGCCATCACGTGCGAGGAGACGTCGAGCGGTCCGGAGAACGCCAACCAGCCCACGATCCCGCGCAAGAACTCGGTGGTGGACCTCTGGGAGCCCATGATCCGGGAAGGGCAGCTCCTCGATTCGTTCCTGGGCATCAGCCGCCCGCAGTCGCAGGAGCTGGGGGTCGGGCCGCAGGCGTTCATCCTGCTGCTGGCGGCCTTGATCCTCCCTTTCGGCTTCGGCCGCGAGCGGTGGCGGGAGAGCCTGCTGGTGACCGGGCAGATGTGGGCTCAGCTCGCCTTCTGGCTGATGGTCCCCTTTGCCAAGAGCCATCACGTTTTCGCCAATGTCCGCTACCTCATCCCGGCCCTCGGCCTCGCCTTTGCCGGGAGCGTGGCCCTGGGGGAGAAGAAGGGGGTGCGCGACCGCTGGATGGAGGGGATCGCCATCGCCCTGCTCGCCCAGGGCATGCTCCAGCTCCACGCCGAGATGCCACGCGGCGTGCGGCTGGCCCTGGCGGTGGCGGACCTGGGCGCGGTGGCCCTCGCCCTCTCCCCCGGCTTGCGCGCCTTCGCCGTCCGGCGCCGGCGCGAGCTGGCCGTGGCCGCCGTGGCGCTGGCGATCCTCGGGGCTCCCTCCCTCACCCGCTTCCGGGTGGCGGACCGGGCGCGGGCTCTGGGCCAGGAGTTCACGGCGCACCAGACCACGGCGCGTTTCTCCGCGGAGGCCTGGGGCTGGCTGGAGGAGCACGGCGGGCACGGCAACGTCGCCGCCGTCAGCTCGCCCAACAACTACTTCATGTACCCGGCCATGGGGACCCGCCTGGAGAGGGACGTCCGCTACGTCAACTTCAACGCGGCCAACCATCCCCTCGCCGTGCAATATCCGGAGTGCCAGCCGCGGGTCGACCCCTCGCCCCAGGCCTGGATCGCCAATCTGGAGGCCCGGCACATCCGGTGGGTGCACCTCTCCCGGTTTCCGCGCTTCGACTTCCCCCTCGAGCGGCAATGGGTGGACGCCAACCCCCGGCTCTTCGCGCTCCGCTATGCGGACGACGGCAATCTGATCTACGAGTTCCTATCCCCCCAGCCGCCCCCCTAACCGCAGCCCCGCGGGATTGGCCGGGTCCAGCTCCAGCAGGCGCCGGTTGAGCTCCCTCGCTCCCTGGAGGTCCCCTCGCCGGGCGAGCAGCAGCGTCTTGTTCTGGAGGGCCGGCAGGTTCTGGGGATTGAGGGCGAGGGCGCGGTCGAGGTGCGCCTCGGCCTGCGCGAGGTCGCCCAGCGCCAGGTAGACGCCCCCCTGGTTGCTCTCGGCGTCGTCCGACCGTGGCTCGAGGGCCGCCGCGCGCTGGTAGAAGCGCAGGGCCGTGGCCCAGTCCCCCTGGCGCGCCGCGAGATTGCCGAGGTTGAGACAGGCCAGGAAGTCCTTGGGGTTCAGCACGAAAGCCGCCTGGTAGTGCTCCCGCGCCGCCGCCGGCCGCCCCTGCTCGTCGTAGAGCCGCCCGAGGTTGTACTCCACCAGGTCCATCCGCGGCTCGAAGCCCATGGCACGGGGGAGGAGCAGCGCCGCTAGCACGATCGCGGCGAGCCCGGGCCGCCACGCCTCGGCCAAGCGGGAGAGCGTCACGCCGCCGAAGACCAGGAGGGCCGGCACGACCGGCAGCCGGTAGCGGGAGAAGAGGAAGAAGACGATCGTCGAGAGCATCCACCCCAGGGCGAAGAGGAGGGCCGGGGCGAAAAGGTTGAGATGACTGCGGGCGAGGACGAGCCCGGCCAGAGCCAGGAGGACGGCGCCGCCGAATTCCAGCAGCGGCAGCCGGAGGACCGGGGACAGGGTCTTCACGTGGTAGTAGTCCACCGCGTCCGGCCACTCGTACCAGCTCCAGAACATGCCGAGCTTGCGGATCTGCAAGCGGAGGAACGCTCCCGGCTCCCGCCGCGCCCAGTCCAGGGACCGGCCCAGCCAGTAGCGGGAGACCTCACCGCCCGTGAGCCGCCGGCCCGCCGCCTGCTCGGCGACCCGCACCGGCTCGCGCCGCTCCAGGGCCGGGATCTGCTTGCCCGGAACGATGGGCTGATAGGTGCCGTCCGCCTGCGGGTTGTTGCCGATGTAGAAGTTCACGCCTCCCTGAAAGGTGGTGGGGAGGAAGTCGCCGCCCTTCCCCCCGACAACCCCGTTGCGCACCGCCACCGGGAGGAGGGCGAGGACGAGCCCCGCGACCAGCGCTCCGCCCCGGCGGAGGAAAGCTCTTCCCCCTCCCTCCCGGCTCCAGGCGAGGGGCAGCAGAAAGGGGAGGAGGAGCAGAGCGTTCTCCCGCAGCAGCGCCAGCACCCCCAGCAGCGCCCCGACCCCCAGCCAGCGCCAAGTCCCCGGACGTTCTGGACGGCCCCGCGCCGCGGCCAGGGCCCAGAGCAGGAAGGAGGTGACGGCCACGGCCGGCGACTCCTTGGCGAGTTGCGCGTCATAGAAGAGGAAGGGGCCGTAGACGGCCGCCAGCAGGGCCGCTCCAAGCCCCACGTCCTCGCCTGCCATCTCGCGTCCGGCCCGGTACAGGGCGTAGCATCCCGCCACGGCCAGGGCGATCTGGGCCAGATAGACCGCGTCGAGGCTGCGGCCGAACACGGTGTAGAGGACGGCCAGGAGATAGGGATAGAGGGGCGCCTGGAAGAACACCTGGGAGCCCAGCCAGTCTCCGGCCGCGATCTCCTGCGCCCAGCGGTCGTACTCCTGGCTGTCCATGGCGAGCCAGGCGAAGAACGGCTGCTCCCGCACCGCCCACCAGTGCGCGAGACGCAGGGCGAGGGCCAGCGCCAGGATGGCGCCGAGGGCCAGGAGGTGCCGACGAGAGAGCCGCTGCAGTTTCATGGAGGGGATTACCTCTGCTTTGTCAGATTGCGTTCCCGAGCCGTTGGCCCTCATCACCCCGGCCCTCTTCTCCCAGCCTCCCCCCGGTTCGCCGGGAGAAGAGGGAGTGGTTAGTCTAAGAAGAAGCAAGAACACCCTGGGAGCGCCGGCGTCTCGCCGGCTACTTACTCCGTTTCTTCTTAAGCCCTCTCTCTCCCGGCCGGCGGGGGGGAGGCTGGGAGAGAGAGGGTTGGGAGAGTGAGGGTCCGCCCCGAAGGGGCGCTGGCCACGGCTCTGTCTGGCAATCTGGCAAAGTAGAGCTACTCTGGCACAGATCGCGCACGGCTTGGAGGACCCGGGGGAGACCGCGTGGAAGCATCGCCCAAGAAATCACAGCAGCGCCGCAAACCCGAAAAGCGCACAATCGGCCGCACCGAGGTCAATCGCAGCGACCTCGAAGGCCTTCAGCGCGCTTGGCGGGAGAAGGACCTCGTCCTCTTCCTCGGCGCCGGGGTGTCGCGCCCCTACGGCATCCCGACCTGGAAGGACCTCGTCCTGGAGATCCTCTTCGACCAGACCGACGTGGCCCGCCGGCTGGAGCCCATCGACCTGCCCTCCCGGCGCGCCCTCGCCGCCTGGCTGGTCGACTACTACGAGTACGACCCCATCATCCTCGCCCGGGTGGTGAAGAACGAGATCCGGCGCCGGGCCCGCCGCTCCGGCGAGAGCTCCGACGGCCGGGACCTGTTCCTGGAAAAGGTCCGGGAGCACCTCTACCCTGATCATCCCCCTGAGCCGCGGGAGCCCACGGCCCTCACCGCCGTCGCCGACCTCGTCAAGCGGTCGGCCGAGGACTCCGGGGTCGCCGCCGTCGTCTCCTTCAACTACGACGACCTGCTGGAGCGCAAGCTCGCGGGGAGCGTCGACTTCCAGCCGGTGTGGAACGCCCGGCGCAGCCGCGACAAGGGCCTCCCCATCCTTCACCCCCACGGCTACCTGCCGAGGGAGGGGGACCACGAAGTCTGCGACATCGTCTTCACCGAGGACGACTACCACGGCCTCACCACCACCGTCTTCCACTGGGCCCTGACCTCCATCGTCGGCTACCTCCGGCACAGCACCGTCCTGTTCATCGGCCTCTCCATGCTCGACCCCAACCTGCGCCGGCTGCTCGACGCGAGCTACGTCCACGGCGACGTCCCCGCCCACTGGCACCTCCAGCGGCGGCACACCATCGAGCCGCGCGAGGTCCGCGACGTCCTGCGGGACGTCCGCAACCGCGCGCGGCGGTTCCGCAAGGAGCTGCGCATCCCGCCCCCGGAGGAGATGCCGCCCCTGGAGGAGGCCATCCGCGCCGTCCTCCAGCAGGCGGACACCTATGACCGGAACCTCTTCGAGGCCATGGGCGTCAAGACGATCTGGCTCGAAGACTGGGACGACATCCCGCCCCTGCTGGACCAGATCGCCGCCGGCTGACGCTGATGTCCGCAATCGTCCAAACATCCGCCGTGCTACCATGCCGCGGTCACCCACCCGTCTTTGGAGCAAACGAGTATGGCGAACATCGAATTCACCGGGAATTACGACGACCTCTCGACCGACCGCGGCTATCAGTTCAAGTTCTACTGCGAGAAGTGCGGCAACGGCTACCTGTCGAGCTTCCAGAGCTCGAAGCTGGGCCTGGCCGCCTCGGCCGCCTCGGTGGCCGGCAACCTCTTCGGCGGGCTCTTCGGCCGCGTCTCTGATACCGCCTACGAGATCCAGCGGGCCGTCGGCGGCCCGGCCCACGACGCCGCCCTGAAAGAGGCGGTGGCGGAGATCCGCCCCCTGTTCAAGCAGTGCACGCGCTGCGGCCGCTGGGTCTGCGGCCCGGTCTGCTTCAACGAAAAAGCCGGGCTCTGCGAATACTGCGCGCCCGACATGGACGAGGAGATCGCCTCCGCCCAGGCCGAGGCCGCCAAGCAGCAGGCCTTGGAGAAGGCGCAGCAGGTGGACTGGATGAAGGGGCGCGACCTCGGTCAGGTCACCGGCGTCGCCTGCAAGTCCTGCGGCGCCAAGCTCGCCTCGGGAGCGAAGTTCTGCCCCGAGTGCGGCACCTCGACCGTGGTGAAGAAGAGCTGCGGCGGCTGCGGTGCCCAGATCGAGGGCAGCCCCCGGTTCTGCCCTGAGTGCGGGCAGAAGGTCGCGTAGGGGGAGCGGATCTTGAGGTCACAGATTGTGACCTCAAGCACCCCTGGGCATGAGGTTGTACCGCTCCGTACATCCTTTCCTGGCAAAGCGGCAGACCGACCCGGATTCAGCAGGCACTTTCGAGACACCCTCTTACACCGGGCGGGCGCTGCCCGCGATCTCCGCCACCGCCGCCAGCAGCCGGTCAACCTCCTCGCGGGTGTTGTACATGACGATGCCGGTGCGGATCACGCCGCCCGTCTCCGCCAAGCCCAGGGCCTCGATGGGGCGCAGGGCGTAGAAGTGGCCGTCCCAGACCTGGAGGCCCTTCTCGCCCAGGCGGCGGGCGGCCGCGGCGGGGTGGACGCCGTCGATGGTGATCGACACCGTGGGCGCCCGGGGACCCGAGAAGTCCGGACCCCAGACGGTGACGCCGGGGATCCGCTTCGCTGCGTCGTGGTAGTAGGCGCCCAGCCCGTGCTCGTAGGCGGCGATCCCCGCCATGGCGGCGACGATCCGCTGCCGCAGGCTCTCCCCCTCCCCCCACGCCGCGAGGTACTCCACGGTCGCCTTCACGCCGGCGAGGGCGGCGTGGTTCAGGGTCCCCATCTCGAACCGCCAGGGGGCCTCCTCCTCCTGGGTACGGAGCCGCTCCGTGGGCAGCCGCGCGAGGAGGCCGGGCCGCGTGTACAGGATGCCCACGTGCGGGCCGTAGAACTTGTAGGCCGAGCAGAGCAGGAAGTCGGCGTCCAGCTCCTGGACGTCGAGCGGCAGGTGGGCGGCGTAGTGGACGGCGTCGAGCAGCAGCCAGGCGCCGGCCTGCCGCGCCAGGCGCCGGGCCAGGGCCACGTCGGTGACCGTGCCCAGGGCGTTCGAGGCCATGACCACGGCCACCAGCCGCGTCCGCTCCGTCACCTGCCGCGCGAAGTCCTCGGGATCGAGCGTGCCGTCCGGCCGCAGCGCCACCTCCCTCACGGCGATCCCCCGCTCCTGAAGGGCGAGCCAGGGGGCGCGGTTGGCCTCGTGCTCGAGCTGGGTGATGACGATCTCGTCCCCCTCCTTCATCTCCCGGGCCAGGGCGTGGCTGAGGGAGAAGTTGAGGGTCGTCATGTTCTGGCCGAAGGAGATCTCCCGCCAGCTCGGCGCGCCCAGGAAGGCGGCCATGGCCTCGCGGGTCTCGTGGAGCAGGCGGTCCGACGCCCGCGAGGTGGCGAACTCGCCGTGGGTGTTGGCGTTCGAGGTGCGGTAGTAGCCGGCGATGGCGTCGATCACCGCCTCCGGCACCTGGGTCCCCGCCGGCCCGTCCAGGAAGGCCAGCGGCGGGCCGTCGACGGTCCGGTTCAAGGCCGGGAAGTCCCGGCGGGCTCTCTCACAGTCGGCGGCGGTGAACGGCATGATCTCCCCTTTAGAGGCTGGCCTTCACTCCCAGCCCGAAGTACACCCCGTCCGCCAGCGGCAGGCCGGGGAGGAAACCCCTGGACTTCGACCCCACCTTCGCCGCGACGCCCCAGCGCTCGCCCAGGCTGGCGTCGAGCTCGCCGGTGGCGTTCCAGCCGGTGCCGTGGTGGGGGCTCCCGATGGAGTCCGGCTCCTTCCAGGTATCGGCGGCGAGATCGAGCTCCAGGCCGGGGCCGAGCCGCAGCCCGTGGACGCCGGCGCCGGCGCCGTAGGTGCGGTTCACCGGGGAGTCGAGGTCGCGGATATAGACCGTGAGCACCCCGTGGCGGGTGACGGCGTAGAGGTCGAGGTAGCGGGAGACCTCCTGGGGGCCGAGGGCGGCGCGGGTGCCCAGGGTCAGCCCCAGGCCGTCCCCGGCATGGAGGAGCGGCGCGTGGACCCGCACCTCGCCGCCGAGGACGTGCTGGCGGAAGTAGTTGATCACGGCTCCCACCAGCGAGGGGTCGAGGACGTTCCACAGCGCCGCATCCCGCGCCGCCCGCCGGGTATGGTCGAGAGCCGGATCCTCAAGCATGGGGGCATAGGTGCCGTCCCACACGGCGGCCGGGTCCGCCCCCCGCTCTTCGGCCTGGCGGGAGAAGAGGTAGTAGGCGACGTCGTTGCCCTGCCGGTACTGATCGACGAGCCCCTGACCCGGCCGCTTCGCGCTCGCCACGTAGAGGGAGAGGTCGAGCTTGGACATCAGGGCCAGGGGGACCTTCGCCCCGTCCGCCCCCTCAAGTCCCAGCAGGTCGAGCATCACCCGGTGGGACATGACGCCGTCCGCCTCGACACCGCCGGCGGCGAGGAGGGTCCCCTCTTCGTTCGACCGCGGCGGCCGTGCCGTGCCGGTGGCGGCGGACAGGTCGTAGTGGAAGGCGTAGCTGGGCGCGAGGCCGAATTCCCGCGCCCGCCCCCCATGGCCGCCCACCTCGTGCTGGAGGAGCAGCACGGTCGCCCCGACGGGAAACTCCCAGGCGGGAGCAAGCCCGGGGTGGCGCTCGCCCACGTGGCCGATGGCGCCGATCGACCGGCTCACCAGGCTCTGGAGGGACGTCACCGTGCGGCCGCCGAAGTCCATCTCCGGCTCGGTGCCATAGCCGAGGAACAGGGGCTCCCACCGCCGGTCCGGCGCAGCGGGGGATTGGGCCTGGAGCGCTGGGACGAGGAAGAGCGCGGTGGTCGCGACCGGGAGGAGGATCTTCAAGGCTCTCATGAGGGCCTATCTTATCCCCCGCCCGGTCCCTGGAGGGGAGCCTAGTCCCGGCTCACCCGCGCCGCCCGCGGCGAGCGCTCGGGCACCACCTGCAGGTTCAGATTCCCGGTGCTCTGGAGGCCGGGCCGGTAGTAGACGCCACCCGGGGGCGGCGTGATGACCGGAGCGGGCTGGCCGCCGTCGTTCTGCACGTCGGGCTCGTCCGCCACGCCCTCCTGGACCACGGGCTCCGGCCGGTTCCATTCGCGCAGGCCGCCGCGCGCCTGCGCCTGCGGCGAGCGTACGCCGCCGGCCGACGTCGGGGGCCGGACCATGCCCGAGGGCAGGGCCTGGCCGGCGGGGTTGTTGCGGTCGAGATCGCGCTCGCGGATGACGGTCGAGCCCTTCGGGATCGGCTGGCCGGGCACCGGTCGGTTCGAGCCCACCGCCCGCGAGCCGGCGGCGGTGCCCGGCCGGGCCGCCGGCGCCGGCTGGCCGGCCTTGGCGGTCTGGTCCTTGCCTTCGGCCGCGGCCGCGGGGGGCGGCACCAGGAGAGCCGCGATGCGATTGGCATCCTCATAGACCTTCGGCGCCTGGGGCTGGGTGAAGTCGCTGCGGTAGGCGCGCAGCATGGCCTCGGTCACCAGCTTGCTCTCGACGACGTTGGGGTTGACCTCGGGGAAGGCGAGCTGCGGGTCGAGCGAGAAGGCACGGGCGTACTCGTCGATGGCCCGCGACGGCTGGCGCAGGGCCTCGTGGATTGCGCCCATCTGGTAGTGGGCCCAGGCGTGGCCCGGCTCCACCTTCACCGCCCGCTGGTAGAGCTGCTGGGCGTCCTTCAGCTCGCCCCGCTGCTGCAGCAGCAGCCCGAGGTTGAACAGGGCCGACACCTTGTCGGGATCGAGCTCCAGGGCCCGGCGGTAGGCCGCTTCCGCCTCCGCGGGCTGGGGCACCATGAGAAGCAGGTTGCCGAGGTCGTTGAACACCGCGGCGTCGTTGGGCCGCTCCGTCGTCAGGCGGCGCTGCACCTCGACGGCCTTAGTGAGGTTCGGAGGCGCCGCCGCGACCGCCGCGATGGCGGCAATCGCGGCGAAAGCGACGAGCGCAGAGGCGATGAGCCATGAGGTCCTTCTGTGCACCATGATCTCCTTAAGAGCCCTCGCGGGGAGCGACGGGCCGGGCCTTGAGCTTCACCTTGCCGTCCTCCGAGGCCAGACGGAACTGGACCTGGGAGCACCCCGTCTTCTCGCGAATGGCGGTCACCTGACGGGCAAGGTAGGTTTGAAAGCTGTCGAGGTCGAAACGGGGGGAGTCTCCCGGCGCCGCGGCGAGACCCTGATAGAGCGCCGCAGCGGCCTCCGGATCGATGCGCTCCCCGAAGACGATCCCCTGGGCCGGGTCGTGGCGGCGCGGCGCCGGCAGCGAGGGCGGCGCGTGGCGCACCCCCGGCTGGCGCCCCTCTTCGGCGTCGCGCAGGCGGCGGTTGAAGAGCTCGTTGTAGCTGTTGTACCGGGCTTCGAGGTCGCCCAGCCGGAAGCTGTCCACGGCGGTGGCCAGATTGGCGTTGCGCAGGTTGCGGAGCTGTGCCTGGACGCGGCCGCGCAGCTCGTCGGGTGGGAACGGCAGGGAGCCGTTGAAGAAGCGCTCGAAGTCGACGCGGAGCTGCTGCACGTCGCGGCCGAGCTGATCGAGAGCCTCGGCGAACGACGGCCGGCGCCCGGCCCCCACGGACGCCGCAGGGGCGCCGAGGCCCGGCTTCGCCGGCCTGAGCGGGGACGGTAAAGGTCCCGGGCCTCCTCTCGGGCTTCGCTTGGGGTCCACGGATCTCCTAGAATGCTGTCGTACGATGATGGATAGCTCCGAATTCTCCAATGCCCGGCGGGGGCTCCCGTCGCTCGACCGGCTGCTCAACCATCCGGCGGTGGCGAGTCTCATCTCATTATACGGGCGAGATCACGTCCGGGTCCAAGCGCGGCGGGTGGTGGACGAATTGCGGGAGCGTCTGGCGGCCGATCCACCCCCGCCGCCGGAGGTGGCGGAGAGCGCGGTGGCCGCGCTGCCGGCCGTGATCGCCGCGGCGGTCGAGGCCGCCCTCGGCGGTCCGCTGCGCCGGGTGCTCAACGCCACCGGCGTCTTCCTGCACACCAACCTCGGGCGGGCCCCCCTGCCGCCGGCCGTGGCCCGCAGCCTGCCGCCGCTGCTGGACGCCTACTGCGACCTGGAGCTCGACCTCGCCACCGGCCGGCGCGGCCAGCGCAACGGCCGGGTCGAGCGCCTGCTCACCGCCCTGTGCGGCGCCGAGGCCGCCCTAGTGGTCAACAACAACGCGGCGGCCCTGGTGATCGCCCTGGCGGCGCTGGCCCGGGACCGCGAGGTGGTGGTCTCCCGCGGCGAGCTGGTGGAGATCGGCGGCTCCTTCCGTATCCCCGAGATCATGGCGGCGGCCGGCGCCCGCCTGGTGGAGGTGGGGGCGACCAACCGCACCCGCCTCGCCGACTACGAGGCGGCGGTGGGACCCGCCACGGCGCTGCTGCTCAAGGTCTTCCCCAGCAACTTCCGCCTCAGCGGCTTCGTCGCCGCGGTGGAGCCGCGGCAGCTCGCGGCGCTGGGGGCTCGCGCCGGCGTGCCGGTGCTGGTGGACGAGGGGAGCGGGCTGCTGCGGCCGCGGCCGCAGCCCCAGCTCGCCGGCCATCCGAGCCTGGCCGAGCTCGTGGAGCAGGGGGTCGACCTCGCCTGCGGCAGCGGCGACAAGCTCCTCGGCGGTCCCCAGGCCGGCCTGCTGGTGGGCCGCGCCGCGTTGCTCGCCCGCTGCCGGCGGCATCCGCTCTACCGCGCGCTGCGTCCCGACCGTACGGCGCTGGCGGCGCTCGAAGGGGTGCTCCGCCTCCATCTCGCCGGCTCCCCCCTGCCCGTCGACCGGCTGTGGCCCGACCGGCAAGCCCACCGTGCCCGCCTGGAGCGGGCCGCCGGGCTCCTGGGAGCGGAGATCATCCCCGCCGAGGCCTTCCTCGGCGGCGGCTCGGCGCCGGAGGCGCCCATCCCCGGCGAGGCCCTCGCCCTGCCGGGGGACGACGCCCTCCTCGCCCGCCTCCGCCGCGGCGATCCCCCGGTCGTCGGCTACCTCCGCCAGGGCCGGCTGATCCTCGACCTGCGCACCGTCGCCCCTGAGGACGATGACGCCCTGCTCGCCGCCGTCCGCCTCGCCCTCCAAAATCCAAAATCCAAAATCCAAAATGCCTAACGGCCGCATCCTGATCGTCGAGGACCGCGACTCCCTGCGGCGCATGCTGGAGGCGGCGCTGGGCCAGGAGGGGTACGAAGTGGCGAGCGCCGCCGACGGCGAGACCGGCATCCGGCTGCTGGCGGCGCGCCCCTTCGACTTCGTCCTCACCGATCTCAAGCTTCCCGACGTCTCGGGTCTGCGGGTGCTGGAGGCCAGCCGCGCGGCCCAGCCCCGCGTGCCGGTGGTGGTGCTCACCGGCTACGGCACCGTGGGCGCGGCGGTCGAGGCGATGAAGCTCGGCGCCTACGACTTCCTGGAGAAGCCGCTGGAGTTGGACGACCTGTCGCGCCTCATCGAGCAGGCCCTCGGAGAGCGCGACGAGTCGGCCGTCTTCCGCGTCCCCGGGGCGCCGCCCCTCGTGGGAGCCCATCCGCGGTTCCGCGCCGCCCTCCGGTTGCTCCAGAAGGTGGGCCCCAAGGAGAGCAACGTCCTGCTCACCGGCGAGAGCGGCACCGGCAAGGAGCTGTTCGCCCGGGCGATCCACGCCCTGTCGCCGCGCCGCAACGGGCCCTACGTGGCGCTCAACTGCGCCGCCATCCCCGAGTCGCTGCTGGAGAACGAGCTCTTCGGCCACGAGAAGGGGGCCTTCACCGGCGCCGACCGCCGCGCGCCGGGGCGTTTCGAGCTGGCCGAGGGGGGCACCCTCTTCCTCGACGAGATCGGCGAGCTCCCCTCGGGGGTGCAGGGCAAGGTGCTGCGGGTGCTGGAGGAGCGGACCTACGAGCGGGTGGGCGGCGGCCGCACCCTGCGGGCCGACGTCCGGCTGGTGGCCGCCACCAACCGCGACCTGGGCGCCATGGTGGAGACCGGCGAATTCCGCGCCGACCTCTTCTTCCGCCTCAACGTCTTCCCCATCGAGCTGCCCCCCCTGCGGGAGCGCGCCGGCGACGTCCCCCTCCTCTGCCGCCACCTGCTGGAGGAGATCGCCCGCCGTCATCGCGCCGAGCCGCCGCCGCGCCTCGAGGAGGCCGCCCTCGAGCTGCTGGCCGCGCAGCCCTGGCCGGGCAACGTCCGGGAGCTGGCCAACGTGCTGGAACGGGCGGTGATCCTGGCGGAAGGGCCGTCGCTGGGGGCCGCCGACCTGCGGCCGCTGCTCCGCCAGCTGGCCGCCCCCGGCGAGCGGGAGCGGCTGAAGGAGGCCCTCGTCACGGCGGACGGCGACAAGCGGCGGGCGGCGGAGGTCCTGGGGATGACCTACCGGACGCTCCTGCGCAAGGTCAAGGAGCACGACCTCGAAGGCGTGCCCCGATACCGCGAGTAGAAACCTACGGCTGCGGGTTGTCGTCCTCCGGCCTCTTGTCTCTGGGCGAGAGGTCCAGCGCCACGCCCCGGGTCTCGAACTTCACCTGGGCGAAGGCGAAGACGCCGGGAAAGATGGCGCGGAAATCGGCCGTCCCCTTGGGCTGGATCGACGGCAGGCTGAGTATCCCCAGCGCGGTCCCCACCCGCTCGCCCGCCTCGTTGTAGAGCTGCACCTCGACGCCGGCGTTGCCGGCGATCCTGTCGGAGTTGTTCTGCAGCACTCCCTGGATCTCGATGCCCTTGCCGCCAGGGTTGTCGCCCCGCTTCCAGGAGGCGACGCTGACGGGGCCCACCGGCTTCGCGGGCTGGTCCTTCCTGTCGGCCTTGTCCTTCCTGTCCTTGTCGCCGGCCGCATCGTCCGCCGGTACCGCCGCCGGCGCCGGCGGCTTTTTGGTGTGGACGAGGGTATCGTCCGTCAGCACGGCGAGCTTCTTCCTGGGCGGCTCCGGCGTCACCGCCGCATCGTCCTGCTGCACCTTCGCCTCTTTCGCTTCGGCCGTGGCCTGGTCGCTCGCCGGCAGGTCCACGTCGGCGAGGCGCAACGAAGCCAGGGCGCCGCCGGCCTGGGTGAAGACCACGAGCTTGCCCTTGACCTGCCAGGACCCCTTCGTCTCCACCCGGCCGCCGCTCCGGGTCACCAGCCAGTCGGCGGATGACGGCGAGGCGGCGAGCAGCAGAGCTGCCAGGGTCGCGGTTTGAAGCATTCCCTTCTTCATCACTGCTCCTTCCAGTTGCGCTCGACGATCCCCACGGGGATCGTGGCATAGCGCTCGTAGCCGGTGTCCGAACGGACGCCGCTGACGCTGATCCAATAATTCGCGAATTTGGTGCCCTTCGGGAAGAACTTCTTCAACGTGTTCAGAATCGCCTTCTGCTCAGCGTCGAGATCCTCGGAGTTGACCGAGCCCGACCCGGCGGGCGAGTTCTTGGTCTGGCCCTGCTCGACGTAGGGGTTGGTGACGAAGGAGTTGACCGTGCGGAAACGGATGGGAGTGCCGGCGGGCACGCTGCCGCTGGCCGCGATGGTGGACATCACGGCGTTGCCGTTGTTGGCGAAGACCACGAAGATGTGGCTGGACCCGCCGTTGGCGCAGGGCGCGCTGTCGGGCGTGAAGCTGGAGAAGATGACGATCCCGGAGAGGCCGAACGCCTGGGTGATCACCTTCTCGTTGGCGGGCAGCTTGACGAACCAGCCGGGTTGCATGTTCGTCGCGGGATGGAGCACGAAGTCGGTCCCATCCGCGGCCTGATTGTCTCCGGGCTGGATCTGCTGGTAATCGGAGTCGTGCTTCGGCAGGCCGCTGGTCGCGGCGGTGAAGCCGTCGTCGACGATCAGGTAGAAGCGGCCCTCCACGCCGTCCTCGTTCAGCAGGGCCTCGCGATCCCCGGTGCCGAAGGCGAGCGCGAACTTGTCCAGGCGGGACACGAAGAAAGCCGTGGGGGCCAGGTAGATCGGCTTGCCGCCCGTGTCGAAGATCTTGAACGGCTTCCAGGCGTCGTCGGTGATCCGCTGTACATCCACGCCGGCGGCCAGGGCGGGGATGAACCTGGTCTTGGCCAGCGTGACGGTGTCCAGGCTGACCAAGGTCTTCAAGTCCACCTTGTAGAGGAACCCCTTGGTGGTGCCGATGTAGAGGGTGTCCAGGATGCCGTCGAGGTCGACGTCGAGGGCGGCCACGTCGGAGGGTACCGCGCCTTCCAGCGCGCGCTTGTAGAGGGTCTGGCCGGTCTCGACGTCGACCATGTAGAGCCAGGTGCCGCTCTTGGGGTTCGACTTGTTCGGAACGTCCATGCCGCCGCCGAAGATGGCCACGAACTTCTCGACCGTATCGGAGCCCACCTTGACCCGGATGCGGCCGATGGTGGGCACGGACCAAGTCTGGCCGAGATCGGGAAATCCGTTGGGGGCGGGAGTCGTGCCGTCCGCGGCCAGCTCCTCGTCCAGCCGGGAGCCGTTGAGCGAATCCGTGAATTCCCACAGCACGGACGGGAAGGGCAGGGTGCCGCAGTTGGAGACGGCCTGGTTGGTCAGCGAGATACAGCTCGGCACCACCCGGTCGTCGATGGGGACCCGGTCGTCGACGGGGACGTTGGGGTCGAGCTGGTCCGGCTGAGTGATGTCGAGCGCGTAGTAGCCGCTCACGAAACCCGTGACGCTGGTGGTGCCGCCGTCGATCGAGCCGCCATCCCGGAAGCCGCCGATGGCCACGGTGCGCCACTCGCGCTGGGTGGGGTCCGGCGTGCCGTTGTGGCTGGGATCGATGAACACGTCCTTCAGCCGCGGCGTGGAGTCGACGCCGAAGATCTGGTGCGGCGGCCCGGGAGGGACCATCTGGTCCCTGACGATCGGCATCGCGGTCCGCGGGATGTAGGAGAAGACCTCCGTGCCCGTGCCGTCGGAGAAGGTCTTGGTGCTCGCTTCCCAGACTCCGGCGTCAAAGGCGTGAAGCTGGCCGTCGTCGGCCCCGACCAGCAGGAGCTTGCGGCGATGCCGCTGCACTCTCGAGAAGCACCGGTAGCCGGAATCGTTTTTGCAGTCCGTCGACTGCGAGGTGTCCGCCGCGAAGCCGAAAAAGTCGTTGGGACGGTCCACCAGCACGGGATCGGCGTGGAAGATGTCGCCGAGGACGTACCTGATGTTCAGGGTGGACCCGTCGCTCGGGTGGACGGTGGCAGTCTTGATCCGCAAGGTGCCCTTGATGACGTTGTCCACCGTGTTGACGATGGTCGTGGCGTTCGCGGCGGTGACCGGGTCGGCGAGCTTGAACCCTCGCCACAGGTCCTGCCAGTCGCCCGTATCGTTGAGGATGCCCGTGTTGGGGACGGTCGGAGGGTAGAACAGGCGCAGCGTCGAGGGGATGCCGCTGCCGCCGTTCGCCTTGGGGTAGAACACCCGGCGCTGGTCCACGGCCAGGCCGAGCTTCAGAGTGGGCTGGTCGGGGGGCGATGCGATGTCGCTCCCGTTCGGAGCCTGCCCGAGCATCACGGCGCCGGCGTCCCAGAGATGGCAGCTCGACCGGTTCGGGCTCCCCGGGGCGGGGCAGGCCTTGGAGGTGTCCGGCTTGCCGTTGGCCAGGGGGAGCGGCTTGAGGTAGGCGTCGAGATGGCCGTCCCAGACGAAGGAATCGGGATTCGGGGTGACGGTCGTGGACTTGATGGGGCGGAAGCTCGAGAGGAAGATGCGGTCCGCCACCTCGGCCTGCACGGAAGGCACGGCGGCGGAGGCGAAGGCCCGCTGGTCCTCGAGGATCAGACCGAACGCCGTCTTCAGGTCCTGGATCAGCTCGTCCTTGGTCTGCGGATAGAAGGTGTGATCGGCGGCCGCGATGCAGCTCAGCTTGTTGCCCTGAGCCGCCTGGACGCCGAAGGCGACGACGAAGACGGTCACCTTCAGGTTCGGGTTCGCGGCGCTCATCGCGCGCAACTGATTCGCCACCGCGCAGGGATCGTTGGGCTGGCCGTTGGGACCGTTGAAGCCGCCGCAGGTCTCGTCGCCGTCGGTGACGATCAGCAGATACTTGTTGCGGCATTCGAAGGAGGTGTCGTAGTCGGTCTGCGCGCTGTCCCGCGCCCGGTCGGCCCACTGGACGTACCACTCCCGGAAGGATTCGAACGAGTTGCCGATCGGCGTGGCGCCACCGGCGATCAGCGGACGCTGCGCGTCGACTTTCAGGCGCAGGAAGGTGTCGGTGCCCTGGCGGTCATCCTTGAGATAGGTTGCGATGCGGAAATCGGCGGTGGCCGCATTGGGCGGGCTGGGGTTGTTCGGGGCCAGGCGTTTCAGGATGTCCGCCTTGTGGTCCGTCTTCCAGTCGAATGGCAACACGTCTCCCGTGAAGAACAGGGAGCCTCGGGGATCCGAGGTGTCGGTGGGGAAGCGGAGGTTGTAGGCGGCGTTGAACGCGTCGAAGGTGTCGTCGGTGTTGGGGTCCCACCCGGTGCAGACGCCGCCCTCGGCCGAGTCGTTGGCGAAGTTCGGTTTGAAGTAGGTGAGCTCAGGGTTGCTCCGATTGAGGGTATTGGTGGCGTTATCGCCGCCGTCGTCCCAGGACAGGAAGTCGCCGAGGGAGTGGAAGGTGACCGTCTTCGGTGAGCCCCCGAGCACCGTCGACTGGGTGGCGTTGCCGACCGTGCAGGGGTTCTTGATGCAGGTCCAGATGGCCACGCTGACGTTCAGGTCCGAGCCGTAGGTCCCCAAGACCGGCGTATAGCGGACCCGGTAGATGGTGCCGGCCAGCGACTTGATGAAGAACTCGACGAAGTTGGCGGCGGCGAACGTCAGGCCACCCTTGGAAAGGCGCTGCACGCGGGCGGCCTCCCAGGGGACGCTGAGGCGCGCCGGGTTGTTGAACGAGCAGCCGACCAGAAAGTCGCCGTTGCCGCTGTTGGTGCAGCTCCAGATGTTGCCGAAGACGTCCACGCCCCCCGCCACCGGGTACTTCTCCCCCCCGCCGAGCGAAAGGCCGTCGGCGGCAGCCTGGTAGAGCCAGTGTTTGGAGCTCACCACCAGCGTGTCCTGGTTGTAGGTGGCGAAACCCAGGTGGGCCTTGGGGAAGGCGGGATCGATCAGCGTCTCGTAGAGGGCGGCCTTCGCCTGATAGAACTTGGACTTCGAATCGTCCGCCTGGAAGGGCACGTAGCAGTCGCCGGTGGTGCAGCTCGTGTCGGGTGCCGCGCTCGGCGGCGCCCAGTTCATGGACCCCGACGTGTCGAGGAGGATGAACAGGTAGGGATCGCCGACCCCCGTGCGCAGCAGGTCGCGGTCGTCGCCGTGCACCGTGCCGGCGCCCACCAGGCCGAGCAGGGCGGCGGCGGCGAATGCGCGGACGGCTTGCGTCCGGTCGAAGCAGCGGGGTCTGGTCGACATAGGCCTCTCCAGGGAGTGGTGAAAAGTTTTAGAACTTGACCTGCTGCAGCGCCGCCGGATCGGTGGGCAGGGACTCGACCGGCGGGGTCGGCCATGGCTGGAACTCGTACATCGCGCTCAGGCTCTTCTGCCCCAGCAGCGTCACCTGCGCCGGGTCGGTGGGCGGATCGCCATTGCCCTTCCAGCCGATACGCTGCGCGTTGGCGGTGACCGCGTGATTGACCTTCCAGAACTTCGGCACGCCGTCCTCGTTGGCCGGGCACCAGTCGCAGCGCACCGTGAGGATGGGCACGAACGAGGAGATCGTCACCTTGTCGGCGATGCTGTAGCCGCCCACCGTGGTCTTGTTGAGGATCACCGTCAGACCGTTGTAGCGGCCGCTGGTCAGCGCCTCGGCCGCGGCCACCCCGAGCCCGGAGTCGGCGGCGTAGAACGTGCGGTTGATCGTCTTCTCGTTGGCGCCGACCTGGACCTCGGTCTGGGTCACCATGGCGAGAGCCAGCGCCAGGATCGTCAGCACCACCAGGGCGAGCAGCGTGACGATATAGGCGCTGCCCTCTTCGCTGTGCCGGGGAGAGCGGTTGGCGGTCATCCGAGGTTCCTCAAGTCGATTACGGTGCGCAGGATTCGCCGCCGGTACTGCAGCTCGTTGTCGCCGTTGAAAGGCGAGTCGACGGGGTAGGTGTGGTCCTCTACGCGCTCCAGCAGCGGAGCCACGTAGCTGTGATCACGCCGGTCCGTGCGGGCGAGGGTGCTCAGCCGGATGTAGCGCAGATCGCCGGCCGGCTGGGCCGGGGCCTTCTCGCCGTTGTACATCCAGTCGTCGCCCTCGCCGTCCGACGTTTCGGCGAGGGCGCCGTTGACCTCGTCGGCGGTGAGCTTGTTGTCGAAACCGAGGGTCACCTGGAGGTCCAGGATGTTGTCCGCGATGTCCAGTTGCAGGTTGCCGGCGTCGTCGCCCCAGGGCACGTTGCTCCCCGGGTAGACCCGGGCCCGCGCCAGCTTAGGCGTCAGGTCGGAGGTCTTGACTCCCGGCACCGAGAACACCCGGCGGACGTAGAACCGGTGCTCTTCGAGGATCCCCACGTAGGCGGCCTTGGTGAGGTCCGGGGGGAAGATCCCGGGCCCCGCCGAGGAGAAGACCTTGTAGGAATCCGTCCTGGTCCCGCCCGAGATGTTGAACTTCACCGTGACCTGGGTCGCCGTGCTCGTCGAGCCCGGGTCGAGCTCGACCACCGCCCAGACGTCCGCGCTGCGGGGGCTCACCAGCAGGAGGGCCTCGGGGCGCTTCTTGGCGATGGCGTCGCTGAGCGCCGTCAGGTCCTGGGGGATGCTGGTGGGGGTGACGTTGGAGATCAGGATCGTGCCGCCGGTCGGCGCTCCGGCCGGAGAGAGCGTGAACGCCGCCGGGTCGGCGGTGTTGATCTGATAGATGGGTGACGAGAAGACGCCGCGGACCGTCAGGACGTCCGTGTCGGGGACGATCTCCGGCGTGTCGGTCTTGCCCGCGCCCCCGATGTAGGTGGGCTCTTTCACGTTGTCGCTCACGGCCACCGCGAAGCCGTCGGGCAGGTTGCTGAGCGGCAGCCCGCCGCGCCCCGCCATGCGGATCATCGCGATGGCGTCGGTCTGCGCCACGCGCAGCGATTGCTGCATGTCGGAGACGTTGGTCTGCGCGCGGGCGAGCTTGTTGCTGAAGTCGAACAGGGCCAGCACACCCAGCAGGATGATCACCGTGACGAACAGCGACACGGTGACCTCGACGAGGGTGAAGCCCCGCTGCCTCAGGCTGCCGTTGGGAAAGGTTTCAGACATGTCGGCGGCTCCAGCTCAGAAGGGCTTGACGATGCGCAGGGTGATCCCCTGGCCGCTGCCCAGGATCCCGCCCAGCTTGGCGTTGTTCATCACCACCGTGACCTCTTTGAGTTGGACGAAGGTCGGCTGGGTATTGCCCGGCAGCGGGGTGTTGAGGTCGCTGACGCTGTACTGGCGCACCTGCGTGGTGCGAGTCCAGAGGACGACGCCCTTGTCCGTGGGCGTTCCCGGCCACCACCCTTCGTCGGCGTCCCCGGTCTTCTTGACGTCCCCCTGGGTGAAGGAGTCGGTGGTCACGCCGACGTCGGCCGCCGCCGGGACGGTCAGCCGAGTGTTGATGAACGGCAGCCCCAGCATCTCCTCGAGCTGGGTGCGGCTGCCGTTGGTCGCCTGGGTGGCGTCGTTGCCGTTGATGTTGTCGGTGATCGCGCGCGAGAACAGCGGGATCAACCCGAGGGCGATGATCAGCAGGATGGCGGCGGCGATGAGGGCCTCGATCAGCGAGAAGCCCGCCGCCGCAACGTGGGGCGGTCGCCCGCCGGATCTCGTCAATTCCATTTCCAGGCCTCCCCGCCGTCGCCCGAGGCGTACCAG
The DNA here is from genome assembly GCA_021154885.1 of Thermoanaerobaculum sp. GTDB lineage: Bacteria > Acidobacteriota > Thermoanaerobaculia > Multivoradales > UBA5704 > DATARR01. The sequence continues at coordinate 39,616 of JAJKHS010000132.1, forward strand.
TCCGCGCGGATCGTGGCATCCTTGCAGTCGCGGCATTTGTGGACCTCGATGCGCGCCGTCGCCGCGGGCTCCACCCGGACCTCCAGAAAGTTCTGCGTCTGGTCGCCGAAGCGGAAGGCTCCCGGGTCGATCACCGAGCCGTCGTGCTTGAAGATGGCGATGTGCGGCAGGCCCGCGCCCGCCGGATCGACGGAGAGCCCCTCCACCGAGTCCTTGTCCGTGACGTCGGGGGGAGCCAGGAAGGTGATTCCGGTGGGCAGCTCCAGGGTGCCGATGATCGACTCGCCCGCGGACAACCGGCCATCGGAGTTGGCGTCCGAGAAGGCCTCCACCCGGCCGGGCTGGCCGCCGGCCGGCAGCACGACGTGGACGACCGCCTGGGCCGAGAACCTGACGGCATCCAGCCGCGCCTGCCGCATGAGGGTCGCCGTCTCCTGCGCAATCCCCCGCAGCTTGGCCTGGCGCATCGCGGTGAACAGCGACGGCATCCCCAGCAGCATGAGGATCATCAGGAGCGCCAGCACCACGAGCATCTCGATCAGGGTGAAGCCGCGGCGGCCGCGGCCCGTCTCTGGGATTTTCATCGCGGCCCGGGCTAGAGCAAGCGCAGTGCCATGCCCCACAGGCCTCAGGAGAGCAGAGGTATCTACTGATTCTTCAGTGACTTGCGTGAATTTCCTGGCCGTCGCGGCCGGCGCTCAGGGAGCAGGCGCTTCGCTACCCATCGTAACGATCGTGTCGCGCGGGAAGGAGAGGAGGGCCAGCGTGCCGCCCCCCGGCCGGTCCTCCAGACGGAGGCGGCCGCCGTGGAGCACCACGATGCGGTGCGCCAGGGCGAGCCCGAGCCCCACGCCGCCCGGGCGGCCGGTGGCGAAGGGGTGGAACAGGCGCTCCCGGATCGCCGCCGGCAGCCCGGGTCCACGGTCGGCGACGGCCACCTCAACCCCCTCGGGCTGGAGGGCGACGGCGACCTCCACCGGCCCCGCCCGTCCCACCTCCCGCTCGGCCTGCGCCGCGTTGTGCAGCAGGTTGCGCACCGCCCGCTCGAGGAGCTGCGGGTCGCCCCGCAGCACGGGGTCGCCGGCCGGGTCGCCGCGCACCTGCACCTCGACGCCGGCGAGGGCCGGGTCGGCGGCGGCGCGCAGGAGGAGACGGGTGAGCGAGAGCTCGGCGGTGCGGGCGGTGCCCGGCCGCGCAAAGGAGAGGAAGTCCTCCAGCACCCGTTCGAGGTGGTCGGCCTCGCGCCGGATCTCCGACAGGAAGTCGGCGATCGAGTCCTCGTCCGGCCGCCGCTCGATGAGAGTGAGGTAGCCGCGCAGGGTCGCCAGGCTGTTGCGCAGCTCGTGCGCCACGCCGCCCGCCATCTCCCCCAGCCGCGCCAGGCTCTCGGCGAGGCGCCCCTCCCCCTGCCGCCGCTGCACCTCGGTGAGGTCGGCGAAGAGGACCAGATGCCCCCGCACCTCGCCGTCGTCGCGGCGCAGGGGGTGGACGGTGAGGCCGACGGTGAGGGTCTCCCTGCCGTGGCGCACGCTGTGCTCCTGGCGCTGGGGCGAACTCCCCGCCGCCACGGCCGCCGCCAGCACCTCGAGCAGCTCGGGCTGGCCCGCCAGCACGCGGGCGAGCGGCAGGCCGGGCGCGGGCAGCTCGGCGTCCAGCAGCGCGGCGCCCACGGCGTTCAGCGCCAGCACGCGCCCGTCGCGGTCGAGGAGCAGCAGACCGCTCTGCAGGCTGGCCGACAGCGTCCGCTCGAGGGCCGCGATGTCGTCCTCGGTGTCTTCGGCAGCGGCTCCCCGGTCCGCGCTCAGGGCGGCGAGGGCGCGCTCGAAGGTGGCGAGGATGAGCTCCACCTCGTCACCCTCCGGCTCCGGCGCCCCCACCTGGCGGGCGCGGGCGAGGAGGGTCTCCCAAGGCGCCAGGAGGTGGCGCAGGAAGAAGAGGATGAGGAGCACCAGGGCGGCATTGATCGCGAGCACCGCGACCGAGAGCACCGAGAGCGCCCGCCGCTGGGCCGCGAGCACCGCCGCCGGCAGGTCCACCCGCACGTAGCGCCGCGCGCCGCTCCCCCCCAGCGGCGCGAAGCCGGCCACCGAGTCCGGCAGGCTTTCGTCCGGCCCGGCGCCGAAGGGCGCCGCGCCGTGCCCCGCCGGCAGCTCGCCGGCGTCGACGAGGGCGACGGCGCTCGCGCCGGGCGCCAGGTCGCGCAGCGCGCTCGGGGCCGGCAGCTCGCCACCCGGGGCGGCGACCCGCCCGGCCACCGACCGGGCCAGCCGCACAGCCTCCTCCTGGCGCTCGCCGGCGAGCAGGGAGATGGCGTTGCGGTAGGAGAGGAGGGTGAAGGTCGAGAGGACGACGAGCAACAGCAGGGCGACGGGCAGCAGGATCAGGACCTCGCGGCGCAGGCCCAGGCGCCACCGGCCGGTCTCCGCGCCCGCCGTCATAGCAGCCGCGCGTACGCCGCGACGATCCGCTCGCCGGCGAACAGGGCGATCAGCCCGCCCATTGCGAGGAAGGTGCCGAAGGGGAGCTTCGACTTGAGGTCGCCGCCGCGCCAGGCCATCAGCGCCAGCCCCACCACCGCTCCCGAGAGAGCGCCGAAGAAGAGCGACACCAGCACCCCCTGCCAGCCCAGGAAGGCGCCGATGGCGGCCAGCATCTTGACGTCGCCGAGCCCCATCCCCTCCTCGTGACGGAGGAGATACCAGCCCGCCCAGACGGCGAGCAGGATGCCGGCGCCCACCGCCGCCCCCAGGGCGCCGCCGGCCAGCGCCCGCCAGGGGCCGGGCCCCAGGCGCGCCCAGGAGAGGAGCGGCTGGAGCAGGATGCCCAGCGCGATCCCCGGCCAGGTCAGGACGTCGGGGAGGATCATGTGGTCGAGGTCGATCAGCGCCAGCACCACCATCAGGGCGCAGAAGAGGGCGCCGGCCACCGCCTCCCAGGAGACGCCGAAGCGCAGGAAGGAGGCCAGGAAGAGCAGCCCGGTCGCCCCCTCGACCAGCGGGTAGCGCCGGGAGATGCGGGCGCCGCAGGCATGGCAGCGGCCTCGCAGCAGCAGGAAGGAGACCACGGGGACGTTGTCCCGCGCCCGGATGGCGGCCCCGCACGCGGGGCAGCGCGACCGCGGCAGCACGGTGGAGATCCCCAGCGGCAGGCGGTAGATCACCACGTTGAGATAGCTGCCGACGATCAGTCCGAGGACTGTGGCGTAGAGGCCGAGGAGGAGCTCGAGGGACACGGTGCGGGGATTCTACGTCAACGTCGTCATCGCCACCGGACGCTTCGTCCGCCGGAGCAGCGCCGCCCCGGCGGCGAGGGCGGCCAGGCTGAGGGCGGCGCCGGCGGGCACCCAGGGGTCGCGGTACTGGAGGTCGAGCCGGTGCTCGCCCGGTGGCAGCTCGACGCCGAGCTGACAGGCGGCCGTGGGGTGGATGGGGACGGGCGAGCCGTCCACCCGGGCCCGCCAGCCGGCGTCGAACGTCGTGGCGGCGACCAGGAACGCCCCGTCGTCGGCGCGGTAGTGGAGCCGCGTCCGCCCGCCGTCGTCCTCCACCTCCAGCGACACCGGCCGGCGGGAGTAGGCGACGGTCCGCGCCGGCCCCACGCAATGCTCGCCGCGGGCCACCTGCCAGCCGCCGGCCCGGGCGGCGGCGAGGGCCGCCGCATGGCTGGGGTGGAAGGTCACCCGCGGCACGAAACGAAAGCGGGGGAGGACATAGGAGTTCGCCACCTTGACCAGGGCCGCGGCCCCGGCGTCGGGCGCGGCCGGCGGCTGGTCCGCGGCCGTCCGGCGCAGGAGGAGCGTGCCGACGTTCCAGACGCCGAGATAGCGGTACGCCATCTGCGGCCGGGCCCGCTCGCCGTCGAGGATCCCGGCCGCCTTGCGGGCCCAGCCGGTGAGCGTCAGGTCGTAGTCGGTCTGGAAGGCGTAGGGGATGTGCCAGAGCAGGCCGGAGTAGGGCTCCAGCCGCGACAGGTAGATGCCGGTGAAGGCCGTCCGGGAGCCCTCCCCGAGCGGCAGCCGCTCCCCGGCCCCGGAGGGCGCCGGCTGCACCCAGACGCGGTCCCGGGCCGGCAGCAGCGCGGCCGCGAGGGACGGCGGCAGGCGATAGACCGCGGCCGGGACGGTGCGCGGCAGGCCGTGCCCGTAATGCCAGAGGTCGCCGGCCAGCAGGGCGATGGCGAGGGGCGAGAGGAGGCGCCTGGAGGGCCGCGACCAGCGGCAGAGGGCGAGCAGGGCGGCGACCGCCGCCGCCGTGGCCACCGCCGCCCACCCCTCGTGCCGCAGGTACGCCGCGGCGGCCAGCCGGCGCTCCGGGCTGAGGTCGGGGGCGCCGTGGGCCGCCACGAAGCCGGCGGCGGCCCGGGGCTCGAAGCACAGCACGAGCGTGAGGGTCAGGGCGGTGGCCAGCACGACCAGGGCGACGGCCAGGGGGAAGTCGGCGGCCTCCGGCCGGCCCGCCTCGCGGTCGGCGAGCAGCCGCTGCCAGCCCAGGACGCCGGCCACCCCAAGGGAAAGGACGGCCAGGAGGGCGAAACGCTCGGGAAAACGGAGGAGACCCAGCAACGGGATCGTCCGGCGGAGCCCCTCGTACGCCGGGTCGTGGCGGCCCAGGGCGAGGAGGAGGCCGGCGGCGAAGGTGAGCGCCCAGGCGACCCGCCGGGGAATGCCGCCCCGCAGCAGGGCCGACACCCCCAGCACGGCCAGCAGCAGCCCCGGGTAGAGCGACTCGAGATAGGGGTAGTCGAGGTCGTCGATCCCCCAGCCGAAGAAGAGGCCGTCAGAGCCGCGCGCGGGATCGCCGAAGAAGCGCGGGAAGACCATCTCGGCCAGGCGCTCCGGGGGCAGCGACCAGACCGTGACGTAGCGGGCCGGGAGGTCCCGCCGCGGCGAGTCGGCGAGCCGACCGAGGGTGGGAACGAGCTGCACGGCGGCCAGCGCCAGCGCCGCCGCGAAGGGCACCAGCGCCCGCAGCACCCGCGCCGGGTCCACCGGGCGGCGGCAGCCCGCCGAGGCGGCGAGCGCCAGCAGGGCCAGGCCGCTCATCATCGCCGTCGACGGCTCGCCGTTGAGGAGAGCGAGCCCCAGGGCTCCCCCCGCCAGCAGCGCCGGCCGGCGCCACGGCTCTCCGCGCGGCGCCCGCAGCGCCTCGTCCCCCCAGGCCAGCACCCACGGCAGCCAGGAGATCCCCCACTCCAGGGTGTAGGCGCTGAGCAGCGAGAGGTAGGCGCCGCAGCCGGCGAAGCCCACGCCCGCCAGCGCCGCGGCGTCCGAGCCGCCCCCGAGCCGCCGCACCAGACGCCACGCTCCCGCGAAGGCCAGAGCGCCGTGCAGCACCGCCAGCAGGCCCAGCGCAAACGAGGGCGGCACCACCAGCACCAGCCAGCTCGGGGGATAGAAAGATCCATAGCTGGGGTTTGAGAGGATGGGCTGGCCGCCATGCAGCCAGGGGTTCCAGGCCGGGAGACCGAAGGCCGCGAGATCGCGGAAGGCGGTGCGCAGGGGGAGATGGAACAGGGCGATGTCACGGTTGGCGAGCGCTCGCGCCGGCGAGAGCAGCGGCGCGAAGAGGCAGGCGAGCCAGGTCGCCGCGAGCAGACCGGCTGCAGCCGTCGCAGCCAGGCGGCGGCCCATCATGGCGCCGCCCCTGCCACCCCGGGTCGCCGGAAGATCAGCGCTCCCACCAGGAGAGCGGCCAGGCTGACCGCGGCGCCGACGGGGACGAAGGAGTCCCAGTACTCGAGGACCAGCCGGTGCTCGCCGGCGGGGAGCTCCACCCCGAGCTGGCAGGCGGCAGTGGGCTCGACCGGGACCGGCGCGCCGTCCACCCGGGCGCGCCACCCCTCATCGAAGGTCGTGGCGGCCACGAAGAAGGCCCCCTCCGCCGTCCGGTAATGGAGCCGGACCCGTCCCCCTTCATCCGCCGACTCCAGCAGGCGCGGCGGCCGGGTGTAGATCAGGGTCCGGGGCGGCAGGCCCGGCCGGACGCCCTGCTCCTCGCGGCCGACCGCCCACTCCCCGGCCCGGGCGGCGGCGACCGCCGCAGCGTGGGTGGGATGGAAGGTCACCCGGGGCACGAACCGGAAGCGGGGGAGCACGTGGACGTTCTCCAGCCGGCGCAGCCCGAGGAGCGCGGGCTCCGCACCTGCCGGCGGCTGGTCCGGGCTTCGCCTGGCCGTCAGGACGGTGCGCACGTTCCACGCCCCGAGATAGCGGAAGCTGCGGGACGGCTCGGTCCACTCCTGCCGCAGGATCTCGTCCGACGCCTGCGCCCAGCCGGTGAGCATGAGGTCGAAGTCGAGGTCGAAGGCGTACGGGATGCGCCAGAGCAGGCCGCCGTAGGGCGCCAGCCGGGCGATGACGGTGCGGGTCATCTCGGGCTGCGTCGACCGGCCGCCCGGCGCCGGGTCGAGCCCCTCCTGGGGGGGGGCGAAGACGCGGTCCCGAGCCGGCAGGAGCGAAGCGGCCAGGGGGGGTGGGACCTGGTAGACGGCGGCCGGCACCGTCCTGACCTGGCCGTGGCCGTAGTGCCAGAGGTCGGTAGCCAGCAGCAGCACGGCCAGCAGCGAGAGCAGTCGCCGTCCCGGCCGGCGCCACCGGCAGAGGCCGAGGAGGACGGCGACGGCCGCGGCGGTGGCCACGGCGGCCCAGCTCTCGCCCCGCAGGTACGCCAGGGCCGCGGCCGGGCGCGCGGGGTCCGGAGCCCAGAGGAGGCGCGCCGCCAGGAGCGCGGCGCCGGCGAGCACCGCCAGCGACAGGGCCAGGGGGAGGTTCGCGGCCTGCGGCCGGCCGGCCTGGCGCTCGTCGAGCAACCATTGCCAGCCGAGGACCCCGGCCAGGACGAGCGCCAGGACCGCCAGGATCACGAACTTCTCCGGATAGCGCTGGATGGCCAGCAGCGGGACGGCCCGCCGCACCGCCGCGTACAGCGGGTTGTGGCGGCCGAGGGCCAGGAAACAGCCGGCGGCGAAGGCCAGGACCCAGGCCGCCCGCCGGGGGATGCGGCCACGGATCAGGGCCGACGCTCCCAGCACCGCCAGCAGCAGGCCCGGGTAGAGCGACTCCACGTAGGGGTAGCCGGGGTCGTTGAGCGCCGCGCCGAAGAAGAGCCCCTCGCCGCCGCGGGTGGGGTCGCCGTAGAACCGCGGGAAGACGACCTCCGCCAGGCGCTGGGGCGCCAGCGACCAGAGCGTGGCGTGCCGGGCGGACAGCGCCGTGCGGGGCGACTCCGCCAGCCGGCCCAGGGTGGGCAGGAGCTGCACGGCCGCGAGCGCCACCCCGAAGGCGAAGGGCACCAGCACCCGCAGGGCAATGACCGCGGAGCGCGGACGCCGCCCCGCCGCCGAAGCGGCCAGGGCCAGCAGCGCCAGGCCGCTCATGACCACTGTCGAGGGCTCGCCGTTGAGCAGTTGCAGGCTCAAGGTCCCCCCGGCGAGCAGGGCCGGACGCCGCCACCGCTCCTCCCGCAGGGCCTCGTCCCCCCAGGCGAGGAGCCACGGCAGCCAGGCGAGGCTCAGGAGCAAGGTGTAGGCGTTGAGCAGCGAGAGGTACGCGCCGCAGCCGGAGTAGCCGACTCCCGCCAGGGCCGCCGCGCCACGCCCGCAGCCCAGCCGGCGCGCCAGCCGCCAGGCGCCGGCGAAGGCCAGGGCCGCGTGCAGCACCGCCAGCAGGCTCAAGGCATACCAGGGGGGCACGGCGAGAGCCAGCCAGCTCGGGGGGTAGAACGCGGCATAGCTGGGATTCGACAGGATCGGCTGGCCGCCGTGCAGCCAGGGGTTCCACCGCGGCAGGCCGAAAGCGGCGAGCTCCCGGAAAGCGGAGCGCAGGGGGAGGTGGAAGAGCCCGATGTCGCGGTTGGCCAGCGCCCGCGACGGCGAGAGCGCGGGAGCGAACAGTCCAAGGACCCATCCCGCCCCCAGCAGCGCCGGCGGGATCGCCCGTGCGCAGCGGTCCTCGACCCAGGGCTTCACGTTCCCCCAGCCTTTCCGGAACGGGCGCCCGGCCACCGCAAGAGGACCGCTCCCGCCAGCAGCGCCGCCAGGCTGGCCGCGGCCCCCAGGGGCACCCAGGGATCCCGGTAGCGCAGCTCGAGCCGGTGCTCGCCCGGCGGCAGCTCCACTCCGACCTGGCAGGCGGCGGTGGGGCGGACGGCGACGGACGAGCCGTCCAGCCGGGCCCGCCAGCCCTCGTCGAAGGTCATGGCGGCGACGAAGAACGCCCCCTGCTCCGCCCGGAAGTCGACCTCGATCCGGCCGCCCTCGTCCGCGACGGCCAGCAGGCGCGGCGGCCGGCCGTAGGCCACCGTCTGCGCCGGGAGGCCCGGCCGCACGCTCTGCTCCTCGCGGGCCACGGCCCAGGCCGCGGCGCGGGCGGCGGCGAGGGCGGCGGCGTAGCTGGGATGGAAGGTCACCCGCGGCACGAAGCGGAAACGGGGGAGCACGAAGGGGTTCTGAACCCTGCGGAGCCCCTTCGCCTCAGGCCCCGGTGCCGCCGGCGGCTGGTCCGGGCTGGTCCTCGGCAGCAGGAGGGGGCCGACGTTCCAGGCGCCGAGGTAGCGATAGAACGCCTGGGGACGCCCCCCCTCGCTGCGCAGGACGTCCTCCGCCTGCCGCGCCCAGCGGGTGAGCAGGAGCTCGAAGTCGGCGTTGAACACATAGGGAATCTGCCAGAGCAGGCCGGCGTAGGGCGACAGGCGGGCGACGTAGGTGCGGGAGACGCGCGTCCGCGGGTCGCCGGCGCGCGGCAGCACCACCAGCCGCGAGGCGGCCGCGGCCTCCTGCACGAAGATCCGGTCGCGCGGCGGCAGGAGCGAAGCCGCCAGAGGAGGGGGCGTCCGGTAGACCGCGGCCGGGACCGTCCGCAACAGCCCGTGCCCATAGTGCCAGAGGTCCGCGCCCAGCAGCAGCACGGCCAGCAGGGAGAGCAGCGGCCGGGACGGCCGGCGCCAGCGGCAGAGGGCGAGCAGGAGGGCCACCGCGCCGGCGGTGGCGACCGCGGCCCAGCTCTCGGCCCGCAGAGACTCGAGGCCCGCCGTCTGCCCCGCCGCATCCAGGCCGGGCAGCCCCTGGGCAAGGATGAACCCGCGGGCCGCGCCGGGCGCCCCCTGCAGGACTGCCACCAGGGTCGCCGCGGTGCCCAGCACCACCAGGGCGAGGGCCAGGGGCAGGTCCGCAGCTTGCGGGCGGCCGGCCTGCCGCTCGTCGAGCAGCCGCTGCCAGCCGAGGACACCCGCGAAGACCAGGGCCAGGACCGCCAGCGCGGCGAACTTCTCGGGATAGCGCAGCACCGCCAGCACCGGCACGATCCGGCGAAGCCCTGAGTAGAGCGGATTGTGACGGCCGAGGGCGAGGAAGCAGCCGGCGGCGAAGGCGAGCCCCCAGGTCAGCCGCCGTGGAATCCCGCCGCGGACGAGGGCCGCGGCGCCGAGGACGGCCAGCAGCAGGCCGGGATAGAGCGACTCCAGATAGGGATATCCGAGGTCGTTGAGCTGCGAGCCGAAGAAGCGCCCCTCGAGCTCCCGCGCCGGATCGCCGAAGAAACGGGGGAGGACGACCTCCACCAGCCGCTCCGGGGGCATCGACCAGAGGGTAGCCTGGGCGGCGGGGAGGCGGGAGCGCGGCGAATCCGCGAGGCGGGCGAGAGTGGGCACGAGTTGCACCGCGGCCAGCGCCACCGCGAAGGCGAACGGCACCAGGACCCGCAAGGCCGTGGCCGGGCGCCATGGATGCCGCGCCACCGCCGAGGCGGTCAGGGCCAGCAGCGCCAGGCCGCTGATCACCACCATCGCGGGCTCGCCATTGAGGAGCTGGAGTCCCAGGGCGCCGCCGGCCAGCAGGGCCGGGCGCCACCACCGCTCACCCTGCGGTGCCCGCAGGGCCGCGTCCGCCCAGGCGAGGGGCCAGGGGAACCAGGCCAGGCTCCACAGCAGGTTGAGGGCGCTCAGCAGGCTCAGCAGGACCCCGCAGCCGGAGAAGCCCACCGCCGCCAGCGCCGAAGCACCCCGGCCGCAGCCCAGCCGCCGCGCCAGGAACCAGGCACCGGCGAAGCCGAGGCCCACGTGCAGCACCGTCATCAGGGTGAGGGCGTAGTGGGGGGGCACGGCGAACACCAGCCAGCTCGGCGGGTAGAACGCGCCGTAGCTGGGGTTGGACAGGATCGGCTGGCCGCCGTTCAGCCAGGGGTTCCACACCGGGGGGCCGAAAGCCGCCAGGTCCCGGAAGGTGAGCCGCAGGGGGAGGTGAAAGAGCCCGACGTCCCGATTGCCCAGCGCCTGGTCCGGCGGCAGCAACGGCGCGAAGAGGGCGAGCAGCCAGCCGGTCCCCAGCACCACCGGTGAGGCGAGCCGCCGCCAGGCCGGAAATCTCATGACCGCGCTGGCCGCCGCGGCCAGCCGAGCGCCGCGACGGCGCCGGCCAGCGTGACGAGAGTGATGGCGGCCCCCGCGCTCACCAGGGGCTCCCGGTACTCGAGCCGCAGGCGGTGTTGGCCGGCCGGCAGGGCCACGCCGAGCTGGCAGGCGGCGGTGGGGTAGACCGGCAGGGGCGAGCCGCCGTCCAGCCGGGCCCGCCACCCCTCGTCGAAGGTCGTGGCGGCGACCAGGAAGGCCCCCTCCTCCGCGCGGTAGTCGATGCGGATTCGCCCCCCCTCGTCCAGCAGCGCCAGAACCTGCGGCGGCCGCGTGTAGACCAGGGTCCGCGCCGGCCCGCCCAGGCAGTGCTCGTCGCGCGCGACCTTCCAGGCCAGACCCCGGGCGGCGGCCAGGGCGGCGGCGTGGGTGGGATGGAAGCTCACCCGCGGCACGAAGCGGAAGCGCGGCAGCACGAAGGGGTTCGGCACCCGCCGCAGCATCACGGCGCCCGGGTCCCGCCGGGTGGCCGGATCCCGCAGGGCCGCCTCCTGTTCCGGCAGCGACCGGCGGAGGAAGACGTCGCCCACGTTCCACACCCCGAGGAAGCGGTAGCCCCTCCCCGGCCCGGACCACTCGGCGCGGAAGACGTCGTCCGCCCGCTGGCCCCACCGGGTCAACATCAGCTCGAAGTCGACCTCGAAGACGGAAGGGACGTTCCACAACAGGGCCGAGTAGGGCTGGAGGCTGGCGACCGCCTGGCGCTGAGTCAGGGTCCGCAGGTCGCCCTGGGACGGCGTGAGGTCCAGAGAATCTTTCGGAGCATGCTGCACGAAGACCCGATGGGTGGCCGGCAGCAACGCGGCGGCGAGCGGCGGCGGGGTGCTGTAGAGCGCGGCCGGGACGGACCGCAACAGCCCGTGCTCGGCGCGCCAGAGATCGGCGGCCAGGAGGAGGAGGGCCAGGCCCTGGAGCAGGCGCGCCGGAGAACGGCTCCAGCGGCAGAGCGCCAGCAGCGCGGCCACGGCCGCCACCGTGGCCACCGCAGCCCAGCTCTCGCCGCGCAGGTAGCCCAGAGCGGCGGCGCGTCCCGCCTCACCCAGATTGGGGTCGGTGTTGGCGGCGATGAACCGCAGGCCGGCGCCCGGCGCCAGCCGGAGCAGGAGCGCCAGGGCCGCGGCGGTCGCCAGCACCGCCAGCGCCAGGACGAAAGGGAGGCCGGCGGCCTGTGGACGCCCGGCCCGGCGCTCGTCGAGGAGCCGCTGCCAGCCCAGGGCTCCCGCCAGGGCCAGGACGAGCACGGCGAGCACGGCGAACTTCTCCGGGTAGCGCAGCACCGCCAGCGGCGGGAATGCCCGGCGCAGCCACGCATAGCCTGGATTGTGGCGCCCCAGGGCGAGGAACCAGCCGCCGGCACAGGCGAGGGCCCACGCGCCGCGCCGCGGGATGCCGCCGCGCAGCAGGGCGGGGATCCCCAGGACGGTCAGCAGCAGGCCGGGATAGAGCGACTCGACGTAGGGATAGTGGCCGTCGTTGACCGTCCAGCCCAGGGAGAGCCCCTCCACACCCCGCGTCACGTCGCCGAAGAAACGGGGGAAGACGACCTCGATCAGCCGCGCCGGCGACAGCGACCAGTCGGCGGCCGCGGCGAGGCTGAGGCCGCGGCGCGACGACTCGGCGAGCCGGCCGAGGGTGGGCAGGAGCTGCACCGCGGCGAGCGCCGCCGCCACGAGGAGGGGTACCGCGACCCGGACCGCGGCCTGTCCCCCGCTGCCGCCGCGCCGGACGGCCGTGGCAGCGGCCAGCGCCAGCAGTCCCATGCCAATCATCATCGCCGTGGCCGGCTCGCCGTTGAGCAGCGCGAGCCCCAGGGCCCCCGCGGACAGCAGCCCCGGCCGCCACCACCGCTCCCCCTGAGAAGCCGTCAGCGCCTCGTCCCCCCAGGCCAGCGCCCAGGGGAGCCAGGCGATGCCCCAATAGAGAGTGAGGGCGCTCAGGCAGGAGACATAGACGCCGCACCCCGCAAACCCGAGCCCCGCGAGCACCGCCGTGCCCCGCCCGCAGCCCAGGCGGCGCGCCAGGAACGCGGCGCCGGCGAACGCGATGGCCGCGTGCAGCACCGCCAGCAGGCTCAGGGCATAGGCGGGCGGCACCGCCAGGACGAGCCAGCTCGGAGGATAGAAGGCCGCGTAGCTCGGGTTCGACAGCACGGGAGCGCCGCCGTGCACCCAGGGGTTCCACGCCGGGAGCCCGAAGGCCGCCAGCTCACGGAAAGCTGTCCGCAGGGGGAGATGGAAAGTCGGGACGTCCCGGTTCGCCAGCGCCCGCCGCGGCGAGAGCACGGGCGCGAAGAAGCTCAGGAGCCAGGCCGACGCAAGGAGAGCTGGCAGGATCGTGACGGTCCGGCGGCGCATTCGCAAGGAGTCCTGCGCCGCATTCTACCCCGCCGGGGGCTGAACTCCGGCGGGCAGCGAGCTACTTCTGCGGCCACCGTACGAAGAAGCCGTCCGCCCAGACGATGTCCTGATCGTAGTCCGTGGGCTCGAACCCGGCCACCGTGTAGCTGCCGGTGATGTCGCTGTTGTCCCGCCCGCCGCTGCCGATGACCATCAGGTGCTGCGACTGGACGTTCACAGGGTCGAGGAAGTACTGGTAGGGGTTCTTCCAACCGTCCCGGTCCACGACCCGCTCGATGTACGCCGGCACCAGGAGCGTCTGGAGGTCCGTCAGCGTCATCGCCTTGTAATCGCTGATGTTGATGTTCGTCGCCGTCGCACCGGCCGCCGCCGCCCCCACCTGGTCGGACAACCAGGAGAACATCGCCGTGCCGGTGATCCGCATGTCCGCCAACGTCCGCTTCTGCTTCGCCTTCTGCATGGCGTCCAGCAGGTTCGGGATCAGGATGGCGGCCAGAATGCCGATGATCGCAATGACGATCAGCAGCTCGATGAGCGTAAAGCCCGTCTGTTTCCCTGCGAGTCTACGCTTCATGATCAAGGTCTCCCCCATGCGATGGACGTTCTCTCAGGGCAAGGGGCGTGCCAGCCGGAGGCTCCTCCTAAACTATTGAAAACTCAAGATTTCAGCGCTCGAAGGGGAAGCCGGCCTAACAAAAAACGTCAGCCTGCCGCCCACAGGATGTCACTGCGCTGCAGAGACATAGAAAGATAGGATTCGGCGCATTCGATCAACCCCGCGGTCGAGCTCCGGCAGCGAGATCCGCTCGTTCGGGCCATGGATCCCCTGCGTGTCCTCGGGGCCGAGCCGAAAGGGTGAAAGGCCGTAGGCGGCGATGCCCCGCTCGCGGAAGAAGCGGGAATCGGTGAAGCCGGCGATGAACGTCGGCACCACCGGAGCCTCGGGCCGCAGGGCCCGCTCCAGCGCGCCGTAGAGGCGGCCGGAGACCGGCGACGGCGGCGTGGGCGGTGAGGTCACCAGCACCTTGACGTCGAAGCCCGGGCCCAGCAGGCGCTCGCCGTTCTTCAGGAAGGCGTTCGCATCCGTGTCGGGCAGCAGGCGGACGTCGATCCGGGCCGAGGCGGCGGCGGGGATGACGTTGATCCGGTCCCCGCCGCGCAGGACGGTCACCTGCACGGTGTCGAGAAACAGGTTCGCCATCCCCGGCATCAGGAACTCCTTCGGGCCGTTCTCGGCGATGACGGCGTCAACATTGGAGAAGATGCGGCGCCAATACTTGTTCTGGAGCGGCGCCATGGCCCGGCAGTAGTCGCGGACGGGCGGGCTGACCCGGAACCTGGGGGGCGCGCCGAGCAGGCGGGCCAGCCCCTGGACGAGCTGGTGGTTGGCGCTGTCGGGGTTCAGGCCCGCGCCGTGGCCGCCGCGGCCGGAGGTGGAGACCTCGAGCCAGAGCGGGCGCTTCTGGGATACCTCGATCCCCCACCAGAGGAGCTTGCCACCCGCGCCCGTCTGGCTCCTGCCACCCTCGCCGACCACCGCCTCGACCCCCTGGAAGAGCTCGGGGTGCTGGGCGAGCAGCCAGGCCGTGCCGCGCAGGCCGCCGTTCTCCTCGTCGGCCACGGCGAGAAAGATCACGTCGCGGGCCAGAGGAGCCCGGCGGCGCTTGAGGTCCACCAGAGCGGCGAGTTGGACGATCCCCAGACTCTTGTCGTCGAGGGCACCGCGCCCCCAGAGGTAGCCGTCCCGCACTCGGCCGGCGAACGGCTCGACGCTCCACCCCGGCCCGGGCGGCACGACGTCCATGTGGTGCAGGAGCAGGACGGCACGGCCGCCGCTCGCCGGGGAGGAGAGCCGGGCCCAGAGGTTGGCCCGGCCTTCCGGCGTCTTCACCATCCGCGAGGCAATGCCCTCCCGCTGGAGGATACCGGCGAGGAAGTCCGCCGCCCGCTGCTCGTTGCCCGGCGGATTCGAGGTGTCGAGACGCAGGTATTGCTGAAGCCAGCCCGCCGGTTCCGACAGCGTGGGTGCGGCGGCCGGGGCGGCCGGCGGCACCGCGGACAGGAGCAGGGCGAGCAGGATGGAGGATCGGAGGCAGCGCATGGGGCAGGTATAGCGTAAACGAAAAAAAGGGGCCGCCCCGGAGGGCGCCCCCTAGCGACGGGCGAGAATCTCGCGAGAGCAACTCGCGGTTGGTTAGTTGGTCTTCTGCGGCCAGCGCACGAAGAAGCCGTCGGCCCAGACGATGTCCTGGTCGTAGTCGGTGGGCTCGAAGCCGGCAACCGTGTACTTGTCGGTGGAAGAAGTCGTGTCGCGGCCGTCCGACCGGACCGCCAGCACGTTCTTGGCGAGCACGTTGGGGCCGACGTAGTAGTCGTAGGCATGCTTCCAGCCGTCCTTGTCCGGCACCGACTGGAGGTACTGCGGCACGAGGAAGGTGCTGATCTCGCCGGCCGTCTTCGCGGAGCCGTAGACGAGGGCGTCACCGAGGTTGATCTCGGTGGCGGTCTGGCCGGCGGCGGCCGCGCCGACCTGGTCGGTCAGCCATGAGAACATCGCGGTGCCGGTGTTGCGCATGTCAGCCACCGTCCGCTTCTGCTTCGCCTTCTGGAGCGCGTCCAGGAAGTTCGGGATGAGCAGCGCCGCGATGATACCGATGATCGCCACCACGATCAGCAGCTCGATCAGCGTGAAGCCCTTTTGCCGGTTACGGATCTTCGTCAACATGGTAGGGTCTCCTCCCCTGGTTTTCACTTCTCGCCCCCGGGAAATCCGCGGAGCCTTGTCACCCGGAGATAAAGCAGGGTCGATGCCAGGGGTCTTCGTCCAGTAAGTTGTTTGTTTTCTTCAGTTTCACTTTCGGCCACGACAAAATTTGACACCGGCGCGTACCACTAAGTGTCAGACACCAGGCGGCGAACCGCCTTGCTGTAGAGGGCCACGCCGTCCACGAAGCCCGGCAGGGCGAAGCGCTCGTTCGCGGCGTCGACCTGCAGGGTATCCGAGTTCATGATGAGGAACGGAGAGAAGCCGTAGGTCGGCACCCCCAGGGCGCGGAAGAAGCGGGCGTCGGTGGCGGTCATGGGCAGGAAGTAGGGCCCCAGCGGGGCGTCGGGGTAGCTGTCGTGGAGGGTCGCCTGGAGACCCTGGAAGACCGGATTGTCCAGCGGGCTGCCGGCGCGGGCCGAGTCGGGCGCGTCGAGCCGGAGGGTGAGGCCGAAGGTCAGCCAGGGCGGTACGAGCCGGTCGCGGACCTTCGCCAGCTCCTCCCCTGGCAGGAGCTGGAACTTGATCAGCATCTCGTAGCCGCCGCCGGGCGCCGGCTCCACCTTGAACGGCACCGCCTCGTTGCGCAGCATGGACCGCAGATAGCCGGGCAGCTTGCGGTAGGCGGCGATGTCCGTCATCGCCTTCTCGGGGTGGGTGACGAGGTCCCGCAGGTCCGAGCGGTCGCGGGTCGGACCGTAGGCGGCGAGCGTCGCCGCGGCCTCCGGCGTCAGCCGCAGGTCGGTCTCCGTGGGCCCGATCTCCAGCAGCGTCTTGCGGAGCTGCTCGAGCGGCTCGCGGTCGCCGCTGCAGACGGTGAGGTCGGCATAGTGCCGCTGGGCGACCTCGGTGCCCCAGAACTTGATCTCGTCGCGGGCCCGGGCCTCGACCACACCCCCTTCGGTGAGCACCGCCCAGAAGTTGCGGACCCTCTGCGGGTCGAGCTGGACGAGGCGGCGCACCCCGAGGCGGCTCCCCCGCTCCTCGCTGCTGGTGCCGAGGAAGAGGACGGAGTGCTTCAGGGGAACGCCGCTCTTCTTCAGGTCGATCATCGCCAGCATCTGGGCAATGGCGATGCTCTTCATGTCGAAGACGCCGCGGCCATAGATCCACGGGCCGTCGATCCGCGCCTCGAAGGGGGGCGAGAACCACTCCTTGGGATCGACCGCCGAGACGTCGAGATGGTTGTGGAGCACCAGCGGATGGGGGTCCTTGCCGTCCAGCCAGGCGTAGAGGTTGGCCTTCTTCGGTCCCACCGGCTCGATGCGGTAGGGGATTCCCGCGGCCGCGAACTGACGGGCCAGGAACCGGGCGCCCGCCATCTCGTCGCCGGTGGCCTCGCTGGTGTCGATCTGCACGTAGTGCTGAAGCAGCTCGACCTCGGGCATGTGGGCGTAATCGCGTTGCGCCCACTCCTCGTTGCGGTGCGCCTTCAGGGGGCGGTCGAGGAGCTTCACCATGCCGAAGGTGACGCCCCCCACCAGCACCAGGCTGGAGTACAGGGCGATCCGGGCAGCCCGCCGGCGTCGGGGTTCGAGGACGTTGAGAGTCATGGGACCCGCGATCATAAACCCGTCTTCGCCAGTTGTGTATGCTGCGCTGCATCCGTGAGCCCCCCATGACCTCTACCGATGTCTCTCCAGAAGATGCGCTCTCCCCCCGGCGCCGCTTCCCCGCCGGCCCGCTCCTCCTCCTGGCTGGAGCCGTGGTCTGCCTGCGCTACCTGCTGGCGGAGATCGCCCGGCTGAAGGGCGGGCTCGGCTTTCCACTCGACGACAGTTGGATCCATCTGCAGTTCGCTCGCAATCTGGCCCGCGGCCGCGGGCTCTCCTACAACCCCGGCCACCTCGTGACCGGCTCGACCGCTCCCCTGTGGACGGCCCTGCTCTCGCTGCTCTTCCTGTTCCCGGGGAGCGTGATCGCCTGGACCAAGGCCCTCGGCATCGCCCTCCATCTCGCCGGCATCGACGCCACCCGGCGCCTCAGCCGCGAGCTGGGCCTCTCGCCCGGCCTCGCCGCTCTGGCCGCGGGGCTCACGCTCGCCACGAGCTGGCTCGTGTGGTCCGCCCTCTCGGGGATGGAGATCCCGCTCTTCATCCTGCTCTCGCTGTGGGGGATGATCCTCCATCTGCGCGAACGGCGCGAACGCGCCGCTCCCGGCCGCCTCCCCCTCTCCGCGGGCGTCCTGGCCGTCGGCGCCCTGGCGCGGCCCGAGGGCATCCTGCTCCTCGCTCTGGCCTTCCTGGACCGCCTCCTGGTCTTCGCTCCGGACGAGGGCTCCCAGGGACCGCCCCGCTGGCGCCTCCCCTCCCTCAGGACCCTGCTCCTGGGCGCGGCCTTCGCCGTCTGCGCACTGGCCGGCCCCTGTCTCTTTTACGCATGGGCGGGCGGTTCCGTCCTGCCCACCACCTGGGCGGCCAAGGGGGGCGGCGGCGCGCACGGCCTCTGGCCCAACCAGCGCTACCTCGTGAACGTCCTCAACCTGTTCTTCCAGCCCCAGCCCTGGATGACCCTGTTCGCCGGCGCCGGCGCCGTGGCCCTCGCCGCCCGCCTGGGGACGCCCCGGGACCGCAGTCTGCTGCCGGCCCTCTGGCTCTTCGGCCTCCCCCTTGCCTACTCGGTGCTCACCCCGGGGCCCACCCAGATGCTGGGCAACTTCGGCCGCTACTATTTTCCCCTCTTCCCGGTGCTGGTGATCCTCGGCGTCCTCGGCCTCGAGGACTCCGTCCGCACCCTGGGGACCCTGCTGCGCCCGCCGCTCCTGCGCATCGCCCTGGCCGCCCTCGGCCTCGCCCTTCTCTTCGCCCCCACCCTGGTCAACCTTCTCCGGGGCGAAGACTTCTACGTGCAGAACGTGGCCAACGTCCAGGAGAGCGACGTGGCCGTCGCGCAATGGCTGGCGGCGCGCGTCCCCCCCGAGGCCGTGCTGGCGGTCAACGACATCGGCGCCATCAAGTACCTGCTCCCCAACCCGATCGTCGACCTGGCGAGCATCGCCACCCCGGAGATCCGCCGCGAGGTGCAGCGGGCCGCGGCGGCCGGCGTGCCCTGGGATGACGCCATGGTGGCCGCCGTCGAGCGGCGGCGGCCGGACTACGTCGTGATCTTTCCCTCCTGGGTGCGCGGCGTGGCCCGCGACCCGCGCTTCCGGCCCGTCCACCATCTGGAGATCCCGAACAACATCACCATGGGAGGAAGCGAGATCGTGGTCTATGACACCCCCTGGACCCGCTACCCCCTGCGGCCGGACGGGATAGAATCCGCCCCGCCATGAACGTCCCCATCCTCGACCTCGGCCGTACCCGGCGGCGCATCGCCTCGCAGCTCGACGAGCGCTGGCGAAAGATCCTCGACGACTCCTCCTTCGTCCTCGGCCCCGAGGTGCGGGAGTTCGAGACCGCCTTCGCCTCCTACCTGGGGGTGGCGGCCTGCGTCGCCCTCGGCAACGGCACCGACGCCCTGATCCTCGCCCTCCGCGCCCTGGGCCTCAAACCCGGCGACGAGGTGATCGTCCCCGCCTTCAGCTTCTTCGCCACTGCCGAGGCCGTGGTCCTGCTGGGCGGCAAGGTCGTCTTCGCCGACGTCGATCCGGAGACACTGAACCTCGATCCGGCGGACGCCGCGGCCCGGGTCACCGCGCGGACGGTGGGCATCCTCGGCGTCCACCTCTATGGCCGTCCCTTCGACGTGGACGGCATCCTCGCCCTGTGCCGGAAGCACGGCCTGTGGCTGGTGGAGGACGCCGCCCAGGCCCACGGCGCCCGCTGGCAGGGGACGCGGGTCGGGGGCTTCGGCCAGCTCGCAGCCTGGAGCTTCTACCCCACCAAGAACCTCGGCTGCTTCGGCGATGGCGGCGCCGCCACCGGCAACGACCGCGAGCTGGTCGAGCGGGTGCGGAGCCTGGGCAACCACGGCCAGACCAGCCGCTACCACCACGTCGCCGTGGGCACCAACAGCCGGCTCGACAGCCTCCAGGCCGCCGTCCTCAACTGCCGCCTGCCGCTGCTCGACGCGGACAACGCCCGCCGGGGGGAGATCGCCTGCCGCTACCACGGCGCCCTCGCCGGCGTGGGCGACCTGCGCCTGCTGCCGGACCGGCCCGGGGTGCAGTCCGTCTACCACCAGCTCACCGTCCGCACCGCCCGGCGCGACGAGCTCATGGCCCACCTCAAAGCCGCCGGCATCGCCTCGGCCATCCACTACCCCTCGCCCCTCCACCACCAGCCCGCCCTGGCCGGCCTGGTGGAGGTCCGCGACGGCGACCTGCCCATCGCCACAGCCGCGGGGCGCGAGGTGCTCTGCCTTCCCGTCTTCCCCGAGCTGACGAACGAGGAGCTGGAAGCGGTGGGGGCGGCCGTCAGGTCGTTCTTTGGAGCCTAGGCGATGGCGACCGTCTACCTGGTGGATGCCAGCCCGTACATCTTCCGGGCCCACTTCTCCCTGCCGTCGAGCATCAAGATGCCGGATGGCCAGCCGGCAGCGGCCTCCTACGGCTTCACCTCGTTCCTCCTCAAGCTGATCGCCGACGAGAAGCCCACCCATCTCGCCGTGACCTTCGACCGCAGCCTCAACTCCAGCTTCCGCAACGACTTCTATCCCGCCTACAAGCAGCAGCGGGTGCTGCCACCGCCCGAGCTCGAAGCCCAGCTCACGGCCTGCGAGGAGATCGCCGCAGCCCTCGGCGCCGCCACCTTCGTCGACGACCGCTACGAGGCGGACGACCTGATCGGCGCCCTCTGTGCCCGGCTGGAGAAGGGAGGGCACGGCGCGGTCATCGTCACCTCGGACAAGGACCTCGCCCAGCTCGTGGACGAGCGGACCTCCCTCCTCGACTTCGCCAAGGGGATCCGCCTCACCCCCGAGACCGTCTTCGAGAAGTTCGGCGTGCGGCCGGACCAGATGACCGACTATCTCGGCCTCGCCGGCGACAGCGTGGACAACATCCCCGGAGTCAAAGGGATCGGCGGCAAGTCCGCGGCCGAGCTCCTGGCCCGCTTCGGCCACCTGGAGGACCTCTACGACCGGCTGGACGAGCTCCCCTGGCTCGCCGCCTCCATCCGCGGCGCCAAATCCCTCCACACCAAGCTGGTAGCCAACCGGGACCTCGCCTTCCTCTCCAAGCGGCTCGCCACCGTTGCCCGCGAAGTCCCCGGCGTCACCGCCAACCTGAAGGACCTTGAATACCGCGGCGCCGATTCCGCCCGCATCGAGGAGCTCTTCCAGAGACTGGGATTCAACAAGATCCGGGAACGGGTGCCCTACCAGGGCTAGACGTCCGAGCGCTCATTCACCGCTCTTCGCCTTGGCGACCCAGCGGGGGGCCGAATCGATCGTCTGCCGGAGAATCAGGTTCAACTGTGCGGCATGGTGCTGGACGTGGCGCATATTGTACAGAAGCAGCTCCGCGCCGCTGAGGTCCACCCATTCGAACTTACAACGTCGCCGAGCCTTCTCATCCGTCAGAGCTTCGATCGTCGCCTGGCACTTCCTGCGGCCATGCGCGAGATAGATTTGAAGCTCGGCCTTCGTATACGGCCGTTCGGGAAGCAGCCCCGCCGGGTCCAACTCGTCCATTGTGAAGGGTGCAGGCGGAGCGAATCCCTCCACCGAGCCGGACAGGTAAAGGTCGAGGAAGAAGAGCGTGTGATAGACGACATACCAGAACTCCGGTCGTTTCGAGCGGTCGTTCCAGAGCTCGTCGGGACAGGCGAGCAGGGCATTTTCGAGCATGTCGATAGCGGCCCCGAACTGCTGCCAGAGGATCGATCTCCAAAAAGTGTCCATTTTGTATCCTCCCGCCGTCATCACGGTGCTTCGCTCAGCCGCGCCGCGCGCATCATCAGGTAGCTTCGCTCCGGAACGCTCGTCGTTTTCTCTGCGGCCGCGCGATAGAGCGCCACCGCCGCCTGGCGATGGCCGGCACGCTCGAGGAGATGAGCGCGCACCGCATCCAGGCGATGATTGCCGCTCAGCCGCTCGTCCTCGTCGAGCGCTGTCAGCAGATCGAGCCCCGCGTCGGGATCGATCAACGGCTCGCTGTAGAGCGCGGGTGCGGCGACGACTGGCGTCTCGTCCGCAACCACGGC
Source organism: Thermoanaerobaculum sp. (assembly GCA_021154885.1). Lineage (GTDB taxonomy): Bacteria > Acidobacteriota > Thermoanaerobaculia > Multivoradales > UBA5704 > DATARR01. The sequence continues at coordinate 61,223 of JAJKHS010000132.1, forward strand.
CAATGCTTGGCGTAGAGGACACCTCCGCGGCGATCTCATACGCGCGCTCGGGACTGTCGACGTCCACGATCCAGTAGCCCGCGAGGAACTCCTTGGACTCGGGGAACACACCGTCGGTGATCGGCTTGCCGTCCGTGCCGGCGCGAACGAGCTTCGCCTGCAGCGGCGATGCCAGTCCTTCCGTGCCCACCAGCTCGCCCGCGGCGCTCAGCTTCTGGCTGAGCTCGATCATGAAGGCGATGTTTGCGTCGAGAACCTTCTTCGGCCAGCTCATGTACTGGGCGTAGCCGTCGCGCGGGGTGTTCATCATCAGCATGAATTTCATGACGTTGGCTCCTCTTCCACGTCAGCGGCCCGGAATGAGTCCGCTTTCATGGGTAAGTCGGAGCCGGGAGCGGGATTTCGACATCGGCGAGCGAGCTCATGCGGTATTCCTCTGGATGCCCGGGGGGACGTAGGTGTCGTTGGCGACGCTTCCCTCCGGGCCGTAGACGCGGAGCATTACGTTGAACCGCCGGTGCGCAACCGGAAGCCAGTTCGCAGTGGGAACGCCCGGGGGGAGCTCCGTGGCTATGTAGATCGAGAGCGAGCCGTCGGCATGGTCTGCAGCCCCTGCTCGTAGCTGGCGACCTCGTACTTGTTCGCAGAGTTGTCGATCAGCTCGATCGAATCCGGAGTGTACGCAGTCACAGACCAGAAGCGCTGCGCCTGCGGGATCTGCCCGGCGGCAAACGTGAGGACGTAGCCCTCTTTGTTGTTGCCGTCGAGCGGGACGCCCGTGGCATCCTTGAACGCGTGGTAGTACGCCGCTGTGCTGCGTCCGTTGCCGTACTGGATGAACTCCGTGATCGACGACCTTTCGACGACGTTGTGACCCCATGCACCGATATTGGTGAACGTGATCCAGTTCGTCGGACCCGTATGCGTGAGGTACTGGTCCAGGATCAACTCGTGGGCTGCCTGAGCGCCGACAGCAAACTCGGACTGTTTCGCACTGCCACCGCCAAAGAGGAGATTGAAATGGTCCGCCAGAGCCTGTACGGCCGACGGCATCGGCGGCGTGTTGGACGACGCGACCGCCGTTTGGAGCTGCCTTAAGAATGTGATCGGATCTCTCGTGGCCAGGTTGTCGGCAATCGTCTTGTACGGTATGGCGAATGCGACTTCCGGAAGGATCCACGCCGTACCTCCGGAGGGATCATCGATATAGTCGGAGAGCGTTTGAAGCCTCAGCGACGTGCGGAACTGTTCGGCTTCCGAAGTCTGGTCCTGGCCGGTTGAAGAGAACTTGTCTGCCCGGAAGATCAACACGGAAATGTCGAGAGGCATCGCGATGGGGGTGATCCCGGCGGGAAGCGTCCCGGTGAATCCGGGCCCGGTGAGGGCATAGGTTCCCGGCGTCATCGACGGGATGCCCGTCTGGAAAATATCGCCATAGGGGTCCAGCGTGAGCATTGAGTAGGTGGCGGTCGTTTCAGGGATCGTCAGGACCACCGGCTGGGCCGCCAGCTCGAGGAAGGTACTGGCATAAAGCGTGTCGACGTTGATCGCAACCACAATCTGGTAGAGGGGGGTAACCTGGTCAGGGCCGACGAGGCGGTTGTGTGTGGCGAACCGCGACTGATTGTACGTGAACCATAGTGGATAGAACTGAACGACGTACGCCACCGTCGTCGAGTACGCCCCCATCTGCGAGATACCCTGCGCGGCGAGCTGTTGCGCTGAAACGTCCTGTTTGCCATTCATTTATGAGGCCCTTTCGTCCGTTCTTGTGATGAGCAGCAAGAACCACGCGATTGGAAGGTTCCAGTCCGCTCGACCCGCTGTTTCAGACACGCGTAGAGAGAGAGTAGCCTCCGCTCGGCGCCGTGTCAACCCCTGGAATCGTCAGACACTTTCCTTGCGGGCCTCGACGGTTGAGCACGAGCTCGGTGAACACCTCTTGAAGGACGTACGCCTGGAACTTGTCGCTTCGCAGGTCGCCGCCAGGAGGTCGTACACGCGCAGAGCCGCCTCGTCGACGTCCCCCCCCGGTGCCAGCCGTTTCGAGGAACGAGGTGCGCTCCGCTCTGGATTGCCAGGTGGTGCAGAAGATCGCGCAAACCGCTGAATCTTCTGACACACGCCGTAGTGCGGAAAGTGGACGCCCGGCAGAGGGGCGGATCGCTGGAAGAGCCAGGGAAACACAAACCATCCGCTGAATCTTCTGCACTCCAGGGAAACCGGGGAGCTGACAGCTTTCTGGCCTAAGAGATTGAGAAATATAGACTTCTGCTTAAAGTGCGAAGCTGGCAGGATCTTTGACACAGGAGCCCGCCCATGTCACGGCCCCTGCGTTGGATCCCAGAAGGCGGCTCTCTCGTCGAAGTGACCTGCCGCACCGTCCATGGACGACTTCTCCTCCTGCCCAGCAAGGAGCTCAACGAGATCATCATCGGCATCCTGGCCCGAGCCAAGCAGATGTACGAAGTCAGGATCTGCGGCTTCGCCTTCGCCTCCAATCACTACCACCTGATCCTGTGGGTAAAGGACGCTGAGCAGCTCTCCTCGTTCATGTGCTATCTCAACTCCAACCTCGCACGCGAAGCAGGGCGGCTGGTCGATTGGGGGGAGAAATTCTGGTCCCGTCGCTACCGGTCCATCGTAATCAGCGAGGAGGAAGGTGCCCAGGCTGGACGGCTGAAGTACGTCGTCAGCCACGGCGCCAAGGAAGGCCTTGTGGATAGTCCCGGTCAATGGCCGGGCGTCCACTGTGTTCACGCCCTGCTCAACGGCGAGCCGCTCACAGGGTACTGGTTCGACCGGTCACAAGAGAACGCTGCGCGCACGCGGCGGGAGGACTTTGACCGCCTCCGCTATGCGACTCCGGAAAGCTTCAAGCTCGATCCTCTCCCCTGTTGGCAAGGTCTCACCCCGGAGCAGATCCGGGCGCGGGTCTCCTCGTTGGTCAACGAAATCGAAATCGAGGCTTCAGCCGCAAGACAAGACATGCCGTCTCTCGGTGTCGAGGCGGTTCTGGCGCAGGATCCTCACACTCGCCCCAAGAAATCGAAGAAGTCGCCGGCGCCTCGCTTTCACGCTTGGAGCCGCGAGACGCGCCGGGCGCTCTACGAGGCCTACGGCCTCTTCGTCGGGGCCTTCCGCGACGCCGCCGAAAAGCTGCGATCCGGCGACCGCACAGCTCGCTTCCCCACCGGCAGCTTTCCACCCCATCTGCAGTTCGTCCGAGCTGGTTGAGCGAACCCTAGCCGCAAGCAGATTCCCATCGACTTTCTGAGCCAAGAAAAGGGGAGAGTTGTGCTCCGAGAGGCGCAGCTCCCACGATCCTGAGAGTCGTCTGCGGCGAAGAAGCCCTATGATCGCCTCTCTTCAGACTGCATCGCCCCAGATACGCCCGAATTCTGGCTGATCAGGGGCTCTCCCGGAGAGATCACACCTTAGCTGAACCAAATTTGGCTGGCACCGGGGAAGCGGCAAACACGCAAGGCGCGGTTGCCGCCCGATGCAGCGTTGGATGTGTTCTTTTACTCATCATCGTCAAACCGCTCAGGAAGTAAGGGAGCCTAAACGGCAGCAAGCGTCCGCTGGAGTGACCGGGTTGGCCAGTCGTTCACTAACGCACAAGCACTCATATCATATTTCCAATCTTCCACTTGCATTCGCCACCCGGATCGATGTGAGGATGTTCTCTCAAAAATGATTGCATATCATGGAGTGCGCTTAGTAAGTAGTCCCGATCGGAATACGTGAGTTGTACTCGAGATACTTGGTTGAGGCAAACAAGCAGTTGCCAAAGGGGCCTAGTTTCATTGCGTTCAAGCGCCTCCTTGCGCTCACGCCCAAGGCATGCGGTCAATTCCAAGGCCCAAGAAGCCAAGTTCTCACCCTGCCTAGCGGCTACTTGATAGGCCAAATAGCCCACGACGCGATAGGCAGCCTTCGCATTTCTATGCTCGAAAGATTTCCGCACAACTGCAGCGACTGCCTCTGCCATACTCAGGGGCTGCGGAAGAAGGTAGTCTTCCGCTAGAATAACCGCCTCAGCTAGTTCCTTCTCTAGGTCAGAGCTAATCTGAACTGAACCTGCTTCTCCTACCGGTACATCGGATCGAACCTTAGCGTATACCATGTCTGCAAATTGAGAGGGGCCCATAGATCGTAGGTCAACATAACCTATTGTTTGAAGTAGGCCAGGAATCTCGGTATCATCAAACCGCGCAGGTAGCAGGTACTCACGATTCTCTTGGAATGCACGCGCCTGCGCACTCTTCAACTCATGCCTTGTCCATAATCTTGTTGCATAATGTCGCGACAAAAAGATGACACAATACTTGGCCTTTGTTGAGTATACATCCGAGAGATATTGGTAAAGATCCTGCCCCCACAGTTCGACTACCTGGTCGCGATCGTAGAATGTCTTTATTCCAAGCGCCTTAAGCCGTTGGAAGGTACCGTCTACATAACTACAATCCTCTCCCGCGAATGAGAACGCCACGTCATATTCATGCATTAGAAGGTCTCCGACTAGCTAAGGTGGCCAACCTCATCGTCAAACGTTTATCCGCCTACGCCCTCTCCTCCAGGAATGCTTAGCGTCAATCTCCTTTTCCTCGGTCAATTCAGAGGCTCGCCCGGATAACTTGTTCATTCCATGCAGGTTGAAGCTTACACCGGTTTCTAAGACTCGGCAATAGGTTCTGGGAAGATGGCTAAGCACCCTGCAATCAGCGGCTTTTGCTCATGCGCTCAGACAAGGTGCAGGATCGTACCCGGTGTGCGAATGTATCCATAAAATCAAGGAGATCGGTGTTCTGGCAACGTATAATCCCTTTGCCGGACCGGCGGGAGGCGAGCGGGCAAGAAGGCCGGTAGGACGCCGGCGCTCCCAAGGGAGTGGCGGCCTGCTGGGTCAGGTGACAACGGATCGGCTGCGGCCCCTCTCTGGTGATCTCCAGGGCTGCAATCCCCAGAGGGGCCATCTCTTTCATACGTTCGGCCCTGGTTCGCCGTCTATTCGATCGCGACACGGAGCGTTCATGCAACGCGGAGGAACGCTCGCGAGACGCGGCGGAGCGTTCCAGCAACGCGGAGAAATGCTCCGGCAACGCGGAGGAGCGTTCCCGCAACGCGGAGGGAGCCGCCGGCAACGCGGAGGAGCGCTCCCGCAACGCGGCGGAACGCGCCGGCAACGCGGAGAAACGCACCGGCAACGCGGCGGAGCATTCCGCAGCAGAGGTCGAGCGTTCCGCGGCGGAGGTGGAGCATTCCTCCGCGTTGCGGGAACGCTCCGGGAGCGCTTCGCTGCCTACCGTGGCGTCTCGGAGCCGCTCCCCGGCGGCAGTTGACGGTAGACGCTCGCCTTCCGGTTGGTCCCGACGGAATTGACGGCGATCCGTCCCTCCCATCCGAGTTGCTGGAGCGCCCTGAAGAGAGCTCCGGTGCGGGGAAAAGCTCAGGACCCGGAGAAGGTCATCCTTGTCGAACTCCTCCGGCAGGCGGTCGAGCGCGTCGCGGCACTCGTCGAGGAGGCTCAACCTCCAGCGTCGTACGGGCTCGGGGACCGGCGCTGGAGCCTCTGGCTGCAGCTCGGCTTCCCGCTCCGCCTGCCAGAGCCGCTTGAGCTCCTCCACCTGGGCTCGGTGGCCGGCCTCCAGGATCGCCAGGGCGGCCCGGTACCTCGCCTCCAACTCCTGGCGCCGGAGGTCGTGCTCGTGTTGCGTCATCGCGCTGCAGATTGCAACACGATGCGAGGCGCAACGCAAGTGAGCACCCTGGGAGGCAACCGGCGTAACAAATCACGTGCAGGAGCGTAGGGATAGATGGGGTTGAGGGCACGAACGAATTCCAAGGGAGGGACACATGAGCTCGACCAAAAACCCGGGGCGAGTCGCCGGATTCCTGTACCTGCTCCTCGTCGTCTGCGCTCCCCTTCGCCTGATCTATATCCCCAGCGCTCTGTTCGTGCGTGGGAACGCCACCGCGACGGCCGACAACATCGCCGCGCACCAGTTGCTCTTCACTCTTGGCATCGTCGGCGACCTGTTCTGCGGGACCATCCTGATCTTCCTCGCGCTGGCTCTTTACCGGTTGTTCAAGGGAGTGGACCAGAACCTCGCCGTGCTGATGGTGATCCTGGGTGGTGTGCTGCCAGCCGCCATCGACTTCTTCAACGTGACGAACGACGCGGCTGCCCTGCTGCTCGTGCGCGGCGCCGATTTCCTTTCCGTATTCGACAAACCTCAGCGCGACGCCCTGGCCATGCTGTTCATCCGTCTGCATCGCCAGGAAATCGTTGCCGCCGAGATCCTTTGGGGCCTATGGCTCTTTCCCTTGGCGATCCTTGTGATCCGGTCGGGCTTTCTGCCCCGCTTCCTGGGCTACTGGCTGATCGTCAACGGCTTCGCCTATCTGGCCATGAGCTTTACCGGCTTCTTCTTGTCGCAATACGAGGACAGGGTCTCCAACCTCGCCTTCCCGGCTCTCCTCGGAGAGATGGCGTTCATGCTGTGGCTCGTGATAAAGGGCGCAAGGCCGAAGCCAGGAGTCGCCCCAGCCTCCTGATCGGGCTATGAATCGCCCCAAGCGATCGAAGCAATCGCCGGCTCCTCGCTTTCACGGCTGCGCTCTACGAGGCCTACAGCCTCGACCGGCCGCGGGTTATTGGCACACGTCTCTCTTCCCATCCGTATCTTTATCTTTGACGAGCTTCTTTCCTGATGGGCATTCCGGAACCAGGACGGGCGCGGTGCAGGTGTCGGCTCCAGCGTTGGCCACCAATGTCCATCCCGCCGGGCAGGTAGGATAAGCGACGCTGACAGCTAACGTTAAGTTGGCCTGCTGAGGTACCATCGTCCTCATCGGCTCATCCGCGACGAGCACCATGCTCGGCAACCCCTTGTCCCACCCTGGTTTCCCGCCCTTGCTCGGAGATGTTGTGAGGCCGCCGTGGGTCTTGCACACTTCCTTGGAGACGGCCGCCACCCCGTCCGTCGATACAGTCCTACCATGATTATCCAGACCCACGCCAAATTGGGCGCCGTCGTTGCAGGTGAGCAGGTAGGGAGATTTGATCTGGCCTTCTCCCATATTCAGCTTCTGTATCGTGTAGGCGTGGCCGGGCTGCGCCATGAGACTCAACAGCAAGAGAGCAACTCCGGCGGTGATGGAACTGCTGATCTTTTTCATGCTTTACCTCCAGTTCTGAGCCGTTTCGTGTCGAACGTCGGAATCACCTAAGGGCAACGGCTGTGCCAGCCTGGACGGCGAGGCCGGATGAGAGCGCAAGCTCCATCTAATCAGCAGCTTGGAGATGCCTCCCTGAAACGGGAGAAGGGGCTGGGCAGCGGAGATTTTAGGGTGGGTTCACCATAATTGTGGCAAACTCGCCCGGGTTGGTAGCGCGCAGGTTTTCGAGGTTGGTCATGGAGATTGCCGGATTACCTTTCCGCGCCGTTGGCCCTCATCACCCCGACCCTCTTCTCCCAGCCTCCCCCGGCCCGCCGGGAGAAGAGGGAGTGGTTAGTCTAAAAGAAAGACAAGAAGAGGCTCTGTTTAGCTCTCTCGTAGGATTCTACCTCTCATCCGCCGCAGCCCATGCCCGAGGGCGGCGGCGAAGACGACGGTCAGCGGCACGAAGCCCTGGAGCAGGAAACGCTCCCAGGTCTCGCCGATGAGGTCGGTGACGCGGGTGCTCACCGCGTAGGCCGCCCAGCCGATAACGGCGGGGACGAGCCCGGCGAGCAGCATCCGCCGGGCGAGGGGGCGGCGCAGGGCGGGCCAGCCGGCGAGCAGCACGGCGAGGAAGAGGATCCAGAAGCCCAGCCAATCGGACCAGCGGAAGGTCCAACGCAGAGCCTCGGGGACGATCACCGGCAGGCGCGTGACGGCGCCGCGGAACAGGTCGGTCAGGTGGAGGGCGCCGAGGTAGTCCTCGTCGGCGCGGTTCGGGATGGCGACCCGCCAGGAAGCGAGCATGGCGAAGACAATTAGTACGGGAGCCGCGGCGGCGCCGAACCAGGCCACGCCGGGAGAGCCGGTCGCGGGACGGCTCCGGCGGCGGAGCAGCCGCACGGCCGCCAGCAGCAGAGCGGCCACGGCGAGCGGCGCGCCTTCGTTCTTCGTCAGGACGGCGCCGGCGAGGAGGCAGCCGGCGGCGAATCCGCTGGCGGGGCTCGGCTGGGCCACCAGGAGCAGCACCGTCCCCGCACCGTAGAAGCCCGCGAGCGCCAGGTCGCTGTAGGCGGAGGTGGCGCCACCTCCGCCGTAGCTGAAGAAAGGCGGCAGGGCGGCACACAGGGTGGTGAGGATCGCCGCGACCGGGCCGGCCGCGCGCCGGGTGCCGTCCAGCACGACGAACAGCAGCGCCACGAGGAAGGCGGCGTAGAAGGCCCGGAAGTCCTGCTCGTCCTCCCCGGCGCCGAAGGTCTCCTGCGCCACGGCCTGGGCCAGCGGCAGCAGGGGGGGATAGCGCGGGTGGATGACCCACCAGTGGTCGTCCCGCAGCACGGAGGCGTCGACCGTCCCCTCGTGGCGGATATAGGAGGCGAGGGAACCCCAGGTCATCCGCCCGTCCCAGTCCGCCAGCGGCGCGGCCAGCGCCGAGGCCAGGGGTCCGAGGCAAACGGCGGCGATGGCGAGAGCCGCCAGGGTCTGCCAGGGATTCCGGCGACGGTACGGGCCCGGGTGGGGTGCCGGTGCCGGCCGGCGGCGCCGGGCCCATCCGACCAGTCCCAGGACCACGGGCACGACCGCGACGACGGCTATGGCCGGCCGGCGCAGCGGCACCCCGAACAGGTGGGAAGCAAGGAAGAGGATGCCGCCGATCCCCACGACACCCAGCAGATACGCATAGCCGAGACGGCGCGGCAGGGACAGCCGCCGCAGCGGCGCGAGCAGCTCGGCGAACCCCAGGCCGGGCAGGGCGAAGAGGGCGACGCCGCCGAGGTTGGCGGCCACGGAGGCGGCGGTCACGGGCTCGGCCTCAGGGGTTTCAGTGATCTCAGCCATGGCGCCGGCGGGCAGCCCGGGGGCGGCGCTGTGAGGGGACGCTGGAGGAGCACGGGCGGCCGGCCCGGAGCGGTCGCCACCACCAGCCAGCGCACCTGCTGACGCCAGCAGTCGGGCGGGAGGCCCTGCCGCAGGACCATGGCGCGGCGCGGCAGGAGGTCGAAACGCACCCAGAGCATGGCCGCTGGCTGGTCCAGCTCGCTCGCCAGGTAGGGCTTGCCGGCCTCGCTGAGCAGGTAGGGCTCGTCCTCAGGGATGGCGCGCCGGATCTGCTCGACCGCGGCCACGTACGCCGGGCCAAAGACCCGCGCCCGGACCGCCCCGGGCGGCAGGCCCGCCGTCCGGACCGCCGCGCGCAGCCGCAGGAAGGTGTTGCGCAGCCCGACCGGGATGGCGATCAGAAGGTAGAGCGCCATCAGGGCGAGGGCCCCCCGCGCGAGCCAGGTTCGCATGGGGGGCGAGTATAGTCGCGCGTCCGGTATACTTCTTGCTCCGTCGCAGCCTGGCGGGTCTCCCGAATTCGACCCTGGAGCAGAATCCTTATGGCTAAAGCGCGCGTCGCCGTCTTGAAGACCCAACCCGAGAGCGTCCTCGAGGACACCGGGCGCACCATGGAGCTGGCGGAGGTCAAGCGCTACCTCGCGCCGGGCTCCACCACGATCCTCAAGGACAACATCTCCTGGCACTTCCCGTTCCCGGGGGCCAACACCACCCCCTGGCAGCTCGAGGGGACCATCCAGAAACTGCGGGCCGACGGCTACACGGACCAGGTGTGCGTCCAGAACAACACGGTCGTCACCGATCCCAAGAAGGGCGAGCGGCTCAACCGCTACCTGCCGGTGCTGGACAAGTACGGCGTGCCGGTGCGGTACAACTGCTTCGCGGACGACCTCAAGTGGATCACCTACCAGCCGAAGGGCAAGATGCTGGTGCTGCCGAAGATCTACCCCGAGGGGATCACCATTCCCGAGTTCTTCCTGGGCAAGAACATCGTCCACCTGCCGACGGTGAAGTGCCACATCTACACCACCACCACGGGGGCGATGAAGAACGCCTTCGGCGGTCTGCTCAACACCCGCCGGCACTACACGCACTCCTACATCCATGAGACGCTGGTGGACCTGCTGACGATCCAGAAGGAGATCCACTCCGGCCTCTTCGCGGTGATGGACGGCACGACCTGCGGCAACGGCCCGGGGCCGCGGACGATGGTTCCCGTGGAGAAGGACTTCATGATGGCCTCGGGCGACCAGGTGGCCATCGACGCCGTGGCGGCCAAGATGATGGGCTTCGACCCGATGTCGATCCCCTATATCCGGCTGGCCCATGACGCCGGCCTGGGAGTGGGCGATCCGCGGGACATCGAGGTGGTGGGCGAGGACGTCTCGAAATGGAACTTCCACTTCTCGGTGGGGGACAACGCGGTCTCCCGCTTCGGCGACCTGGTGTGGTTCGGACCGCTCAAGGGGATCCAGAAGCTGCTGTTCCGCACGCCGCTGGTCTACTTCTTCGTGTTCGGCTCGTACTTCTACCACGACTTCGCCTGGTACCCGACGGTTGGCAAGCGCCGCATCGACCACTACAAGAAGACCAGCAAGTGGATGCGCCTGTTCGAGGAGTACCCCGAGGCGGTGCGGGAAGAAGAGAAGGCGGCCTGAGCGTCGGCGAGGCGGAGGCGAGCGGCTCGGGCCTGGAGCGGCTCGGCCGGCGGCTGCTGGTACCGCTGGGCCTCGGCGTGCTGGTGGTGGTCGGGCTGGCCCTCAGTGCGCACCCGCGGCAACTGGCCGCCAGTCTCCGCAACTTCGATCCCCGGCTCCTCGTCCCGGTCCTTGGCCTCTCGCTCCTCAACTATGCCCTGCGCTTCGTGCGCTGGGAGGTGTACCTGCGCCGGCTGGAGGTGCGGCTACCGTGGGGCCGGAGCCTGGCCGTGTTCCTCGCCGGGTTCCTCCTCTCGGTGACGCCGGGCAAGGCCGGGGAGCTGGGCAAGGCGTGGCTGGTGCGGGAGCTGGGGGGCGGACCGGCGCTGCGGGTGGTGCCGGCGGTGCTGGCCGAGCGGGTGACGGACCTGCTGGGCGTTCTGCTGCTGATCGCGCTGGGATCGCTCCCCTTCCCGGGCGGCCACTGGATTGCGGCGGCCGGGCTCGCCGGGGTGGCCGTGGCCGTGGCGGTGCTCACCTGGCGGAGCCTGGCGGAGTTGCTCTTCCGGGGGCTCGGGAGGCTGCCGGTCGTGGGTCCCCGGATACCCCGTCTGGTGGAGGTCTACGACCGGCTGCGGTCGCTCCTTTCGCCGGGGCTGCTGCTCTTCGCGCTGGCGCTGGCGGTGCTGGCGTGGGGGGCGGAGGGGGTGGGCTTCTTTCTGGTGGTGCGGCAGTACGCGCCGAAGGCCGGGTTGCTCCTCTCCATCTTCAACTACACGGGCTCGACCTTCCTGGGCGCGCTCTCCATGCTCCCCGGCGGGCTGGGCGCCGCCGAGGGTGCCCTCGCCGCCCTCCTCCACGGGCAGGGGCTGGACACGGCGGACGCCGGCTCGGTGACCCTGGTGACCCGCGGGGCAACGCTGTGGTTCGCGGTCCTCCTCGGCCTGCTGGCCGTGCCGTTCCTGGCGCGGTGGCTGGGGGTCGGCGAGGGGCGGCACCCAAACCCGCAGCTTGAATCTTGAGGTGCCAGATTGGTACCTCAAGATTCGGCACCCCGTGGCCGGGGCATAGGCGCTAACTTTGGCCTCGACGCTTAGGGTAGGGGCGGGTCTGGACGGCAGGTTGGGGGCTCGACCCGCCCTGGTGGGGACATTTCGTCGTTG
>JAJKHS010000133.1 GCA_021154885.1 Thermoanaerobaculum sp.
GCCACGGCGGCGATGGTGCCGGTCTGGATCACCAGGAACAGCGTCCAGCCGTAGAGGAACCCCCAGAGCGGCGAGAAGGCCTCGCGCAGGTAGACGTACTGGCCGCCGGCCCGCGGCATCATCGCCGCCAACTCGCCGTAGGAGAGGGCGGCGGCCACGGTCAAGAGGCCCGTCACCACCCAGACCATGAGCAGCCAGCCGGCCGAGCCCACCTGCCGGGCGATCTCGGCGGGGACGATGAAGATGCCCGAGCCGATCATCGAGCCGGCCACGATCATGGTCGAGTCGAGGAGGCCGAGCTCGCGGACGAACCCGGTGGTTCCCGCGCCCGCGCCGGCCTTCCCGTTCTGAGCGCTCGTTTTCATGGCGTCGAGAATTCCTCCTGCGCAAGACTTTCCGTCAGCTTGTCGGCGGTGAAGGATAGCAGAGAGGAAGGGGCGGGGCCTACCGGGGCCTACCGCCGTCCCGGCAGGGCCGCGGAGGCCAGGGGGCGGGGAGGGCTGATCCAGTTCCCCTGGGCGAAGTCCACGCCCAGGAGGCGCAGGCGCTCCACCACGGCGGAGCTGGTCACCCCTTCGGCGATGGTGCGCACGCCCATCACGTGCCCCACCTGGTTGATCGACTCCACCATCGCCCGGTCGAGGGGATCGGTGACCACGTCCTTGATGAACTTGCCGTCGATCTTGAGAAAGGAGACGGGCAGGTCCTTGAGGTAGCCATAGGACGACATGCCGGTGCCAAAGTCGTCGAGGGCGAAGCGCACGCCGCGGGCGGCGAGCCGCTCCATGAGGCGCTGGGCCTGCGGGAGGCTCTCGATGGCCGTCGTCTCCGTGATCTCGAAACACAGCTTGCCGGGCGGCGCGCCGGAGGCGTCCAGCTCCTCCTCGACGAAGGCCAGCAGCTCGTCGTCCCCCAGCGACACGGCCGAGAGATTGATGGAGCAGAGCTGGAGCAGGTCGAGGAACGGCGGCGGCTGACTCATCAGGGTCTGGATACAGCTCCGGATCACCCAGCGGTCGATCGACCGCATCAGGCCGTAGCGCTCGGCGGCGCGGATGAAGTCGCTGGGCAGGTGGACGCGGCCGTCGTCCTCCAGCATGCGCAGCAGCACCTCGAAGTAGAGCCCCGGCGCGGCGTGGGGGGAGAGGGGCTGGATCTGCTGCGAGAAGAGGCGGAAGCGGTCCTGCTCCAGCGTCTGCTGGATGCGCACCACCCAGTTCATCTCGCCGTGACGGCGGACGAAGGTGTCATCGTCCTCCTGGTAGACCTGGATGCGGTTGCGCCCCTTCTCCTTGGCGGCGTAGCAGGCGTGATCGGCGGCCGAGAGGAGGTGGGCCACGGTGCGGAACTCGCGGGTGATGGGCACCAGGCCGATCGAGGCGCCGATGGCGAAGGTCTTGTCCCGCCAGGTGAAGCGGAACTGCTGCAGGGCGCGGTGGAACTCCGTCACCTGGCGCTCGGCGCTCTCCAGGGAGCAGCGGGCGAGGAGCACGCCGAACTCGTCGCCCCCCAGGCGGGCCACCAGGTCGGTGTCGCGCATCGAGTCCTGGAGCAGGGCGGTGACCCGGCACAGCAGCTCGTCGCCGGCGAGGTGGCCGCAGGTGTCGTTGACCAGCTTGAACTGGTCGAGGTCCATGTAGCAGAGGGCATGGGTGTTGGAGAGGCTGCGGGCCTCCTCCAGGGCGCGTTGCAGGTGGCCGTCGAAGGCCTGGCGGTTGAGCAGCCCCGTCAGCTCGTCGTGGGTGGCCTGATGGGCGAGCTGGAGGGCCATGAGGCGCTTGTCCGAGACGTCCTGGAAGACCAGCACGGCGCCGATGATGCGGCCGTCCAGGGCGCGGATGGGGGAGCAGGTGCTCTCGATGCCGTAGCGCCGGCCGTCGCGGCGCTCGAGGCTGACGCGGTCCGCCAGGCGGAAGCTCCGCCCCTCCTCCAGACAGTGGCGCAGCACGTCGTCGATCCGCTGCTCGCTCTCGGAGAGGTGGAAGATCTCGGGCAGGGGCTTGCCGAGCGCCTCGGCGCGCTCCCAGCCGGTGAGCTTCTCGGCGACGGGGTTCAGGTACTTGATCCGCCCCTCGCCATCGGTGGCCAGCACGCCGTCGCCGATCGAGGCGAGGGTGACCTGGGCCAGCTCCTTCTCGGCGTACAGCTCCGTCATCTGGCGCTCATAGGCCCGCGTCGTCTGCGTCAGCAGATTGCGCAGGATGGCATTGTCGAGACCGAGTGGATCGAGCTCGAGGGGACCGCTCATGGACCGACCTCGCGGAGGAGCACCAGGATGGCCGTGTGGTTGTAGTAGGCGAGGTCGCCCCGGGGTGTGGGGCCGATCTCCCCGAAGGTAAGGAAGCCCGAGAGGGCGGCGCCACCCAGCGCGCCATGGACGGCGGCGACCTCCTGGCAGCCCTGCTCGCCCATCACCAGTCCGCGGCCGATGCAGGAGCAGACCACCGCGGCCTCCGGCGGCGGCCCGGGCAGCTCCGCGGCCAGGCTCGCCAGAGAGGCGTCGTTGCCCAGCCCCAACCGCACGTGGTCCCCCGCCTCCAGGTCGCCCCAGAAGGTGACGGCGCCGGGTGGCTGGTCGAAGAAGCGCAGGGTGCGATAGAGCCCCTGGCGTTCCGGACGCGGTCCCTCGACGAGGAGGGGGAAGCGGTAGGCCGCCGTGGGCATGGGGGCGAGCTCGCCGCCGACGGTGAAGAAACGCCGGTACCAGTCGGTGGCCGGCTCGCCGTCGATCTCCCGGACGATGCACCCCTCCGCCCGCGTCACCGTGTAGACGGGGGAGGCCGGGCTCCAGCCACGCACCACCTCGACCTGCATGGCGATGCCCTGCAGGGTCAGCACCAGGCAGGCCGAGGGCAGCACCCGCTCGCCCACGAACACCCGGGCCCCGGCGCGGGTCACCGGCTCAGACTGCGAGGCCAGTCCGCCGGCCACCGGCGCCTGCAGCCCCCGCAGGCTCCGCCGCAGGTCGGCGAGGAAGCGCTCGGCGGGGAAGCGCAGGCCATCCATCAGCAGCAGGGTGCCGTCCGCGGCGACGACGCGCCGGGCCACGCTCTCGACCCGCTGCAGGGGCGGCGGCGAGCCATGAGTGCCGGGGACGACCTCGATCCAGGCATGATGACGCTGCGGGTCGTCGAGCCAGAAGAGCTGGACGGTCCCCTGGCGGGTAACCTCCCCGTCCGCGACCTGCGTCACCGCCTCGCAGCCAAAGCGGAGGGCGTCCGGCCACGCCAGGGTCATGGCGGCGAGGACATCGCGCAGATTCTCCTCGGGCGGCAGGAACGCCAGGACGAAGTCGGGCTGCCGCCCCACCTCATCGGCCGCCGCGATGAGCTTGTCGCGGGAGGGCGTCCCCCCGGACAGATGAACCGTTCGGCTCCGCATGACGAGATGTGAGATCGCGCGGCGAGCCGGCGTCTCCCCCCAATGAATTAAAACATGTGCGGGCGGATTCTACGCCGCTGAGAGGGGATGGGGGAAGGGCGGGGATTGGAGCTTTATCCCCGGCTCGTGGGCACGTCTCCTGGAGATCCAAGAAGTTGTGCCGGACCGTGTCACCTGCCACGGCCGGTCGCCGGAAAGCGTTCCAGGCCTACTCCAGGTCCGTCTCTCGATACTCGCCGTAGACCTGCCGCAGCGCATCCGAGATCTCTCCGAGCGTCACGGCGGCGCGGACGCAGTCGAGGATGGACGGCATGAGGTTGCGGTCCTCTTGCGCCGCGGTGGTGAGGGCCGCGAGAGTGGCGGCGGCTTTCTCCCCGTTCCGCCGCTCGCGCAGCGCACGGACGCGCTCCACCTGCTCCTGCTCGGCGGCGGGGTCGATGCGCAGGATCTCCCGTGGCACCTCCTGCTCGGACTGGAAGACGTTGACCCCGACGACCAGCTCCCGCTTGTCCTCGACCGCCATCTGGAAGCGATAGGCCGCCTCGGCGATCTCCCGCTGCTGGAACCCCCGCTCCAGGGCCGCCAGGGCGCCGCCCATCTCGTCGATCCTGCGCACGTAGTCCCGGGCCCGCTGGACGATCTCCTCCGTCCAGGCCTCGACCACGTACGAGCCGCCCAGGGGATCGGCCACGCCGGCGATGCCGCTCTCGTGGGCGATCACCTGCTGGGTGCGCAGGGCGAGGCCCGCCGCCTCTTCGGTGGGAAGGCCCAGCGCCTCGTCGAGGGCGTTGGTGTGCAGCGACTGGGTACCGCCGCAGACCGCTGCCAGGGCCTGGATCGCCACCCGCACCACGTTGTTCATGGGTTGCTGGGCGGTGAGCGTCGAGCCCGCCGTCTGGGTGTGGAAGCGCAGCCAGAGCGACCGCGGGTCCTGCGGCGCGAAGCGTTCCTGCATCAGCTCGGCCCACAGCCTCCGGGCGGCCCGGAACTTCGCCACCTCTTCCAGGAAATTGTTGTGAGCGTTGAAGAAGAAGGAGAGGCGCGGCGCGAACTCGTCGACGGCGAGGCCGCGGTCGAGGGCCGCCCGCACGTAGGCGAGGCCGTTGGCGAGGGTGAAGGCCACCTCCTGCACGGCCGTCGAGCCCGCCTCCCGCATGTGATAGCCGGAGATGGAGATGGTGTTCCACTTCGGCACCCGGTCGGCGCAGAAGGCGATGACGTCGGTCACCAGTTTGAGCGACGGCCCGGGGGGATAGATGTAGGTGCCGCGGGCGGCGTACTCCTTGAGGATGTCGTTCTGGACCGTGCCGCCCACCCGTTCCCAGGGCACCCCCTGTTCCTCGGCCACCGCCAGGTAGAGGGAGAGGAGGATGGCGGCCGTGGCATTGATGGTCATCGAGGTCGTGACGCGGTCGAGGGGGATGTCGTCGAAGAGGCGGCGCATGTCCTCGATCGAGTCGATGGCGACCCCCACGCGGCCGACCTCGCCGCGGGCCAGGGCGTTGTCCGAGTCGTAGCCGATCTGGGTGGGGAGGTCGAAGGCCACGGAGAGGCCCGTGGTGCCCTGCGAAAGGAGGTACCGGTAGCGCCGGTTGGATTCGGCGGCGGAGGAGTAGCCCGCGTACTGGCGCATGGTCCAGAGGCGCTGGCGGTACATGTCGGCATAGAGCCCGCGGGTGAACGGGTACGTCCCCGGATCGCCCACCTTCTGCTCGTAGGGGATGCCCGCCACGTCGTCCGGCCGGTAGAAACGGCGGACGGGGATCTCGGAGGAGGTCTGCCGCGAGGCGTCCGCGGGGGCCGCGGCGGCGGGGCGCTCGGTCTTCGTCTCGATGGCCATGCACCCATTGTAACGGGATACGCCTCCCGGGATCTGAGCCGCGTACATGCGGCCACGAGATGCAAAAATCAAGGTCTATGCCGCATGTGTCGAGGTCTGAGCCGTTCAAACCGAGGTCGGAGCCGCAGCTTCGGCTTGGCGAGGCACTCCCAAAATGTCTGTTGTGGCTCTGGCCGATGTCGGAGTTGCGAAAGCCGGACTTGCCGATGCAACTATCCGGAAAGCAGATGCGTAGATTCCGATAGGAGAGGCGACTTGACCCTAAGTTGCGGCACAATTCGAGGCTACGGTGACTCGCGCCACGCAGGAGGCGGCTGCGATCCGGAGGCGGGCTCCCGATGAGCCGAAGTTTGCAGCAAAGAAGCGCGCAGTGGCGGCTCACGCCGTGGTGGAAGCGGCAGATTAGGAAGTATACGCGGCTCAACCCTCAACGTTTGCGGCAGGCCAGCGCTCCCCGAGTCCTGCTACAGTTTCGGACATGAAGATCCTCTCCTTCGACGGCGATGCCGCCACGGTGCAACTGAAGGCGCTGGAGATCCGCACACTGCGCAACGCCGTGCGGGAGGCGCTACGCGGGCCGGGCGATGCGGAGGAGCGGTTCGGCGCTCCCCGTGAGATGGTGGAAGGGCTGCGGGACACCCTCGACGCCGTTTTCGATCAGGTGGACCCCGGAGACATCTAGGAGCCCCGGCGGTCCACCTGTAATCCAGGACGTAATGCTACCCTCATACTCTGCGGGCTCCAGAGTCGAAGAGGGGCGATGTCCCTCTGCCACCCAAGAGACCCAGAAAGGAAATCCAGAATGTCATTCAGCAGAGCTCGAACGATGTCGTTGCTCGCCCTGTCGGCGCTGCTCGCCCTGGCCCTCCCGGCCGGGGCGGCGGCGGCCAAGGCCAAGACCGCGGCGGCCGCCGCCGGTCCGGTGGACCTCAATACGGCGACCCAGGCGCAGTTGGAGGCCCTCCCCAGCGTGGGAGTCGCGACGGCGAAGAAGATCATCGCCGGGCGTCCCTATGCCTCCGTGCAGGACCTGTCGAAGGCCGGCGTCTCGGCCAAGACCATCGCCGCCATCACCCCCCTGGTGACGGTGACCGCGGCGGCGGCGGCTCCGGCGGCGGCTCCCGTTCCCGCTCCGGCGCCCGCCCCCAGGCCGTCGACCGCGCCCTCCAAGGCGGCTTCGTCGGCCCCGGCCACGGCCCAGGTCCCGCCCGCGCCCGGCATGGTGTGGGTCAACCTGGACACCAGGATCTTCCACCGCCAGGGCGACCACTGGTACGGCAACACCAAGCACGGCCAGTTCATGACCGAGGCCGCCGCCCTCCAGGCCGGCTACCGCGAGGCGAAGAAGGGCGGCAAGCCCAAGCCGTAGGCGATCACCTCTGCCGTTCTCCCTCCTCTCCCTCCGGGAGAGGAGGGTCGGGGCATGTCGATCGCAGTCGCTAGAACGCTAAGGTGAAGGTCTTAGCGCTGCCGTTGTAGGCGAAGAGACACTGGTCCAAGATGTCCCTCCCAATGAGGGCGTCGATCCCTTGGATCGCCAGCTCCGACGCGATCACCGGAATTGTCTGAAAGATCAGCGGAGGGCTGTTCGAGGCAGGAATCAGCAAAGCGACATCGAACTGTCATGGACGCAAGCCGATCGCCTGAGTACGCACGGATCCACTAGGCGTGAGATGAACTGTGCCTGCTCAAAGGCTTGGATCTTCTTCACTAAGAACGGCGCCAAGCCGAATCGAGCATAGCCGTCCTTGATTGCATCCTCATAGCTGCTGAAAAAATCAACGACATGCTCGCCGTGGATCAAGACGAATTTACCCTCGTGCTCACCCTTCAGCTCCGAGAGCTTGCTCCTGAAGGTCTCCAGTTCTCTTTCCAGGGCCATGTCCCGCCACCTCCTCCCATCCAAAGGGTTGCGCCATAGTCCGAGCACCCTTGCCCAGAGTATACACAAGCAACGAGGGTCAACGGACAGCGACAGCGCAGCTTGACCTGGCTCCTAAGTGTGCCCCGACCACACCGTCAGATCCCCCGATTCGAAGCCGTCCTTGAAGATCTGGCTGCCCACTTTCGTGGTCAGGCTCGCGGTGTCGTTGGCGCCGTTCGGATCCGTGGTGCCGGCCGGCGGGGTCACCGTCGCCGAGTCGGTGATCGACGGCGGCGGCGTCGCGGCGACCTGTCCCGTGATGGTGAAGGTGACAGAGCCGCCCGCGGCCACGTTGACCAGCGCGTTGAGGTCGCCGCCTCCCGTGCCGGCCGGACAGGCGGAGCCGGGTGTCGCGGCGCAGGTCCAGACGGGCGCCGTGAAGGCGGCCGGGAAGGTGTCGGTCACCCGGGCACCGGTGGCGTTGGCCGGGCCGGCGTTGGTCACCGTCAGGGTGTAGACGAGGTTGTTGCCGGGTTGGGCCAGGATCTGGTCGGCGGTGAGGGTGACGCCGAGGTCGGAGACGGGTGCGATGGTGTCCGAGTCGGTCGCCTGGTTGTTGGCCGCGACCGGGTCGGTGGTGCCGGCCGGGACCGTCGCCGTGGCGGTCGTGACCACGGTGCCGGTGGTGCCTTGGACCACGGTCGCCGCCAAGTGGTAGGTCAGCGTGCCGCCGACCGGCAGGCTCACCGTATCCAGGACGTCGCCGGTGCCGGTGGCCTGGCAGACGGCTCCCGCGGAGGGGGTGCAGATCCAGGTGACGCCGGTCAGCGAGGCCGGCCGGACGTCGGTCACCGCGGCGCCGGTGACGTTGCTGGGGCCGAGGTTGCTCACCACGAGTGTATAGGCCAGGGCGTCGCCGGGCGAGACCGTGGTGCGGCCGTCGGTCAGGGTGACGGCGAGGTCGGCCCGGCGGCTCAGGGTGTCCGAGTCGCTGGCGGTGTTGTTGCCGGGCGTCGGGTCGGTCACCCCGGCCGGCACGGCCACCGTGGCCTGGTTGGTCAGCGTGCCGGTGGCGGCGGGATTGAGGGTGGCGGTCAGGCGATAGGTGACGGTGGCGCCCGCCGGCAGGTCGGCGGCGTCGGCGATGCCGCCCGTCCCCGTGGCCGTGCAGTGGGCGCCGGCCGATGCCGTGCAGGTCCACGAGGCCGCCGTCACCGCCGCTGGCGGCGAGTCGGTCACCGTGGCGCCGGCGACGTTGCTGGGCCCATTGCTCGTGACGGTGAGGACCCAGGTCACCTGGCCGCCCGGCGTGGCGGTGGTCACGCCGTCGTCCTTGGCGATGGCGAGGTCGGCCTGGGGCGTCAGGGTGTCGGTGTCGGTGGCCGAGTTGTTGTTGGGGTTGGGATCGGTCACCCCGGCCGGCGCCGTGACGGTGGCGGTGTTGACCAGCGGCTGCGAGGCGCCCGGATCGAGCACGCCGGTGGCGGTGTAGACGGCCGTGCCGCCGGCCACGAGGTCGATGGTGTCGAGGATCTGTCCGGGGCCGCCGGTGGCGCAGTGCGAGCCGGCGCTGGCGACGCAGGTCCAGGTGACGCTGGAGAGCGCCGCCGGGAAGGGGTCCGCCACGGTGATCCCGGCCGCGTTGCTGGGGCCGTTGTTGGTGACGGTGATGGTGTAGGTCACGGGCTTGCCCGGCACGGCGGTGGTCTGGCCGTCGGTCTTGGTGATGGCGAGGTCGGCCTGGGGCGTCAGGGTGTCCGTGTCGGTGGCGCTGTTGTTGCCGGGCACCGGGTCGGGCACGGCCGCCGGCGCCTGGACCACGGCGGTGTTGGCCAGGGTGCCGGTGGCGGCGGGGGAGATGGTGCCGGTGGCGGTGTAGGTGACCGTGCCGTTGGCGAGGAGGTTGACCGTGCGGTCGACGTTCCCCGTCCCCGCCGCGCCGCCGGCACAGCTCGAGCCGGCGGAGGCGGCGCAGGTCCAGCTCACGCCGCTGAGGATCGCCGGGAAGGTGTCGGTCACGCGGGCCCCGGCCGAGTCGCTGGGGCCGTGGTTGGTGACGGTGATGGTGTAGGTCACCGGCCGGCCGGGGGCGATCTGGGTCACGCCGTCGCTCTTGGCGATCTCGAGGTCGGCCTGGACGAAGGTCGTCGAGCTCGCCTGGGAGGAGTTGTTGCCCGGTTTCGGGTCGGCCGAAGCCGTGGCCACGGAGGCCGTGTTGGTGATCGTGGTCCCGGCGGCGAGGCTCGAAGCGGTGCGGAAGGTGGCCGTCACCGCCACCGCCGAGCCCGCCGGGAGGTCGCCCAGGTTGCAGGGGAAGCCGCCGGCGCAGGGGAAGGTGGCGGCGACGAACGTCGTGCCCGCCGGCGCCGGGTCGCCGAGGACGGTCGCGAGGGCCGTGCCGGGTCCGAGGTTGCGCACCACGAGGGTCGCCGTCAGCAGGTCGCCGGCCGCCACCTGGGCGGGGGCGGTCTTCACCACCTCCAGGTCGGCCGACGGGTGCCCCACGCCGGTGGTGGCGGTGGCGCTGTCGTTGGCGGCGACGCCGTCCGGCTCGTTGGCGCTCGCCGAGGCGGTGTTGACGATGGGGTCGGCCCCGGCGTAGTTGGCGGGGACGTGGAAGGTCGCCTGCACGGTCGCCGTCTGGCCCGCCGCCAGGGTGTCGAGGAAGCAGGGGAAGCCGCCCGCGCAGGGCGCCGTGGCGGTGGCGAAGGTGAGGCCGGCCGGCGTCGGATCGGCCAGGAAGACGCTGGTGGCCGTGGCCGGCCCGTGGTTGGTCACCTGCAGGGTGTAGACGAGGTCCTGGCCCTTGGCCACCGAGACGGGAGCGCGCTTGACCACCTCCAGGTCGATCGCCGAGGCCACCAGGCTGGTGATGGCGTTCGCGGTGTTGTTCCCCGTCGCCGGATCGGCCGTCGTGGCGTTGACCGAGGCGGTGTTGACGATCAGGCTCGGGCCCGAGTAGCCCGCGGGGATCGAGAGGGTGACGTCGACCGCGCGGCTGGCGCCGGCGTTGAGGGTGCCCAGGGCGCAGTCGAAGCCCGTCTGGCAGGGGGCCGTGGCGGCGACGAAGCTTAAGCCCGCGGGGACCGACTCGGAGAGGACCACGCCCTGGGCGTCGTCCGGGCCGTTGTTGGTCACCGTCAGGCGGTAGGTGACGGTCGAGCCCACGGAGGCCACGGCGGGCGCCGTCTTGGCCACGGCGAGGTCGGCCTGGGGCGCGCGGGCCACGGCGGTGGCCGAGCGGGCCGTGTCGTCCGCCGGGTGCGGATCGGAGGCGTCGCTCTGCACCGCGGCCACGTTGACGATGGGGTCCGGCCCGGCGTAGGCCGCGGGCACCGTCCAGGTGGCCGTGAAGGTGAGGGAGGCGCCGGCCGCGATCGTCCCGAGGTTGCACGGGAAGCCGGCGGCGCAGGGGGAGTCCGCGGCGGCGAAGGCGAGGCCCGGGGGCGTTGGATCGGTGAGCGTGACCGCGGCGTCCGAGGGGCCGGCGTTGGCGACGGTGAAGGTGTAGGTCAGCGCGGCGCCGCGCTCCACCCGTCCCGGGCCCAGCTTGGTCAGCGCCAGGTCGGCCACCCGGGTGAGGGGCTCGGCGTCGGTGGCGGAGTTGTTCCCCAGGTTGGGATCGAAGATCGTGGGCGGCGCGGTGACCGTGGCCGTGTTGCTCAGGGTGCCGGTGGCGGAGGGGGAGACGGTGGCGGTGACGGTGTAGGTCACGGCGCCGCCGGCCGGCAGGGTGGGGGAGTCGGTCAGGGTGCTGCCCGTGCCGGAGGTCGCGCCGCAGGCGGCGCCGCCGGTGGCGGCACAGGTCCACGCCGGGCTCTGGAGGGCGGCGGGCAGCCCATCCTGCACGGTGGCGCCGGTGACGTTGCTGGGCCCGAGGTTGGTCACCACGATCGAGTAGGTGAGCGGCTGGCCGGGCACGGCGGCGGTGAGGCCGTCGGTCTTGGAGATGGCGAGGTCGGCCTTCGGCGTCACGCCGTCCGAATCGGTGGCGGTGTTGTTGCCGGGCACCGGGTCCGTCACCCCGGCCGGCGGCGACACCGAGGCCTGGTTGACCACGGCGCTCTGGGCCGCGGGGTCGACGGTGGCGGTGAGCGTGTAGGTCGCCGAACCCCCCACGGGGAGCGAGGGCGTGGCGGCGATGGCGCCGCTGCCCGCCGCGGTGCCGCAGCTCGCGCCGCCCGCGGCCACGCAGGTCCACTGCACGTTCTGGAGCAGGGCCGGAGGGTTGTCGGCGACGCTGGCGCCCACGGCGTTGCTGGGGCCGGCGTTGGTCACCACGATGGTGTAGGTCACGGGGTCGCCCGGCACCACGGTGTTCTTGCCGTCGGTCTTGGTGATCCCCAGGTTGGCGGTGAAGACCACCGGCGTCGAGGCGGTGGCGGAGTTGTTGACGGTGCTGCTCTCGGGGCTCGACGTGGAGGCGCTCGCCGTGTTGAGGATCGGGTTGGGCGCCGTGTAGCCCGCGGGCACGGCGTAGGTGACCATCACCTGGGTGGACTGGCCAGCCGCGAGGTCAGCCAGCGCGCAGGGGAAGCCCGCGGCGCAGGGCGCGGCGGCCGAGACGAAGACGAGCCCCGGCGGCGTCGGGTCGGCGAGCACCACGGAGGTGGCGGCGCCGGTCCCCTGGTTCTTCACGGTGACGGTATAGGTGACGTTGGTCCCCGCGGTCGCCGAGGCCGGGCCGGTCTTGGTGACGGTGAGGTCGGCCGGCTGCACCACGGCGTCCGTGTCGGTGGCGCTGTTGTTGCCGGCGACCGGGTCCTGCACGCCGGCGGGCACGGCCGCGGTGGCCGTGTTGGCGAGGCTGCCGCTGGCCCCGGCGGCCACCGTGGCGCTCAGCGTGTAGGTGGCGGCCGAGCCGGCGGCTAGGTTCACCGTGTCGTTGATGCTGCCGCTGCCCGACGCCGTGCAGCTCGCGCCGGCGCCGGCGGCGCAGGTCCAGGTGGCCCCGGTGAGCGCCGCGGGGAGGATGTTGTCGGTGACGGTGGCGCCGGCCACGTCGCTGGGACCGTTGTTGGTCACCACCACGGTATAGGTCAACCCCAGGCCCGGCGAGGTCTGGGCCACGCCGTCGGTCTTGGTGACGGCGAGGTCGGAGACGTAGACGACGGTGGTGGAGGCCGAGGCGGCGTTGTCGCCCGGGTTGGGGTCGACGTCGCCGCTGGTCACCGACGCGTTGTCGACCAGGGGGTTGGGCGAGACGTGGTTGGGCCGCACGTCGTAGCTGACGCCGATCGCTTCGGTGTGGCCGGCCGGCAGGTTGCCCAGGGCGCAGGGGAAGCCGGAGGCGCAGGGGGCCGTGGCGCCGCGGAAGATCAGGTTGGCCGGCGTGGATTCGGCGAGCGAGACGCCGTGGGCCGTGGCCGGGCCTTTATTGGTCACCAGCAGGACGTAGCCGAGCCGGCTGCCGGCCGCCACCTGGCCCGGACCCGTCTTGACCAGCGTCAGGTCCACTGCATCGGCGCCGATGCCGGTGAACGCCGTGGCCGAGTTATCCGCCGGCGCCCCTTCGGGAGTGTCGGAGACCACGGTCGCCACGTTGGCGAAGGGGTTGGTCCCCGAGTAGGCGGAGGGCACCCGGAAGGTCGCCTTGACGGCGACGCTCTGGCCCGCGGCCAGGGTGCCGAGGCTGCACGGGAAGCCCGCGGCGCACGGCGGATCGGCGGCGCCGAAGGTGAGCCCGGCGGGCGTGGGGTCGCGGAGCTGCACGCCGGTGGCGGCGGCAGGGCCGTGGTTGGTCACCACCAGGGTGTAGGTGACGTCCGTTCCCAGGCCGGCCGCGGTCGGTCCGGTCTTGGTCATCGTCAGGTCCGCGGTGTCCGCGCCCAGCGGCACGGTGGCGCTGGCGGAGTTGTTGCCGGGCGTGGGGTCCGCGGTCGAGCTGGAGACCGTGGCCGAGTAGGGGATGGGGTTGGCGCCGGCGTAGCCCGCGGGGATGCCGAAGGTCGCCTTCACCGTCACCGTGGCGCCGGCGTTGAGCGTCCCCAGCGCGCAGGGGAAGCCGCCGGCGCAGGGGGCCGTCGCGGCGACGAAGAACAGCCCGGCCGGCGGCGTGTGCTGGAGCGACACGGCCTGGGCGTCATGGGGGCCGAGGTTGGAGACGGCGATCGTGAAGGTCACCGTCGAGCTGCGCGCCGCCGAGGGCGGGCCGGTCACGGTCACCGCCAAGTCGGCGCTGGGGGTGCCCACCGGCGTGGTGGCGCGGGCGCTGTTGTTGGCGGGCACCGGGTCGCGCGAAGTGGTGGTGGCGGCGGCGAGGTTGACGATGGGGTCCGGTCCCAGGTACGGCGAGGGGAGGTTGAAGGTGGCGGTGACAGCCGTCTGGCCGCCGGCCGGGGTCGTCCCCAGGTTGCAGGGGAAGCCGCCGGCGCAGGGGGCGCTGGCCGCGGAGAAGGTGAGCCCCGGCGGCGTGGGGTCGGAGAGCGCGACGCCCTGGGCGTCCGACGGGCCGGCGTTCTTCACCGTCAGGGTGTAGGTCAGCGTCGGGCCGCTGCCGGCGCTCGCCGGGCCGGCCTTGGCCACCGCGAGGTCGGAGACCGGCGTCAGCGTATCGACGTCCGTGGCGCTGTCGTTGCCCGGGATGGGGTCGGTGCCGTGGGAGGGCAGGACGCGGGCGACGTTCTCCAGCGTGCCGGTGGCGGAGGGCGCGATGACGCCGGTGGCGGTGTAGGTGAGGAGGCCCCCCACCGGCAGGTTGATCGTGTCCATGAGGTCGCCGCTGCCGCTGGCGGTGCAGGAGCCGCCGCCCGTGGCCGCGCAGGTCCAGGTCACTCCCGTCAGCTCGGGCGGGAAGTCGTCCAGCACCATCGACCCGGCGGCCTGGCCGATGCCGAAGTTCCGCACCTGGAGGGTGTAGGTCACCGGCGTGCCCGGCACCGCCGTGGCGACGCCGTCGGTGAGGGTCACGCCGAGGTCGGGCACCCCCTGGGCCAGCCGCGCCGCGTAGTCCACCACGTTGACGGCGTAGGTGTTGGCGAACGCCGTCCGCGGCGGATCGGGGCCGAGGCCGGCCAGGAAGCCGTCGAGGGGGATCGTCGAGTAGAGGACGGCGCCGTTGCCGTAGGGGTAGAGGAAGGTGACGATCCTCTGCGGATCGGTGCGCGACAGGATCAGCTTGGTGCCCACCGGCAGCGAGCTGGCGTCGGCGTAGCCGTGGTCCGAGAAGTTGCCGTTGTCGAGCGAGGCGCTGGTCACCACACCGCCCGCGCCGTTGGTCACCGGCGTCGAGCCGTCGCGCACGTCGACGTTGTCCGGGTCCGAGAAGTCGCGCAGGATGACGAAGTTGGCGCCGCCGGGGAGGATGGACTTCGCTCCCTCGGTGCCGGCGTCGTTCAAGACGTAGCGGTCGTGGATGACGAGGATCAAGCCGTTGGCGACCGCCGTCTGGATGGCGGCGAGGCGGGAGAGGTACTCGGCGCCGTAGGAGCCATTCGACGGGTTTTGCACCACCAGGACCTTGACGCCCGCGAGGTCCACGGCCTGGAGGTCCGAGAGCGAGACCGCCGTCTGCCCGGCGGTGGTGATCGGCGTTACCTGGTTGGGATTACCGGTTCCCAGGCTCATGTCGTAGTAGCCGACGTTGACCGCCGCGGAAGCCGCGCCGGCTCCCGCCAGCACCGCCACGAGGAGGGCCGCCGCGGCCCTGCTCCATCCTTCCCTGGTTGACCAGCAAGACATGACGCCTCCCTCGAGCTCGATGCTGCCGCTTGACAGCGCGGAATTCAGCTTGTAACTTGTGGTTCAACGCAACAGTAGCAGAAATAGCAAAACTGGGCAAGCGAGCCGCTTCTCGCCCACGGCCCGGAATTCTCTGTTCAGGAGGCGTGCAATGCCTGTCGCTCTAACCTACCCGGGCGTCTATATCGAGGAGATCCCGAGTGGCGTCCGGACCATCACCGGAGTGCCGACCTCGATCACCGCCTTCATCGGCCGGGCGATCCGGGGGCCGGTCAACGATCCGGTCACCATCAACAACTATGGAGATTTCGAGCGCATCTTCGGCGGCCTGTGGGTGGGGAGCAGCCTGGGGTTCTCGGTGCAGGACTTCTTCCTCAACGGCGGCGGCCAGGCGATCATCGTGCGCGTCTTCGGCGGTCCGCCGGCGGCGGCGGGGATCGACGCCAAGGGGCTGAAGCTGCAGGCCGCGACATCGGGGGCCTGGGCCAACTCGCTCCGCGCCCGCATCGACTACCTCGACACGGCCGCCGACGCGGCGGTGATCGCGCAAACGGCGGCCAGCCTGGGGGTCACCGGGGCCGACCTCTTCAACCTCACCATCCACGACAACGGCACGGGGGAGACGGAGGTCATCCAGAACGTCACGGTGACCGAGAGCTCGCGCCGGGTGGACCGCATCCTGGAGACCTCCTCACGGCTGGTGCGGGCCGTGCAGCCGCTGCCTTCGGCGCGGCCGGGTGCCCACGCCCCGGCGGACGTCAGCGTCTGGACGACCGACACCGAGTCGAGCCCGGTCAATGCTCCGGGCACGGACGGCGCGGCGCTGACCACGGCGGACGTCCTCGGCACCCGCAGCGCCAAGACGGGGCTCTACGCCCTGGAGAACGCGGACCTGTTCAACCTGCTGGTCATCCCTCCCTACATCGTGGTGCCGCCCAAGCAGTTGCCGAGCGACATCGATCCCACTCCTGCGGCGCTGCTGCCCTTCGTCGCCGCCTACTGCGAGGAGCGGCGGGCGATGCTGATCGTCGATCCGCCGTCGGCCTGGACCTCCAAGGACCTCGCCAAGGCCGGGGTGACGGCCCTCAACCTCACCAGCAAGAACGCGGCCCTGTACTTCCCCCGTATCCGCCGCGTCAACCCGCTGCACGAGAACCGGGTGGAGGACTTCTCGCCCTCCGGCGCCATCGCCGGCGTCTTCTCCCGCATCGACTCCAGCCGCGGCGTGTGGAAGGCTCCGGCGGGGCTGGAGGCGACGCTCAACGGCGTGGTGCAGCTCAGCGTGCCGCTGACCGATCCGGAGAACGGCGAGCTCAACCCGCTGGGCGTCAACTGCCTGCGGGTGCGGCCCGCCGCCGGGCCGGTGATCTGGGGTGCGCGCACCCGCCAGGGCGACGACCGGCTGGCCTCGGAGTGGAAGTACGTGCCGGTGCGGCGCCTCGCCCTCTATCTCGAGGAGAGCCTCTACCGCGGCACCCAGTGGGTGGTCTTCGAGCCCAACGACGAGCCGCTGTGGGCGCAGATCCGGCTCAACGTCGGGGCCTTCCTGCAGACCCTCTTCCGCCAGGGCGCCTTCCAGGGGAGCACCCCCCAGCAGGCCTACTTCGTCAAGGTCGACCGCGAGACCACGACGCAGAATGACGTCGACCGCGGCATCGTCAACATCGTCGTCGGCTTCGCGCCGCTCAAGCCGGCCGAGTTCGTGGTCATCAGGCTCCAGCAGATCGCTGGACAGATCCAGACCTAGGGAGGTCCGAGATGCAGTTCAGCGTCAACGCCCAACGGCTCGATCCGTACAAGAACTTCAAGTTCCGGGTGAAGTGGGACGGCCGGTACGTCGCCGGCGTCAGCAAGGTGGGCGCTCTCAAGCGCACCATCGACGTCGTGGAGCATCGCGAGGGGGGCGACCCCTCGACGGTCAACAAGTCGCCGGGGCAGGCGAAGTTCGACCCCATCACGCTCGAGCGGGGGGTTACCCACGATCCCGAGTTCGAGAAGTGGGCCAACCGGGTGTGGAACTTCCACGCCGGCCTGGGGGCCGAGGTGTCGCTGGCCAACTTCCGCAAAGACGTCATTATCGAGATGTACAACGAGGCCGGCCAGCTCGCCAAGGCCTACAAGGTCTATCGCTGCTGGGTCTCGGAGTACCAGGCCCTGCCCGAGCTCGACGCCGGCGGCAACGCCGTGGCCATCGAGCAGATCACGCTCCAGCACGAGGGCTGGGAGCGCGACACGGCGGTGGTCGAGCCGAAGGAGCCCAGCTTCGGCTGAGGCGGGCATGCGCGCCCTGTCGGCCCGCGACCTCCTGCTCGTCTGGGAGCAGGCAGAGCGCCAGCGTCCCCAGGAGCGGGCGCTGGCGCTGCTCGCCGCCGGCTGGCCGGAGCCCGCGCCCGCAGCCGCCGAGCTGGCGGCGCTGTCCGTGGGCCGGCGGGACGCCCGGCTGCTGGCGCTCTATCGCCAGACCTTCGGCCCGGCCCTGGACCTCGTGGCCGAGTGCCCGGCCTGCCGCGAACCCTTGGAGCTCGCCCTCGACCTCGACGCGCTGGGGGTCGACGCCGAGGTCGCGGCGGCGGAGCCGGAGCCGGTGGAGATCCGCGAGGGCGGCCTCCGCCTCGTGGCCCGGCCGCCCACCGCCGCCGATCTGAATGCCGCCGCCGCCTGCGCCGGCGTGGCCGCGGCCCGGCGCCTGCTCGCCGCGCGCTGCGTCCTGGCGGCCGAGCGCGACGGCGAGCCCCTCCCTCCCGGAGCCTTGAGCGACGAAGAGATCGACCTCCTCTCCCGCCGCCTCGCGGCGAGCGATCCCCAGGCCGAGGTGCTGCTCGACCTCTCCTGCCCGGCCTGCGGCCACGCCTGGCAGGCCCTCCTCGACGCCGCAGGCTGCCTCTGGCACGAGGTGGACGCCGCCGCCCGCCGCCTGCTGCGGGAGGTCCACGTCCTGGCGCGCGGCTACGGCTGGCGCGAGGCCGATGTCCTGGCCCTGAGCGCCCGCCGCCGCCGCACCTACCTGGAGATGCTGGCAGGATGAACGACTTCCTCGGCCGCCTGGCGGCCCGCGCCCTGGGGGAGGCCCCGGTGGCGAGGCCACGGGTGCGCTCGCGGTACGAGCCCGGGGGGGCGCCGCAGGCCGGGGAGGCCGGGGAGGCCGGGGAGGCCGGGGAGGTGTCGGGCGAGGAGGTCGTGGAGGCGGCGGGCAGGAGGGACGAAAGGGACGGCAGGGACAGCAGGGACAGAAGGGAGGAGAGGGAGAGAAGGGGAGAAGAGGCTGGGGAGGCTGCAGTCCTGGAGGCTCCGCGGGAGCGGCGGCCGGCTCCGCGGGCGCCGGTGCCGGTGGGGAGGGGTTTCGAGCCGCGGGAGGCGGAGCCGCTGGCGGCCCGGCTCCCTGCCCGGCCCCCTGCCCGGCCGATGCCCCGGCCGATTCCGGAGCCTCCCCGGGCGGCGCCGGCTGGCGAGCCCGTGGCGGCGGCGGCCCGGCCCTGGACGGCCCCCCCTGCGGAGACGGCGCCTGCCGCGGCACCCGAGCCTCCCCCGCCCCCGCGCCGTGCAGAGCCGCGGATCTCGCGGCCGGAGCCGGCGGAGCCTTCCCGCGAGCCCGCTCCCAGGCTGGAGAGGCGGGGAGGGGAGCCGCCGCCCGACCTTGCCGCCCTGGCTCCGGTCCCGGCCCCGCCCGCGCCACCTCCCGTCGTCCGGGTGAGCCGTCCCATCGCGACCGCCGAGGAACCGCTCCCCACCGTCGGTCCCCGTCGGGAGGCGGTCCCGGCGGTGGGGGAGCCCGGGGAGCCCGAACCGGTCGAGCCGGTCGAACCGGTCGAGCCGGTATTGCGCGTCACCATCGGCCGCATCGACGTGCACGCCGGGCCGCCGGCCGCTCCGGAGCGCGCGCCGCGCCGGCCTGCGGGCCCCCGGCTCTCGCTCTCCGACTACCTCAAGGGTCGAAACGAGAGGCGGCGGCGATGAGCAACTTCCTGGCCATCGCCACGGTCACCGCCACCCTCCGCCGCATGCTCCAGGCGGTGGTTGCGGCCGAGATCAGCGGCGCCGCGGTGACCACGGTGCGGCCCGGCGGTCCCGGCGGCGGGCTGCCTCAGACCGGAGTCAACATCTTCCTTTATCAGGTGACGCCGAACCCCGACCTGCGCAACGCGGACCTGCCCACGCGGCGGCCCGACGGCAGCGCCGTGGACCGGCCGGTCGCCGCCGTCGACCTCCACTACCTCTTCAGCTTCTACGGCGACGAGAGCCTGCTCGAGCCGCACCGCCTGCTGGGTGGCACCCTGCGCGCCCTCCACGCCCGCCCCATCGTCACCCGCGAGGCGATCCACGAGACCCTGGCCGATCCCCAGTTCGGCTTCCTCGCCGGCTCGGACCTGGCGGACGACGTGGACGTCGTCCGCATCGTCCCCCTGGGGCTCAACCTGCAGGAGCTGTCGCAGCTCTGGATGGGGATCTTTTCCAAGACCGAGTACGCACTGTCCGTGGCCTACCGCGCCTCCGTGGTGCTGCTCACCGCGGACGAGCGGCCGTCGCCCTCCCTGCCAGTGCGCGAGCGGCGGCTGCTGGTGGAGGCCCTGCGCCAGCCGTCGATCGACGTGGTGACGGCGGCCGGTGGGCCGGGGGAGCCCATCGTCCTGGGGAGCACCGTGCGGCTGGTGGGCCAACGGCTGCGGAGCGGGCTCACCCAGGTCCGCCTCGCCGGCCAGGAGGTCACGCCCACCGTGGTGAGCGACAACGAGATCCGCTTCCCCTTGAGCTCGCCGGCGATCGATACCGGGCCGCTGCGGGCGGGGCTCCTGGGAGCTCAGGTGCTCCACCCCTTCCTGGTGGGGACCCCGCCCGTCCCCCGCGCCGGGGTGGCGTCGAACGTGGCCCCCCTGCTGCTCCGGCCGGTGGTGACTACGATCGACGTCACCGGCGCGACGCTTGTGGGAGGGCTGACCACGGCCACCCTGACCCTGTCGTTCGACCCCCTGCTCGGCGAGGCGCAGCGGGCCTTCCTGCTCCTCAACCCCGCCCCGGGCTCGGGCCTGTCCACCGCCTACTCGTTCCCGGTGCCGCGGCAGACCGGCGACACCGACACGGTCGACGTGCCCGTCTCCGGCGTCGAGCCGGGCACCTACCTCGTCCGCCTCCAGTTCGACGGCGCCGAGAGCCCGCTCACTTCGGACACCAATTCGGCGAGCCCCACCTTTGGCCAGTTCACGGGCCCCACGGCCAATCTGCGCGGCACCATCCCGCGGGGAGGGGTGGCGCGGTGAGCTGGTACGCGGCCAACGACCGGCACGTGGAGCAGTCGCTCGCCCGCGTACGCCGGCTGCTGGAGCGACGGGCCGCCGGCTCCGCCGGGCCCGAATCGCCCGCGCCCGCCGTGGAGAGCTTCGAGATCGACGGCTATCCGCCGGCCCTGGAGGCCCTCGTCTCGGTCTTCGGCCTCTCCCCCTTCGAGCGCGACGTGGTGATGCTGGCGGCCGGCCCCGAGCTCGACGCCGCCTTCGGCGCCCTCTGCGCCGCCGCCCACGGGGACCCGCGCCGCACCTGGCCCACCTTTGCGCTCGCCCTGGCCGTCTTTCCCGAGCCCCACTGGAGCGCCATCTCGCCCCAGGGAGCGCTGCGCCACTGGCGGCTGCTCGAGGTCGGTGCGGGAGAGGGCCTGGCGTCGAGCCCGCTCCGCCTCGACGAGCGGGTGCTCCACTACCTGCGCGGCCTGGAGGCGACCGACGAGCGCCTGGCGGGGATCGTCGAGCCGCTGCCGGACGCTCGCGTCCTGGTGCCATCCCACCGCGCGCTGGCCGAGCGCCTGGCCCGCGCCTGGGCGCGGCCGGTGGCGGGCGTCCCCCCGCCCGTGGCGGAGCTCACCGGCGCCGAGCCGGAGGGGAAGCGGGAGGTCTTCGCCGCGGCGGCGGCGGCCCTGGGCCTCTCCGGGATGATCCTCCCCGCCGCCCTCCTCCCCGCGGCGCCCGCCGAGCTCGACGGCTTCGTGCGGCTCCTCGGCCGCGAGGCCGCCCTCGGCCACACCGCCCTGCTCGTCGACGCCCAGGAGCTCGACCCGGCCGATGCCGGTCATGCCGCCCGCGACGCCGCCATCAGCCGCCTGGCGGAGAGCTTCCGCGGCCCGCTGGCCGTGGCCACCAGGGACCGCCGCCGCCCGCTGCGGCGGACGGTGCTGCCGCTCGAGGTGGAGAAGCCCACGCCGCCCGAGCAGGGGGGCCTCTGGCGCGCCTTCCTCGGGGCCTCGGCGGCGGAGCTCAACGGCCACCTGGAGGGCCTCACCGCCCAGTTCGACCTCAGCGCCGCGGCCATCCGCGGCGCGGCAGCCGAGGTGCTCTCCCGCGAGGGAGAGCCTGGGCCAGCCGCCCTCAGTGATGCCCTTTGGCAAGCCTCCCTCGGGCACGCCCGGCCGCGCCTGGAGGCGCTCGCCCAGCGCCTGCGCCCGGCCGCCGGCTGGGACGACCTGGTGCTGCCCGAGCGGGAGCGGCAGATGCTCGCCGAGATGATCGTCCACGTCCGCCGGCGCAGCCGCGTCTACCAGGACTGGGGGTTCGCCGCCCGCTCCGGCCGCGGCCTGGGGGTGAGCGCTCTGTTCGCCGGCCCCAGCGGCACCGGCAAGACCATGGCCGCCGAGGTACTGGCCGAGGAGCTCCGGCTCGACCTCTTCCGCATCGACCTCTCCGCGGTGGTCAGCAAGTACATCGGCGAGACCGAGAAGAACCTGCGCCGGGTCTTCGACGCAGCCGAGGAGGGCGGCGCCATCCTCCTCTTCGACGAGGCCGACGCCTTGTTCGGCAAGCGCTCCGAGGTCAAGGACAGCCACGACCGTTACGCCAACATCGAGGTCGGCTACCTGCTGCAGCGCATGGAGGCCTACCGCGGGCTCGCCATCCTCACCTCGAACCTGAAGAACAGCCTCGACCCGGCTTTCCTCCGCCGCCTGCGCTTCGTCGTCCAGTTCCCCTTCCCGGACACGCCGCTGCGCGAGGAGATCTGGCGCCGGGTCTTTCCGCGGGAGACGCCGCTCGACGGGCTCGACTACCCGGTGCTCGCCCGCCTCGGCGTGGCCGGCGGCAACATCCGCAACATCGCCCTTGCCGCCGCCTTCCTGGCCGCCGATGGCGGTGAGCCCGTGCGTATGGCCCACGTGCTGCGGGCGGCGAGGAGCGAGTACGCCAAGATCGAAAAGCCGCTGACCGCGGCGGAGACCACGGGATGGGAGGGATGAGGCCGGTATGAAAAAAGTGGAGATCGAGATCGAGCGCCTGGTGCTCCACGGCCAGCCGTCCGCCCGCGGCCGGGCCATGGCAGAGGCGGTCCGGCGCGAGCTGACGCGGCTCGCCGCAGCGGGCGGGATCGACGCCGGGAACGCCCGGCGGGAGATCGCGGCAGGAGTTGCCGGCGCGGTCCGGGGGACGAAGCGGTGAGCACCTTCCCCGGCTCCCCGCGCCTGACCAAGGGCGCCATCGTGGGCGTCGATCCGTTCAATCCGGTGGCGAGCGTCATCCTCTTCCAGTACAACCCGGAGACCATGACGCGCAGCCTCGAATCGCAGATCGGCAGCGACGGCGGCAGCCGTTCCGAGGTGCTCCGCTTGAAGGGCGCGCCCAAGGAGACGATCAGCGTCGACATCGAATTCGACGCCACCGACCAGCTCGAGAAGGCCGACCCGAAGGCCACCTCGATGGGGATCTACCCCCGTCTCTCGGCGCTCGAGATGCTGCTCTATCCCAAGACCAGCCTGGTGATCGCCAACACGGTGCTGATGGCCGTGGGGACGATCGAGGTGATCGCTCCCCAGGCGCCGCTCACCCTGTTCGTGTGGGGGGCGCGGCGGATCGTGCCGGTGGTCATCAACTCTTTCAGCATCACCGAGGAGGCGTACGACGTGAAGCTGAACCCCATCCGTGCCAAGGTGTCGCTCAGCATGCGGGTCCTGACCTACGACGACTTCCCCCTCACCCATCCCGGCTATGGCCTCTTCCTGGCCCACCAGGCGGTCAAGGAGACGATGGCCACCCTGGGGAGCCTCGACAACCTGAACGCCGTCGCCTCGGGCGACGTGCAACTCGTCTGAGGTGCCCGTATGTTCGATCCGGACAGCCGCTACGCCGACGTCGAGGAGGCCGTGATGGTGACGGCCGACGGCCGGGAGGTGAGCTACAAGCGCCGTCGCTTCCTCCCCCAGGGGGCCTCGCAGCCGCTCCTGGCGGAGGTCAAGGTGCGGGAGGGGGACCGGCTCGACCTGCTCACCTACCGCACCCTGGGCGATGCCACCCAGTGGTGGCGCGTGGCTGACGCCAACGACGCCATGCACCCGCAGGACCTCACGGCCGAGCCCGGCCGCACGCTGCGGGTGCCGGTGCCGCAGCTCCCCGGAGGCTTCGGCCGGTGAGCCTGCTGGGCGTCCATCTGACGCTGCTTCTCGGCCCCACCGTGGCGGTGCCGGCGCCGCTGACGCTCACCCAGCGGCTGGAGAGCGCCGAGGTGACCCACACCGACGAGGGGCGCTCGGGCTTCCAACTGGTCTTCCAGGCCGGCCGCTCGGGGCCGCTCGACATGCTGGAGGATCCGCTGCTCCTGAGCCCGCTCCTGAAGACGTTCAACCGGGTGATCCTGATCGTCATCTTCAACGTCCGGCCGCGGGTGCTGATGGACGGCATCATCACCCACCAGGAGCTCTCCCCCAGCGACACGCCGGGGATGTCGAAGCTGACGGTGACGGGCGAGGACGTGAGCGTCATGATGGACCTGGAGGAGCGGTCGGTCGAGCATCCGGCGCAGCCGGACCTCGCCATCGTCGCCGGCCTGATCGCCCGCTATGCCAAGTACGGCATGGTGCCGGTGGTCATTCCGCCCAAGGTGATCGATCCGCCGCTGCCCATCGAGCGCATCCCGGTGCAGCGCGGCACCGACCTCGCCTACGTCGAGGAGCTGGCAAAGAGAAACGGCCACGTCTTCTACGTCACGGCGGGGCCGCTGCCGTTCACCAACACGGCCTACTGGGGGCCGCCCAAGCGGGTGTCGGTGCCGCAGAAGGCGCTCACGGTCAACGCCGGCTCGTCGACCAACGTCGACTCCATCAGCTTCCAGCAGGACGCCATGGCGCCGGAGCTGGTGACGGGGAAGGTCGAGGACCGGCGCACCAACCGCAAGCTGCCGGTGCGCACCTTCGCCAGCCTGCGCGTGCCGCTCTCGACCCGCCCCAACTGGCTGGTCAACCGCGCCAACACCCGCCAGGTGCTGTTCGACGAGCCGGCCGCGAGCTTCGTCTCCGCCTTCGGTCGCGCCCAGGCGCAGACCGACCTGTCCACCGACCGCACGGTGACGGCCTCCGGCGCGCTCGACGCGGCCCGCTACGGCGACATCCTGACCGCCCGCGGCCTGGTGGGGCTGCGCGGCGCCGGCTACAGCTACGACGGCCTCTACTACGTCAAGCAGGTATCGCACTCGATCAAGCACGGGGCCTATACCCAGAGCTTCACCCTGACCCGCGACGGGCTGGGGTCGACCGTGCCGGTGGTGAGACCATGAAACCGTACTTCGGCAAGTATCGCGGCAAGGTGAGCAACAACGTCGACCCCCTCCAGCTCGGCCGCATGCAGGTGGAGGTGCCGGAGGTGCTGGGCGACGGGCGGCTGTCCTGGGCCATGCCGTGCGTCCCCTTCGCCGGCCCCGGCGTCGGCTTCTTCGCCCTGCCGCCGCTCGACGCCAACGTCTGGGTGGAGTTCGAGCGGGGCGACCCCGATTATCCCATCTGGACCGGCTGCTTCTGGGACCCCGGCCAGTTGCCGGTCAAGCCGGCGACGCCGTTCGTGGTGGGGCTCAAGACCAAGAGCATCACTCTCAGCCTGGTGGACCTGCCGGGCGCCGGCGGCTTCACCCTGGAGGTCAAGCCGCCGGCCGTGGCGACGCCGCTCAAGCTCGCCTTCACCTCGGCGGGCATCGAGATCAGCAACGGCAAGAACAGCATCAAGCTCTCCGCCATCAGCGTCAACGTCAACGACGGCGCCCTGGAGATCATCTGATGCCCGGCTACCTCCTGCACGTCGGCGCCCTCGTCCAGTGCGCGCACATGGGGATGGCCCAGCCGACGCTCAGAAACCCGCGGGTCAAGGTGATGGGACAGATGATCGTCACCCGGGTCAGCGTCTACACGATCTCCGGCTGCACGCTGCCGCCGCCGACCGCCGGCAACGGCCCGTGCGTCATGGCGCAGTGGCTCACCTCGGCGGTGCGGGTGCGGGCCAACGGCCTGCCGGTGCTGCTCTCCGACAGCCAGGCGCTGTGCAATCCCACCGGCACGCCGCTCTCCATCAAGGTGACCCAGCTCCGGGTCAAGGGGACCTGATGCAGATCGACTACCCGTTCCACGTCGACGACCGGCGGCGCACCGCGGAGACGGACGAGGAGGACCACGTGCGCGACCTGATCGAGCAGGTCCTCTTCACCAATCCCGGCGAGCGGGTCAACCGCCCGGACTTCGGCGCCGGCCTCGATCAGCTCGTCTTCGGTCCCAACAGCCCGGAGATGGCGACCACGGTCCAGGCCCTCGCCCAGGGGGCGCTCCAGCAGTGGCTGGCGGACCGGGTGCGGGTGGACGCGGTGGAGGTCACCGCCGACGAGGGGGCGCTGCGCGTCACGGTGCGGTACTCGCTGCTGCGCAACCTCGAGCGGCGGACGGCCGTCTTCTCGCGAGGGTCCGCCGGATGAGCGACGCGGCCGACACCTTCCTGCGCCGGCGGCGGGCCGCGGTGGCGGCCCACGCGACCCAGATCGGGATCGACTTCGTCGAGGTCGTGACCGATCCGGTCGACGGCCAGCCGTACCGGCTCGTGCTGCACTGGATCCCCGCCGGCAGCCACCTGGCCAAGCACGGGGCGCTCGGCAGCCTGACGCGCGACAACCTCCGCTTCACGGCCGGCGGCGTGGCCGTGGACGGGCTCTTCACGCTCAAGAGCGACGCTGCCCACCTCCCCAATCCCCGGCATCCGTCGACCGACACCGACCTCGACCTGGTGACGATCGACGTCAGCTTCGCGAGCGACAGCGACCTCGCCCACCGCCTCGGCCACGCGCCGGTCTTCACCCTGGAGCTGGTGGGGGTGGCGAACCTCGATCCGTTCTTCTCGCGGGTCGACTTCTCGCTCGATCCCGCCTCTCCCCTGGACCTCGACTGCCAGCCGGCGTGCCCGCCGGCAGCCTCGGCGACGTCAGCGACGTCGGCATCAGGGCCGGCGCTGGCGAGCAACTATCTGGCCAAGGACTACGCCAGCTTCCGCCAGCGCATGCTGGACGACCTCGCCCAGGCCCTGCCGGACTGGCAGGAGCGCAGCCCGGCCGACCTCCAGGTGGCGCTCGTCGAGCTGCTGGCCGACGCCGCCGACCAGGCGAGCTACTACCAGGACGCGGTGGCGACCGAGGCCTACCTGGGCACGGCGCGCCTGCGCATCTCGGCGCGCCGCCACGCCCGGCTGGTGGGCTATTCGATCGAAGATGGCAACAACGCCCGCACCTGGGCGCAGCTCAAGGCCAGCGCCACGGGCCCGGACGGCGTCTCCATTGCGCCGGGGACCCAGCTCCTCACCCGCGTGCCGGGAACCCCGGTCCTCCTCGCTCCCGGCTCCCCCGAGTACCTCCAGGCCCTGGCCGCGGGCCCCACGGTGTTCGAGACCCTGCAGCCGCTCCAGGTGTGGCGGGCCCACGACGCGATCCCCCTCTATGACTGGGGAGCGCCGGATTTCGCGCTGCCGGCGGGGGCCACCGGCGCCACGCTGAAGGGCGCCCTGCAGCACCTCGCGGCCGGCGACGTCCTGATCCTGGAGGAGCTGCGGGGGCTGGCGGCCGGGCAGGAGGCGCCCGATCCCGAGCACCGCCACGCCGTGCGTCTGACGCGGGTGCAGCCGGCCGCGGACCCCGTCGCCAGTCCCGACCCCGGCCCCCTGACCGCGGTCGAGTGGCAGGCGGACGACGCGCTGCCTTTCACCCTCCCCATTGCCACCCTGGCCGGCGGCACGCCGGTTTCCGGCCTGAGCATCGCCCGCGGCAACGTCGTCCTGGCCGACCACGGCCGCACGGTCGGCAGCGACGAGGCGCTGACGGCCACCGCCGGCCGCTTCCGTCCCCGGCTCGGGCGCACCGGGCTGACCCATCGCCAGCCCTACGACTACACCACCGCTGCCGCCCAGCCGGCGGCCGCGGCCCTCACCCAGTCCGCTGCCGCCGTCCTGCCGGTGATCGACCTGCACGACGACGCGAACGCCTGGACACTGCGCGGCGACCTGCTGTCGAGCGACCGGTTCGCCCGTGACTACGTGGTCGAGATGGAGGACGACGGCTCTGCCGTGCTGCGCTTCGGCGACGGCGTTCTCGGCCTGCCGCCGGCGCCCGGCACCGTGCTGCACCCGGTCTATCGGGTGGGCAACGGCCGCGCCGGCAACCTCGGGCGCGACAGCCTCTACCACGTGGTGAGCGGCACGGCCGTGGCCGGGGTGCGCAATCCGCTGCCCGCCCTGGGGGGGGCCGACCCCGAGCCGCTCGACCGCATCCGGCTGGCGGCCCCGGGGACGCTACGGGCGCTCGCGGGGAGCACCAGCGAGCTGGACTTCGTCGAGCTGGCGATGACCCACCCGGAGGTCGAGCTGGCGACCGCCAGCCTGCGCTGGACCGGGAGCTGGTACGTCCTCGAGGTGGCGGTGCAGCGCCGGGGCGGGCTGCCGGTGGACGACGCATTCGCCGCTCGGCTGCGCGATTTTCTGGAGAGCTCCCGTCCCGCGGGCTGGGAGCTGGCCATCACCGGTCTCTCTTTCGTCGGGCTGGACATCGCCCTGACCGCCTTCCTCGACCCCCACGCCGCGGCGGGCGCCGTGGAGCAGGCGCTGCTGGCGGCGTTCAGCAACCGCGACCTGCCGGGCGGCGCCAAAGGGTTCTTCCATCCCGACAACTTCAGCTTCGGGCAGCCGGTCTACCTCAGCCGGATCGTCGCCGCCGCCCTGCAGGTGCCGGGCGTGGTGGCCGTCGACACCGACGACGCGCCGCCCAGCCCCAACCGCTTCCGGCGCTTCGGCGAGCCCTCCCGCGGTGAGTTGGACACCGGCCAGATCCGCCTGCGGGGGACCGAGATCGCCCGCGTCGACAACGACCCCGCGGCCCCCCAGAACGGCCGCATCCAATTCTTCCTGGAGGGTGGCCGATGACCTCGCCGCGCGACGGGCTCGACGCCGGGCGCTGCCCGTCCCCGGAGAGCGCGGCGGCGCCGGCGGCCGTCTTCAATCCGCCGGGCCTCGCCGCCCTCGCCTACCGCATCGGCGTGCGGACGGATTTCCTGGCCCGCATGCTGGCCCTGCTCGCGACCGCGACCCTGCCGGACGGCGACCACGCGGGGAGCCGGCCGCTCGCCAGCCTGGCGAGCCGGCACGGCGACGACCCGGCGGTGGCGCTGCTCGACGCCTGGGCCGACGTCGCCGACGTCCTCACCTTCTATCAGGAGCGGATCGCCGACGAGGGCTACCTGCGCACCGCCGCCGAGCGGCGGTCGGTCCTGGAGCTGGCCCGGCTGGTGGGGCAGGAGCTGGGGCCGGGGGTGGCCGCCAGCGCCTTCCTCGCCTTCACGGTCGACGACTCGCCGGGCTCCCCGGCCACGGTCCTCGTCCCGCAGGGGACGCAGGTGAAGAGCATCCCCGGCCAGGACGAGCTGCCGCAGACTTTCGAGACGGCGAGGGACTTCACCGCCCGGGCCGCGTGGAACGCCCTCGTGCCGCGCCGCGGCCGGCCGCAGGACCTCGCCGGCGCGCAGCAGGTGTTCCTCGCCGGCACCGACCTGCGGCTCGCGGCGGGAGACCTGCTGCTCCTGGTGGCCGCAGCACCCGGCCAGCCGTCGCTCCGGACGGTGGTCGGCCGGGTGGCGGCGACGACGGTGGACGCGGACCGCCTGCTCACCCGGGTGGCGCTCGAAAAACCGCTCGACCTCAGCGCCACGGACCTGAGCGTCGCGGGCGTGGAGGTCGCGGTCTTCGCCCTGCGCCAGCGCGCCGCCTTCTTCGGCCACAACGCCCCGCGGTGGGGGAGCCTGCCGCGCGGCGACGTAATGAAGGCCGACCCCTACAGCGAGAGCAGCGACGCCAACAATTGGGACCGCGGGCGGACCGTCTGGACGGACTCGAAGGGGGTGCCGTACGCGAGCACCGGGCCGTCGGCCGTGTACCTCGATCAGAAGCTCCAGGACCTGGTCGCCCCGGGCTGGGCGGTGTTCGTGGGCCAGGACCTCGCGGGCCAGCCCCTGCCGGAGCAGGTCTACCTCGTCACCGGGCATTCCGAGGTCAGCCTGGCGGACTACGCGATCGCCGGCGAATCGACCGGGCTGGCGCTGGCCACCGTGGCCGGCGACAGCCTGCCAGCCCGTCTGCCGGCGCTCGACGTCCGCCGCACCACGGTCTATCTGGGCAGCGAGCCGCTGCCGCGCGCCGACCAGCCGATCGACGCCCGCTATCCGTCGCCGGAGGCGGACGGCAACCTCGCCTCGCTGACGCTCGAAAGCTCCGTCGAGGACCTTCAATCCGGTGTGCCGCTGGTCGTCGCCGGCCGGCTGAGCGACGGCAGCCTGCAGTCGCTCGTGGTCCTGTTGCAGGAGATCGACCAGGCGAGCGAGCCGGGCCACACCCGCCTGATCTTCCAGCAGCCGCTGCCGGCCGGGCTCCTCGACCGCGCCGCGGTGGTGATCAACGCCAACGTGGTGGTCGCCACCCACGGCGAGTCGGTCGCCGAGGTGCTGGGCAGTGGCGATACCAGCCGCAGCAACCAGCGCTTCACCCTCAGCCGGCCGCCGCTCACCTTCCTCTCGGCGCCGGTGCCGGGGGGGCGCGGCAGCAGCCTGGTGGTGCGGGTCGACGGCGTCGCCTGGCGCGAGGTGGACAGCCTCTACGGTGAGGATGGCAAGAGCCAGAGCTACATGGTGGAGATCGACGACGACGGCCGCGCCACCGTGCGCTTCGGCGACGGCCGCAACGGCGCGCGGCTGCCCACCGGCAACGAGAACGTCACCGCCGCCTACCGCAGCGGCGTCGGCCTCGCCGGCCGGGTGGGGGCGAACACGCTGCAACTGCTGGTCACCCGGCCGCTGGGCATCCGCGAGGTCACCAACCCGCTGCCGGCGGCGGGGGCCGCCGCTCCGGACACGGTGGCGCAGGCGCGCTCCGGCGGCGCGGTGGCGGCGCGCACCCTGGGCCGCATCGTGTCGCTGTCGGACTTCGAGGACTTCGCCCGCACCTTCGCCGGCATCGCCAAGGTGGCCGCGGCGCCCATCGCCGGCGTGCACCTGACGGTGGCCGGGGTGGACGGCGACCCCGTCGATCCCGGCTCCGCGCTCTACACCAACCTGTTGCAGGCCCTCGAGGCGGCGCGCCTGCCGGGCCCGCCGGTG
Source organism: Thermoanaerobaculum sp. (assembly GCA_021154885.1). GTDB lineage: Bacteria > Acidobacteriota > Thermoanaerobaculia > Multivoradales > UBA5704 > DATARR01. The sequence continues at coordinate 30,166 of JAJKHS010000133.1, forward strand.
TCGCTGTCGTCCTACGAGCCGCTGCCGTTCCGGGTCGCCGCCCAGCTCGTGACCGATCCCCGCTACCGGCCCGAGGACGTGGCCGCGCGCGTCTCCGCCGCGCTGCTCGCGGCCTTCGCCTTCGACCGCCGCGAGCTGGCCGCGCCCGTCTACGCCTCCGACGTCGTGCGGCTGATCCAGTCCGTGGCCGGCGTGGCGGCGGTCGACCTCGACGCTCTCTACGTGGGGACGGGGACGGCGGCGACGCTGGCGCCGGTGCTGACGGCGCAGCCGGCCCGCTTTGCCGGCGGCCGGGTGCTCCCCGCCCAGCTCCTCTACCTGCCGGCCGGCAGCAACCTCAGCCTGAGGACGAGGACGCCATGACCTGGTCGCGGGGAGAGCGCCTGTACCACCGGCTGCCGGAGGTCTACCGCCGGCGCGACCGCGAGCAGGGGGAGCCGTTGCGAGCCTTGCTGGCGGTGGTGGAGAGCCAGCTCGAAGCGCTCGAGGACGACGTCGCCGGCCTCTACGAGAACTGGTTCGTCGAGACCTGCCAGGACTGGGTGACGCCCTACCTCGCCGACCTGCTGGGGATCCAGGTGCTGGGCGACCCCGCCTATGCCGGCGCCCAGCCCCGGGCGCAGGTGGCCCGCGCCCTCGACTACCGCCGGCACAAGGGCACCCCGGCGGTACTGGAGCGCGTCGCGCGCGACGTCGTGGGTTGGCCGGCGCGGGCGGTGGAGATGTTCGCGCTCCTGGCCCACACCCAGAACGCCGGCCACGTGCGGCCGGGGCTGGGAGGCGTGCTCGACGTGCGGCGGCCGGAGGACGTGGCGGCGGCCGGCGACCCCTTCGCGCCGCCCACCCTGTTCCACTCCGTCGACCTGCGCCGGATCGCCTCGGGGCGCGGGCGCTTCAACGTCCCGGACCTCGCCCTCCACCTCTGGCGGCTCAGGTCGTACTTCATCGCCAGCAGCCCCGCCGCGCCGGCCCCGGAGACGCCGGTGGGCTTCCGCTTCGACCCGCTGGGGCGCGACCTGCGGCTGTTCAACCGGCTGGCTCCGGCCGCGGGCTCGACCCGCCAGGCGGCGGAGACCGACCTGCCGGTGCCGCTGCGGACCGCGGCGCTGGACCGCGACCTGCAAGCCTACAGGCAACGCTTCGCCGCCGTACCCCCAAGCCTCCGCGCGCCGGCGAGCGGTTTCTACGGTCCCGGCCGTGCCCTCCTGGTGAGCAACGGCTTGGTGACCAGCGGCCAGAGCGCCCCGGTGTTCACGCCGTTCGACGTGGTGGCCCGCAACCTCGACGCCTGGGGCGCGGTGGGGCGGCTCTCCGGGCCGTTCGCCGCGTTCCCGAGCCTGACGGCCGCCCAGCCGGAGCTGAAGGTGACGCTGGGCGACGAAGGCCCCCACGTCGCGCGGCTGCGCACCCGGCCGGCCGACCTCGCCGGGGCGGCCGGCCTGCTCGAATTGGCTCTGCGCGGCGCCGATCCCAGCCCGCGTTTCGCCAACGCCCGCGTCTTCGTCGCCGGCAGCCGGCTGTACGTGGTGTCGGGCGAGCCGGGCGACCGGGTGGCCTTCGACGTCACCGAGAACGACGCCACCACCCTCGCCGAGCTGCATCTCACCAGCGCCGCGTCGGCGCCGGCCCCGGCCGCTGTCTCCGGCGTGCTCACCCCCTTCCCCGCGATCCCGGAGGCGGCCCCGCCCCTGCAGACCGGCAAGGTGGCCCTGGTGGTGGTCCACGGGCCGACCCGCACGGTGGTCAGGCTGCCGGCGGCACCGCGCGATCTGAAGCAGGCGCAGCAGGAGCTCTCAGCCGCGTTGCAGAGCACCACCGTCCACGTCTTCACCGCCGGCGGGCACCTGTTGCTGGTGGACGAGAACCCCGCCATGGCGGTGAGCGTGCAGCCGTCCACCGACGCAGGGGCCGTCGACCCGCTGACGGCGCCGCTCCTGGACCTGTCCTTCTCCGTGGCGATCGATCCCAAGCGGGGACGCCTCCTGCTCGCGCCCGGCGTGGTCCCGGCCGCCGCGGGGGTGCGGGTGGGCTACGCCTACGGCTTCGCCGCCGACCTGGGCGGCGGCCCCTACGACCGCCGCGCCACCCTGACCGATCCCGCCACGGCCGGGGCCACGCTCATCACCGTGACGAAGGCCGGCCCGGCCCCGGCCCTGCCGACCCTGGGGGCGGCGATCAACCAGTGGGCGGCGGGCGGGCGGCTGAGCACCGTCATCCGGATCGCCGACGACGAGCTCTATGCCGAAAGCCTCCCCGCCATCGCCGTGCCCGCCGGCCGGCGGCTGGCCATCGAGGCGGCCGACGGCATGCGCCCGGTGATCCGCCCGCTCAGCACCTTCACGGTCGCCGGTCCCGGGGCCGTCACCCTCAACGGCCTGCTGCTCGACGGCGGTCTCGAGCTGGGCGCCGGGCTCGACCTCCTGCTCACCCACAGCACGCTGGTGCCCCGGCCCGGGCAGGCGAGCCTGACCTTCAGGGCCGGGGACGACCCGGCCGAGCTGCGAGTGCGGGTGACCTTCTCCATCGTCGGCGCGCTGGGGCTGCCGGCGGACCTCGCTTCCCTGGAGCTCGCGGACAGCATCCTCGACGCCAGCGTGGCCGGCACCGGCGGCGAGCCGCTGCCGGCCCTCGTCTCGCTACCGCTCCCCGGGACCCTGGCGCTGAGCGCGCATCTGGAGGTGGGGGTCAAGCTGGGGAGCCAGGGACCGGTCTCCGCCCGGCTGCGCCAGGCCCCCGCCAAGCTCGCCGAGGCCCGGGACGCCCTCCAGGCCGCCATCCGCGCCGCGGGCACCGGCACCAGCTTCTCCGGCGCCCAGGTGGAGGTCGTGGGCAGCCGGCTGCTGGTGCGCTCCGGCGCCACGGCCGCCCCGCCCGAGCCGGTCGCCTTCTCCCCCACCACTGCCGACGCCACTACCGCCGGCGCGCTGCAACTGCTGGCGTCGCCGGCGGGGGCAGCGGAGAACCTCGCCGGCCGGCTGTCCGGCGACCTGTCGGTCTTCCCGGCCCTGGGCCGGCCGCAGGTGGGGGTCACCATCGGCGGCGACGGCCCCTGGATCGCCCTGCTCGACACCCTGCCGGTCGACCTCGATCAGGCCGCCAGGCTGTTGCAGGATGCCCTCCGCGCCGCCCGCGACCGGCCCGCCTTCGCCGCGGCCTCGGTTGAGTCCCTGGGCGACCATCTGCTGGTCCGGCCCGGGGTGGCGGCAGCCCTGGTGGACGTCGCCGCCACTCCGGCCGACACCTACACCGTGGCGGACCTCGGGTTCACGGGGCCGTTCACGCCCCCCGAGGGGACGTTTGTGCAGGGGGTCTTCTCCGCGCCGCTGTCGCCGTTCCCCTCCTTCCCGGGGCCGCAGTTGCAGGCCACCCTGGGCGGCATCACGCCCCCGCCCCTCAAGCTGACCGGCCCGGCGGCCACCCTCGCCGACGTCGCGGCCGCCCTGGGCACGGCCCTGCGCGCCGCCAACCCGGCCGCCATCTTCGCTTCCGCGAGCGTGCTGGCGCTCGGCGACCGCCTGCTGGCGCGCCCCGGCACGCCGGGCGCGGCGGTGAGCTTCGCCGGCACCGGCCAGGACCCCAGGACCCTCGGCGACCTGGCCCTCGCGGCGCCGCCGGCCGAGGCCGTCGACGGTCTGCTCTCCAGCAGCCTAGCGAGCTTCCCCTCGTTCCTGCAGCCGCAGCTCCAGGTGACTCTGGGCGGCGAGGGGCCGCGTCTGGCGGTGCTCGCCGGCATCCCCATGAATGCGGGCAGCGCCCGCGAGCTGCTGCAGGCCGCGCTGCGCGCGGCGAGCACCACCGACGTGTTCAGGAAGGCCGAGGTCCTGCAATTGGGGACCCGGCTGCTCGTGCGCTCCGGCGTCGCGGCCGTCGTCGTCGAGGCCGCGCCCGCCGACGCCAACACAGCCGGGGACCTGGGGCTGACCGTGCCGCAGGCCCGGCAGCTCCAGGGCCTGCTCTCGGGCCCGGTCTCGCCGTTCCCCACCTTCCCCGCCGCCCAGTTGAAGCTCGCCTTCGGCGGCACGGCGGCCCAGACGGCGACGCTCGCCGGGTTCCCCACCACCTCCACGGAAGCCCGGTCGCAGCTCGAGACGGCGATCCAGGCGGCCGGCACCACCCCCTCCTTCACCGGCGCCCGGGTGGGGCTGTTCCAGGACGCGGGCGGCCGCGACCGCCTGCTGGTGATCTCCGGCGTGGCCGGGGAGACGGTGCGGGCCGACGCCGCCGCCGACGATCCGCTGACGGTCGCCGACCTGGGGCTCGCGGCGCCCGGGCCCTTGACGCCCGGGGCCGTGCTGGTCAGCGGCCTGCTCTCGGGTGAGCTGTTCCCCTTCCCCATCCTTTTCCAGCCGCAGGTCGCCGTGACCTTCGGCGCGCTCGGCCCCACGACGGCCGTGCTCGCCAGCGTGCCCGCCAGCCTGGCGGAAGCCGCCACCCTGCTCGCGGCGGCCCTGAAGGCGGCCAGCACCAATCCGCGCTTCGCCAAAGCCGGCGTGCTGGTGGGCGGCGACCGCCTGCTGGTCCTGCCGGGCCCCGGTGGCCAGCCGGCGACCTTCGCGGCGACGGCGGCCGATCCCAACACGGCGGAGAACCTGGCGCTGGTGCAGCCGCCGGCCCGCCCGGTCCAGGGGCTGCTGTCGGGCGACCTGGCGGCGTTCCCCATCTTCGCGCGGCCCCGGTTGCAGATCGCCATCGGCGCCTCGGGGCCCCTGCCCGCCGAGCTGGCCAGTTTTCCCGCCAGCCTGGCGGAGGCGGCGGCCGCGCTGCAGAGCGCGATCCGCGCCGCGAGCGCCAGCCCCGCCTTTACCGCGGCCACCGTCACCGCCTACAACGGCCGGCTGGTGATCCAGCCCGGCACCGCCGCGGGCGGCCCGGTGACCGTCACCGCCGCGCCGGCGCCCGACAATGCCACGGCCGGCGACCTGGCCCTCCTCCAGCCGCCGGCGGCGCCGGTGCTGGTCTCGGGGGACCTCGCGGCGTTCCCGGCCCTGCAGCTCCCCCAGGTCGCGGTCACCCTGGGGACCCGCGGGCCCGTCGCCGCCAGCCTCGCCGATCTGCCGGCCAGCCTCGACACCGCCCGCTCCCTGCTGGAGGCGGCCCTCCAGGCGGCCGATCCGAGCGCCACCTTCACCGGCGCACGGGTCGTGAAGACGCTCGACGACCGCCTCCTCGTGCTCCCCGGCGTGGCCACGGACGGGGTCGCCATCGCCAATTCCGGGACCGATGTGACAGCCACCGAGCTCAAGCTCGCCACGGGTTCCGGCAAGGCGATCAACGGCCTCTTCTCCGGCTCGCTGGCGACCTTCCCTACCCTGACCTCGCCGGTCAAGGTCGACGCCAACTTCGGCGCCACGACGCGGACCGCCACCCTCAGCGGGGTGCCCACCGACCTCGCCACCGCCCGCAGTCTGCTGGAGACGGCGCTACGGGCCATCACCCCGGCCGCCGCCACCTTCACCGGCGCCCGGGTCCTGGTGGTGGGCAGCCAGCTCCTCGTCCTCCCCGGGGTGGAGACGGACGCGGTGAGCTTCGCTCTGTCCACCGGCTCCACGGCCGCCACCGACCTCAAGCTGACCGCCGCCGGCGCCACGGCCACCCAGGCCCTCCTCTCGGGAACGCTCAATCCGTTCCCGGCCCTCACCGTGGCTCCCGCGGCGACGGTGACGCTCGCCGGCAACGGCCGGCTTGCCATTCTCTCCTCGGTGCCGAAGACCCTGGCGGCGGCGGCGGCGGCCTTCCAGGCCGCGATCCAGGCGGCCGATCCCTCGACCCTCTTCACCGGCGCCACCGTGGAGGTGCTGGGCACCCGCCTGCTGGTCCGGCCGGGGGGCGCGGGCGGGAGCGTCCTGATCGCCGACGCCGGGAGCGGGCGCCCCGCCACGGCCACGGCGCTCCTGCTCAAGGCGGGCAGCGCCTCGACGGCGCTGCTCTCGGGCGACCTCTCGACCTTCGGCGGGCTGTCGATCACGCCCCAGGTCCAGGTCACGATCGGCGCCACGGGTCCGTCCACCCTCCGCCTCGCCCGGGTGCCGGCCGACCTCGGCGATGCCAGCGCCCTCCTCCAGTCGGCGTTGCAGAGCGGCACCGGCCCGGCTTTCACCGGCGCCACCGTCGAGCTCTTCGGCACCCGGCTGCTGGTGATTCCGGGCGCTCCGGGCGGCGGCGTCACCTTCGCCGACGCGCCGGTGGGCCCGCCGGTCGCGACCCGGCTGGCGCTGACCGCCGGCGTCGCCACGGCCGTCGACGGCCTGCTGTCGGGCAGCATCGCGTCGCCGTTGAAGATCACCCTGCCGCCGCTGGCCCTCGCGGCCACGATCGGCGCGACCACCCGCACCGTCGACCTGGGACAGGTCCCGGGCCAGCTCGGACAGGTGCCGGCGAACCTCGCGGACCTGGCGGGCAAGCTCCAGGTCCTGCTGCGGGCGGCCGGCGGCGGCCCCTCCTTCGCTCAGGCCCAGGTCCTGGTGATGGGCAACCAGGTCCTCGTCCTGCCGGGCACCGCCAACGATCAGGTGGCGTTCACGCCCGAGCCGGCCAGTCCGCAGGTCGTCACCATCCTCAAGCTGGACGCCGGCGCGGCGCGGACCACGCGGGGCCTGCTGACGACCGCTCTGAGCGCGCCGCTCGTCCTGCATATCGCGCCGTCGCTCAACGCCACGTTCGGCAGCGACTCGCACGGATTGCGCTTCACCGCGGCGCCGAAGAGCCTGCAGAAGGCGGCGGACCTGCTGCAGAGCGCGCTGCGGGCCGCGGCCACCACGACGACGTTCACCAACGCCGTGGTGCAGGTGCTGGGCAACCGGCTGGTGGTGACGCCCGGCACGGCCACGGATGCGGTCACCTTCGCCGAGGGCTCGTCAGGACCGCCGGCGATGAGCATGCTGGGTCTCAGCCCGGGCGTCGCGGTCGCCGCCACGGGCCTGCTCTCCGCTCCCTTCCCCGTGGTGCCGCTGGAGGCCGCGAGCCCCGAGGTGCAGGCGACCCTGGGCGGCACCACCGCGACCGCCCGCTTCACCGCCGTGCCGGCCGACCTGGCCACCGCCCGCAGCGAGCTCGAGAAGGCCTTGCGCAACGCGAGCTCCGCCGCCACCTTCACCGGCGCGCGGGTCGACGTCGTCGACGGCAGCTCCCTGCTGGTACGGCCCGGGGTGGCGACCGACGCCGTCGCCTTCGCCGCCACGGCCGCCGACCCCGACACGGCCGGCCAGCTCCGGCTCACGGCCGATCGCGCCCGTTCGGCCCGCGGCCTGCTGTCGGGATCGCTGACGCCGCCGGGATCGCTGACGCCGCTGCCCACCCTCACGCCCGGGCCGCGGGTCGCCGTGACCCTGGGCGCGGAGGGTCCCTTCACCGCCACCCTGGCGGGGGTTCCCGCCAGCCTCGGCGAAGCCCGCGACTTCCTGGAGACCGCCATCCAGAGCGCCCAGACCACGCCGGCCTTCACCGGCGCGCGGGTCCTGCTGGTGGGGGACCGGTTGCTGGTGCTGCCGGGAACGGCCGGCGCCGCCGTCACGGTCGCCAACGTGAGCGGCGGCCCGCTCACGGCGACGGAGCTGAAGCTGACCACGGTCCTGGGCGCGGCGACCACGGAAGGGCTGCTGTCCGGAGACGGGGTCGTGACGCCGGCCCTCCGCCTCGACGCCACCCTGGCGGGCCTGCCCGGCCGCCTCACCCTTGGCGCCATCCCCACCGACCTCGGCCAGGCGCGGGACCTGCTGGAACGCGCCTTGCGGGCTGCCGCTCCCGACCGGGCCTTCCGCGACGCCACGGTCCGTGTGCTCGGCGACCGTCTCCTGGTACGGCCGGGCGGCCCCGGCCCCGCCCGGCTCTCGTTCTCCAACGCCCCCTTCGGTCCCGCCGCGGCGACCCTCCTGGGGCTCGCACCCGGCGAGCGCGGGGACGGGCTGCTGTCGGGACCGCTGCCCGGCTTCGCCGGGCTGACGATCGCCCGGCCGGCGGTCGAGGTGACCTTCGGCGACCAGGGACCGTACCCTGCGCGGCTGGACCGGGCGCCCGCCGACCTGGCCGACCTGAGCGGGCTGCTGCAGAGCGCCCTGCAGGCCGCGGCCGCGGCCGCCGCCGCCACCTTCACCGGCGCGCGGGTGCAGACGGTGGGCCAGCGGCTGCTGATCACTCCGGGCCGGCCCACCGACCGCGTGGTGTTCACGCCGGCATCGGACCGGCCCGAGGACCTCAGGCAACTGGGCCTCGACCGCCTGGAGCCGGCCGGCGGGCTGCTCTCGGCGGCGCTCCCACCCACCCTCAGCGTCCGTTCGCGTTCGCGGCTGGCGGTGCAGCTCGGCAGCGACGGGCCCCGCGTCATCGTGCTGTCGCACCCCCCCGCTGACCTCGCGGACGCCGCCAGCCTCCTCCAGCAGGCGTTGCGCGCGGCATCGGGCGGCGGCGCCGCCTTCCAGAACGCCACCGTCCGCGTCGTCGCCGCCAGCCGGCTGCTGGTCGGCGCGCCCGGCGTCACCGGCGACCAGATCGTCATCGGGCCTGTATCGGGCACCCCGGCCGATCCCAACACGGCGTTCCGGCTGCGGCTCGATACCGGCAGCTCGCTGCGCGCCGACGGCCTGCTCTCCGGCGACCTCGCGGTCCTGCCGCCCTTCGCGTTGCGGCCGATCGTCGACGTGACGATCGGCGACGAAGAGGCCTTCCCCGCCGAGCTGCCGTTCGTCCCCGCCACGCCGGCGGAGGCGCGCGAGGCGCTGGAGACGGCCCTCCACGCCGCCCGCAGCAGCCCGGCCTTCGCCCTCTCCCGGGTGGCGCTGTCCGACGACCAGCGGCTGATCGTCCTGCCCGGCAGCGCGGGACGGGTGACGATTGCGGCCGATCCCGGCGATGCCAAAACGGCCGGGGAGCTGAAGCTGACGGACGCCGTGCGCCCGCAGGTGGGGGCCCTGCACGTGGGTGGCCTGCTCTCGGGTCCCCTGGCCCCCACCCTCTCCCTGCGCTCGCCGGCGCCCGAGCTGCGCGTCGTCTTCAGCGCGGGGAGCCCGGTGGTGGTCTCCCTCGGCGCCGCGCGGAAGCTCGCGGACGTCCGCGCGGCGCTCCAGGCCGCGCTGGCCGGGAGCGCCTTCGTGGTGGCGCGAGGGGACCGTCTGGCCATCGTGCCGGCGACCGACGGCGTCTCCGTGGGGGTCTCGGCCACCGCCAACGACGCCACCACGGCCGGCGACCTGGGGCTGGCGGTGGGGCGCGCCGTGGGCACCGGCACCACCGACGAGGAGGCCGGGCCTCCCCTGTCGCTCACCCGCACCACGGTCTTCGGCCGGGTGATCGTCCGCGAGCTGCCGTTCGCCTCGGAGGTGATCTTCGACGCGCCGGTGCAGGTGGAGCGGCGGCAGGCCGGCTGTGTCCGGTTCTGCTACCTGCCCGCGGGCTCCGAGGCGCCGCGCGGCTTCCGCTGCCAGCCGGACCTGGCCCTCGCCCAGGCGATGAGCCGGGCGGTCGAGGACCGCGCCCGCGAGCTCGGCCTGACCGCGGCGGACGAGCTGCCGGCCGCGGTGGCCGACGCCCTCGCGGCCAGCGCGCGGACGGCGGTGCTGACGCGCCTCCAGCCGCGCTTCACCTCCGAGCGCTACGGCGATCCCGGCTATGGCCAGCTCACCCTCGCCACCGCGCCGGAGATCCTGACGGGGGCCGAGAACGGCCTGGAAATGGGCGCCTTCCACCAGCTCCTGGAGCCCCTGCGCCGCCGCCAGCTCGCGACCCTGATCGCGGAGTACCTGCGCTTCGGGCTCGACGCCGGGACCTTCGACGTGACTTGACGACCTCTGAGGAAGACGATCATGAAAGGCGATTTCTCCCGTTTCACCTTCGACCGCACCAAGCGCTACGCGGGCGTGCGCATGCAGCAGGGCCGCGTCCAGCTCGACGCCGACTGGAACGAGCAGCTCGACATCGCGAGCTACCTGCGGCAGACGATCGCCGCCGACGTCATCGGCCCCTCCGGCGCGCCGCTGCGCAACGGCGGTTTCGAGGTGGGGTTGGGGAACGGCGAGCTGGTGCTCTCCCCGGGCCGCTACTACGTCGACGGCATCCTCTGCGAGAACGACGCGCAGACGTCGCTCAACCAGCAGCCCGACCTGCCCGGCCTCCCCGCGCCGTCCACCGGGGGCTGGTACCTGGTCTACCTCGACGTCTGGCAGCGCAGCGTCACGGCGCTGGAGGATGCGGACCTCCTGGAGCTGGCGCTCGGCGGACCGGACACCACCACCCGCATGCGCACGGTCTGGCAGGCGAAGCTCCTCCATCTGACGGCCGCCAACCCCGTCTGCGCCGACTTTCCCGCCGGCTGGCGTCCGCCCGAGCCCGCTCAGCCCGCGACGCCGAAGACGCCGCTGCTCGCCGCCCGCAGCGTCCGCGCGCCGCAGGAGAACCAGCTCTACCGCGTCGAGGTCCACGCCGGCGGCGGGCTCACCGGCGCCAACGCGGCCACCTTCAAGTGGTCGCGCGACAACGCCGCCGTGGCCGCCCTCATCCGCAACCCCATCGAGACCAAGCAGGCCACCTTCTCCCAGATCGTCGTCACCCGCCAGATCGGTCCGGACCAGGCCGGGGGGTTCGCCGTCGGCCAGTGGATCGAGGCCACGGACGAGAGCCGCATCCTCAAGGGCCAGCCCGGGATCTTCGCCCAGATCGCCGACGTCAAGGGTCAGGTGCTGCAGGTGGTCGGCTGGCCCCGTCCCGAGGACCCGGTGCCCGACCTGCCCACGCGCCCGATCATCCGCCGCTGGGACTCGGGCAACGCCGCCGCGATCACGGTTCCCGCGGCCAACGGCGGCTACCTCGCCCTCGAGGACGGCCTGGAGATCCGCTTCGGCGACGACTCGAGCACCTGGTTTCACACCGGCGACCACTGGGTGATCCCCACCCGCGCCTCGGCAGGCGTGCTCTGGCCCCAGGACGCGGCCGGGCAGCCGGTCCAGCAGCCGCCTCTGGGCGTCGAGCACCACTTCGCGCCCCTGGGCCTGGTGGCCCTGGCCGGCAGCACCTGGGCCCTCGGCACCTCGTGCCGCAAAGTCTTCCAGCCCACCACGGTCATCCCCGGCAACGAGAAGCTCAATCGCGTCGGCCCCGACACCTTCACCGGCCAGCTCACCGTCGACGGCAACGTGATTGTCAAGGACGCGCTGTCCGTCGGCGGCGCACCGGGAGCGAGCCTGACGATGGTCAACGCTCCCCTCGTGCCCTCCCTGGGCGACGACGCCGCGCACGGCATCCGCTTCCCCCCGGCCGGGGCCGGCACTGCCACCGGCTACCTGCGCTATCTCGACCTGTCGCCCAATCCAGCCAAGCTCGTCCTGGGGGCCGACGACCCCGCCGTCGTGGCGCTGCGCCAGGCGGGCGCCGACCGCCTGACGATCACCGGCGGCAAGGTGGGCGTCGGCCTCTCGAACCCCGCGGAAGCCCTGCACGTCCAGGGGAATCTGCGCCTCGACGGCTCGCTCTCCGTGCGGGACGGCTCCCAGAAGGCGGGCCGGGTCCTCACCGCCGGCAACGACGGCCTCGCCACCTGGCAGGACCTGCCCACCCGCAGGCTGGGCTCGCCGGTCTTCCTGCCCCGCGCCGTCGCCATCGCCAACGGCGGCTCCGGCCAGACCGGCTGGAACACCTTCCCGCTGCCCACCGACAAGATCCCCAGCGATGCCAGCGCCGTGCTGATCGAGGGGCAGGCCGCGATGGACCAGCCGGACGCGGGCGCCATCGACGCCATCATCGCTTTCCGCAAGGGTCCCGACGAGGAGGAATACACGCTGCTGCGCGGCCGCTCCGCGGCTGGCGGCGACTCCGTCGCCTGGGGGGGGCAGGGTCTGTTCCCCTTCCAGAACAACTCCATCCAGTACATCGTCTCCGGCCCCGGCTTCAACTGGGGCTGGTGGATACGGCTCATCGGCTACTTCCCGTAGGAAAGGCACCGGCTTAGGCTGGACGTCCTTTGCAAATGATTTCCACAGCCTCCCGGCTGACGCGGGCAAATCCGGCTGTGGAAATCCTGTCGGGAAGGTGCGGATTGTAAGTTCTTCCCGATCTCGATCCCCCAGACTTGGGGCGGCTGTCTGTGACAACCCCAACATCTTGTGGTTTCCCCCTTGACTCGCGCCAAAGGCAGGCGTAGCTTTGGAGACGTTGGTCACAAAGGAACCCCGGTGCAAGACAGTATCCAGTCCCATCGTTCGCAGGTAACCGGCGTAGTGGGCGGGAGCCTGTCCCGGCGCTTCCGCAGCAGGACCACCTAGAACCCCACATCTTGAGGAGAGATGAGCATGGAGCCCCATTCTTCCCTGCATTCCGACGAGACGAGAGGCAGAGCGATGCGCCCCCGGCCCGCCACGACCGGCCTGGGTACCCCGAAGATGGAGGTGCCCGCCGCGGCCCCTGCCCGGGGCCTGCGCTTCGAGCGCTACTACACCACGCCCGGGGTCGATCCCTTCGACACCGTCGAGTGGGAGACGCGCGATGCCGTGATCTCGAACGAAAAGGGGGAGAAGGTCTTCGAGCAGCGGGGGGTGGAGATGCCCCGGTTCTGGTCGCAGACGGCGACCAACGTGGTGGTCTCCAAGTACTTCCGCGGCCAGCTCGGGGCGCCGGACCGGGAGCGCAGCGTGCGCCAGCTCATCGGCCGGGTGGTGGACACCCTCGCCGGCTGGGGCCGCCAGGGGGACTACTTCTCCAGCGAGGAGGACGTCCTTGCCTTCCACGCCGAGCTCAAGCACATCCTCCTCTACCAGTACGCCTGCTTCAACTCGCCGGTGTGGTTCAACGTCGGCATCGAGGCGAAGCCCCAGTGCTCGGCCTGCTTCATCAACGCCGTGGACGACACCATGGACTCCATCCTCACCCTGGCCAAGACCGAGGGGATGCTCTTCAAGTACGGCTCGGGCACGGGCAGCAACCTCTCGAAGCTGCGCTCGGCCCGCGAGCCGCTGGCCGGCGGCGGCACGGCCTCGGGGCCGGTCTCCTTCATGAAGGGTTTCGACGCCTTCGCCGGCGTCATCAAGAGCGGCGGCAAGACCCGCCGGGCGGCCAAGATGGTCATTCTCGATATCGACCACCCGGACGTCGAGGACTTCATCCGCTGCAAGGAGAAGGAGGAGCGCAAGGCCTGGGCCCTCATCGACGCCGGCTACGAGGGCGGCTTCAACGTCCAGGGCGGCGCCTACGACTCCATCGCCTACCAGAACGCCAACCATTCCGTGCGGGTGACCGACGGGTTCATGGAGTCCGTCCTCGCCGACGGCGAGTGGCAGACCCGGGCCCGCATCACCGGCAAGCCGATGGGCACCTACAAGGCCCGCGAGCTGATGAAGGAGATCGCCGAGGCCGCCTGGGTGTGCGGCGATCCGGGCATGCAGTACGACACCACCATCAACGACTGGCACACCTGCGCCGCCACCGACCGCATCTACGCCAGCAACCCGTGCAGCGAGTATATGTTCCTCGACGACACGGCCTGCAACCTGGCGTCGCTCAACCTGATGCGGTTCTTCGACGCCGAGACGGGCTTCGACGTCGAGAGCTTCCGCCATGCCTGCGAGGTGGTGATCTCGGGGATGGAGGTCATCGTCGGCAACGCCAGCTATCCGACCGTCAGGATCGGGGAGAATTCCCACAAGTTCCGCCCCCTGGGGATCGGCTACGCCAACCTCGGGGCGCTGCTCATGGCCCGCGGCCTGCCCTACGACTCTGACGCCGGCCGCGACTATGCGGCGGCCATCACCGCCCTCATGTCCGGCGCCTCCTACGCCCAGTCGGCGCGCCTCGCCGAGGCCCTGGGACCGTTCGACGGCTACGAGCCCAACCGCGAGCCGATGCTGCGGGTGATGCGCAAGCACCGCGACGCCACCCGGCGGATCGAGCCGGCCCACGTGCCGCTCGACCTGCTCCAGGCGGCGAAGAAGTCGTGGGACGAGGTGGTGGAGCTGGGCGAGGAGCACGGGCTGCGCAACAGCCAGATCTCCGTCCTCGCGCCCACCGGCACCATCGCCTTCATGATGGACTGCGACACCACCGGCGTCGAGCCCGACATCGCCCTCGTCAAGTACAAGAAGCTGGTGGGCGGCGGCATGATCAAAATCGTCAACAACACGGTCCCCGCGGCCCTGAAGCGGCTGGGCTACGACAAGGACCAGGTGCGCTCCATCGTCGAGTTCATCGACGAGCACGACACGATCGAGGGCGCCCCGGCGCTCAAGGAGGAGCACCTGCCGGTATTCGATTGCGCCTTCAAGCCGGCCCAGGGGACGCGGTCCATCCATTACATGGGCCACCTCAAGATGCTGGCGGCGGTGCAGCCCTACATCTCGGGGGCGATCAGCAAGACCATCAACATGCCCGAGGAGTCCACCCCGGACGACATCCTCCAGGCCTACGTCGAGGGCTGGCAGATGGGCCTCAAGGCGGTGGCCATCTATCGCGACGGCTGCAAGCGCAGCCAGCCGCTGTCCACCAAGAAGGACGAGCCGCCGGCGCCGGCCGCGCAGGTGCCCCTCCAGGAGCGGCGGGCCGTGCGCCGCAAGCTGGCGGACGAGCGCCGGGCCATCACCCACAAGTTCTCGATCAACGACCACGAGGGCTACCTGACGGTGGGCCTCTACGACGACGGCCAGCCGGGCGAGATCTTCCTGGTGATGGCCAAGGAGGGCTCGACCATCTCGGGGCTGATGGACTCGCTCGCCACCTCGATCTCGATCGCCCTCCAGTACGGGGTGCCGCTCCAGACCCTGGTGGACAAGTTCAGCCACACCCGCTTCGAGCCCTCGGGCTTCACCAAGAACCCTGAGATCCCCATCGCCAAGTCGATCACGGACTACATCTTCCGCTGGCTGGCCTCGAAGTTCCTGTCGCGCGAGGACAAGGCGGCGGCGGGGGTGATCCTGCGCGACGAGCCGGCCGAGCCGCCGGCCGCGGTGCCGCTGCGGGGCGGCGGCCGCCTGGAGACGGTGGCCCTGGCCGTGTCGGCCGAGATCGCGAGTCCCCCGCGCTCGACCTTCCTCTACCAGCAGGACGCGCCGAGCTGCCACGAGTGCGGCGCCATCATGGTGAGGAACGGGAGCTGCTACAAGTGCCTCAACTGCGGCTCGACGAGCGGGTGCAGCTAGGCCCGAGGTGAGGGTCTTGGAGGGGACGGGGTGAGGTATGCTTACAGGGTCATGACGATCACGGCCCCCCTCCCCTCGCTCCGTGCCCGGCGCTCTGTCCTGGTGGCCGCCGTGGCCTGTTCCCTCCTGCTCCTGAGCTGCGGCGAGGGCTCCAGCGCGGCCCGTGGCGGCGGTGCCGCTGCACCTGTCAAGACCGATTTCCGCCTCAAGACCTTGGACGGCCGCTCTCTCGGTCCCAAGGATTTCGGGGGACAGGTGGTGGTGGTGGACTTCTGGGCCACTTGGTGCCTGCCGTGCCGGTTGCAGGCCGAGATCCTTGAGCCGGTCTACCGGGACTACAAGGGACGCGGCGTTCAGTTCCTGGCCGCCAACGTGGGCGAGGAGACGGAGACCGTCAAGAAGTTCCTCCAGGAGAAGCCGTTTCCCTACCCGGTGATCCTCGATCCCGAGCAGTCCGTGTCGAACGACCTCGGCGTGCTCGCCCTGCCCACCCTGCTGGTGATCGACAAGAAGGGGAAAGTCTCTTACTTTCAATCCGGCGTTGCCGACGGCGACACCCTGCGCCAGCTCATCAAGAACGCCGGAGCGTAGCGGCGGGCCCTCACCCCTGTCCCGGAGGTGAGGGCCGGTGCCAGCGGCCGGTTACTGGCCGGTTACTGCAGCACCACCAGCGCCACGCGGCGGTTCTGGGAGCGCCCCGTACGGTTGCTGTTGTCGGCGACCGGAGCGGACTCGCCGTAGGAAATGACGTTGATGCGGTGCAGCGGGAAGGCGTGCTTCTGGTTCAGGTAGCGCCGCACGGACTCGGCCCGCAGCAGGCCCAGCTCCTCGTTGTACTTCTTCGAGCCCACGTTGTCGGTGTGGCCCTGGATCTCGACGTAGACGTTCTGGTTGTCCTGTTTGATCTTGCCGGCGAACTCGTCGAGAGCCGCCTGGGCCTCGGGCGACAGGTCGGCGGTGTCGAAGCCGAACTTCACCTTCTCGTCGGTCAGCACGGTCTCGTAGAGGAATTTGCCCTGGGCGAGCTTGCCCGCCTGCTGGGCGCGGTCGAGCGCTTCCTGGGCGGTCTTGGAGATGTCGCCGATCTGCTGCTCATGCTGGCCGAGCCGCGTCTCGTGAGTATTGAGGCGGTTCTGGGCCTGCTCGACCTGGCCCTGCACCTCGTCGACCCGGGTGTTGACCGTCCCGGTCTCCTGCTTGACGTACTTCTTGGTCGCGCAGCCGGTGGTGCCGACGAGGGCGGTGGCGAGCGCGAGTGCCACGATATACGGTTTGCTGGTCATGGTCCATTCTCCTTGGCCATGGGACGCTCCTCCAATGAGGAGAAGCTCCCGCGATTTAGCCGCCCGCGCGGGGTCCCGCGGGGGGTGTTCCCTTATAACCGCGCCGGAAGACGACGGTGCGGCGATCTTTTCCCTCGACCTCGACCTGGATCTTGCGGAACTTGACGGCTCCGTCGCCGGTCGAGAACCCCAGGACGTACTGGTGGCGCACGTCGTCGAGGATGGCGGTGAGCGCCTTCTGGAGATCCTCGGCGCTGTTGATGGAGTAATAGCGGCCGCCGGTCATGGCCGCGAGGAGATTGAGGACGTCGGCGTAACGATAGACCTTCTTCCCCTCGGGCGACAGCTCATAGGGGTTGCCCGCTCCCAGCCCCAGCACGTAGGTCGGGAGCTGCGCCTCCTGGACGATGGCCCGTGCCTGCTCGGGCGTCAGCTTGCTCGCGTTGTCCACGCCGTCCGTCACCAGTACGGCGAACCGTTTCGGGTTGTGACCCTCGACGGAGATCTGGGGCATGCGGGCCACGGCGTCGTGGAGGGCCGTGGTGCCGTAGGCCTCCCAGCCTTCGATGGCGTCGCGCAGGGTCGCCGTATTGGTGGTGAACGGCACCTCCACCTGGAGCCCTTCGGTGGCGAAGGTCGCCAGGGAGAACTCGTCGCCGGGGAGGGACTTGGTCAGAAAGAACCGCACCACGTCCCGGCTCTCCTCCAGGTGGTTGCCTGTGGCCATGCTGCCGGAGAGGTCCTGGAGGATCACGAGGCTCGCCGGCGCGTCAGAACGGCGCTCGAAGCTCTCGATCGTCACCCTCTGACCGTCTACCAGCAGCCGGAAGTCCTTGCTGTCCAGGTTCTTCGCGAACCCTGCGCCAGCGCGGACGACGACCGGCACGAGCACCAGGCCCACCGAGACCGAGTCCTGAAAGGCGGGGGTCTGCGAGGCCGGAGGCGCCTGCGGGGCCTGCGCCACGGCTGACAGTGCTGCAGGCAGGAGTCCCGCCACCAGGAAGAGGATGGCTCCGAGGCCTTGGCAACGCCCGACTCGTCTCATTGCGGGGCCAAATCGTGCAAAAGCCGGACCATCATGGCAAGATCTTCCGGCAGGAGGTTTTCATGCCCGACGAGATCAACATCCGCAATATTTCAATCAAATGCGGGAACTGCAACACTTACCAGACCCTGACCGCCTTCAGCCGGCGGGACGAGTGGAACATCTATACCTATGAGTGCGAGAACGACACCTGCGACCCCAGCGTGACCCGTACCCTCGTGGAGGTGCCGCGGGAGATGGACTCCTTTGCCCGACGCGATCCGGAATGGCGGGGAGGCGGCAAGCACGGCGAGATCGGGGACGGGACGTTGGAGGAGTGAGAGGGGCATATAGAGACTTTACAATAAACGGAGTCGGATCCAATGGGGTGGAGGCTTCTCAGAGCGCCCCCCGCCCCGAAGCCCTCACCCCTGTCCCCTCTCCCGCCCCCTCCCACCCCCCTCCCCGGGAGAGGGGAACCCGGTTGGAGCAGTCTTGCTGGTCTCCCTCTTTTCCCGGGGAGGGGGGTGGGAGGGGGCGGGAGAAGGAGAAGAGGGCCGGGGTGATGAGGGTCTTGGGAGGGGCTACGCCCGATCCCCTGTACGCTGCGGGCCTCCCCATGGCACGCCCTGTGCTACTCTCCCCGCGGCTGTTGCTACTCCTGCGTTTCATCTAACAACCGCTATTTTCGTGAGGGAACCATGAAGAAGATTGTCCACGTCGTGGGCACGGGCACGATTGGCGAGCCCCTGCTCGGCCTGTTCACCGACTTCCGGGACCGGATGGGGATCGACGAGGTCACCTTCCACAAGCGGACCCCCCTCGCCTCCGACCGGGCCAAGCTGAACCACCTGATCCGGCGTGGCGCCAAGCTGGCGGTCGACGAGGACGTGCGGCAAGAGTTCGAGAAGCTGGGTCACGAGGTGAGCCTCGAGTCCCGGGAAGCCCTGGAGCGGGCCACCGTGATTGTCGACTGCACGCCGGCGGGCAACGAGAACAAGGAGAAGTTCTACGAGAACCTCACCGGCCCCAAGGGCTTCCTCGCCCAGGGGAGCGAGTTCGGCTTCGGCAAGCCCTACGCCCGCGGCATCAACGAGGAGATCCTGGTGCCCGGCGAGGACCGCTTCCTGCAGATCGTCTCCTGCAATACCCACAACATCTCGACCCTCATCAAGACCATCTGCCACGACGGCGGCCGCGACTTCTGCCTGGAGCGGGGCACCTTCGTCTGCATGCGGCGGTCGAACGACGTCTCGCAGTCGGACAGCTACGTGCCGGCCCCCAACGTGGGCAAGCACGACGATCCCGACTTCGGCACCCACCACGCGCGCGACGCCCACCACGTCTTCGAGACGCTGGACCTCGACCTCAACCTCTTCTCCAGCGCCACCAAGCTCAATACCCAGTACATGCATTCGATCTGGTTCAACCTCGACCTCAACCGCGACATCACGCTGGACGAGGTCAAGAAGCGCCTGCGCGAGAACCCCCTGGTGGCCACGACGGATAAGCGCTACGCCAACCTGATCTTCAGCTTCGGCCGCGACCACGGCTACTACGGCCGCATCCTGTCGCAGACCGTGCTGGTGGCGCCGACTCTCGCCGTGCGCCGCAAGCGCGAGGTCTACGGCTTCTGCTTCACCCCCCAGGACGGCAACTCGCTGCTCTCGTCGGTCGCCGCCGCGCTGTGGCTCATCGAGCCGGACTGGGAGAGCGTCAACACCCGGATCTCCACCCTCAACCGCTGGTTGTACCGGGAGATCTGATTCGGTCTCTGCGGCGTCCCCCCGTCGATCTGGCATGCGACCCGTCGAGCTCCGTTTCGGTGATTTGCGCGTCGAGGGGTGGTCGCGGGCGGGGGATGACAACTGGTTCCGCGTCCATCCGCCCGGGCTCGCCCTGGACGTGGGGCGGGGCGCACTCCAACTCGCGGGCGCTCAGGACGTTTTCCTCAGCCATGGTCACCTCGACCACGCCATGGGGCTCCCTTTCGTCCTCTCCCAGCGCTCCCTCCACCGGCTGGTCCACACCCGGGTGTTCTGTCCGCTGGAGATGGCGGAGCCCCTGGGTGCCTTCATCGCCGCCGCGGAGCGGATGGAGCGTGCGAAGTACCGCTACGAGATCCTGCCCCTCGCTTCCGGCGACCGGGTGGAGGTGGGGCGGGGATTGCACGTCGAGGCCTTCGCCACCGACCACGTGGTGCCCACCCTGGGCTATCACCTCTGGCGGGGCCGCCGGCGCTTGGCGCCGGACTACACCGGGCTTCCCCGCGAGGAGCTCATCGCCCTGCGGGAGCGCGGCGTGGAGACCTCCGAGGTGGCGGAGGATCTCTGGCTCTCCTACTGCGCGGACACCGGGCCGGCGATCTTCGAGTGCGAGCCGCGGATCTTCGGCAGCCGGGTGCTGATGATGGAGTGCACCTTCCTGGGCGAGGAGCACCGCGACAAGGGGGAGCGCTTCAAGCACCTCCACCTGGGCGACATCGCGCAACGGGCGGGGGAGTTTCGCAACGAGGCGATCGTGCTGCACCACCTCTCCCGCCGCTTCCGGGTGGAGGACCTGCGCGCCGAGGTGAACCGGCGTCTGCCGGAGCTGGCGCTTCGCATTCACATCCTGGTGGAGGGAACGGCTGGATGAGAGGACGACAAGGAGGACCGGGACGGCCGCCGGGCGGACGCGGCGAGGGCCGCGGGCCGGGAGGAGGACACGGTCCCGGCGGACCGCCGCGCGGACCCGGCGGAGCGAGAGGCCCCGGAGGGCCACGCCGTCCGGCCGGGGGACCTCCCGGCGCGGGCCGTCCCGGCGGCCGGCCCGGCGCGGGCCCTCCCAGCGGTGGCCGCCCTGACCGTCCCTTCCGCCCTGGAGACGGCGGCCGCGGCCCGGCCCGGCCGCGGGAGGGCGGTCCGCGCCAGCCTCCACGGCGCCCGGACCGGGCGGCTGACGCATTCGAATACGCCAAGGGGGTCCTGGAGGGCCGGGTACCCCCGCCGCCGCCCCTGCTCCCGCGGCCGGCGCCGGTGGCCCCGCCCGCCGGGTCACGGCTGGTGGGGATCGACGAGCTCGAGCTGCGGGTGGAGAAGCTGGTGGCCGGCGGCGACGGCCTGGGCCGCTGGGAGGGCGTGCCGATCTTCATCCCCCGCTCGGCGCCGGGCGACCTCCTGAAGGTGCGCATCGTGGAGCGGCGGCCGGACTACGGCCGGGCCGAGATCGAGGAGATCCTGGAGCCGGGCCCGGCGCGCCGGCCCGATCCCGTGCCGGAGCTCTCCCGCTCCAGTATCTGCGACCTCCAGCACCTGGACGACCTCACCCAGGTGCTGCTCAAGGCGGGAGCGGTGAAGGAGACCCTGCAGCACATCGGCAAAGTGGAGATGCCCTTCGACCCCGAGCTGATCACCGGCGAGCCCTGGCACTATCGCCTGCGCACCCAGGTCCACACCGCCGTCGATCCGTTGACCGGCGGCGTGCAGGTCGGCTACCACGCGCGGGGGACCAACGACGTCATCCCCGTCTCCCGCTGTCCTCTGCTGGTCCCCGAGCTGGAGGCGTTCCTGGCCGAGATGCCGGCGCACCTGACGCCGGACTCTCCGCACCGGCTGGACTTGGCGGCGGGGGATGGCGGCGCCATCACCGTCTCGCCCATCGTGCCGGGCCTGCCGCACGGCGAGGTCTTCACCCGGGTGGGGGACTTCATCTACTTCTACGACGCGCGCTGCTTCTTCCAGGCCCACCGCGGCCTGCTGCCGAAGCTGGTGGCGGCCACCGTCGGACCCTGGGAGGGGGAGATGGCGGTCGATCTCTACGCCGGCGTCGGGCTCTTCAGCCTCCCTCTGTCGAACCGGTACAAGCGGGTGATCTCGATCGAGGGCGAACAGATCGGCTCGCGCTACGCGCGCCTGAACCTCAAGCGCAACCGCACGCCCAACGTCGAGGCGATCAACAAGGCCGTCGAGAGCTGGGTCCCCGAGCTGCCGGAGGGGGTGGACCGGGTGGTGGTGGACCCGCCGCGCGGCGGCCTGTCGAAAGACGTGCGCACCGCCCTGCTGCTCCGCCGGCCGGCGCGCATCACCTACGTCTCCTGCCACCCCGCCGCTCTGGCCCGCGACCTCCGCGAGCTGCTCACCGATGTCTACCGCATCGAGCACCTCGCCTTCGTCGACCTCTTCCCCCAGACCGGCCACATGGAGGTCCTCGTGCAGCTCGTGGCGAAGTAGGCCGGGAGCAGGTCCCCTGGGACCGCCGGCGCCCCGCCGGCCGGGAGGGTGACAACCCCTCCCTCCTTCCTCTATCTTTGTCGCCTCTATGGCCGACACCTCCGTCCTGGAAGATCGAGGCGCCCAAGGGTTCGTCCGCGAGTTGGGCCTGCTCGACTCGGTGATGATCGTCACGGGGTCGATGATCGGCTCCGGGATCTTCATCGTCTCGGCCTACATCGCGCGACAGGTGGGCTCGGCGGGGTGGCTGCTGGCGGCGTGGATCGTCAGCGGGCTGCTGGTGATCGCGGCGGCGCTCTCCTTTGGTGAACTGGCGGCCATGATGCCGCGGGTGGGCGGGCAGTACGTCTATCTGCGGGAGGCGTACTCGCCGCTGCTGGGGTTCCTCTACGGCTGGACCTTCTTCCTGGTTATCCAGACGGGCACCATCGCCGCCGTGGCCGTGGCGTTCGCGCGCTTCCTGGGCGTGATCGCGCCGGGTATCTCCTCTTCGACGTTCCTCGTCAAGCCCATCGACGTCTCCCCCGGGTACGCCGTCAGCCTCTCGGTCCAGCAGCTCGTGGCGATCACGCTCATCGTCCTGCTGAGTGTCGTGAACACCTTCGGCCTGCGGACGGGGAAGCTGATCCAGAACGTCCTGACGGCGGTGAAGACCCTGGCGCTGGCCGGGCTGATCGTGCTCGGCCTCCTGGTGGGACGCAACACCGTCGCCATCGCGGCCAACTTCTCCTCTTTCTCCGCGATGTGGACGCCCAGGGACGCCGTCACGATCACGCCGGACCTGCTGCCGGTGCCGCCGATCTCGGCGCAGCAGGGGGGGCTGGCGCTGTTGACGGTGTTCCTGATCGCTCTCGTGGGCCCGCTGTTTTCGGCCAGCGCCTGGAACGACGTCACCTTCGCGGCGGCCGAGATCCGCAATCCCAAGCGCAACCTGCCGCTGGCGCTCGCCGCCGGGGTGGGACTGGTGAGCCTGCTCTACGTGCTCGCCAACCTGGCCTACCTGGTGACGCTGCCGCTGGCGGCCATCCGCTCGGCGCCCGAGGACCGGGTGGCCACGGCGGCGCTGCAGGCGATCCTCGGCGGCGGGGGAGCGTCGATCATGGCGGTGGCGATCATGATCTCCACCTTCGGCTGCAACAACGGGCTGATCCTCGCCGGCGCGCGGGTCTACTACGCCATGGCCCGGGATGGCCTCTTCTTCCGCGGCGCCGGCCGGCTCAACCGCTGGCGCGTGCCCGGCGTGGGCCTCGCGATCCAATGCGTCTGGACGTCGCTGCTGGTGATCCCGCGCACCCGGCTGCGCGACGCCTCCGGGCTGCTGGTCCTCGACAAGGCGACCGGCGCCCCGCAGTACGGCAACCTCTACACCAATCTGCTGGAATACGTGACCTTTGCCGTGCTCCTCTTCTACGTCATCACGCTGCTCGGGCTGTTCATCCTGCGCCGCAAGCGGCCGAACGCCGAGCGCCCCTACCGGGTCTGGGGCTATCCCTGGGTGCCGCTCTTCTACGTCGGGGGCGCGACCCTGGTGGTGCTCGCCCTGCTCGTCTACCGCACGCAAACCACCTGGCCGGGGCTGCTCTTCGTGCTGACGGGGATTCCGGTCTACTTTCTGTGGCGGCGGGTGGGTTTGCGCGACGGCGACTAGCCCAAGGACGTCAGGGACTGCAAGGACTTCAGGGACAAAGAAGGACTCTTCAAGTTTTCAAGTCCCTGTTGTCCCTGTTGTCTCTGAAGTCCCTGCCTTCGAGCCCTACGCAGAAAACGGCAGCGACCTCCCCTCGAGCTCCAGCAGCCGGGCCTTGGCCGCCAGCCCGCCGCCGAAGCCGGTGAGGGAGCCGTTCGAGCCGATCACCCGGTGACAGGGGACGACGATGGGAATGGGATTGGCGCCGTTGGCCCGGCCCACGGCGCGGGTGGCGGCCGGTTTGCCGAGGGCGCGGGCGACGTCGGCGTAGCTGCGGGTCTCGCCGAAGGGGATGCGGCGCAGCTCCTCCCAGACCGACAGCTCGAACGGCGTGCCGCGAGGGGCGAGAGGGAGATCGAACTCCTGGCGCCGGCCCGCGAAGTACTCTTCGAGCTGGCGCCGGACCTCGGCGGTGTGGTCGGCGTCCTCCCTCACTTCGATACCCGGGGCCGGCGTCTTGTCCGTCATTTTTTGGGACTCCCGGCCATGGCCGAACTCAATACGGACGACCGCGCCGTCGTCGTCGACGACGCAGATCAGCGGGCCGCAGGGGCTGTCGACGGTGGTGGTATACCAGTTCATGCCTCGTCTCCCAGGGTTTGCCAGAGGTGGAAGGTGGCCCAGCTCCGGTAGGGAGCGAAGGGCTTCATGAGCTCCCGCGTCACGGCGGCGTCCGGCCGCTCGGAGAGGGAGAAGAATTTCGCGAGGCCGCGCACCAGGCCGGAGTCGCCCACCGGCACGCAGTCCTCGAAGCCGAAGGCGCGCATCATCACGTAGTGGGCGGACCAGGGTCCGAGGCCGCGCACGGCGAGGAGCGCGGCCTCCACCTCGGCGGCCGGAGCCGTGGCCAGCCGGTCGAGGTCCAGCTCGCCCGCGACGATCCGCCGGGCGACGCCGATCAGGTACTCCGCCTTGCGCCGCGAGAACTGGAACCGGGCCAGCTCCTCGACCTCCAGATTGGCCACCGCCTCGGCACGGGGTGGAGCGAAGAGCCCGCCTGGAGCGGGGACGCCGGCCCGTTCCACCAGCCGGCGGCGGAGGGTGAAGGCGAAGGCGAGGTTGATCTGCTGACCGAGGATCGCCCAGGTCAGGCCGTCGAAGGGATCGGGCGTCTGGAGGATGCGCCAGCCGCGCCGGCCACCGATCAGCGGCGCCAGCTCGGGGGAGGCCGAGACCTGGCGCTCGAAAGGGGCGGGATCGCGGTTGAGCCCCAGGAGGCGCCAGAGCTGATCGCGGGCCTGAATCCCGGCGTCGACCAGCGGCGCGCGGGCTTCGAGGGTGGCGCGGGCGCGCTTCGGCTTGAGATCGACCCGCAGGAGAGCCGGCACGCCGCCGATCCAGAGGCCGATCGCGAAGCTCGTCCCGTCGACCCGCGCCGTCAGGCTGTTGGGATCCCGGCCCAGATAGCCAAGGACCCGCGCGGCCGGATAGGCGGGCGGGAGGGCGAGATCGAAGGAGAGGGGCGCGGCGTGCATGACGGGAATATAGCGGAGGGGTCCTCCCCCGATCTACCCGTTTTTTGCCTGGAAACCAAGCCCTGCAGCTTTGGGCGCGACCCGCCCTGCACGTCGAAATCGTCTCGGTTACAATCCCCGCCCATGACGGCCGACCCCAGGGCGTACCTCCCGATCGACACTGATGAAGGCTTGGCCGCGGCCGCGCGGTCGTGGGCCGAGGCGCCGCTCCTGGGCCTCGACACCGAGTTCATCCGCACCAACACGTTCTACCACCGCCTGGGGCTCATCCAGGTCTCGGACGGCCGCACCTCCTGGCTGGTCGATCCCCTGGCGGCGCGCGACCTCTCGCCCCTGGCCGGGGTCTTCCGCTCGCCGGGGATCAAGATCCTGCACTCGGCGAGCGAGGACATGGAGGTCTTCTACCGCGCTCTCGGCGTGCTGCCTGAGCCGCTCTTCGACACCCAGATTGCGGGTGCCTTGGCCGGGGCTGGCGCGTTCCTCAGCTATCAGAAGCTTGTGGCCGCTTACCTGGGGGTCGAGCTGGCCAAGGAGGAGACCCGCACGGACTGGCTGGCCCGCCCCCTCTCCGCCGCCCAGCTCGCCTACGCCGCCGAGGACGTGGCCTGGCTGATCCCTCTCTACGACAGGATCACGGCCGAGCTGGGAGAGCTCGGTCGCCTGTCCTGGGCTTTCGAGGACTCCGCGGCCCTACTGGACACCTCCCGTTTCGACGAGGACTCCGCGGCGGCCTACCTGCGGGTCAAAGGGGCCGGACGGCTCGATTGCCGGCAGCTCGCCGCCCTCCAGTCCCTGGCGGCCTGGCGGGATCGCGAGGCCCGGCGTCGCGACCTGCCGCGCAGCTTCGTGGTGAAGGACGACCTGCTCCTGGCTCTCGCCACCCGGCGGCCGAAGCACGCCCGGGACCTCCAGCGGCTGCCGTCCTGCGACGTCCGGCAGGCGGCGCGCGACGGCGACGTCTGGCTCCAGCTCCTGGAGGAGGCCGCGGCCCGGCCGGAGGAGGAGCTTCCTCCCCGCATCACCGGCAAGCCGCCATCGCCCGCCGTGCGCGACCTGGAGAACCGGCTGCGGGACCGGGTGCGGGAGAAGGCCGCGGCCTTGAACGTCCCGCCCGAGGTCCTGGCGCCCCGCCGCACCCTGGACGCCCTGCTGCGGCTGACGGTGGGGAAGCCCGATCCGCGGCTCCCCCGCGAGCTCCAGGGCTGGCGGCGGGAGGTGATCGGCGAGGACCTCCTGCGCGAGGCCCTCGCCGTGACGGCTTCAGAAGGCGAGCGTGTCGCCCGTGCTGGCGAAGCGCCCTGAAGGGTTCTGATAGACCTTCACGTGGCCGGTCGTCGTGTCGGTCACCGTGAGCGTGTACTCGACGTTCGACAGGGCGCCGTAAAAGACCCAGAAATGGCCGTTCACCGTCGTGCCGTCCAGCACCTTGAGGACGGCCTCGACGTTGGCGGGATCGAAGAACCAGAAGTAGCCGGTGTCGCCGGTGAGCCCCACGGCCGTGCCCGCGCCGGTGCGGCCGGAGAAGTCCTTCCACGCCGCCTGGACGGCGAAGCGGCCGCCGTTCAGGCACAGCCGGCCGGCGGCGGGCACGCAGGTGCCGGTGGCGGCAGCCGGGTCGGTGCGCTCCGTGACCCGCGGCGGCGGGCCGGGAGCGGCGATGGACTTGTGGTCATAGGCGCCCAGGGGCCCGAAGCCGTGGGTGTCGCCGACGCTGGCGAACTGCCCCTGGGGATTGAAGTAGCGGCGGGCGAGGCCGGTCTGCGTGTCGGTCACCGTCAGCGAGTACTCGACGTTGGAGAGGGCGCCGTAGAACACCCAGACGTGGTCGTTGAGGCTGCGGCCGTCCAGCACCTTGAGGATGGCCTCGACGTTGGCGGGGCCGAAGAACCAGAAGTAGCCGGTGTCGGCGGAGAGGGGCACGGCGGTGCCGGCGCCTTCGTTGCCGTCGAGGGTCTTCCAGTGCGCCTCGACGCGGAAGCGGCTGCCGTTGAGGCACAACGCGGTGGACGTGGGCTGGCAGGCGGCGCCGGACAGAGGCAAAGCCCACAGCTCGTTGCCGGTGATGCCGTCGTCGGCGCTGAAGAAGAGGAGGTCGCCGGCGACGGTGAAGCCCGCGGGATAGGAGGAGGCGCCTTCCGGCGCGATGTCCTGGACGAGGCGGGTGCCCGCCGGCGTGCCGTCCGTGCGCCACAGCTCGAAGCCGTGACCGTCGTCGGCGGCGGCGAAGTAGAGCTGCCCGGCCGCGGCGGTGAAGCTCGTCACGCCCGAGCCGGTGGGCCCTGAGAAGACGTCGCGCAGCAGGGCGGTGCCGCCCGGGGTGCCGTCGCTGCTCCACGGCTCGCGGCCGTGGACGCCGTCGTCGACTGCGAAGGCGAGATGGGAGCCGACGACGGCGAGTGCGAGAGCCGGAGGCTCGCCGGAGGGATCCAAGGTTGGCTGCTTCGGAAACTGGTGGACCACGACGGTGCCGCCGGGGGTGCCGTCGCTGCGCCACAAGGCCCGCTGGCCGTCCGGCAGGCTGGCGAAGAAGTAGAGGTTGCCCTGGAAGGCGGTCAGCTCCTTGGGGAGGCCGGGCACGGCGTTGGGG
Organism: Thermoanaerobaculum sp.; assembly: GCA_021154885.1. Classification (GTDB taxonomy): domain Bacteria; phylum Acidobacteriota; class Thermoanaerobaculia; order Multivoradales; family UBA5704; genus DATARR01. The sequence goes on from JAJKHS010000133.1 coordinate 57,540, forward strand.
CCGGGGAAATCGGTGAAAATGCTCGTTCCCGCGTTGGTGCCATCGCTTTTCCAAAGCTGATAGTCGCCGTCGAAGTGGCTCAAAGCCACGAAATAGACCCTCGAACCGATCTGCGTGAATTCCGGGTCACGGTCGGTGCGAGCGAAACCGAAATCGTAGACCAGCGTGGTCCCCGCCGGAGTGCCGTCCGTGCGCCAAACCTGGTTAAGCTCATGCGTTTCTGGGCCGGCCAGGAACCATAGCTCGGAGCCCGCAACCTTCAGAAAGTCGAGGAAGGCCGCGCCAGGAACGTCGACGGCTTTGCGCGTACCCTGGACGGTGCCGTCGCTCGTCCACAGCTCATGCCTGTCGAGAAGGAAATAAAGCTGGCCTCCATACGACACCGTGGAGGTGATGAAGCGATGGTTGCTCCAGTTGTTCAGCTCCTGCGTCTGGCCGTCATCCTGGACGCGCCAGAGCTGATTGCCGAAGGGATCGTCCCCCCGGATGAGAAAGACCTTCCCACCGCCTGTGACGAGCCGCGATGTCCTGGCGGGGTCAAAGATGAAGGGGGCCGGCGACTTCTGGGTGGCAGCCTCTGTGCCATCGGTGCGCCATACGTATCGCAGGTTGCTCTGTTCGTCGGAGGCGGTGAAGAACACGTGGTTTCCCGCGGCCACGATATCTGAGACCTCCGAGCCTTTGCCGGCTCTGTTGATGTCGACCACCAGTCGCGTGCCCTCCGGGGTGCCGTCGCTCGACCACAGCTCCTGATCGCTGTGCTCGGAGTCGCCACTGTTGCCGGTCCAGGCGCCGGCGAGAACCTTGCTTCCCAGGATTGCGACGGAGATCGGAAGGCCGAAGAAGGATTTGGTCTCGATAGCGGCGAACAGCCGGGTGCCTTGTGGTGTGCCGTCGCTTGTCCACAGCGTCGAGCGGAGATCCCCGAGCCTGGAACCCTGGAAGAAAACTGCTCCCGGCACGAGACCGAACTGATCCCCGCAGTCGGTGCACACTTGCGTGAGGAGCCTGGTCCCTTGGGGGGTACCGTCGGTGGCCCAGAGACCGGGGTCACTGAACCTCGGATAGGCGACAAAGACCAGCCTGCCGTTCAGCGGCTGGAGTCGCGTCTCCTGTCCGAATTCGCAATCGGAGCAGAGCGGAGCGGTGGACGAGACCGTGCCGAGGTTGGACCAGGGCTTGTAGCCGGTGATGCCGTCCGTGGCCCAGAAGATCAGCCGGTTGTCCAACTTTTCGAGCTGCCAGGAAAAGAGGCCGCCGTCGTGGATTTGATCGTCCCAGCCGAATGGGTTGTTGAAGCCGAAGTCGGTGATGCGGACGGTGCCGGCGGCAGTGCCGTCGCTGGCATAGACCTCCGCGCCGTGCGTGACGTCGTCGGCCACGAAGTAGACCTTGTCTCCCAGGGTCTTCAGGAAGTTGGTCTGCTGAAAGGGCTGCACCGCCTCGAAGCTCGTCAGGGCGAGCGTGCCCGCGGCCGTGCCGTCGCTCACCCAGAGCTCCTCGCCGGTCGCCGGGGCGGCGGCCGGGGCCAGGAAGAGCACCTTGCCCCCCAGGGCGGCCAGGTGGCGCGGGGAGCCGTTCGAGAACTGCTTGACCGGGGTGGTTCCCTCCGGCGTGCCGTCGCTCGTCCAGAGCTGCTGATAACTGGCGAAGAGCAGCCGGTTTCCCACCAGGGTGAGATCCGATGCGGAGCGGCCGTTCGGAAATTCGTGCAGCTCGGTCGTCCCCGCGGCCGTGCCGTCCGTCCGCCACACGCCGCACTTCTCATGCGTGTTGTTGCAAGCCGCAAAGTACACAGCGTCAGAGGCGAGGACGACCGGCACCTGCGGGCCGTCGAAGGGGTCCGGGAATTGGGGCGTGAACGTCAACAATACTTGATGGAGGGGGTCCGGCAGCAGAGGGAAGGTCCCTTCCCGGGTGCCATCCGAGCGCCAGAGATAGCCGAGCTCCTGATCGCCGGGGAAATCCGAGGGATGGAGGAAGGCGATGCCGAAGAGCAGGGAATGCGCCTCGCCGAGAGGCAGCGGCGCCGAGGAGCACGTGCCGGGACAGAAGTCGGCGAGCAGGCGCGTGCCGCTGCCGTTGCCGTCGGTGATCCAAAGCTCGCGGCCGGAGCTGGGCTCGCTGGCGGTGAAAACCACCTTGCCCTGGAAGCTCCAGAGCGAGTCAGGATTGGAGCCCGCGGGAACCTGGCTGCCGGGGGTGATGTCCTTCACCAGGTACGCGGTCTGCGCCGCGGCGGGCGGCGCCAGGGCGAGAGCCGCGAGGGCGAGGAGGACGCGGGCGGTGAGGTTCATCATGGCTGGGCTCCTCCCGAAAAAGCCCCGACGTCGCCGACGCTGGCGAAGCGGCCCTTGGGGTTGGTGTAGGTCCTGACCGCGCCGGTCGTCGTATCAGTCACGGTGAGGTGGTATTCGACGTTGGACAGGGCGCCGTAGTAGACCCAGAAGTGGCCGTTGACCGGCGTGCCGTCGAGCACCTTGAGGACGGCCTCGACGTTGGCGGGATCGAAGAACCAGAAGTACCCGGTGTCGCCGGTCAGAGAGACGGCCGTGCCCGTGCCGGTGTGGCCGGAGAAGTCCTGCCACGTCGCCTCGACGGCGAAGCGGCCGGCGTTCAAGCACAGCCGGCCGGCGGCGGGCACGCAGGTGCCGGTGGCCGCGGCGGCGTCGAGTCGCTCGGAGACGAAGGGCGCCGCCCCGCCGCCCGTGGCCGTCACCACGCTGGGCGCCGTGTCATGGGCGCCGAGGGGACCGAACCCCGCGGTGTCGCCGACGCTGGCGAAGGTCCCCGCAGGATTGAAGTACCGCCGGGCGAGGCCGGTCTGGGAATCGGTCACGGTCAGCGTGTACTCGACGTTGGAGAGCGCGCCGTAGAAGACCCAGTGGTGGCCGTTGAGCGAGGTGCCGTCGAGCACCTTGAGGATGCTCTCCACGTTGCTGGGAGCGAAGAACCAGAAGTAGCCGGTGTCGCCGGAGAGCGGCACGGCGGTGCCGGCGCCCGTGTGGCCGGCGAAGTCGCGCCAGGCGGCCGTGACCTGGAATCGGCCGCCGGAGAGGCAGAGGGCGGAGGCCGAGGGCTGGCAGGGTGGGCCGCTCAGGGGGAGCACCCAGAGCTCGTTGCCGGTGCTGCCGTCGTCGGCGGTGAAGAAGAGGCGGTCGCCCGCCGCGGTCAGCGCGCCGGGGTAGGAGGAGGCGCCTTCGGGCGCGATGTCCTGCACCAGGCGGGTGCCGGCGGCGGTGCCGTCGCTCTGCCACAGCTCGAAGCCGTGGACGCCGTCGTCGGCGGAGAAGAAGACCCGGCCGCCTGCCACCTGGAAGCCGTCGATGCCGGAGCCCCCGGAGCCCGGCGCGATGTCGCGCAGCAGGACGGTGCCGGCGGCGGTGCCGTCGCTGCGCCAGAGCTCGCGGCCGTGGACGCCGTCGTCGGCGACGAGGACGAGCCCCGAGGCCAGGGCCCGGAGATGGATCGGAGGAGGAGTCTCGGGGTATCTGACGCCCGGCACGAACTGCTTGAGCAGCACGGTACCGTCGGCCGTGCCGTCGCTGCGGAACAGCCCCCGATTGGGTGGCAGCTCGTCGGCGCTGTTGGCGATGAAGTAGATCGCGCCTTGGAAAGCGGTCAACTCGGCGACGTCCGGGCGGTCGGAGAAGATGCCGTGGGGCGGGTCGAGGTTGCGGACCAGGCTCGTTCCGGCCTGGGTGCCGTCGGTACGCCAGAGTTGCCCGTGATCCTGGTGGTCCGGCCCGACGAAGAAGACGGTGGCGCCCACGAGCGTGGGCTCGGGGTCTTCAAAAGAGAGATCCGGGCCAAAGCCGGCCACCTGCCGCGTATTGGCCTGGGTGCCATCGGTGCGCCAGATCTCCTCGCCGTTGTTCGGCTGCGCCTGGAAGGCGGAGAACCAGATCTCTGAGCCCACGACCCGCGGATAGGAGATGAAGGTGAGGCTCGCCAGCAGGTCGACGACCTTGCCGGTCCCCTGCGCCGTGCCGTCGCTGCGCCAGATCTCGGAGGGCTGGGACTGGGCCGTCACGACGAAGTAGAGCCGGTCCGCCAGGACGACGAGGTTGCCGATGAATTGACCCTTGGACATCTGGGTGATCTGCGCGATGCTGCCGTCGGGCGACATCCGCCAGAGCTGGTCGCGGTCGAACTGGCCGCGGACAAAGAGCATCGCTCCGCCGGCGCTGGCGCTCGACGGCCGGCCAGCGCCGCAGCCGACCAGCGGCCCGTGGTCCTCGATCGTGCTCCCGGCGGTGCCCTCGGAGTACCCGAACCGCCGGACGTTGACGTCGTCGCAGAGGCTGAAGAAGAGGTTGCGTCCCGCGGCGGTGAGGCCCTCGAAGGTGGTGGAGGCGTTGCCGCGAGCGACGTCGGTGACGAGGTGGGTGCCGGCGGGGGTGCCGTCGCTCGCCCAGAGCTCGGCACCATAGTCGTCGTCCGCGCCGGTGCCACCGTAGAAGACCGTCGAGCCGAGAGCGGCCATGCGCGGCGTGGTGAAAGAGGGCGAGGCGAAGAGCCGCGTGCCCGCGGCGGTGCCGTCGCTGCGCCACATCTCGGTTCGCCCCTGCCCGTGGACGGTGAAGAAACCCGAGCCGAGGACGAGCGTGGGCTCCAGGACGAAATTCTCGCAGCGGTTGGTGCACGCGGTATGCAGGAAGCTGGTGCCCTGGGGCGTGCCGTCCGTCGTCCAGACCTGAGCGGCTCCCTGCTGTGGCTCCACACCCGTGAATAGGAGATGGGAGCCCACCTTGACCAGGGCGGCCCGGGCGTTGGTGAACGAGCAGCCGGAGCAGAGGGGGGCCGTGGCGGCGCCCTGCGTCGACCAGGGCTGGAAGCCGTGGAGCCCGTCCGTGGCCCAGAAGACGAGCCGGTCGCCGAGCAGCTCGAGGTCCGTGTTGCGCAGACCGATCGGCTCTCCGGAGGAATCATCGCGGAATTGGAAGGGGTCGTGGAAGCCGATGTCGGTCACCTGCCGGGTGCCCGCGGGCGTGCCGTCGGTGGCCCAGATCTCGGCACCGTGGAGCACGTCGTCGGCCACGAAGTAGACCTTGCCGCCCATGGGCTTGAGCCAGAAGGTCTGCTGAAATGGCTCCGGCGCCGCGAAGCTGGTCAGCGCCCGGGTGCCTGCGGCCGTGCCGTCGCTCACCCACAGCTCCTGGCCGTCCGGCCCGCCGGCGATGAAGACGGCCCGGTCGCCCAGCGCCGCCATGAGGCTGGCCCCTTGGGGAAGGTCCGCGCCCGCCCGCGTGCCGCCCGGCGTGCCGTCCGAGACCCACAGAGCCCGGTCATGGAGGAAGAACAGGCGGCTGGCCGCAGCGGTGAGGCGGAAGGCCCCGCCGCTGGTCCCGAACCCGAAGGCCTCCACCACGCGGGTGCCCGCCGGCGTGCCGTCGCTGCGCCAGAGGCCGCAGCCCTGCTCGTGGTTGCAGCCGGAGAAGTAGAGGACGTCGCCCAGGAAGGCCGTCTGCACACCCAGGTCAAAACCGAAGTCCAGGATGGCGGGGTCGGCTGGGGAAGGAAGCAGGAAGGTCCCGTCCCGGGTGCCGTCCGAGCGCCAGAGCTGCACCAGCGGGTCGAACCCGGAACCGATCACGGTATAGCCGGCGACGGCCGTGGCGGTGGCGCCGAGAATCTGGGGAGAGGAATCGCAGCGGCCGGCGCAGAAGTCGGCCAGGAGGTGGGTGCCCCGGCCCTCGCCGTCGGAGACCCACAGCTCGCGACCGGAGCTGGGCTCGGTGGCGCTGAACAGGACCTTGCCGCGGAAGGCGAGCAGCTGCTCCGGCAGCGAATTCGGCGGCGAGGCCGCAGGCTTGGGGGAGAGGTCCGCCACCAGCGACGCGGTCTGCCCCTGGAGCGCCGCAGCAAAGGTGAACAGGCATGGAAGCACGAGGACCAGGACGACGAGGTGGTATCTCATGGAAGACCCTCGAATCGACGGTTGCGCTCTCAACGAATCAGCTCGAAAGTATGGCAGACGATCTCTATCCATGATGCGTGATCGGCGGGGGAAATCCATTTCAGTTCCAGAGGGAAGCTCCGGGAATGATCGATGAATGTCAATGAATCTCTTTGCCGGTATTGTCTCCTCCTATTTGGCGGAATGCTTGATTGCGTTACACTGATGTGATGACCATCGATGACGAGGTGAGGCGGGCGACGAAGCTGCTGGAGACCGTCATGCAGGCGGCCGGGCTGACGCGGAAGGATCTGGATCAGAAGCTCGGAGCGGGACCGGGGTACGTCAGCCAGGTGCTGACCGGCAGGATGGAGCTGAAGTTCCGGCACGTCCTCGCCATCCTGCGGGCCCTGGAAGTGGATCCCAGTGTCTTTTTCCAGACCCTGTACCCGGAGAACCGGCCGTCGACGGACGCGGTGGTGATGGAGGAGTTCCTCCGCCGGTTCCAGCGGCTGGGCTTCGGCTCCCAGCCGGTGCCGCCGGCTCCGGCGCTGGACACCGGCGAACTCGAGAAGCTGATCAGGACTGCTGTCCGCGCGGCTCTTTCCGAGCCATCGGAGCAGGTCTCCCCGGACGAGGGGGAGCCCCGGGGCGAGAGGCCGCGCAAGGGGAAGAGCCCTGGGGGTGGAGAGAAGGGGAAGCTCTAGAGCCCGCCCGGTTCCTTGAGACTGGAGAATCGCTCCAGCCGCCACAACTCGGTCGTGACCGTCCGGAGCAGAGTTGCCGTCGCCCGATCCTTCTGGACGGCCTCCTTCAACATGAGCAGTGCCCCGAGCGCTTCACGACGGATACCGTGGGTATGGAAGACGGCGACCAGCTCATTGATCAGCCGCTTGATCTCGGCTGTCCGTCCCTGGCACAGCCAGATGGCTGCCAGATCGAGGGAGACGATGGCGACGTCGTAGGGCATCTCGGCGTCCTGCAATCCCTCGCGGACCCGGCGGAAGGCCCGCTCGGCGCCCTCGTGATCGCCGAGGCCGGCGGCGATGCGCCCCTCGAGCCACCGCGCCTTGAGCTCGTCCAGGCGTTCGCCATAAGCGGTGAAAAGTTTCCGGGAGTGGCCAAGAAGGGTCCGGGCTTCCACGATTCGGCCGCAATCGACGAGACACCAGAGCAGGTTGTGGACCGCCGCCATGGCCAGCCTCGGGTCGCGGACCGGATCGATCTGCCGGATCCCCTCCGACAGGTACTGCACCGCCCGCTCGGACTCGAAGGCATAACCGGCGGAGATACCCTGGCTGATGAGGGCGCGGCCAGCGGCGTGAAGGTCCGCCTCGTGCTGGTAGATGGCGTACACCCACTCCAGCAGGCAGCGCGCCTCCTCAAACCGGCGTTGGTCGATGTAGAGGGAGGCGGTCAGGTCCATGAGACGGGCGAGGAGCTGCGGCTCCCCCGTGCCATCGCCCGAGCATCGCAGCGCATGAGCCAGAGCGGCCTCGGCGGCCGGCAAGTTGTCGGACACGCGGTAGGCGTTGCCCAACTCCGCCCAGGCTCGGGTTTTGAGGTCGGCCGTCTCTAGCTCCGGGCCGTCCAGGCGCTCGGCGAGCTGTACCGCCAGAGACGCGGCGAGGACCATCCCCTCCGGATCGCTGGCGCGTAGAGCGCGGCAGAGATCGAGGAGCGACTCGCACCGTTGCCGCGGATGGCTGCGAGATGACGCCATTTGAGCGGCGGGGACCTCCTTGGGGAACGGCTTGGACTTGCCACGTCCGGTGTCGCCCTGCTCCCGGGCGTGGGTGGCGAAGCGTCGGGCCGTGGAGAAGGCTTTGAAGAGGATGAAGTCGTACTCGGCTCCGTCGCCCTCCACCGTCTCCTGGGCGCTCCGGCCCGCCGTGAACAGCATCGACGCGAGAGGCGCCATCTGCTGCCGGCAATGGTCGCAGCCGCGCACCAGGTGAGCGATGACGGGGGCCGCCTGGTTGGGCGGCATCTCGCCGAGCAGGAAAACCTCCAGCTCAGCGGCGCTGGGGTGGCGTTCGCCTCGATCTCCTCCTCTGGCCATCAGACCCCTCCCCAAGAAAAAAGATGTCCCACAATTGTCTCACAGTTTTCTCACCCCGTGGCAATGCTCCCCCCTGACCCGACCGCGAGCCTGGGGGGAGCGGTCCCGCCAAGCCGTTCACTCAGCCGTTGGGATCGATCATGCCACCCCGGCTCAGCGCCGGGGGCTGCTTCGCATCGACGGTGCCGCCCGGGCTCACGGGTACCCCGACCGTGGTGCTCTCCTCGTGCGTACCGCGAAGGTCGGGTAGATCTCTTGCAGCAGGGAAGCCGAGCCAGTCCAGGAGTCGATCGAGTAAAGGGAGGCCGGTGACCGCCGGAGCCTGGGTAGCGTGCAGGTGGTTTCCGGGCGCGGCCAGCGCGGGAGCCGCGGCGGCGAGGACCAGGGCGAGGGCGACAGTGGCCGTGAGGCGTCGAACGTTGGGGTAAGACATCTCAAATCCCTCCTTTCCGAGGGCCGGCCGGAGACCTCCATGGCCACCGCGCCCGCGGGGTAAGCTCAGGTGTGGAACAGATTCCTGTGCGCTATTGTGAGGCAGGAGATCACCTTTCACCACGGCGATCAGACCCCAGCTCAGGCTAGCACGGGTCCTGGAACCTTCCGAGACGCTTTCTCTTTCTTCAGTGCCTCGACTTCGTCCAAAGGAGCCACGGCCGTTCCGGCGGACCGGAACCGCCGGGCCGGAGGGTGGCTCTGGATCCGTGGGAGGGTGGAGGCTACCCGGTGAACTTGTAGCCCAGTCGGTGCACGGTGATGACGTGCTTCGGGTCGGCGGGATTGTCCTCGATCTTCTTGCGCAGCTTGGCGATGTGCATGTCCACCGTGCGGGTGAAGGGGATGGAGTTGTAGTCCCACACGGTGTCGAGCAGGGTCTCGCGGGTGACGATCTCGCCGCGGTGCTGGATGAAGTAGGCGAGGAGCTGGAACTCGCGGGGTGACAGGTCGATGGCCGCGCTCCCCTTGCGCGCCTCGTGGCGCCGGAAGTCGATCGTCACGTCGCCGAAGCGGTAGGTCTCCAGCGCCTCCGCCGGTGGTATGGGGCGGGCGCGGCGCAGCACGGCCTCGGCGCGGGCCAGCAGCTCCATGAAGCCGAAGGGCTTGGTGATGTAGTCGTCGGCCCCGAGCTTCAGCCCCAGCACCTTGTCGATCTCCTGGCCGCGGGCGGTGAGCATGATGATCGGCACGCCGTTGCCGCCGCTGCGAAGCTGCTTGCAGATGTCGAGGCCTGTCATCTTGGGCAGCATGACGTCGAGCAGGATGAGGTCCGGCGGATCGGCGGTGGCGCTCTCCAGGCCGGCCTCGCCGTCGCGGGCCAGGGTCACCGCGTAGCCCTCGTACTGGAAGCCGTCGCGCAGGGCGACGGACATGGCTTCGTCGTCTTCGACAATCAGCACGCGTGCGGTCATGGCGGTCTCATCGTCTCATCAGGCCTCGGAAGGCCGCTCCCGCGTCTCGGCCTGCGGGGCGAGGGCGGACGATTCGGGCGGCTCGACGGGAAGGTGGATGGAGAAGGTGCTCCCCTCGCCGGGCCGGCTCTCCACCGTCACCCGCCCCCGGTGGGCGTCGACGATGTGGCGGACGATCGAGAGCCCCAGGCCGCTCCCCTTGACGTCGTGGACCAGCCCGGTGCTGACGCGGTGGAAGCGGTCGAAGATCTTGCGCTGCTCGTCGCGCGGGATGCCGATCCCCTGGTCGATGACGGAGACGACGATCCAGTCGCCGTCGCGGCGCAGGGAGACGGTGACATCCGTTTTGCCGTTCGAGTACTTGACGGCGTTGTCCAGGAGGTTGGAGAGCGACTGGGCGATGGCCCCGGGGTCGATGCGCGCCGGCGGCAGAGGGGTGTCCGCCCCTTCGAGGTGGATGTTGAAGCCGTTCTGGCGCAGGCGCACGCCGAAGGTCTTGAGCGTCTCGCAGACCACCTCGCGGACGTCGCAGCGCTCGAAGTGATAGGTCTTGCGTCCGGACTCGATGCTGGCGAAGTCCAGGATGTTGTTGATGAGCTGGGAGAGGCGCCGGCTCTCGGTCTCGATGTACTCGCCATACTCGCGGGCCTTCTCCGGAGCGTCCACCCGGCCGAGGCGCAGGAACTCGGCGAAGACCCGGATCGAGGCGAGCGGCGTGCGCAGCTCGTGTGAGACGTTGGAGACGAACTCGTTCTTCATCCGCGACAGCTTCATCTCCCGCGATGCCGTGCGCAGGGCGAGGAGAACGCCGCCCAGCAGCACGGTGGCCAGGGCCGTCGACAGGCCGACGTTGAGCCGGAAGTTCCGTCGCGCCACCACGGCCGGCGTGGCGTGCCGGCTGGCGAGGCTGATCGTCCAGTCGGTGAAGACCAGGGAGAATGGCTTCTCCACCTCCGCAGTCCGTCCCCGTAGCGAGCCTGTGGTGTAGACGATCCGCCCTTTGGCGTCCTGGACCGAGACGATGGGCGCCAGCTCGCCGGAGTCGAAGGTGGCGAGCGACCTGTTGACCGCTTCGGGGAGCACGTGAGCGCGGAAGTAGTCCTCGTCGAGCACCATGCCGGCGAGGCCTACCAGCTTGGAGGAGTCGTCGGTGATGGGGTAGAGGAGGATACGGTTGTTGGAGTCCTTCTCTTCGACGGTCAGCCGCACCCTCTCCACCGGTCCTCCCTTGTGAGCGAGGAACTTCCACGGCGAGCTGGCCACATAGACGGCGCGCAGCTCGGGCGACCAGGGCGGCGGCTGGAAGGAAGCGCAGGAAGAATAGAAGTAGAGCGGGCCGTCGTCGTTGAGCAGGCTCTCCACGAACAGGTGTTTGACACCTTCCACGCCCTTTTTCTTGAAGTGGGAAGCCGCCTTCGAGATCTGACCCTGGGTGAACACCGAGGCCGGAAGGTCGAGCAGGTGCTCGGCGTTGTCGCGATAGAAATAATCGACCTCCTTGGCCACGGCTTCAAGGAGGTTGTTGAGCCCCGCTTTGTGCACCAGGGCGGAGGTCTGGTCGAGGCGCGCCAGCGACCGGTACTGGAGCGCCAGCAGCACCAGCAGCGGGATGAGGATCGCCGTGAAGCCGATCCAGTGGGTGTAGCGCCGCAGCGCCGGGGGCAGCTTCATGATCGGATGGAAGTCTAAGGCAAAAGCGGGGCGGTGGACGGCGGCCTCTCCCGCGTTTACAAATTGGTTACGCCGGTTGCAAGGTTTTACGGCGCGTTGAGGACGTTTACGTGCGCCAGCCTCTAATCTCGCAGCCATGGAGAGAGGAGGCGAAATGAACCGGAAAGCCTTCACCGCCGCGGCCCTGATGCTCGCACTGGCGCTCGCGGGCTGCACCCCCTCGCTGGTGGATCGCTCCTACGACGTCGTTCGGGATGGCGCCCAGAAGGCCCTCTCGCTCACCTTCTCGATCTCCGCCGCGGTGACCAACTGGCTGCCGGAGACGCCGGAGGCTCCACCCTCCTCTCCTCGTTGTCCCCGGGCCCGGCCGAGCTGAATCGGCCCGCCATTTCTCAAAAGGAGACGCTCCATGAGGCGAATCGTTCCTTTCCTCGTCCTTGCCTTCGTCCTCGTCCTGACCTCTGCGGCCTTCGCCGGCGGCGAGAAGTGTGCCCACGACGCCAAGGCGGCCGCCGCTCACAATGACCGCAAGGCCGAGCTCGCGGCTCACGGCTGGCTCGGGCTGAAGACCGCCAGGGAAGCGGCCGGCGGCTACCATGTCACGGCCGTGGCCGAGGGCAGCCCGGCGGCTCAGGCCGGCTTCCGCACGGGCGACGTGCTCCTGGCCCTCAACGGCGTCGCCCTGACCGACGCCAACAAGGAGGCCGTCCACAAAGCCAAGGGCGATTGCGCCGTCGGCAAGCAGGTTACCTACAAGGTGCGCCGCGACGGCGCCGAGAAGACGATCACCGCCACCCTGGCGCCGGTGCCCGACGCGGTGCTGGCGGAGTGGATGGCGGAGGACGCGAAGTCGGCCCAGGTGGCGCAGCGTTCGAACTGAGCTTGGGCCTCACCCCAGGTCTTCCCGCGGGATCATGACCCCCTCCCTCCCTGGTCCCGCGGGAGTTTTTTCAACGGAATCCCACCTTCACCACCGCCCGCCCAGGTGGATGTCACGGCAGCGGCGACTCCTGTCGCGCCAGCAGCGACCGCTGGACGCTAAGGAATGATCGCTGGACTTCCAGCAGCGACCGCTGGACTTGCAGCAGCGATCGCTGGACATCCAGCAATGACCGCTGGACATCCAGCAACAACTGCTGGATATCCAGCAACGACTGCTGGACATCCAGCAACGACTGCTGGACATCCAGCAACGACCGCTGGAAGTCCAGCAGCGACCGCTGGACATCCAGCAGTGACCGCTGGACTTGCAGCAGTGACCGCTGGACGTTCAGGAGTGACTGCTGGACGGGCAGGCGGCAGGGCTTCAGGGACGAGGAGCCCCGGCGGTATCCTGCGCGCCCTCGCCGCCCTGGCTCCACCCCAGCGCGGCCTCGAAGCGAAGCAGCCTGCCGGGATCGAGCAGGCCGCTGGGGTCGAAGCCGGAGCTCCAGAGCATCCTGGCCTCGCGCAGCCCGGTCTCCGCCGCCTCCAACTGACCCGCGGCCAGCAGGACGTTCGCCTCGTGCGCGGCGGCATACCCCTGCACACGGGGGCGCCAGCCCTCCGGCCCCCGGACCCGGTCCGCGATCTCCCGGGCGAGCCGCGCGAGACCGGCCGCCTCCTCGCGGCTGCGTGACATCGCTTGCAGCGCCTCCTCGCAGACCCTCTCGCACAACGCCCAGCTCTGGAACTCCCCGGCCACGCGCACCACCGTCAGCCTCGTCTTTTCCGGGAGGTCCCGCAGCCGGCACCACAGATCCTCCGCCTCCTGGCGGTCCTCGGTCCGGGGCGGACGGTCGGGACGCGGCAGCGCCAGCAGACGGCGGCGGGCGGCGTCGAGCGGGGCGCGCAGTTTTTCCATCAGCTCTTCGAGAAGCTCCTCGGTGCCCGGTCCCGGCCTTCGCCGCGGCTGCTGGAAAGTCTCGACCATCTTCAGGAGATCGTCCATGTCCGCCAGGGTGATACCGATAGCCTGGGCCATACGCTTCAGGTGATCGCGGGAAGGTGCGACCAGGCCCAGCTCGAACTGGGCGATGAGAGAGCGGTCGGCCCCGATCGCCTCTGCCATCTGCTCCTGGGTCTTGCCGGAAAGCGCCCGCAGCAGGCGCGCCGCGACGTGCTCCTGCCTCATCCGTCGTTCCTCCAGAGAGTGTGAGTCCATGCGGGCCTCTCTACCTCAGGAGACACCCCTTCCTGACACCTGCTAAGGAAAATGGCGAATTTTCGCCTCATCGCAGGTCCGGAGCCCTACCATTGCAGCCGCGGTCCCCGCGCGCCAGGGTGGTCCGCGGCCGGCACCGCACTGGAGATCCCACCCATGCGCCGCACTCTCTTTGCCGTGGCCCTCACCGCAGCCCTCGCGCCTCCCCTGCAATCCGGCCTCTTCGACCCGCTCTGGTCCGTTCTTTCCTCGCTCTGGGGTACAACCTCGGACATCGGTTGCGGGCTAGACCCTTACGGTCGCTGCCTCCCGGCTCAGCAGCCAGCCTCAGATGAGGGTGCCGGGCTCGATCCCTGGGGCTGATCCAAGGCTCATCAGGGGGTGAACCGGAGGTCCTGGTCGTAACGGGCTTTGTAAATGTAACCCAAGACTCGGCGGGCCAACTCGGCCGTGGCCTCCTTGCGCTCGGCCGTCTCCTGGAAGAGTCGCAGAGCGGCCAGGGCCTCCCTGTGGACCCCTTTGGATGCGAACACTTTGGTCAGCTCCCGGGACAGTTCCCTGACTTCGGTCGTCCGCCCTTCGTCCAGGAGCAGCACCGCTTCCTCCAGCAACGCAAGGGCCACGTCATAGCCCATATGCCGGGCAACAAACCCCTTCCGCGCCTCCGTCAGCAGCTTCCGTGCCTCTTGGCGGCGGCCCGACCCCGCCGCGATGCGGCCCTCCAGCCAAGCCATACGGATCAGATCGATCTCGTCTCCAAGCGCGACGGCGATCGGTCTCGCCTCATTCAGCAGCTTGGCGGCATCACCGTAGCGGCTGACGTGGCAGAAGTTGAAGGCCAGGTTGGTTCTGAGAACGTTCCCGAGGCGCGGCTCAGCCTCCCAATCAATCAGTGGGTGGGCTCTCAGGAGGGTCTCTATGGCGCGCTCGTACTCGCCCATGACCTCCAGCGTGAAGCCCTTGCTGATCAGAGCGCGCTCTGGATGACTGACGACCGCGGCCTCATCCAGCAAAGCCAGCGCTTCATCGAATCGACGCTGGGCTCTTCGCAGCGCGGCCTCGAAGTGAAGCAGCCTGCCGGGATCGAGCACGCCGACTGGATCGGCTCCGGAATGCCAAAGCTTCCTGGCCTCGGCAAGCCCGGTATCGGCCGCCTGCAACTCGCCGGTGACCCGCAGCACGTTCGCCTCGTGCGCCGCCGCGTAGCCCTGGAGGCGGTGTCGCCAGACTTCGGGCCCCTGGACACGGTCGCCGATCTCCCGGGCCAGCCGCGCCAGCCCGGCCGCGCGCTCCACGCTGCGTGAAGCCTCCCGCACCGACTCCTCACAGACCTTCTCGCACAAGGCCCAGGTCTGGAATTCCCCGGCCACGCGGACCACCTCCAGACGGATCTTGTCCGGAAGGTCCTTCAGCCGGCCCCAGAGCTCGCCGGCCCGCTGGCGGGCGAACGGCAGGTCGCGGGCCTGCGGGTAGCCTTCCGCCGCAGCCTCCCGGGAGGAGAGTGCGAACCCGGTCAGGCCTTCCCGGATCAGGAGCGCCACGTCCCGGATGGCCGCTTCGATCCCGGCCAGCTCCTCGGCTGTGAGGTCGTGCTCCTGCTCCAGGGCGTCCAGGGCTTCGAGGCACGCCGTCACCACCTGGACCGCTGCCGGCGGGCACCTCATCGCCGCCAGCAGGCGCTCGAAGACCTCCTCCTTGATCTCTCCGCGCCGCAGGTACTTGTGGACGCGGTTCGGGGAGATGCCGGCGGCGGCGGCGATCTCCTTCTGGCTGAGGTCGTAGCGGAGCGCCAGGATCGACAGGAGCAACTGCCGGGACGTGAGCTTGCGGGCCATCGAGAGTCTCCAGAGGTTAAGTCCTTTCAAGAACCTGAGTGCTCTTGAAGCCTTGAGCGTGACATGTCTGAAGAAGATTCGCGAGCCCCCGGCGTTCCTTCCCGGCAAAATTCCGCCTTGTTTCTAAGGACAGGCGCAAACTCTCCCGCCTCGCCTGACAATCCAATCCGGAGGGAGGCCGGTCTCACCAGGAACTGAAGGGAATTTCGATGGGAGGATGCCGACATGTCTGAAGGCGTAACCGTGGCGCAGGCGCAGATCCGGCTGCTGCTGGAGCTCGTGAGGCTGGTCCGCGCCGGCTTGCAGGGAGTCCTGGCGGATCTCCCGCCCTCTCCCGAGGAGCAGGACCGCGAAGTCGACCTGGGAGGGGAGACCGACGTCACGAGCGAGGTCCGCAGGGTGGTGCAGTGCGTGCTGGCGGATGACATCGAGCCGGCCCTTGCCGATCTGCTCGCGGTGGCGGAGTACAGGGTGGAGGGAGGATAGCAGGGACAGCAGGGACTCCAGGGACAGCAGAGACGAGACCAGCCCGGTCTCGTCCCTTTTCTTCGTCCCTGCTGTCCCTGGAGTCCCTGCTGTCCTGTCCGGCAAAGTAGAGCTACCGGAACCCCACCTTCACCACCGCCCGCCCCAGGTGCACCTCATCGCCCGGCTGGAGGCGCACGCCCCGGCGGTCGTGGGCGCTGACGTCGATGGTCTTGCCGCCACGGTAGATGCGGGTGCCCGAGGCGTTCTGCTCGGCGCGCAGCCAGTAGCCGCCCGTGGCCCCGTCCCAGGCGATGCGGGCGTGCTCGCGGGAGACCGTCTGGTTGATCTCCCCCTCTTCGCGGAAGGCCACGTCGTTGCGCCGGCGCACCCGGCCCTCCGCGTCCACCACCTCGTCCAGGCGGCCGAGGTAGAGCCGCTCGCCGTCGAGCTCGTAGACCCTCTGCGTGGCCGTGCCCTTGAGCACGGTGACCTCCAGGGTGGGGCGGGCCGCGGCGACCTTGGGAGCGTCTTCGGTCTTGGCGTACTCCACCCAGAAGCGGCGCTCGCCGAAGGCGGGGCCCGCCGCCTCGTCGAAGGCCACCTCCACCGCGAGGTCGGGGGGGACGGGGCAGTCGCGCTCCCGCAGCCGGGCCGCGATCTCCTCCTTGAGGTTCCACCCCTCGCGGACCACGGCCTCCAGCTCCGTGCGCACCCGGGGCTCGGGGGCCAGCAGGTGGACGCGCAGACGGTTGAACGGGAACAGCCGCTTGCCGCCGCCGACGGCGATCACCCGGCTCTCGACGTCGTCGAGGATCGCCCGCCGGACCTCCAGCGGGGAGGTCCCCTTCATCCAGGGTTTGAGCCAGTCGCGCATTTTGCCGAGAAAGTCGCTCATGGTGGTTGCCTTTGCGATGGCGCTGTCGCTGCCGGCTGCGCCGGCGGGGATTCGGCGCGCAGGTCCCCGAGGTCGGCGGCGGCCTTCGCGATCTCGCCCGCCGCCGGCGCGGCCAGCCGGCCGCCGTAGCCGCCGTGCTCGATGATGACACCGAAGGCGATCCGCCGGCCGCCCTGCGCCTCGTAGGGCGCGAAGCCGATGAACCAGGAGTGGGAGCCCTTGTCCTTGACCTCCGCCGTCCCCGTCTTGCCGGCGATGGCGGGCTGGACCCCGGCTAGGAAGGGTCTGCCCGTCCCCTGGGTCACCACCCGGCGCAGCGAGCCGGCGAGGCTGCGGGCGAGGTCGGGCCCCAGCACCGGCACCGGCGTGGCCCGCCGCGTGTTGCTCTCATCGATCACCCAGCGCCCCTCGGGCATGGCGCCGCCGCTCGCCAGCGTCGCCGCCACCCGCGTCATCTGGAGCGGCGTCGCCACCACCTGCCCCTGGCCGTAGGAGGCTTGGGGCAGGGCCTCCTTGAGCTGCGCCGCCGTGTTTGGCCGCGCCACGGCGATGCCCAGCTTCTTGGCCGTCTCGAGCAGCGCCTCCGGCCCCACCTCGTAGGTGCCGAGCTGGGCGAAGTAGGCATTGCAGGAGACGACGAGCCCCTTGTCGAGGTTCACCGCGCCGTGGGGCGCGCGGTCCGTGGGGTCGTCGCGGATGGCCTTGCCCCAGCCGCGCACGGTGTTGCCCACCCGGCCATCGGGGAGGAGCCTGCATTCGAAGGTCCTGGCCGCGAGCCCCGGGTCCTTGCGCAGCGCCGCCATGGCGGTGACCACCTTGAACGTCGAGCCGGGCGGGTAGATGCCATAGCGCGCGCGGTCGATGAGCTGGCTGCCGGCCGGCTCGCCGTCCCCGGCGTCGCCTCCGGCGGCCGGCATCGTCACTGGCAGCCGCGCCGGCCACGGATAGCTCACCGAGGCCAGCAGGTCGCCGGTGGCGGCGTCCATCACCACCGCCGCGCCGCCGAAACCCGCCTGCCGGGCGTAGCGCTCCAGCACGTCGGCGGCCTTGAGCTGCAGCCGCACGTCGATGGCGAGGCGCAGCGAGCGTTCGCGGTCCAGGATGCGCCGCACGGCCGGGTGGTCCGGCCGCCAGCGGTAGCGCAGGAGAGGGATCAGCTCACTGTAGTCGAGCTGGATCTCCCGCGTCTTGCTGCCGTCCGGCTGGCGCACCTCCGCCACTCCCGCGAAGTCGTCGTAGCCCTGGAGGCGGATGCGCGAGTCGCGCTCGGCGTAGGAGGTGTTGGGCGCTCCCCAGTTCACCCGGTTGTTGAGGTCGCCCAGCAGGTGGAAGGTCCTGCCGCCGAACGGGTAGTAGCGCACTCCCTTCTCCGGCCGCAACGGTGCCGGCGCGAGGGTGCCCCCCAGCCGCTCCAGGAGGGCCCGCGCCTGCTCCAGCTCGGCCGCATCGCTGGTGGCGAGCAGCACGCCGTTGCGATCCACGATGCTGCCGCGGGGAATGCTCTGGGCGATGTCCACCAAGCGGGGGTTGTACTCGTAGCGGCGCTTCTGGTCCCCCTGCAGAGTGAGGGCGCCGCGGGCGAGGAAGCGGTCGGCCTGGAAGACCTGCACCTGGGCCGCCTTGCCGAGGATGGCGAGGAGGACGACGCCGAGGGCGATGGCCGTCCACCGCGCCGGTCCCTGGAAACGCCGCGACGGGTCCGGCCCGCCGGGGTGGGCGGAGACGGCGGCCAGCATGCCGAGGATCAGGAAGTTGGCGAACATCGCCGAGCGCCCGGAGCTCAGGAACGGGGAGACGACGCCGGACAGGGGGAGGACCCCCACGACGCCGCCCGCGATGAGCAGGATCTGGAGGGCCACCAGCACCGTCAGCCCCAGGGCCAGGAAGAAGCTGTAGACCCCCTGCGCGCGATAGGCGGCGCGAAAGCCGCGCACCACCAGGAGGACGTAGAGGACCACCACCACCAGCAGGCCCAGAAAGCCCAGCTCCTCGCCCACGGCGGAGAGCACCAGGTCGGTATGGACGGCGGGCACGCGCTGCGGCTGCCCCAGACCCAGGCCGGTGCCGGAGAGCGCGCCGCCGGCCATGGCCCACAGCGACTGCGCCAGGTGGTCGCCGCCGCGAAAGGAGTTGTCCCAGGGCGACATCCACATTTCCAGCCGGCCGGTCACCGTCTGGGGGAAGCCGAGGCGGTAGCCGATCCAGAAGGCGACGACGATCGCCGCCGTGCCCACCACCGCCATCCAGGCCTGGCCGCGGGCGATGCAGTAGAGGCTCAGGAAGAGGATGGCGAGGACCAGGGCCGGCCCCAGATCCCGTTGCAGGAAGAAGAACAGCAGCACCAGGCCGATGGCAAGGACGGGCGGCGCGAAGTACTCCAGCTTCGGAATGCCCAGCCGGGCGAGAGAGCCCGGCAGGCTGCGCGTCTCCGGCAGCTCGCGCAGGAACTCCCAGCGGTCGAAGAAGTAGCCGGCCAGGAAGAGGACGACGAGAATCTTGATCGCCTCCACCGGCTGGAAGCCCAGCAGGTTCACCTTGGCGTCGCTGCCTTCCGGGCCGCTGCCGAAGAGGATCAGGACCACGGAGAGGAGGAACGCGGCGAAGAGCGGCGCATAGCTCATCCGCCGCAGGGGCGAGCGCTCGTAGTCCACCAGGCTGCCGGCGGCGAACAGGACGCAGCCGCCCACCACCCCCTGGATGAACGTCAGGTAGAGGGGCAGGTCGCGCAGCGGATCGCGCACGCTCGTCATCACCGCGAGGCCCAGCCCGGTGAGGAGCAGGGCGATGGGGAGGAGCAGTGGATCCCCCTGGAAGCGCCGGAATCGCCAGACGATGTGGACGGCGGCGAACGCGGCGAAGAAGAGGGCCGTCCACAGCCAGAAGGAGGAGCGGAACCGGCCCGGCGTCCGCACCACCAGCCGCGGCTTGACCTTGCGGAGCTGGGCCAGGGTGAAGAGATTCAGGGAAGAGACGTCCCCGTGCTCGCCCGCCCGCCTCTTCGCCACCTCCAAACGGTCGCGGAAGCCGGTGAGGCGGCGGTCGCCCTCGATGTCCGAGGCGGCGACGCGGATGCGCGCCAGCTCGCCGACGTTGGGAATCCTCCCCTGGTGTGCCCGCTGCCAGATCTCCTGGGCCACGAACGACTGCTCGGCCGAGCTGTCGAAGACGTCGAGCACGGGCAGGAGCTGGTCCGTGCCGCGCAGCGAGTTGAGGTCCACCACCTCGCCCGAGGCGAGCCGCTGCTCGAAGCCGTCCAGGGGCTTGACCGTCGCGAGGTAGACCAGGATCAGGCCGAGGAGGACGACGAGCCCGGCCGTGGCGAGCAGGACCGCCTCGCGGTCGCGGACCGGGGCGCCGCCCGATTGGCCCGGTATCGGCGGCAGGCGGAAACCTCCGCCGGGGGCGCCGTCGCGGCGCTGGCGGTCGGCGGCGGTGCTGCGGGTCACCGGCATGGGGGGGCCTTCACTGGAGCCCCAGCTCCGACAGCCGCTCATCGATCTGCGCCACCTGGGCCTCGACGGCGGCGCGGTTCGCCTTGGCGTCGCCGTAGGGGGAGATCTCGCGGTAGAGGTCGACGGCCTGGGCGTAGTGGTCCTTGGCCACCGCCAGCAGCTCCTGCTCCTGATCGGTCCCGCGCGCGCCCAGGGCCTTCGCCTGGAGCTGCTGGCCCTGGAGACGGTGGGCGTCGGCCAGCATGGCCTTCTCCCGGCGGCCCCATGGATAGTTGTGGTGCGAGAGCTGGCTCAGGGTCTCCTCCAGCTTCGGCAGGTCGGACTGCTCGTAGGAGTAGACCCGGGCGAGCCCCAGATAGGGGTCCGGCCAGTCCGGAGCCAGCTTCGCCGCCTCCTCGTACTCGTAGACGGCATCCTGGAGCTTGCCTTGAGCCTCCTTGCGCTGCCCCTGGGCGCGCAGGCCCTGCGATTCGATGCGGTCGAGATGGCCCTGGGTGTAGAGCATCTTGGCCCGCGCCGAGCGGTCGCCGTAGTCCACGTCCACCGCCTCCTTCAGCCGGTCGTGGGCCTTCTGCCAGCCCGGCTTGGTGGTCGACGGCGTGTCCCCCCGGTAGGTCGCGAGGATGCGGTCCGCCGACTTGACCAGGGCCTCCTTGAGGTCCTTGCGCACGTCCGAGAGCCCGGAGCCCGGCAGACCGAACGGCGCGATGCGGTGGTAGCGCGCCCACAGGGTGTCGAGGTCGGGCGAGGCTTCGGTCGCGAGGTCGTGCTGGATGCCGCTCGCCTCGCCGCGCACCCACATCTGGGAGGCGAGGCCGGCGACGAGGACCAGCAGGGCGATCGTGAATTGGACAGGCCAGCGCGGCAGCTTCGCCGGCGGCGGGGCCGGCGGCGGCCCGGCCGAGGGCACCTCCAGGGCCGTGACCGGCGTTTCCAGAGGGGCGATCGGTCCCATCGGTCCGATCGGTCCGATCGAGGCCGGAACCACTGTGCGGCGCGTCTCCGACGAGCGGAACGAGCCCGAGTCGTCGAGCGGCAGCCGGGTGCGGCGGGTGGCGTTCAGGTCCTCGCGGGCGAGCCGGGTCTCCCGGGTATCCTCCTCCTGTTCGCTGGGCAGCGGCTTGCCCTCGCTCCATGCCGCGAGGTCCGCTCCCATCTCCGCCGCCGTGGCGTAGCGCCGGGCGACGTGGAAATCCAGGCTCCTCTCGATGATCCGGCTCAAGGCCGGGGAGACGTCCGGTGGCAGCGGCTCCGGCGGCCGGCCGGAGCGGATCTTCCCCTCCACCTCCTCCGGATCGCCGCCGTCGAACGGCGACCAGCCCGCCACCATCAGGTAGAGGACGACGCCCAGAGCCCAGAGGTCGGAGTGGCGGTCCACGCCGCCGCGGTCCAGTCGCTCCGGCGGCGTATAGGGGAGGCTGCCGAAGAGGTTGACGGTGAACCGCCGGGTCTGCGTGAGATGCTTGGCGATGCCGAAGTCCAGCACCCGCACCCGGTCGCCGTCCTGGAGGCGGATGTTCTCCGGCTTGATGTCGCCGTGAACGATGCCGTAGACCTTGCGGCCGCCGATCTCCGCCGAGAACTGGTGACAGGTCTCGAGCATCGCGCAGAGCTGGAGGGCGATGCCGGCGGCCCGGTCCTGATCCAGGGGGCCATGCGCGAGCACCTGCGACAGGTCGGTGCCGGCCACGTACTCCATGGCCACCCAGAAGAAGTCGCCGTCCTGTCCCCACTCGTAGACCGCCGCCACCTGCGGCGCCACCCGGGAGATCTGCTCCTGGAGGGAGATGCCGTTCTTCTCGGCCTGCAGCATCTCCGGGTCGGCGCGGTTGGCGCGCACGACCTTCAGGGCGACCTCGCGGCCGGGCTCGGGGTCCCAGGCCAGATAGACGTCGCCCAGCGCGCCGCGACCCAGGAAATCGCGCAGCTCGAACCGGCCGACCTGATGCGCGGCGAGCATCGTCACGGGTTCCGCCGCGCTCCCTGGCGTGCCGGCGGCGTTGGCGTGGGCGCCGCGGGCGCCGCCACCCGCACCGCCTCGGCCCGCGACGCGCCGGCGAAGGAGTTCCAGGCGAAGACCTCGTCCGCCCGCTCCGGCGCCGCGAGCGCCACGCCGCCGCCGCCGTTGCCGACGAGGCGGTTCTCGATCAGCACCGGCCGCGCCGCGTCGCGCACCACGACGCCCGCCCGCGCCACGCCCGGCGCGCGGCCGTTGCCGGCGATGAGGTTGTTCAGCAGGATGGGGGCGGCGTTGCCGGCGATCAGCACGCCGCCGCCGGGGTTGTCGTGGAGGAAGCTGGCGCGCACCGTGGAGCGGTCGTCGCCGGCCACGTCGACGGCGGCGGTGGCGGCGCCCGTGATCTCGACCCCCTGGACGTCGACGATCGAATCCGCCAGCCGCAGCCCCACCTGGAGCGGCGTCTGCGGTGTCTGCGGGTCGCCCGCGATGCGGAAGCCGGCGAACAGGGCGTCGTCGATCCCCTGGGCCGAGACGGCCGGCACGGCGCTCCCGGCAGGTGGGAGGATCACGGCGCCCCGCGGCACGCGGCTCACCAGGTCGATGCCGGAGCGGAGCTGGACCGTCTCGCGGTACTCGCCCGGTGCCACCTCGATCGTCTGTCCCGGCTGGGCCTTGGCCAGCGCCTCGGCGATGGTCGCGACCCCGCCGTCGCCGACTCCCACCCGCACCACGTCGCCGCCCGTCGTGTGGCCGCCCAGAGGCAGGCGCACGGGGAGCAGCCCGCTCTGGCCCAGGGCGGCCACGGCGAAGGCGCCGAGGACGAGGCCGTAGATCAGGAAGGCCGGCCGGCTGACGAAGGCGGCCAGCAGCCACCCCAACCCCGAGCGGGAAGCGTGCTGCGCGCGGCGCAGGTCGGGCCGCGCCCCGGTCGTCGTCCCCGTCGCCGTGGTTGTCTTCCCGGCGGCGCGGACGCTCGCGGCGTAGCGCTCGCCCGCCACCAGCACCGCCGAGACGTTGTCCTTGCCGCCCGCGGCATTGGCCGCGGCGACGAGATCGGCCACGGCCTGGCGCGGATCGTCGGCCCGGGCCTCCACGGCGGCGCGGATGGCCTCGGACGTCACCAGGTCCGACAACCCGTCGCTGCACAGCAGCAGGGCGGAGTCCGGCGCGAAGGCGATGCGGGTGACGTCGATGAACCCCTCCTCGTCCGGCTCGTGCGGGGCGGAGCCGACGTCGCGAAAGATCTCGTTGCGCCGCGGATGGCTCATGGCCTCGGCCTCGGAGATCTCGCCCACGTCCTCGCGGGCGCCGATGGGGGAGTGGTCGCGGGTGACCTTGCGGATCTCGCCCGGTCGCAGCAGGTAGAGGCGGCTGTCGCCCACGTGGCCGATGGTGGCCTGATCGCCGTCCACCACCGCCACGGTGAGGACGCAGGCCATGCCGGCGAGGGCGGGATTGGCCTCTGCCCGCTCCCAGATCTGCTTGTTGGCGAGCGCGATGGCCTCGCGGATCAGGCGGGCGGCGTCGGTGGTGCGGCGCGACAGCCGGGCCTGGAGGATCTCCTGCGCCGTCTGCGCCGCGATCTCGCCGCCCGACTCGCCGCCCACGCCGTCGATCACGGCGTAGATCCCGCGCTCGGGATCGCAGAGCACGCGGTCCTCGTTGTTCTCCCGCTCCCGGCCCGGATCGGAGAGGGCCGCGGCGAGGGGGTGTCTCCCGGCGGTCCTGGCGGTCCTGGCGGCCACTACCTCTTCTCCCTCGCGGCGAGCACCGCGAGCGTCGCCACCACGGCGAGCAGCGCCACCAGGAAAGCCCAGCGGGCGAAGAACAGGGCGGTCACGCGCCGGCCATCCTCTCGAAGTCCAGGTAGATCACCCCGGCGAGGCCGATGCGGGCCTTGTCCGGCAGGTCCACCCACTGGTCGCGCACGCCGCCGTCGGCGTTCTCCAGGCTGCGGGGCATCGGCGTGCCGTTGACCGTGGTGCCCAGCTTGGAGAGGTCCTTGATGCGGAACTTCCCGTCCGCCGTGCGCTGCAGCCGCGCGTGCTCGCGGGAGACGTCGAGCGAGGTGTCGAGCGACAGGTCGGCCCAGACGTCCGGCGCCTGGCGGCCGATGACGATCTCCTCCTTGGTCATGAGGAAGGTGTGCCGGCCGCGGTCGTCCTGGTAGACGAGCCGCGCCAGGGCCTGACCTTGAGACTCCCCCGTCGAAGCCGCGCCCACCGCCGCCGTATCGCGCTTGGTGGTCATCTGCGGCTGGTTGAACTTGCGGGTGGTGGAGATGCGCTGGGTCTTCGAGCCCGCTCCATACCCCGCCTCCGGCGGCCGGGAAAACTCCGAGACCACCTCGACGTCGCCCGGATTCAGCGTGCCGTTGGGGTCCTCCTGGAAGCGGATGGTCCACTTCCCCTCGGCGCTGACGAACCTGGGGGGCACCGGCGGCGCGTCCTTCTTGCGCAGCATGCGAGCGAAGGCCGGCGACGAGCCGCGGTTGAGCCGTTCGAGCTCGCCGTCGAGCAGCGCCCTGGCCTCCGACTCCAGCTCCCCGAACAGCGACCGCAGGTGGTCGTAGTCGTCCGGGTGGAGATAGACCTGATACAGGCTGGGCGCGATGGTCTTCGTCACCAGCGGCTCGAGGCTCTGGCTCATGTTCTCGCCGATGGCGAGGATGACGTCGCGGCCTGATACGCGATCCCTGGCCAATCTCTGGACCCTCCCGAGGTGCGCGCAAAGATCCCGCCCGGACAGGTGAATCCGTGGGACCGAAGCTGGCCCTGAGTATATCCGTACGGAAACGGGGGCGGGGGAGTTGCAGGGGCGGAGGCGGCGGGGGCTTGCCTTCCCGGCGAGTCTTCGATAAGAATGCCCTGTTCCCTTCGGAAGCGACCGACATGGCAGACCACGACAACGGCTACAAGCTGCTGTTCTCCCACGCGGAGCTGGTAGCCGACCTGATCCAGGGCTTCGTGCGCGAGGATTGGGTGGCGGCCCTGGACCTCTCCTCCCTGGAGAAGGCCGGGACCGGTTACGTCAGCGACGAGCTGCGGAACCGCGAGAGCGACATGGTCTGGCGGGTGCGCTGGGGAGAGGAGGACTGGCTCTACGTGTACCTGATGCTGGAGTTCCAGTCCACCGTGGACCCGTACATGGCGGTGCGGATGCTGACCTACGTGGGTCTCCTGTATCAGGACCTCATCCGCCAACGGGCGCTGGCTCCAGCGGGCAGGTTGCCCCCGGTCCTGCCCTTGGTTCTCTATAATGGGAATGGCCGCTGGGGCGCCGCGCAGGAGATGGCCGAGCTCGTGGTGGACGTGCCGGGCAGGCTGGAACGCTACCGTCCGCGGCTGCGATACTTCCTGCTGGATGAAGGGCGGCTCGCGCAGGACGAGGAGTTGGGGTCGCTGCGCAACTTGGCGGCGGTGCTGTTCCGGCTGGAGAGGAGCCGCACTCCGAAGGAAGTCGCACGGGGGCTGGCGGTCCTCGTGGAGTTGCTGCCCGGGCCGGAGAAGGCGCCGTTGCGCCGGGCCTTCCTGGTATGGTTTGAGCAAGTTTTCCTGCCGGCGCGCTTGCCGGGTGTCGAGATTCCCGGAATGACGGATCTTCAGGAGGTCAAGTCGATGCTTGAAGAACGGGTAGTGGAATGGACGCGGGAGTGGGAGCAGGCCGGCCTAGAGAAGGGTCTAGAACAGGGTCTAGAACAGGGTCTAGAACAGGGTCTAGAGCAGGGTCTAGAGCAGGGTCGAAGGGAGGCAATTGCCTCGTTCCGAGGCGTGCTCGAACGGCATCTCGAAAGCCGTTTCGGCCCTCTACCCAAAGGCGTGCGCGAGCGGTTGGCAGCGATCGGCTCGACGGAGGCCTTGGCGGAGTTGCTCGCCCGGGTTCCCCAGGCACCCTCGCTCGCCGCTCTGGGCCTGACCTGACTCCTACACCAACCCCATCTCCAGCGACCGCAGCACAGCCTGGGTCCGATCCCTCGCTCCCAGCTTGCTCAGAATGTTGGAGACGTGGATCTTCACCGTCCCCTCCGCCGTGCCCAGGGCTTCGGCGATCTCGCGGTTGGTGCAGGCGGCGGCGAGGAGGCGGAGGACTTCGGTCTCGCGGGGTGTCAGGGTCTCCACCAGGGCCGGAGCCTGCGCCGCCAGGGGCGGGCGGGCGTGAAGGCCCCGCAGGAGGGACTCGGTCACCGCCGGCTGCAGGCAGGTGCCTCCCGCCGCCAGGGTCTCGATGGCGCCCACGAGCTGCGACAGCGACACGTCCTTGCGCAGGAAACCCTTCGCCCCCTCGCGGATCGCCTCCAGCACCAGCGACCGGTCGTCGAAGGTGGTGAGCACCAGGCAGGGGGGCGCCTCCGGCCTCTCCTGAAGAGCTCGCAGCACGCCGAGGCCGTCCAGCCGGGGCATGCGGACGTCGAGGAGCACGACGTCCGGTTTCGTCTCTTCGATCAGCCGCAGGGCCTCCTCGCCGTCCCCGGCCTCGGCGACGATCTCGATGCGCGAATCCAGCTCGAGGAGCTTGCGTATCCCCTGGCGCACCAGGGTCTCGTCCTCGGCGATGAGGACGCGGAGATTTGCTGGCGGGGTCATACCCCCCTCCGCACCGGCACCAGGGCGGCCACCGCGAAGCCCATCCCTGGCCGGGTGGCCACCTCCAGGCTGCCGCCGGCGCTCTCCAGCCGCTCGCGCATGCCGGCGAGGCCGCGGCCGGCGGCGACGGCTTCAGCGATCTCTGCGCCATGTCCATCGTCCCGCGCCCGTACCTCGATGGCGCCGTTCTCCTGGGTGATGTCGAGCCAGAGGTTCTCCGCTCCGGCGTGCTTGGCCGCGTTGGTGACGATCTCCTGGCAGCAGCGCAGCAGCAGATGGGCCACCCCGGCGTCCTCCAGTGTCAGGTCGTCCAGCTCGTTCAGGTCGTCCGGCAGCCGGAGGTGGACCCGCGGCCGCGGGATCTCCTCCGTCATCGCCTCCAGGGCCCGCCGCAGGTCGAGCCGCTGGGCGCGGCCCAGGGTGTCCACGATCTCGCCGATGTCCGTCAGCACTTGGCGGTTGAGCGACTGGGCCACCTGGATCGGCTCCAGGGCTTCTCCCGCGACGCGGTGCGAGGCCACCTCCAGATTTAGGGAGAGGGCCACCAGGCGGTGTCCCACGGCGTCGTGCAGCTCGCGGGCGATGCGCAGCCGCTCGGCCGCCCGGCTGCTCTGGGCCAGCAGCTCGCGCGCCGAGCGCAGCTCCGCGTTGGCGCGCGCCAGCTCCTCCCGCCCCCGGGCCTCCCGCTCCAGGGCCGCGAAGACGAGGAAGGCCAGGATCTGGAAGCCGAGATAGGGCGGCGTCAGCAGGAACGCCGGCCGCGGCGACCAGTGGATGCCGATCGCGATCCCGAGGAGGACGGTCTGGACGCCGACCCAGGCGAGGCCCGCCTTTCGGGAGAGCCGCGAGGCGAGCTGCATGGCCACCAGCACGAGGAGCGTCCCCTCGTAACCGTTGCAGAGAATGCCGACGATGAAGATCACGCACGCCGCCTGGAACGCGAGCAGCGCCAGCGCGATTTTTCGCGGCAGCTCCCGGCCGCCCGCCGTCACCTGGAAGGCGGCGGCGAAGAGGAGCCACGCGGGGAGCCAGCCCGCGAGCCTTGCCGGCGTCACCGTCGAGATCTGCAGCCAGATCGGCAGGCCCACCCCGAGCCATGCCGCCAGGCCGCCCCAGCGCAGGAGCCGGTGGTGCTCGCGGGTCTCGACCGTCGTTACCATCCTGGCAGCGATGATAGCGCTCCGCTCCGGCCCGCCGCATAGGCCGGAAGACATAGTCCCGGCCTACCCCCGGCGCCACATGCGGCGACGCGGGGGTCCCCGTACGATGGCTGGTGAAGGAGGAAGACCCATGAACCTGTCCCGCAGACACGTCCTCAAAGGAGGAGCCCTCATGGCCGCCGGAATCATCGCTGGAAGCTCGCCCCTGCTCTCCCAGGCCCCGACCCAGCCCGCCCCGCCTCCGCCTACGCCGCAGCCGTCCCAGACGAAGGTCCCCGACCGGGGACCGCGCCTGGACGCCGACCAGGTCCGCGAGTTCGTCATCGCCGGCCACGTCAACCTGGACAAGGTGAAGGAGATGCTCGCCTTGCAGCCCGCCCTCGTCAACGCCACCTGGGACTGGGGTGGAGGCGATTGGGAGACGGCCCTGGGCGGCGCCTCGCACATGGGCAACAAGCCCATCGCCGAGTGCCTGCTCGCCCACGGCGCGCGCATGGACGTCTTCTGCGCCGCCATGATGGGCAAGACCGAGATCGTGAAGGCCTTCCTGGCGGACGATCCCACGGTCGTGCACCTCAAGGGGCCGCACGGCATCCCCCTCGTCCGCCACGCCCAGGCCGGGAAGCAGGACGCGCTGGTGGAGATGCTGGTGACGGCAGGGGCGAAGGTTTAGCCGATCGCCTTCGTCATCACGTCCCGGTCGTGGGCCACGAACCCCACCCGACGATAGAGCGCCTGGGCGCTCTCTTTGTAGCGCTCGACCACGAGGTGGACGGCCCGGATTCCGAGCTCGCGGCACGCCTCCTCGGCCGCGGCCAGGGCCTTCGTGCCCAGGCCGCGGCCGCGGTGGGATGGGGCCACGTACAGCTCGTCCACCAGGCCGTCCCGGCCGCCGAACTCCAGGCTGAAGCCGAAGGTGAGGACGAGATAGCCGGCGACCCTCCCGCCATCCTCCAGGACGAAGACCCGGCCAAGGCTGGGATCGGCCAGCAGCCGGGCCAGGTTGGTCCGCGACTCCTCCTCGCGGAACGGATAATGATCCTCGGCGAAGAAATCCCGGTGAAGAGCCAGAATCGGCTCCAAATCGGCGGGAGTGGCAGATCGAGGACCAGACATTCGTTTTCGCGCGGTATCACAATCCAGGCAGCGAAAACGTATCCTATCTTGCGCCGAAATCCGGCGAAACGGAAAATCAGGACAAAAGATGGATTCTTGGGACCAATGCCCGACTTTCAGGACTGAAGACGGCGTCTTGGGACTGAAAGACGTATTGCAGGACGTCCGACGATTTTTCAGGCTGTTTGACGGCGTATCAGGACCAAGGACGGCGTTTCAGGCTGAATCAGGACCCTGGATTCAGCTTTCCGGGTTCTCCGGACCGTTCGGACCCCGGCGAGCCCGTTCCAGCTCCTCGCGGATGGTGGTGCGAACGAGATCGGCCAGATCGCTCGGCGATCCACTCGGCGATCTCGCGGGAGCGGCTTTTACCATGCCACGCGCGGGAGGAGAGAGCCACTCCACGAGGTCGTGCCGGGCGGCATCCTCGGCGGTGGGACAGCCGAGGGCGAGGAAGTCGGCCGGCGAGACCTTCAGGATCTCCGCCAGTGCGAGGAGGTGTCGCACCCGCAGCTCCAGCTTGCCGTTGAGCAGCGCCTCCAGACTGCCATGAGCGATCCCCATCGCGCTCTCCGCCTCGCGGTTGGTCAGGCGCAGGGAGGCGATGGCCTCGCGGAGCAGTGCGCGCAGGGAGTGGAGATCGTCGTCGATCATGGGCGCGGGAACTCTATGGCGGCCCGCCTCCGGCCGCAAGCCCCGGCCACGGATGGGATATCGTCTCCGTCCTCGGAGGTTCGGCGATGAAGCTCGTCTCGGTGAACGTGGGACTCCCCCGGCCCGTGGAGTGGCGCGGCCGGCGGATCATGACCGGCATCTTCAAGGAACCGGTGGCCGGGCGGGTCGCGGTGCGCCGGCTCAACCTGGCCGGCGACGGCCAGGCCGACCTCTCGGTCCACGGCGGCGTCCACAAGGCGGTGTACGCCTACCCGTCCGAGCACTACCCCTTCTGGCGGCGCGAGCTGGAACTGACCGACCTGCCGTGGGGCGCCTTCGGCGAGAACCTCACGACCGAGGGCTGGTGGGAGGACGAGGTCCATGTCGGCGACCGCTTCCGCGCCGGCACGGCGGAATTCGTCGTCGCCCAGCCCCGCACCCCCTGTTTCAAGCTGGCGCTGAAATTCGACCGCGACGACGTCGTCGACCGCTTCCTCGAGAGCGGCCGCCCCGGCTTCTACCTCGCCGTGGTGAAAGAGGGCGAGCTGGGAGCCGGCGACCCCTTCGAGCGCATCCACGAGGACGAGCGCCACGTCTCCGTCGTGGACGTCGTCAACCTCTACCTGCACCGCCACGCCAGGCCGGACGTGGACCTGCTGCGGAGGGTGGTGGAGGTGGAGGCCCTGCCGGAGGCCTGGCGGGAGCATTTCCGGAAGCGGCTATAAATAGGTAATCGGTATGGTATGGCTTCCGGGATTACTTGTTGACCACGAAATCAAAACTGGCACTACTCGGAATAACGCTGACGCCCTTAACTATCAGGCGGTAGGTTTTGCCGTTGGTTGTAATGGTCTGGATTGTTCCCGGATACATTTTTGCTCTACCGTTGTTGACTGACACAGCTATGGTATTGTCAACGCCGACGTCGATGAGGCCCACTACGACTCCATAGCCAGCCAATGTCTTAACTTGGCCTGGCTTAAGCTCGAAGGATTCTGAGGCTGCGAAGATCGAATCCAAACGCTTCTGTTTTTCAGCTAATTGATTTTGCAGCTCACTGAGGCTCGCTTTAAGGTCGTCATTCTTTTGGCCGTATTTCTTTATGGAAATGTCTTGTTCCACGAGTCTCTGCTTGGCGGCTTGCAGCTCGTTTACGATGGAAACGTTTTTTTTCAACTCTTCACTCGCGCTCGTAAGAGCTTTGAGCAGGCCTTCTAGGTTGTGTGAGTTTGCAAAGTCTATTGCTTTGATTTGTGCCTCTAGGGCAGAGATTCGCTCTCCCCTGACGTTGTAGCCGATTGTAAAAAACAGACCAGCTACCGCTACTGTCATGGTAATTATGACGACTGCGGGATTATCCTTGAGGCTCATGTGTCGGACTCCCTCTGTAAAGAGTATGTGATAACCGCTCTAGCTGCAGCCAAGAAGCCTCCTCCTCTCAGGAGGTATCTCGAAAGATCGAGCCCAGGATTGAAATCCTGGGCTACCGATGGGTCCCTTCGGACCGCAGTTTCGTTCCCCCTGGGTCCCGTAGGGGGCCTGATCCCTGACGTCCCTCCGGTCCCTGAAGTCCTTTTTTCGCCTTTTCCCTCCCTACTCCTCGGCGTTGGCGCCCGTGATCTGCGAAGCCCGGCGGCGGGCCCTGAGGCCGATCGCCTGGAGCTGCGGCACCTTGCGCCGGATGCCGGCGATCTGCTCGACGACGTGGTGCGCGGAGAGCACCGCACCCTCCTGCCAGCCGGGCAGGTAGGAGACCTGATCGCCGACCACCTGGAACTGCTTGTCCGGTTCGAGCAGCCGGTCATAGGCCTGCTGCTGGCCGCCCTCCCAGGTCCAGTCCGCCCAGCCACCCCGCTGGTGGGGCACGAGCTGCCAGGCGATGGAGAGGCCGAGCTCCACGGGGACGAAGTCCGCGAAGCGGGGGTGGAGCCGCTGGGCCCCCTCCAGGGCCTTCTTCAGGCGCGCCTCCAGGGACAGCTTGCCGAAGTCCTCGGCGATCGTGTCGAAGTTGTAGGCGCCGGTGAGGACCCCCTTCTTCTCGCTGAAAAAGCCGGAGGAGGGGTACCACATCTGCGTGATCGGATGATCGATCCAACTGATGCCGCCGTAGATCTGATTCTCCTTGTCGGGCGCCTCCCAGAAGCGCTCATTCGCCTGCCAGCCCACCTTGCAGGTGTTGGCGAACGGGACGGCGCCCACGGCATCCCGGTATTCCTGCTTGAAGCTGCCCTCCTTGGCGATGATCTTGTGCAGCAGCGGCAGCGGGATGTTGCTGAGGCAGAAGCTCGCCTGCGTCTCGACCTGTTTGCCGCCGGCCAGGTAGGTGACCCGCACCTCCTTGTCGCCGCTGGTGATCTTGACGACTTCGGCGCCGAGGACGATGCGGCTCTCCACCTGCCTGGCCAGGGCTTTGGCGAAATGGTCCATGCCGCCCACGGGCTGGAAGAGGGTGGGCTGCCACTCGTAGTCCTCGGGCTGGTAGAAGCGGTGGCGCCAGAACCCCGAATTGAGAAGGTTCTGGAGCTTGAGCGGCGGCTCGATGGTGCCGGGATCGTCCACTCCCGGCTCGACGCGGAAGCCGGAGCGGGAGGAGCCCTCGTAGCGGAACCCCGCCGTGGGATTCACCTGGCCGAAGGAGACGAGCAGCGACATGAGGTTCCGCTGTTCGTCGACGGACAGCTCGTCGTCCAGCGCCTTCTTGAGCACGGCCTTGGCGAGCAGCTCGGAGACGTAGCCGCGGGTATCGTTGGCCACCTGGCGGTTCTTCTTGGGCTCGCCGTCGAACGCTTTGGGGACCGAGGTCTGGAAGAGGTTGGCGCGGGTCTCCATGACGTAGATCTCGAGCGCCACGCCGAGCTCGCGGCAATAGGAGAGCACGGCCTGATGGTGGTAGGGGATGCGGCCCGGGCCGGCGTTGAGGTACTGGTCCGGAGCGAAGTGGCAGACTTGGTCGGGAAAGCCGATCTGGGGGATGACGTCGCCGGTGCGGACGGTGAGGCTGCGGCCGCCGGTGCGCGCCTGCGCTTCCAGGATCTGCACCGCGTAGCCGGCCCGCTGGAGCTCGAGGGCCGCCGTCAGCCCGCCGACGCCGGCGCCGAGGATGATCACCGACTTGCCGGCGCCCACGCCGGCCGGCAGCTTCGGGGGCCCGGCGTAAGCCTCCGGAGTGCGCAGCATGCCCAGCACCACCATGCTTTCGTAGACCGCCGCCGAGCCGCCGGCGAGGCCCACCATCTGCAGGAAATCGCGCCGCGTCCATTTCCCTCGTTCCATCGTCTCCTCCCTTGGGAAGGCAGAGCTGCAACAGGTTTCAACAGAGTTGAGGGGGAGGCTACTGCGGGCGAGGAGCGGTGTCAAACCTGGGAGCGCCGGCATCCCCGGCGCCTCGACCGGGAGGACGCCGAGGACCTGACCTGGGAGCTCTTTCGCCTCGGCTCTGGTCAAAGGGACGTGCGAGCGGTAGGATCCTACCGGGCATCCCAAGATGGTTTCCTGAGATTCGATCCACAGGAAAAGGAGAAACGAGAATGAATCGCAACGGAATCGAGCTGCGCTGGCTCGCGGCGGCGGCCGTGCTGGCCGCGCTGGCGGTGCCCGGCCTTCGCGCTCAAGGCCTCCCGCCGGAGCACATCACGGACCACGTCGACGCCCGCGTCGCTTTCCACAGGCTGCAGGGCCTGGCCGGCGAGTGGACCGGCACGGCCGGCAAGGACAGCATCCCGGCCACGGTGACCTACCGGATCAGCGCCAACGGCACGGTGGTGACGGAGGTCCTCTTCCCCGACACCGATCACGAGATGATGACCCTCTATTATCTTCAGGGGAGCGACCTGCTGGCGACCCACTACTGCGCCGCCGGCAACCGGCCGCAGTTCAAGCTCGACCTCATGAAGTCCACGCCCAGGGAGCTGATCTTCGCCTTCGACGGCGGTGCCGGCTTCAATCCGGGGAAAGACAACCATATCCACAACGGCAGGATCGCCTTCACGGGCGACGGCAAGCTCGACACCTTCTGGTCCTTCTACTGGGCCGGTGAAGAGAAGTCCGTCGAGGACTTCCACCTGACGCGGGCGGCGAAGGCGGGGAAAGCCGGCCGCTAAGAACCGGCCGCCACCTCCGCCAGCGCCGCGTCGGGGACGACGTAGGTCGAAGCGATGAGGTCGTCCTCGGGCTCGGTCAGCTCCGGGAAGCGGAGGCCCGGGAGGAGGGCGACCTCGAAGATCTCCTGCACGGCGTCTTCGAAACGCAGGAAGCCGGCGGTCGCACCGCTGCGCAGGTCGAGCATCCAGACGCCGCAGACCCGCTCCTTGAGGCGTTCGCCCAGCGGAATGCCGGCGAAGACGCTCTCGCGGACCTGCGACAGCCCGACGAAGGCCCAGGGACCGGCGAAGGCGAGACCGCGGGTGAAGCCGGGGAGCCTCGCCACGGTCTCGACCTTGCCGCTCGCGAGGTCCACCACGCCGACCTCTCCTTTTCCCGATTCGAGCACCCAGAGGCGCCCGTCGTGCCAGCGCGGTGAGTGGGGCATCGAGAGGCCGCCCGCCACCACCTCGCCGCTCGCGACGTCGAGGAGGACGCCGCCGTCGGCCTTGCCCTCCCGCCAGCCTCCGGCGGCGTCGCTCACGCCCAGCGCGGTGACGTAGGCCGGCCGCTCCGCGACCACGGCGAGGCCGTTCAGGTGG
This sequence comes from Thermoanaerobaculum sp., assembly GCA_021154885.1. Taxonomy (GTDB): domain Bacteria; phylum Acidobacteriota; class Thermoanaerobaculia; order Multivoradales; family UBA5704; genus DATARR01. The sequence goes on from JAJKHS010000133.1 coordinate 91,526, forward strand.
CAGCGGTCCTCGGGCGCCAGGGCGGAGACGAAGGGCGGCCTCCAGCGCGGCACGAAGCTGTGATCGCGGTCGAGCACGCAGAGGGAGGAGAAGCGGGTGTTGACCACCCACAGCTCGCCGCCGGCGAAAGCCATGTCATGGACGCGGATGTCCCCCGTGACGTGGCAGGCGCGCGGCAGGAAACAGGCGTCGTGCTTGCCTGCGGGTTTCATCCCCCGGGCCGCGGCCGGGACGTTGCGGTATTCCCAGACGTGGCGGGCCGTGCCGATCGCGAGATACTGCGGTCCCAGCGCCAGGCCCATGGGGCTGGGGAACGACCGGAAATGGGTGTTGAGCGCTTCGCCGTCCGCCCGCAGCAGGACGACGCGCCCGCTCTGATAGGTCGAGACCAGGAGCGAGCTGCCGAGCTGGCGCAGCACGGCCGGCAGGCTGCTGGTGAAAACGCTGCGCAACGGCGAGGCCGCCGGCTGTTGCGGGGCCGCCACCTCCGCTTTCTTCTCTTCTTCTTTGATTCCGTCCCTGCTGTCCCTGCCGTCCTTGTCGTCCCTGTCCTCTTCCCCCAGCGGCGCATGCCCCGGCCGCCGTGCGAAGATCTCCAGCGCCCGCTCCGCGGTCGCCGCCACCAGCGGCAACACCGGTTCGAGCAGAGCCGCGTTGCGCCGCCACTTGCCGGGCTCGGGCGGCGTCAGGGTATGAGCCGAGAGCGGCAGGGGAGCGGTCAACGGGCGGTCCCAGTCGAGGCCGAGGAAGTCGCAGAGACGCTCGATCTCCGCCTGCGGCTCGGCGACCAGCCGGCCGTAGTTGGCGAGGCACCAGCGCTCGGCGGGGAGGGCTTCGAGATCGGCGAGGAGCCGCCGCGTCGCGATCTCCCACTGCCGCGCCGCGATCTCCGGCAGTGGACAGCCCGCCAGCTCCCGCCAGCCGGGGACGAGGAGGAGGGACCAGGGAGGAGTCTCCGCGGGGGGCCAGCCGGGGAGCTGCGGATAGGTGACGAAGCGGCCGGAGAGCCAGGCTTCGTAGATGCTGTTGATCGCCTCACGCGGGTTGCGGTAGAGGTAGACGAAGAGAGCGTCGGGAAAGGCCGCGGCGAGGAAGGGGACGCGCAGCGAGTTCTTCGGCGTCTTTTCGAGCAGCCGCAGGTCCTCGGCGCCGGCGGCCGGCCGCCTCCCCTCGCGGTCCCGCACGCCGAGGAAGAAGGCGTCGACCAGCCGCTCGCGGATCTCCGGCCGCGCGTCCTCGGCGGCGAGACGGTTCGACTCCCATCCCCGCTGGCCGGGGTGGAGAGCGGGGATCCCCTCGATCTGGGCGTGGCTCTCTCCACCCACCGTCCACACGCTGGGCGACTGCGCGAGGGTCTCGAACAGGAGGCTCGACCCTGAGCGCGGCGGCGAGACGAGGAAGATGGGGCGCTCGAAACGGCGGCCGGCGCCCGCTGCCACCGGCCGCGCTTGGGGAGTGGCAGCGGGAAGGTTGAGCGCCGGCCGCACCAGGGCGTGGCGAACGAGATTGACGGCGTCCAGCCCGTTGCTGAGCCTGAGCCGCTTCTCCAGACCGCCGAGCCGCCGGTCGAGGGCGGCCAGCTCGGCGCGGTATGCAGCCCAGCCCGTCTCGCCCTCGCCGTGGGCCGCCCACAGAGCGCGCCAGCGGCGCTGAAAGCTCAGCAGCACATGGCGCAGCTCCGCGATCCGTTCCTCCCGATCTCCGTTTCGTTCACCATCGACCTGCGCCAGATCGGCGAACAGGCCCTCCGCGAGCTGCGCCTGCTCCCAGGGGGACATCACCCGTGGGTGATTGGTGCGCTCGGTGACGAGCTCCAAACCCGTTCCCGGCCGCCAGGGGATGAAGCGGGAGGGTGCGCCGGGCCGGGCTGGAGCGGCGAAGGGCCATTCGCCTTTCTCGACCAGGTCCCAGAGCTCCGGCGAGCCCACGGTGTCGGCCACCAGGTGGATGCGGCGCGTCGGATTGGGGTTGAGGACGTTGTGGATGCGCCAGGTGTCGAAGACCCAGACCTCTCCCGCCGTCATGTGGACCGACCGCTCGCCGCAGACGAACTCCACCTCCGGCGTGGTGACGACCGGCAGGTGCACCCGCAGACGCTCCATCCAGTAGTAGTTGACGTCGGCGTGCGCGGTCGCCTCGGCGTTGCCGTCCAGGCGCATGAGGCGGGTGCGGCCGATGGGAGCGCGCAGCTCGGCGAGCACTTGGCGGAGATAGGGCAGCCGCGCGAGGATGGGCGTCGGGAGCATCGGCCCCCGCGTCTCGTCGTTCGTTGGCTCGCCGCCCGCCGCGATCAGGGGGAGGGCGGAGTTGCCGGAATACCCCTGGGGGTGTGGCCGCCAGGCGGACTCCGGCACCTCGGCCACCGACGCGGCCAGCCGTGCGGCGTCAAAACGCAGAGGGAGCTTGACGAATTCGGTGTCGAGGCGCATCGGGAGTCTCCGGCTTAGGGGAGGCCGAACTATAGCAGGTGGTGGCGACCCGCCCGTTTCGACTACTCTTCCGCCAACGACGCAGGGACGAGGGAGAAGCTGGCATGAAGATCGTGGTTCTGGGAGGCGGACGCGTGGGGGGCGCCATGGCCAGGGACCTGGCCCGCGACCCGCGATTCGAGGTCACCGTGGTGGACGCCTCGGAGGAGGCGCTGCGGCGGCTGGGAGAGTCCGGCCTCCGGGCGGAGCGGGCGGACCTCGCGGATCCGGCGGCCGTGGGCCGGGCCGTCCGCGCGCACGACCTCGTGGTGGGGGCCGTCCCCGGGTTCCTGGGCTTTGCCACTCTGAAGGCCGTCCTCGAAGCGGACAAGGACGTCGTGGACATCTCCTTCTTCAACGAGGACCCGTTCCTGCTCGACGGACTGGCCCGCGAACGGGGGCGGATCGCCATCGTCGACTGCGGCGTGGCGCCGGGGTGCAGCAATCTGATTTTGGGCCGGATGGCGGCCGAGCTCGACCGGGTCGACAGCTTCGCCTGCTACGTCGGCGGCCTGCCCGTGGTGCGGACATGGCCGTTCGAGCTCAAGGCGGTGTTCTCGCCCATCGACGTCATCGCGGAATACACCCGCCCGGCGCGCTTCAAGCGGTTCGGAGAGATGGTGATCCTGCCCGCTCTTACGGAGGTGGAGCCGGTCGATTTCCCTGGCGTGGGCACGCTCGAAGCCTTCAACACCGACGGCCTGCGGACGCTGTTGCGGATGGACGTGCCGTCGATGGTGGAGAAGACCCTGCGCTACCCCGGCCACGCGGAGAAGATGCGGATGCTGCGCGAGACCGGCTTCTTCGGCACCGAGCCGCTGGAGACCGGAGGCGTCCGGGTGCGGCCGCTGGACGTGACGGCGAAGCTCCTCTTCGCCTCCTGGCAGCTCGGGCCGGGGGAGGAGGATTTCACGGTGATGCGGATCGTGGTGGAAGGGGAGAAGGGCGGCCGGCGGGCGCGCCACACCTGGGACCTGCTGGACCGTTTCGACCGCCAGACGGGGACCACCTCCATGGCCCGAACCACCGGCTACACCTGCACCGCCGCCGTCCGCATGGTCGCCGCCGGGCTCTACGATCACAAAGGAATCTCCCCGCCGGAGCTGGTGGGCCGCGACGCCGGGGCCTACGCCTTCATGATGAGCGAGCTGGCGGCGCGCGGGGTGGTGTTCCGGGAGACGGTGGCGGATTAAAACTGCGCAAGTTTTTTTCGGAAGGAGTGGACATGGCGACCACGGTGAGAGTGGGGATGGTGCTCTACGACGGCTGCACGCTGCTGGATTTCGCGGGCGCGACGCAGGTCTTCGCCTTCGCGCCGGGGTTCGAGGTCGTCTGGCTGGCGCCGGAGCTGTGCCCCATCGAGACGACGGAGAAGGTCAAGGTGCTGCCGCATGCCGCGTTCGACGACGCGGGAAAACTGGACATCCTGTTCGTACCGGGCGGCGGGGACCAGGTGGGCACGGTGATGCAGGACTCCACGTACGTGGACTTCGTGCGCGAAGCGGGGAGCCGGGCGCGGCTGGCGGGCTCCATCTGCACCGGCGCGTTCATCGTGGCAGCCGCCGGCCTGTTCGACGGTTGCGAGGTCACGACCTACTGGAGCCAGCGGGAGAACCTGGCTCTCTTCCCCAACCTGCGGGTGGCGGCGGGTTATCCGCGCTGGGTCATCTATGGCAACCGCTTCTCGGGGGGCGGCATCTCGTCGTCGATCGACCTGGCCCTGGAAATCGTGAACGTGATCTCCGGTCCCACCCAGAGCATGACGACGCAGCTCTCCGTTCAATATGCGCCCGAGCCGCCGTTCCAGTCGGGCGACCCCTCCCAGGCGCCGCCGGAGGTCACGGCCGCCGTATTGAAGGGGCAGGAGAGCTTCACCGCGGCCATCCGCGCCGGGGTGGAGGCGGTGATCGGCGGGAATTGAGCGATCACACAGGAGTGATGAGCATGCGCCGCGGCGAGAAGCGACGGCGCGGTGAGTCAGGGCCCCGGCGGCGGCTTTCTGGGCTCTCTCGCCTTTTCACCCCATTCGAGTACCGAATAAGTCTCGCCGTATCTGTTTACCGGCCTACTCCGCAGGTAGTGGGAGCCTCTGGTAGGCCGGAGCGCTCAGTAGGGGCGGCCTCGGGCTTTCGCGGGTAACGGCTTGGA
>JAJKHS010000134.1 GCA_021154885.1 Thermoanaerobaculum sp.
GAGCAGCTCGTGCGGATGAAGAACGAGGCCGAGATCGAGTCCTCGGACCAGCACGTCGTCAACGCCGTCGAGTTCATGCTCCAGCACGCCTTCGAGAGCCGGGCGAGCGACATCCACGTCGAGCCCAAGCGCGACGACAGCCTCATCCGCTTCCGCATCGACGGCGTGCTGCACGATATCCAGAAGATGCCCAAGATCGTGCATGCCGCCGTCACCTCGCGCATCAAGACGATGTCGCGTCTGGACATCGCGGAGAAGCGCCGTCCCCAGGACGGCCGGGTGAAGATGAATCGCGGCGGCCGCGAGGTCGAGCTGCGCGTCTCGACCCTCCCCGTCGCCTTCGGCGAGAAGCTGGTGATGCGCATCTTCGACCCGCAGGTGGTGATGCAGGACCTCGCCGGGCTGGGGTTCTACCCCGACGAGTTGCAGACCTTCAACGACTTCATCAGCCGTCCTCACGGCGTCGTGCTGGTGACCGGTCCCACGGGCTCAGGGAAGACCACGACCCTCTACTCGGCCCTGAAGACGATCTGCACCCGGGAGATCAACGTCACCACCATCGAGGATCCGATCGAGATGGTCTACCCGGATTTCAACCAGACTGAGGTGCAGCTCAAGGTGGGGATCACCTTCGCCGCCGCCCTGCGCCACATCCTGCGCCAAGACCCGGACGTCATCATGGTGGGCGAGATCCGCGACAACGAGACGGCCCAGTACGCCATCCAGGCCGCGCTGACCGGTCACCTGGTCTTCTCCACCCTGCACACCAACGACGCCTCCTCCTCCATCTCCCGCCTGGCGGACTTAGGCGTCGAGCGCTTCCTCATCAGCTCCACCCTGATCGGCGCCATGGCCCAGCGCCTGCTGCGCAAGATCTGCCCCCACTGCGCCACCGAGCGCTACCTGGAGGCCGACGAGGTCGCCACCCTGCGCCTCGCCGTGCCGGCCGGCAAGCGGGTGAAGGTGAAGGAGGGGGAGGGGTGCTTCGAGTGCCGCAACACCGGCTACCTCGGCCGCACCGGCATCTTCGAGATGATGCCGCTCGACGACAGTATCAAGAACCTCATCGTCTCCGGGGCGGATGCTCCGGAGATCAAGCGCGAGGCCGCCAAGAACGGCATGCGCACCCTGCGCCAGTCCGCCCTGCGCAAGCTGGCCGAAGGGATCACCACCTTCGAGGAGGTGGTGCGGGTGACGGGACTGTAGGGCGTCTCCCTACCCCACCGCCACCTCCCCCGTGTAGTGCTGCCGCACCAATTCCTGGGCGCGGACGGCGTCCTCCCGCGGCTCGGCGATGCGGCCGAAGAGGGTCTTGTAGGTGAGGCCCAGGGTCTCCAGGTCCTGCTGCTGGAGAAGCTTGATCAGCTCGTCCAGGGCGCGCTGTGAGGCTCCGGGATGGATCTTGCGCTCGGACTCCCGCTCCAGCAGGACGAGGGCGAAGAGGAGCGGCTCGGGCAGCTCGGCCGGCGAGGGCTCCGGCGGCGACGGCGGGAACTGGCGCCCCTGGACGAGCTTCTCCTCCAGCGCCGGGGCCGCCGGCAGCTCCGGGACCGGCGCCCTGCGCTCGAAGAGGAACGGGATCGAGCGCACCTGGTGGGCGAAGCGCGAGAACAGCCCCACCAGCTCCTTCTCTGAGGCGAAGTTGCCCACCAGACGGGCGTCGCGGCCGATCTCCAGCCGCTCCGTCTCCTGCAAGACCACGTGGGCGCGGGCCGACTCCTCCAGTTGCAGGCTGCGGGCCGCGACCTTCCAGGCCGTGAGGAAGCCCTGGACGTAGCAGGTGTCGGGGCAGCGTACGGTGACGGCCTCCACCTCGACGCCGCGGTCGATGCGGATGGAGCCGCCCATCGACTCCAGGGTGCCGTACTTGCCCGAGTTCTGGACCACCAGGTTGCCGGGCGCGTGGATCGAGAGCTGTCCCTCGGGGTCGATTTCGATGCGCAGGCCCCTGGGGATGATCATGGTGGGCGCGAGATTTTCTGCGGGGCTCCGGCTCATGGGTTTTCCTCCTTCACGGCCCGTCTACCGCTCGACGGCGGGCGGCAGCGGCTCGAAGCTCTGGACCGGCCTGGCATTGCGGGCGCGCAGCAGCAGGCGATCGTCGTTGGGCCAGCGGCGGTCCAGGATGTACAGCAGCGGATCGATGGGGCGAAAGACGCCGTCCGCCCCTTTGCGGCGGATCTCGTAGTACAGGTGGGGGCTGGTGCTCCAACCCGTATTTCCCACCGTCGCCAGGCGGTCGCCCCGGCGCACCTTCTGGCCGGCGCGCACCTCCACCCGGTCGGCGTGGCCGAAGATGGTGACGAAGCCGTCGCCGTCGCGGATCAGGACCAGGTTGCCGTAGCGCCACCAGCCGCGGCTGCGGGCCAGGGGATACTGCCCGGCGAAAGCCACCACGCCGTCGGCCGGGGCATAGACCGGCGTGCCCACCGGGGCCGCCAGGTCGACGCCGGGGTGGAGCTCGATTTCCTTGGTGAACGGGCTGCGCCGGTCGCCGAAGGGGCTGATGAGCACGAACCCCTTGCCGCGCAGCGGACAGACCGACGGCGTGGTGCGCACCTGGTCGGGATGGGAGGTCTCGAAGCTCCCCACCACGCGCAGGTCGGCGTCGACCTCCCGCAGGCGGTTGCGGATATGGTCGCGCAGGCGGTCCCCCTGTTCGACGACGCCAGCGTAGATCGATTCCGGCACCTGCACACGGGAGGCGGGCACGGCCTGGCGGGGTGGGCGGACCGGCGGCAGGCCGTAGGCCAGGAAAACCTTTTCCAGGCGCAGATCGAGGTCCTCCGCCCGGCGGTCGAGAGCGCCCAGGGGGCCCAGAAGCCCTTGCAGCCGCTCGCCCTGCCGGCTGCGCTCGGCGGTCAGGGACTGGTACTCCTGGCGGTTCATCTGGCCGGCGATCACGCCCGGCGCCACGGCCACGGCCAGCGCCACGGCCAGCACCCAGAGGAGCGCCGGCACCGCCCAAACGGTGAGCTGGCGGCGCGACAGGAAGAGGTAGCGCACCCGCTTGCGGATGTCGCTGGGATGAATCTGGACCTCGAGGCTCCAGCGCTCGCTCGCGCCGGAGCTCACGGCCCGACCGGCTCCGGCGCAGGCGAGCGGAAGGGGTTCACCCGTTCGATGGCCTCCTCGCTGGCGTGGCGCTGGACGATCGCCAGCAGGTCGCGATGCACCGCGGGGCCGCCTGCCACGATGTTGCCGCTGGCGAAGAAACCGTCGCGGCCGTCGAGGTCGGTGACCACGCCGCCGGCCTCGCGCACCAGCAGGATACCGGCGCCGATGTCCCACGGCGAGAGGCGGAACTCGAAGAAGCCGTCGTACACCCCGGCCGCCGTGTAGGCGAGGTCGAGCGCCGCCGAGCCGCAGCGGCGGATGGCCTTGGCGTAGTGGAAGACGTCGCGGAAGATCCCCAGATAGAGGTCGAGCGTGGAGAGCGCCCGGAACGGATAGCCGGTGGCGAGGAAGGCGCCGGCAATGCCGTCCCGCCGGGTCGCTGACATCGGCCGGCCGTTCCAGAAGGCGCCGCCGCCGCGCGTGGCGGTGAACAGGTTCTTCCCCTCTGGATCCTCGATCACCGCCACCAGCAGCTCGTCGCCCTTGCGGCAGGCGACCGAGACAGAATAGACGGGCAGCCCCTGAAGAAAGTTGGTGGTGCCGTCCAGGGGATCGATGAGCCATTCGTAGTCGCCGCTCCCCTGCCCCGCGCCGCCCCCCTCCTCGGCCAGGATACGGTGGTCCGGGAACCGCCTGCGGATCGTGGCCAGGACGGCGGCCTCGCTCTCCTGGTCCGCCTGGCTGACGAAGTCGTTCTCCGCCTTGGCCCGCACCTCGAGCCCGGCCTGGCGGAAATAGCGGGAGAGGATCTCCGCCCCGGCATGGGCGGCGGCGACGGCGGTCTGAAGGAGGTCGTCGATCATGGCGGGCCTATTATGCCTGAGCCCCCCTGGGATAAAAGAAGCGGAGTAAGTTGCCGGCGGGACGCCGGCGGTCCCAGGGGGGCTTGCTCCGGAAGGGTCTACGGGACCTTGGTCCGGTAATACTCTTTGATCGCTTTTTCCGCCTGCCTCCCCTGGAACCGGAAATCCGCCTCGCCACCACCCTCCCCTCCGGGCGCGCTGAAGGCCTTCCAGACGAAGGTGCCGGCGAGCCACGGCCGATGATCGAGGGCGGCGAAGAGGGCCTGGTAGGCCAGGGCCTGGTCCTCCTCCGAATACTCTCCCCCTTCGGTGTGGGGAGCCAGCCAGGCGCCGCGGTGGGCGGCGAAGCCCACCTCGGTGAGGAGCACCCTCTTGCCCGTCCGCTGAGCAGCCCTGGCAAAGCGCTCCGCCACCTCGCGGGCGCCACGGTCGAGGTCCGCCCGGGTGGCCTGCGGCGAAGCGGACAGCGGATAATAGGAGTCGAGGCCGATGACGTCGAGGGCATCCCAGAAGTGCACGCCCTCGAGATCGCCGTACCAGTTGCCGGAGTAGGTCACGACCCCGGGGTAGAGGAGGCGCACGGCGGCGATCAGGTCCCGCCACTCGGCCTCCCGCTTCACCGTCTTCGACAGCTCGCAGCCGACGCTGAACAGGTCCGCTCCGGCCCAGCGAGCGAGGAAGGCGTGGTGGAGGACGTAGCGCCGGTAGCCCTGCCACCAGCGCGCCCAGTCCTCCTCGCTCTTCATCTCCACGTCCCCCGGCCAGCTACCGTGGGAGACCCAGAGATGGGGCTTGTAGAGGACGTGGAACCCCCGCGCCCGGGCCAGCCGCGTGGCGCGGATGAGCCCGACGTCGGTCTCGCTCCCCGGGTGGCGGTTCAGATAGGCCATCTCCGGCCGGTCCGGCGCCCGCTGGAAGGCGAAGGGCATGAGCGACACGGCGTTGGCGCCGAGGGCGGCGAAGGCGCCGAGCTGCTTTCCCACGACCGGCGCGTGATAGCCCGTCTCCAGGCGGTTGAGCATGGCGAGCGAGATTCCGGCGAGGAAGGGAGGGAGAGGAGAAGGTTTTTGATTTTTGATTTTTGAATTCTGGATGGGGACGGCGGAGAGTTGCTCAAGGATGTCCGCCACCGCTTGTTGCGACGGTGGGTGGGCCAGCTTCTCGGCCAGCGTGGACCCAGGCAGCTTGTCGATCACGGCCGCGGCCGCGGGGGTCCAGAGAAGCGCCGAGGCGTCGGGCGCGTCTGCTCGGACCAGGAGGTCTTCGGCCGCTGGAAGGACCCGGGCGGCAGCGAAGAGCGGCAGCCACTCTCGCCAGGGGCGTCCGTACCAGTCCCCGGAGAGCCAGAGTGCGGCGCCGCGCTCCAGCCAGGGCGGTGCCTTGGCGGAAAGACCGGCCCGGGAGATCAGCACCCGCGCCAGGGCGTAGCGATAGGCTCCAAGGTCGCGGGGGTCCCAAACGAGATGGAGATCGGCCTGCCGGCCCGGCACGGCCTCGCCGATCTCGCCGGTGTGGCGCCCCTGGGCCACGGTGTCCGGCTCGACCACGACGGTGAGCGGCTTGTCCTGCGTCCCTGGCGCCCCCGGCACGCGGGGCGCCATCTCGGCCGCGGCGCGATCCAGGTCGGCGGCGAGGCGGACCAGCTCGGGCCTGGCGCGATCCCCCGGTGGCACCAGGAGCGTCACCCGGTCGCCGCGGATCGGCGCCAGGGCCGCGAAGGTGCGGTTCCAATCCGCCAGCTCGTCCCCCGGCCGGACCGCCGGCGGCGTCGGCGTTGCCTCCTCCGCGGCCCCTCGCATGTCGCGGGCGCACGCCGCCGGGCTGACGGCCAGGAGGAGCAGCGCGGCGGCAGGCCGGAGCATCGGGATCAAGGATGGCCCGCGTGGGGGGACTTGGGCGTCGCCGGCGCGGGCGGCGTGGAATTGAAAAGCTCCAGCACCACCTTCCAGGAGCCGTCCGCCTGCTTCTTCCAGATCCGCAGGTAGTAGCCCTGCTCGGCGCCGACCTCCTCCTTGCCCAGGGTATACCCAAGGTCGCCCGAGGAGGCGATCCGCGCCTGGATGGGCAACCAGCCCACCTTCGCCGGATGGGCCGAGAGGGTCTGCAGGATCGCCTTCTTCGAGACCACCGGCAGCGCGCCCTCGCGATGCAGGCGGGCGTCGGCGGCGAGGACGCCGGCATAGGCTGCCGCGGCCCCCTTGGCCGCCGCCTCGGCGAAGGCGCGGTCGGCTCGCAGGAGGGTCGCCTTGCCGCGGGATTCATCCTCCACCTTGGGCGGGTTCTCGACCAGAGCCGGGCTCGCCTTGGCGATCTTCACCGCGGTGGCGCTCGCCGGCGGCGCGGGGGTCGAGCAGCCGGCGTCGAACTGCACCTTGTACGAGCCGTCCGCCTGCTTGCGCCAGACGGTCGTGTAGAAGCCGTGGATGACTTTCGGATCGCTCTTGTCCCTGGACCGCAGCTCCCAGGGTCCCGTGGTGTAGCCAAGGTCGCCGGCCAGAGAGACATCGGCCTGCACCGGGTGCCAGGACAGCAGGCTCGGCTGCGCCGGACGGGACTGCCACGTGTCCTTGCCGGAGACCAGCCCCGGAGCGAAGATGACGGAGTCGTCGGCGAGGTATTCGAGGAACGCGGCGCGGGTCCCCTTCTCCGCCGAGACCTTGGAGAAGGCCTTCTCGGCGGCGACCACAGCATTGAGCGCCGCCTGGCGGTCCACCGTGACGGCGAGGCTCGGGAGGGCGGCGAAGGCCGCCAGAATCCAGACGACAAGGGATCTCTTCATAAGATTCAGGCTCCTCTGTTCAAGGTCCTCTCAGGCTCCTCTGATCGACTCAGGCTCCTGATCGTGAGGCCCGGATCATAGCCCGGGATTGAAATCCTATCCCTTATACACATCCCACCCTGCTTTTCGACTGATGACGGCGCCTCGCGCGATACACTCCCCCGCCATGAACCACCGAATCCTCGCGTTCGCTCTCGGCCTGCTGGCCGTCTCCGGAGGGGCCATGGCCGTCGAAGGGAAGTGGACCCCCTCGCAGATCCTCGAGCTCGATCCCCAATGGCTCCACGCGCAAGGCCTCGAGGTCGCGCCGGAAACCCTCTGGAGCCGCGACGGCGGCGGGTTGCTGGAAGCCGCCGTGAGGATCAGCGGCTGCTCGGCCGGCTTCATCTCCGCGCGCGGGCTGCTGATCACCAATCACCACTGCGCCTTCAGCATCCTGCAACAGCACTCGACGCCGCAGCGCGATCTCATTACCGACGGCTTCCTCGCCCGCACCCCGGCCGAGGAGCTCCCCGGCTCAGGGAGCCGCGCCACCATCCCCCACCGCGTCACCGACGTCACGGCCGAAGTGGAGGCCGCGGTGCCGGCTGGAGCGGACGACCTGGCGCGGTTCCAGGCCATCGAGCGCAAGAAGAAGGAGCTGGTGGCCGCGTGCGAGCGGCAGGAGAGCCGCCGCTGCGAGGTGGCGACCTTCGACGGCGGCGTGCGCTACCTGCTCAACGAGAGCCTCGAGTATCCGGACGTGCGGCTGGTCTACGCGCCGCCCCGGGCCGTGGGCGAGTACGGGGGCGAGGTGGACAACTGGAGCTGGCCCCGCCACACCGGCGACTTCGCCCTGCTCCGCGTCTACGCCGCGCCGGACGGCCGGCCCGCCGCCCGGGCCGACGGCAACGTCCCCTACCCTCCGAAGCACTCCTTCCCGGTCGCGGCCCGGGGCGTCGAGCCGGACGGCTTCGTCATGCTGGTGGGCTACCCTGGACGGACTTTCCGCTCCTTCACCGCGGCCGAAATGGCGGAGCGGGCGGAGCTCTACTACCCGGGCTTGAGTGCGCTCTATCGCGCCTGGCTCGACCTCATGGAGGCTGCCTCCGCCAAGGATGAGACGGCGCGCATCGCCCTCGCCGACCGCATCAAGGGGCTTGAGAACAACGAGAAGAACGCCCGCGGGCAGGTGGCCGGCATCCGGCGCGGCCACATCCTGGAAAGGAAGGCGGGGAGCGAGCGGGAGATCCTGGCCTGGGCGGCCCGGCACCAGGATCAAGCGGCCGGAGCCGTGGCGGCGCACGACGAGCTGGCCCGCCGGGTGGCCGAGCGGCGCTGCACCTGGGACCGCGACTTCCTGCTCGATCGGATGAAGCAGGGGCCCAAGCCCCTCGACCTCGCCCTCACGCTCGTCCGCTGGGCGGGAGAGAAGGCGAAGCCAGACATCGAGCGCGAGCCGGATTACCAGGAGCGCAACCGCGACATCCTTCGCGAAAGGCTGGAGCGCGATCAGAAGCGCATGCACCTCCCCACCGACGCCGCCCTGCTCACCGACGTTCTCGCCCGTCTCGCCGCACTCCCGGCGGCCCCTGCAGATAGCCGGGTGCCGGCGGTGGAGGCGTTCGTGGGCGGCACGCGCGACCGCGCCGCTCTCCGCCCGCGGGTGGACGACCTCCTGTCCCACACCCAGGTCACCGATCTCGCAGAGCGCAAGAAGATGTTCGACGAGAGCGCGGAGCAGCTCCAGGCCCGGCACGACCCGCTCCTCGACCTCGCCTTCGGCCTCGACGCCGAGCTCAAAGCCCTCAAGGAGCGCAACGACCGCTTCGAGGGCGCGGTCTCGCGGCTGCGCCCGCGCTGGCAGCGGGCGGTGATCGCGCACGCCGGCAAACCCGTGGCCCCGGACGCGAACGGCACGCTGCGTCTGACCCTCGCCCACGTCCAGGGCTACAGCCCGCGGGACGGCGTATGGATGCGCCCGCAGACCACCGTCGGCGGCGTCGTGGAGAAGCACACGGGCGAGGAGCCCTTCGCCGTGCCGCCGGCGCTGCTGGCCGCCGCGCCCCAGGCGCCCCGGAGCCGCTGGGCGGACCCGAAGCTGAAGGACGTCCCCGTCAACTTCCTGGCCGACGCCGACACCACGGGCGGCAACTCGGGCAGCCCCGTGCTCAACGGCCGGGGGGAGGTGGTGGGGGTCAACTTCGACCGCGTCTGGGAGAACGTGGCCAACGACTTCGGTTACGACCCCGGCGTGGCGCGCAACGTCAGCGTCGACGTCCGCTACCTGTTGTGGATGCTGGAGACCCTGAAAGGCGAGGCGGCCCGGCCGCTGCTGGAAGAGATGGGCATGGCCGGCAAGGCGCCATAGCTCTCAACCCAGAGGCGTGGACCGGGGCGGCGCTTTCGCGGCGAGGGAGCTCGCGGCGAGCGCCGCCAGCCGCCGGAAGCCGCGGGTCTCGGCATCGTGGCGCACCGCAAGGAGGATGGCTTCCGCGGCCGGATCTCCCACCCCGCGCTGGATCTGCCCGAGGGTCAGCCGCGCCTCCAGGGCGGGCTCGACCAGCCCGATCCGCTCGGCGTCCTGGACCGCCTGCCGCAGCTCGCGGAGAGCCTCGCCGGCATGGCCGGCGGCGGCATCGAGGCGAGCCAGGGGCGCGGCCATCTCAAGCCGGAGCTCCAGGTCCTGGCTCGCGCCCAGCCGCGCGCGGGCCTCCACCGCCGCCTGATGGGCCTCGGCCCGCAGACCCTGGGCGAGCAGAGCTTCGCCGAGCACCGTCAGGGCCAGGGCCTCGCCGCCGTCGATCTTCCGGCTTCTGCACCAGGACGCCACCTGCCGGGCCAGCACGGCAGCCTCGCCGGGACGGCCCGCGGCCAGGTTCAGGCCGGCCAGGGCGAGGCGGATCTCGGTGGTCTGCAAGTTTCCGCCCAGCGAGGAGCTGATCTTCAGAGCTTCCTGAAACGACTTCCTGGCGCCGTCCAGGTCGCCCGCGGCGAGAGCGCTACGTCCCAGGTTCCGCAGGGCCCCGGCGACGAGCGCCCGGGCGCCGGTCTCCCGCGCGAGGCGGAGCTGATCCTCGCCGAGGCTGCGCGCCGCAGCGAGATCCCCCCGGTCGTAGGCCAGCCGCGCCCGTGAGCCGAGGATGCGCGCCACGCCAACCTTGTCGCCGGCCTGGCGCTTGGCCGACAGGGCCTGGGCCGAACGCTGCCAGGCGGCGCTGAGGTCGCCCAGCCGCTCCTCCACGTCGGCCAGCGCGGTGAGGGCCGAGGCGGCGAGATCGGAGTCTCCGGCGCGATGGAAGATGGCGAAAGCCTGCTCATGCCGGCTCCGGGCCCCGGCGAGATCGCCCTGCAGCGCCAGGACGTTGCCCAGGTTGTCGAGGGACTGGGCCTCCGCCGCCGGGTGGGCCATGGCCTGACCGATCCGTAGTGCCCCTTCGAACTGCTCCCGGGCTCCCGCAATGTCGCCCTGCGCGCACCGGATCTCCCCCAGACGGTTCAGGACCTGCGTCTGCCCCAGGCGGTCGCCGATCTCCGCCGTCCATTGCTGGGACTCCTCGAAGAGCCGCCGAGCCTCGCCGAGCTCGCCCCGCTGCCGGTGCAGCTCGGCGAGGTTGGAGAGCTCGTGCGCGGTGCCGAGGCCACTGCCGAGCTGGCGGGCGATGGCGAGCGCCTCTTCATCCGCCTTTTCCGCGCCGTCGAGGTCGCCCAGAGCCTTGAGAGCGTTGGCGAGACTCGCCAGGGACCGTCCCACATGCCAGAGGTAACCGGCCTTCCGGGCCAGCCTCCCCGCTTCACGGAGCGGCTCCAGGCTCTCTTGGGTTCGGCCCATTTTCACCAGCGCGATACCCTGGTTGATCAGCGCCTCGGAAACCACCAGTGTCTGACCGGACTTGCGGCCTTTGGCCGCCGCCGTCCCGGCGACACGAAGCTGGGTCGCGAAATCCGACAGGCGAAAAGCGTTGCGCGCCTCGGCCAGGTCGATGCGCGGATCCTGACCCTCCGGCGGCGGCAGCTTGCGCAGCGCCGCGAGAGTGGCGGCCGCTTCGGCCCCATGCCCGCCCGTCGTCAGGTTGTCGGCGAGCTGCAGGCCGTACTCGATCTCGTCCGGGAAGAAGGTCCAGAGGGAGCGGTAGGTCTCGGCGGCCTGATCCCACTGCTTTTTGGCCTGGTGGAGCCGTGCCTCGATGGCGAGCCGATCCTCCCGTGGCAGCGAGCCGGCCAGGTCCACGGCGTGCCGGGCCTCCTCCGCCGCTCTGGCGTCGTAACCCATGGCCGTCCAGACCCGCGACAGGGCCGAGTGGATCACCGCCGATCCGGGATCGGCCTCCACGGCCTGGTGCAGCAGCTCCAGGGCCCCTGGCGGATCGAAGGCCTGCAACCGCAAGAGCGCCTCATGGTAGGGGCGCGAGGCCTCGGCATTCGCCGGCTGGAGCTTCCGGGCCTGCCGCTCCTGCTCGGGCGAGAGCGCGGCGACACCCAGGGCCCCCCGCAGTCGCGCGCCGGTCTGTGACACCAGGTCGAACAGCTCCGGCTCGGTGCCCGCTTCGGACAGGGAGGCCACGCTGGTGGCCTCCGGCGCGCGGAGCACCTGGAGGTCGAGGTGGATCTTGCCATCCCTGGGGAGGTAGGTGCCCAGGACGACGAGATCGGCTCCCAGGACGCTGTGCAGCCGTTCGAGGTCGTCCCGGCTCAGGCTGCCGTCCTTCTGGAACGACAGGGACCGCTGGACCTGGGCCACGGCCTCCCCCCGCAGAACCCGCAACGTCCCTCCGGCCGCCAGCTCGGTGGTGAGCATCTCGGGGAGGGCGGACTGGAGCCATCGCGTTTCGCCGCTTGGCGAGAGGCTGCGGAAGTCCAGCATCGCGACGGACTGACGGATGACGGGAGCGGCGGCTGCCGCCGCGGGCCGGCTCCGCGGATAGCGGACATGGAGAAAGCCCAGGAGGAGCGCCCCCAGGGCTCCCAGGGTGGCCAGAGTCCCCCACCGCATCAGGGACGACCGGCGCGAAGCGCGCACGGGCGGCGGTGGCCCGGGATCAGGCCTGGCGGGCGGCAGCGCCAGGGGCTCTCCGGCCGCGGGCGCCGTCTCAGCCGTCTCTGCGCTGGCCGGCGGTGGCGCCGGGGCCGCCAGGCCGGAAACGATGGGAAATTCGCCGGTGGCGCTCCGGTCGACCCGCCGGACCTCGCCCGCGAAGGAGTAGCCGCGGCCGGGCACGGTCACCACGTAGCGCGAGTCGTTGGCCCGCTCGCCCAGGCATTTGCGGAGGGCGAAGACGTTCTGCGTCAGGTTGGCTTCGGTGACGTGAGAACCGGCCCAGACCTTCTCGATCAGGTCCGACTTCTCCACCACCTCGCCCGGCTGCTCGAGCAGGGCGAGGAGGATCGACAGCGCCTTGGGCGTGACCGGCAGCGGCTCGCCGCTGCGCAGCAGGAGACGGCGAACGGGATCGACGCGAAACTCGTCGAACTCATAGCAGGTCCTGTCGTCGGAACGAGGAGGCATCCGGTTTCTTCAGCCCATCCAGCTCGGGTCTGTGCGATGGGATTGGCGCCAAGGCGGTATCCGGGGAGTTTACCGCAAAACCAGGACGACCGGCTCAAGTCCAAGCAGGAAGGGCGCCTCAATCCTCTACTTCCCGCTCATCGCTTCAAGCAGGCCGTCCTTGAGCTCCGGGAACTTCCGCCGGTAGTCCTCCCGGCTGCGCTCGATCACCTCGCAGGCCTCGGCCCGGCCGTAGACATCGGTGATCTGGACGGCTCCATGCTCGGCCTCGGGGGGGCGCTTGTAGGTGAGGAAGTAGTGCTTGAGCCGTTCGATCAGGGCGCCCGGGATGTCCTGGATCTCGCGGCAGTGCCCGAAGGCCGCGTCCCCCTTCAGCACGGCGATGATCTTGTCGTCCGCCTGGCCACGGTCGATCAGGCGCAGCCCGCCCAGGGGGATCGCCTGCAGCAGGAAATCGCCGTGCGAGAAGGCCTTCTCGGAGAGGATGCAGACGTCCATGGGATCGCCATCGCCTTCCAGCGTCGGCAGGTCGGTGTGGAAGTGGGAGAAGGCCGCGACCCGCTCGCCGCAGAAGGTGCGGGGGATGAAGCCATAGAGGGTGGGACAGACGTTCGAAAACTGCTGCGGACGGTCCACTTTGAGGTGGCCGCTCGCCTTGTCGATCTCGTACTTGACCGTGTCGGTGGGGACGATCTCGACGTAGGCCGTCACCACGTTGGGAGCATCGGCGCCGGTGGGCACGCCGTGCCAGGGGTGGGCCTGGAAGAGGAGTCCGAGCAGCTCCCAGGTGCGGTCGCGATCCGTCTCGTCCATATCCGCCTCCCGTCCTCCCGTCATCGAGGAATCCTATTATGATCGGCGTATCATGCGGTGGCTGGCGGTCTGGCTCCTGCTGACCGGCGTCTACTTCGCCGGCCAGCTCGCGACACCGCTGCTGACGGGCGGCGGCTGGAGGTACGGCCGGGAGAGCCTCGCCCACCTCGCCACCGTCCCTTTGATCCAGGTTGTAGCGCTGCGCGTCGTCGCCTTGGTGCGGCGCAGTGTTCGCGGACCGCGGCGACCTCGGCGGCAGCTATGACGCGACGCTGGCGGCGCGCGCTCTCCCCTCCGCCGCCGGCTCCTGGAAGAGCCGCCAATCGTCCAGCCGCAGCCCGGTGAGCTGCCGCCCCCAGGCGCAGCCGGTGTCGAGAGCCGCGATGCCGCCGCCCGTCTTCAAGCCCAGGGCGGCCCAATGGCCGAAGATCACGGTGACTCCGGCGCTGCGCCGGCCGCGCACCGCGAACCAGGGGCGGCACCCCCGCGGCGCCTCCGCGGGCGGACCGCTGAAGCCGGCGCACATCCGGCCGGTCGAGTCCAGGGTGCGGAGCCTGGCGAAGCCTGCCAGGGCCACCCGCGCCCGCTCGAAACCGACGAGCCCCTCCTTCCAGCGCTCCGCCGCCCGCTCCTCGATGGAGAGGAGGAGCGCCGCGGCCTCCTCGCCGCGCAGCCGCTTCTCCACATCCCGGGCCAGCCGTTCGGCCTGCCGCGGGCGCCAGCCGGGAAAGAGCCCGGCGTGGACCATGAGCGTCTCGCCGTCGCGGTGGATCAGCGGGCGGGTCCGCAACCAGCCGAGGAGATCGTCGCGGTCAGGCGCCTCGAGCACCGCCTCCAGCGTGTCGCGCTTTCTGGCCCCGGCCACACCACCGGCCCGGGCCAGGAGGTGGAGGTCGTGATTCCCCAGGACGGCCACGACCCGGCCCTCGTGCTCCACGGCCCAGCGCAGGACCTCCAGCGACCTGGGCCCCCGGTTGACCAGGTCGCCCACCAGCCACAGGCGATCCTGCCAGGGATCGAACGCAATCCGGCGCAGGAGACGCTGGAAGGTCTTGAAGCAGCCGTGGATGTCGCCGATCGCGTAGGTCGCCATGGGCCTAAGATCTCGCGGCGAATCGCAGGATGCAACCCGCCCGCCAGCTCCGGCCCAGGCCGCCGGGATCTCAGACCCCGCCCAGCCAGGGGTAGCCCTGATCCTCCCAGTAGCCGCCCGGCCGCTCGACGGTGAAGGTCATCTTCGTCAGGTACTTGGTGAGCTTGTAGCCCAGCTTGACGGGCGAGTAGACGCGCAGCGGCGCACCGTGGGCCGGCCCCAGGGGGTGGTCGTTGAAGGCGTAGGCCAGGATCGTCTGCGGGTGCATGGCACTCTCCAAATCCCAGCCGTTGGAATAGCCGCTGTCGAAGGAGTCGAAGCGGAGGTACCGGGCCTGCGCGGTGGGCTCCACCAGCCTCACCACGCTCGCCAGCGGCGCCCCCGTCCAGGTGGCGATGGCCGACCACCCCTCGACGCAGTGGTGCTTGACGGTGTAGCGGACCTTTGGCAGGGCCTGGATCATCTCCAGCGTGAGGCGCGCCGGCCGCCGCACCAGGCCGCCCACCTCCAGAGCCCAGGCCGCGGGGTCCGCGACCCGCGGCAGCATCGGGCGGCTTATGGAGTAGGCGGGAAAGAGCCCCTCCGGCGTGCGGGCGGAGTGCGGGTACTGCGGCGCCAGATGGCGTCCGGAGAGGAACAGATTCTCCCCCACCCAGTCGTTGAGACGCGAGGCACCCTGGAGAGCCGGCACCAGGGGGCCGCCCTGCCAGCCACAGGCCGTAGCCAGGGAGGCGGCGCCGGCCGTCAGCCCCAGGCGGAAGAGATCGCGGCGGTTGAGGTGATTGGGAAAGCGGTCGTCAGTCATGGCTCGGGAACCTCCCGCGGTACCAGCCGGTGATCATCGCCCGCAGCGACGCCGGGTCCACCACCAGGACCAGGGCCACGTGGACGAGGGTGAAGGCGACGAAGATCCAGACCGCCCAGAAGTGCCAGTAGCGGGCGAGCTGATAGCCGCCGAAGAGCGCCGTGAGCCAGGAGAGCTCGGTCGGCTTGTAGATGGCGAACCCGGTGAGCACCGAGAGGGCGCCGAGCAGGACGATCGAGGTGTAGGCCATCTTCTGCAACGCGTTGTGCTTGCCCTGCGGCGGATGCTCGCGGCGCAGCCTCAGGTAGTAGAGCTGCATCTGCCAGGCCCGGGGGACGTCCCGCGGCCGGAACAGCAGCGACCGCCACTCGCCGGTGAACGCCAGGTAGGCGAGATAGAGGAGGCCGGTGAGGACGAACGGCCAAGCCAGGGCGAAGTGCCAGTTGAGACCTCCGGCGAGCCAGCCGCCCAGCGTGATTCGCGCCGGGAACGGCTTGCCGTCCCACGGGTTCGGGAAGTACGGCCCGCCGCGCGGCCCGAAGTGCGGGAAGGCCATGTAGATCTGCAGCCCGCTGCCGATCAGCCCCACCAGCAGCAGGGCGTTGGCCCAGTGCGCAAAACGCACCAGACCATGGTGGCGCTTGACCAGGGGCCGGCGGGAAGGCTCCGCGGGAGGCTCGGGCTCGGCCGGGGCCGGAGCGGCTTCGACGGCTGGAGGCGCCTCCAGGGCCGCAGGCTCCGCAACGGGTTCGGGCGGCGCCTCTGGAGCGGCGGCTGCGGTCTCTTCGGTTGGCTCGGTCATGAAGAACTGTCCTCCGATCCTTTACAGTACGGCCAAGGCAGCCTGACTGGACTCTTCAGCGCGCCGCAGAAACCCGGCTGCGACAGGCCGCGTAGGCTGATTGAGCCCTTCCCGAGGAGACCTCATGATACGCCTCGCTTCCACGCTGCTGATCTGCGGCTCGCTGCTCGTCCCCGCTCTCGCCGGCGCTCAAGGCGCCTCCGAAGTGAAGAAGCCCGCCCGCACCGTGTACCAGCGTCTCAAGCCCTGCAAAGTTGAAGGAATTGAAAGGGAGGTCCTCTGTGGCGCCCTGCCCGTCTGGGAGAACCGGACGACCCGGAGCGGCCGCAAGATCGACCTCAACATCGTGGTGATCCCCGCCCAGAGCGACAGCCCGGCACCGGACCCCGTCGTCTACATCAACGGCGGCCCGGGCTACGGCTCGACCGGCGCGGCCGGAGGGTTCTCGCAGCTCCTCGCCGCCGTCAACAAGGACCGCGACCTCCTCTTCGTGGACCAGCGGGGGACAGGCAAGTCCAACTCCCTGCACTGCGACCTGCCCGGCAGCGACGGCAATCTCCAGGATTACGTGCGCGGCCTCTTCCCCATGGACGTGCTGCGCGCCTGCGAGCCGAAGCTGGCCGCCAAAGCGGATCTCACCCCACGACGCCCATCGCCGCGGACGACCTCGACGAGGTGCGGGCTTGGCTCGGCTACGAACGCCTCAACGTTCTCGGCGGCTCCTACGGCACCCGCGCCGCTCAAGCCTACCTGCGCCAGCACCCCGACCACGTGCGGAGCGCCGCGCTGCTCGGCGTCATGATCATGGATGCCAGGATGCCCCTCTACCACGCCCGCAAGGCCCAGGAGTCGATCGAAAAGCTCTTCGATGACTGCGCCGCCGACGCGAGCTGCCGCGCGGCCTTCCCCGACCTGCGCGCCGACCTCGCGGCGGTGGTGGCGCGGCTCGACAAGGGCCCCGTCCGGCAGACGATCAAGGCCCCGACGACCGGCAAACCGGTGTTCGACGTCTTCACGCTGGAGCAGGTGCGGCGGTCGAGCTACTGGGAGTACCGCCTCTTCGGCGGATGTTCTCCTCCCCCGCCTGAACCTCGCGCTCAGCCACCTCGCCGAGGCGCGCTTCAGCGAGGCGTGAGAGATTTTCGAAGAGAGCCAGGAAACCCTCGAGCGCTGGGGCTGGGGAGGCACTGCCAGGACCAGCAGGGACCAACAGGGACAGCAAGGACGAGGAAAGCCCCGGTTCATGTCCTCCTATCCTGGTCGTCCCTGCTGTCCGTGGTCGTCCAAGTGATTGAGGCCCTCAAGCTGCGAGCGGGCGCGGAAGCCCCTCGTCATCCTCCGGCGCCACCGCCTCCCGCCGGGCGCTGCGGAAGAGGAGCCAGACGTTGCCATCAACGGGTTGAGGCAACTGGGGAATCACCAGCGGGAAGCCCGTGGCGCCCGGAGCCCCGACTCGCCAGTGCCGGCGGCCGTCAAAGGCGAGGACGACCGGCACCTCGCCGTCCGGCAGGTCGGGAGAGGCGAAGACCTTCAGGGGATCCCGGGCGGTCACCGTGCCCACGTCGGTGCCGGTGAGCTCCAGGACGCTCAGACCGCCGGCGAGCGCCAGTGGATAGGTATCCACGCCTGCGGCAGGCGGAGGCTGCAGGAAGGAGCCCAGTTTCCGTGCTGCCTCGGAAGCGCTCAGCAGTCGTGCAACGCCTCGGAATCCGTTGGGAATCCCGAGATCGATACCGTTTACGAAATCGCGATTCCCTCTTTCAAAATCGCTACGGGCCGGTCCAAGCTGGCGTTCCGAGACGATCACCTGGCTCTGGACCGACCACCGGGGCGGGGCCATCTCCCCGTCCTCCTTTGCGTCAGCGTCACGGCAGGCAGGACACCAGTCCAAGAGGTCCATGAAGCCAGGAGTTGAAGCTCCCCGCTGGTTCTCTTCATAGGTGAACAGGCCGTTCTGCTCAAGAAGATTGAAGTCGGTATTCTCCTGCTCGCTCACCAGCAGCAGAAGGACGTCGCGGCGTTGCGTCACTCCCTGCTTGAAAAAACGCTCGGGCACTACGGCGGGAATGCCATCCTTCCTCCGAACCCAGAGGGTGCTCCCGGCGGGGAGATCGCCCCAGCCATCCTGGATGAGCTTGATGCCGAAAGACTCGTCGAGAGCCACGAGGGCGAAATACAGGCCCTGGGGGCTCTGGTTCTCGACGCGGACTGTGAATCGTCCAGCCTTGCCCCCTCCATAGGAGATGCGCATCTCCTTGCCCTCCGGAAGCTCGATGACCTGCGGAGCGCCGCCGTTAGTGACGGGGGCACGCCATTCGAAGACCGTCATCCGCAACGCGCCGGCAAGGGAATCGGTGGGATTCGACAGCCCAGCGATCGCCTCCCAGCGCGCGATCTTCACCAAGGCTTCGCTCATTCGGCGTGCCCCCATCGGACCGGCTGGACAGGGGGGCGCCAGCTCCCGCAGGGAGCCCGCACGCCGCAGCCGGAGCCCCTGGGGGCCTAGCTCGACGACGACGCTGGCTTCGGAGACCTCCCGCAAGGCCAGATAGGGAGAGGCGGTGATCGCGCGCCGCAGCTCCTCGGAGTCCGCGTCCGGATCGAGCCCGACGCCCAAGGGCGGGAAAGGCAGCTTGGTGACGAGGGCGGGAAGAGCTCCGGGTTCATCAGGCAGGCTTCCCTGTTTCACCTCGACGAGGCTCTCGGAGGGACCGGTCTCGGTGACCACCACAGTGGCCAGACGATCGCTGTTGGGGCTCCGCTCGAGCGCTCCCTCTCGGTAAACCGCCAGCTCCGTCCCCTTCCGAACAGCGTGGATCTCCCCGCCATCCAGGCGCCAGCCGCTGTCCCGCCAGCTCTGCACGTGGAAGACGGGAGGCCGGGCCGGCATGCTGCCGTCGAAGAGGACCGCCTCCAGATCGCCCTCCGCCTGCGGGAGCTGGTTGTCCCTGGCGTTGCAGACGAGGGCCTGAACCCGCTTGTGGACGTCCCGATAGCGGGCGTCGCCTCCGAGCTGTTCCAGGGTCTTGACGAGGAAATAGGAGAAGGCCCCGCGGCGACCATTCGGAGCATCATACTCCTTGGCCGTTTCGTGGTCCTGGCAGGCTGCGAGCAGGACGTGCCGGCCGCTCGGCAAAATATCCCAACTGCTGGTTTCGCCCGTCTCCTTGGGGAGCTCCACGTCCTTGGCGGAAGCGAACCAGAAAGTCTCGGCCGGCCGTTTTCTATAGGTTCGAGGGACTTGGCGAACGACTGCGTCCTCGGCCTCCCGCGTGGCACCGCCCGAATGGCAGCTATCCAGGATGACCACCACGTGGGGCCCGCGCTCCGCCGCCTCGGCGATCAGCACGCGCAGCTCCTTGTCCGCGAGATCCCAGCCGCTCCCGTCCGGCAACCGGCTGTCGTAGGCGATCAGAGTCTCGTCGAGCCCGTCCGGCTCCAGGTCGCGATAGAGGTCCGGCGTGAGCTCCTGGGAGCCGTGGCCGGCATAGTAGAAGAGCGCAGTATCACTCGGTCCCGCCTGTTTGAAGTGAGCGCGGAAGGCGTCGATGATTCCCTGGCGCGTGGCCTCCTGGTCCACGAGGACTTTCAAGGAGAGGCGCTCCGTGGGTATGCGACCGGTCAGGAACTCCTGCATGGCCGCCACGTCGTTGCGGCAGCCCGTCAAAGCCCTGAGGGGCAATTGGTAGGCGTCGATTCCGACGAGCAGGGCGTAGAGCTTGTCCATGGCGTTGATCCCTCCGTCTTCAGAGGACACGCGGCGAGACTCTTTGTTTAGGACGTGTACGAACAGGCAGCCTTGTAGAGGATCGTCACTTCGCTTTGTCCAGCCCAGCATAGTGCCTTTTGGCAACGGCGATGTCGAGGGCTTCCTCTACGTTCGTCTCCCTCATCGATTCAAGAAGAAAGCAATTCTCGAGCACCTCCTCAATTTGCTGGAAGGTCTTCAGGTCGATCTGCACGGCGACCCGGCGATTTTCTTCATCGACCAGGTAGAGCTTCTTGATCTCTTGCATTCGATCAGCTCCAGGCACCTACCCCCCCTGCGCCAACCCCTTGAGTTCCCGGCTGCCCGGAAACTTGTTCATCGCATAGCGCAGCAGGTTCGCGGCCGTCCGCGGGTCGTTCAGGATGCGCAGGGTCTTCACCCCTTCGGCGTAAGCCTGGGGCGTGGGATTGACCTCGGTCATGCGCTGCAGCGTCGCGGTCGTCTCGGCGATGCGGCCGAGCAGGGCATAGAGGATAGCCAAGCTGGAGTAGCCGCGGACGTTGTCCGGGAAGAGCTCGATCTCCTTCTTGAACGCCGTTTCGGCTCCCGCGGCGTCGCCCTGGTCCGCCAGGATCTTGCCGTGGATCAGGTTGAGGCCACGGATGAGGTCCGGGTCCTTGGCCTCGCGCTGGTTATAGGTCTCCTCGGCTTTGCGCACCATCTCCAGGGCGCCCGCATCGTCCTTCTTGTCGTGCAGCACTTCGGCCAGGGTGATCATGGGACCCACCCGCAAGCTCTGATCGGTCATCGCCGCCCGGGCCTCGCGCTCGGCCACGTCGAGCTGCTTGCGCTCCATCGCGATGCTGGCCAGCAGGCCGTGGGCGAAGGAGGGATGGGCCGCCATGGCCATCCTGGCGTGGACCTCCGCGTCGTCCAGCCTCCCCAGGTCGAAGTAGAGGGAGGCCACGGCCACCGCGATCTCGGGCGAGCCATTGGAGATCTTCAGCCCCTGCTTGAACGCCTCCAGCGCTTCGTCCGTCTTTCCCATCCGCTGCAGCGACCGGCCCAGGAACTCCCAGGCGTCCACCATCTTCGGATTGTCGGCGATCACCCGGCGGAAGGCGGCCACGGCGGCCGGATAGTCCTTCTGCGCGGCGAGCTGGAAGCCCGTCCTCAGGTCCTTGAGCGAGCCGATCTTCGCCCTCGGCGGAGGGAGCGGCCCCTGGGTGGGCGCGCCGCCCGAGATGTAACCGAGGGCCGCCATCTTCTGGCGGGTCGCCTCGTCCACCGCCGAGGGCGGCGCGAGGTCGCGGTCGAATCCCTCCAGATCCTTCTTCATCGAGGTGTAGACGCGCCGCTCGTCGCGCAGCACGTTGGTCGTCTCCTTCGGGTCCTTCGCCAAGTCGTAGAGCTCGGGATCGGAGCTGTCGATGTAATGGTCCTTCTCGTCGATCAGCGAGAACAGCTCGCTCCAGCCGAAGTGCAGGCGGGGGTAGAAGGTCTCGGAGTAGATCCGCCGCGCCGGCACGCCTGCGGCCAGCAGGGACAAGCCTGGCATTGGCTTCGGCACCGCGAGCCCCAGCAGGCCGAGCACGGTGGGCGCCACGTCCAGGAGCTGCACCGGCCGCCCGGTGGTACCCCCGGAGTGCTGCGCCTTGGGCAGCTTGAGCATCAGGGGGACGTGGATGGCCTCGTTGTAGAGGAGCACGCCGTGCTCGTCCTCGCCGTGGTCGCCCAAGCCCTCGCCGTGGTCGGAGAGGAGGACGACGAGCGCCCGGTCGTAGACGCCCAGCCGCTTGAGGTCGTCGATCAGCTCGCCCACGATGTGGTCCGCCGTGGCGATCTCGCCGTCGTACTTCGAGGGGTAGCGCGAGGCGTAGGGCTCGGGCGGCGCGTACGGCGTGTGCGGCTCGTAGATGTGGAAGAAGAAGAAGAACGGCTTGTCCTTCACCGATTCGAGCCAGGACTGAGAGAGCTTCAGCGTCTCGCTACCCGGCCGCTGGAGGCCGCCCAGGCCGGTACCGGAGCGGAACTCGATGCCGTCCTCGTAGAAGTCGAAGCCGGTGGAGATCCCCGATTTGCCCTGGAGGACGTAGGCCGAGACGGCGCCGCCCGTGACATAGCCCGCCTTCTTCAGGATCTCGGGCAGGAACGGCAGGGCGCCGCTCTGGATCTTCGCCGCGTCGAGCTTGTAGCCCACGTTGTCCCGCACGCCGTGAACGGCGGGCAGGACGCCGGTCAGCAGCGTCGAGTGGGACGGCAAGGTCAGCGGCGTCGTCGAGTAGGCCCGCTCGAAAAGGATGCCGTCCCGCCGCAAGGCGTCGAGCGCCGGGGTCTCCACCCCCTTGTAGCCGTAGGCCGGCACGTGGTCCGCCCTCAGGGTGTCGATGGAGATGAGGATGACGGGCGTGCCCTTGGGGACGTCGGCAGAGCCGGGGTCGGTGGCGCCGCGGCAGGCGGTGAAGAAAAGGACAGCAAGGACCGCCAGGACGCACAGGATGGAAAAACGAAGAGCCGATCTCATGGCTTCACCTGAGCGAGAAACGCCTTCGCTTTCTCGATGTCAGCCCGGTAGCGGTCGGGCGGGGCGCCGGCGGCGAACTGGGCGAGGGCCTTGCGGGCCTGCTCGATCTTCCCCTGCTCGGCGGCCTTGGTGCCGAGATTCCAGAGGGCGTCCCAGAGGTCGGGCTTCAAGTCGACCGCCTTCTGCCAGGCGTCCAGGGCCTCGTCCTTCTGGCCGAGCTGGTACACGGCCACGCCGAGGTTGTTCCAGGCCAGGGGGAGCCTGCGGTTGAGCTCCAGGGAGTGGCGCGAGCGGTCCCGGGCCTGGGCCCAGTGGCCGAGGCGGAGCTCCACCAGCCCGAGCTGCTCCCAGGCCTTGGGATCGTCCGGCTCCGCTTTCAGCAGCCGCTGCAAGACGTCCGCTGCCTCCTTCTGCTTGCCGGCTTCCGAGAGAGCGAGGGCATAGGCGTTGAGGGACTGGGGATCGCCGGTCGCGATCAGCGGCCGCAGGATCTCGATCGCCTCGCTCGCCCTTCCCAACTCGGAGAGGGTGAGGCCGAGCTGGCGCAGCAGGGCGTCCGTGGTGGCTCCCAGCTTGCGGGCGTTGAGCATGACGTCCAACGCCTCCCGGGTCCTCCCCGCCTGGAGGAGCGACTGGGCCAGCAACGAGTGCCCCAGGGCCATCGACGGCCGCGCCGTCACCAGCTCGCGCGCCAGCTTGACGGCGTCGTCCATCCGGCCGTGCATGTAGAAATCGATCACGTCGTGGACCTTGGTGTCGAGCTGGATCAGCCGCTTGGGATCGTCCTCGGGCCCGTAGCTCTCCTTGAGGGCGGCCGTGCCCACGAGGTAGCCGAGGCTCTGCAGACGGGCCTCGTCCTCCGGCCGGGTGGCGTCCCGCCGCGGCGGCCAGGCCGACTCCTTCGGCAGCGCGGCGAAGATGCCGCGGGCCGCCGCGCGCTGCTGGTCGATCCGGTTGGTCCGCTCCCCAGGGTCTTTCGGCAGCTCGTAGACCTCCGGCAGGGGGAGGGCGATGAACTTCGTACCGTTGCGCAGCAGGCCGCGCAGGGGGGCCCAGCCGCGGTTGAGGGTCGCCGAGAGGGCTTCGAAGTAGGAGTCGGAGCCGTCCGCGGCCGGCGGGGCCAGCAGCGACCGGCCGGGCCGGCGCAGCCCGCGAGGAGCCGGCACATCGATCCCGACGGCCTGGAGGACTGTGGGGAAGATATCCACGTGGCGCGCCGGCCGGGCGTCCCTGCCCGGCGCGGCCCCCTTACCCCAGACCACGAGCGGCACCTTGAGGGTGGGCTCGTAGGCGAACAAGCCGTGCGACTGCTCTCCGTGCTCGCCCAGAGCCTCGCCATGGTCGCCGGTGACCACCACCAGCGCCGGCTTCTCCCTGCCGTCCAGGAACGGCCCCAGCAGGGACGCCAGGAAGGAGTCCGCGGCGGCCACCTCGCCCAGGTAGAGGTTGTCCTTGAAGCGGGAGGCGAAGGGCTCGGGCGGCGCGTAGGGGGCGTGGGGATCGTAGAGGTGAACCCAGAGGAAGCGGGGCCTCCCCTTCTGCTGCCGCCACCAGGCCAGGGCCAGGCGCACCACCTCGTCGCCCCGCCGCTCGGCCATCATGAAATCGGTGTCGTTGCTCCCCTTGGGGTAGTGGTCGTCGTAGACGTCGAAGCCATGGTTGAGCCCGAACTGCGAGTCGAGCGGGAAGGCCCCCACGAAAGCGCCCGTGGCATAACCCGCGCCCTTGAGCACGGTGGCCAGGGTGGGGACGTTCGCCGGCAGCCGGAAGCCGCTGTTGTCCCGCACGCCGTGCTGGAACGGATAGAGGCCGGTGAGGATGTTGGTGTGCGAGGGGAGGGTCACCACGTTGTGGGCGTGCGTGTTGGTGAACACCCGCCCCTGCCCCGCCAGCCGGTCGAGCACCGGCGTCTGCGACCGGCGGTTGCCGGCGAACCCCGGGGCGTCCGCCCGCAGGGTGTCGATGGTGATGAGGACGATGTCGCCCCGGGGAGCCGGCCGCGCCGGAGCCTTCGCGGCCGGCGGTGCCGCGGCGGCAAGGGCGAGGAGCGCCAGGGCGGCGAGGGCCGCGAAAAGCTGCTTCGACATGGCTGGGATTGTAACAGCGAGCCCGAGGGCCCTACCCCCGCAGCCGGTGCACGATCGGCTGAAGCTGGTCCACCAGCGCCGGCAGGTCGAGCAGCTCCAGCCCCATGCCGGACAGCAGGTTGAACCCGCCGATGTCGCCGGAGTGGGGCTCGAAGCGCTGGACGACGCGGGCCCGCAGCAGGATGGGCGCGGCGTGCTCGACGGGCGGGTAGAGCTCCACCATCACCGCCTCCTGCATCCGCGCCGGATGGCGCGTCGAGACAAAGAGGCCGCCTTGGAGGATGTCGCGCCGGTAGACCTCCAGGAACTCCTCCGGCGAGGTGAAGTGGACGCTGAAAGCACCCTCCCCCACCGGCCGCGGCGCCGGCCGAGTCGGATAGGGGGTGGACGCCGGCGGCAGCCCCTGGACCGGCTGGAGGGGCAGCGGCTCGGGAAACGGCTCGAAGGCCGAGGGTGGCGGCGAGGCTGGAGCCGGGGACGGCGCCGGGGGCTCGGGCATCTCCAGCTCGGTCAGCGTCACCGTATCCGGCGGGGAGGACGGGGGTGGGATCGGCTCCGTCTGCCCCAGGGCCGCGGGGATCAGCTCGCGGATGAGCTCCTCCACCGTCAGGAAGCGCACACCCATGCCGGACTGGCTGATCCGCGCCAAGTCGCCACGGATCTTCCTGGCATGCGCTACCACCCCCTCCACCATGAAGCCGCGGTCGCGGTCCACCACCTCGATGCGGATACGGGTGCCGCCGGCCATGGGGCTATTGGTGGCGATGAACATCCCCGTCATGGAGATGTTGGTCGAGTAGCCGACGTAAGCGTTCGGCTCCCCGCGCCGCCAGAAGTTCACCTGGACACGACGGGGACGGCGAACGGCGCGACGTCTGGACATCAGAGAGATGTTACCGCGTTCTTGCGGGGTTCCCCCCTTGCCACTACGATGGTCCGGATGGAGACGACCGCGACGGCGGGACTGACTGCCACGGGAACAACCGCCCTGGGAACGACCGCCATGACCGTGGCCGCCTGCGCCGAGGACGGCGCCGTGCGCCTCGAGACCCGCTCCCGCCCCGAGCCCGGGCCGGGCGAGATGCTGCTGCGCCTGCGCGCCGCCGGCTTGTGCGGCACCGATCTCTTCAAGCTGCGCCATGCCACGGCCCCCGCCGGCACCGTGCTGGGCCACGAGGTGGTGGGTTCGGTCGCGGCCCTGGGCGAGGGGGTGGTGGGCTTCGCCCTGGGAGACCGGGTGGTGGTGCCTCACCACGTGGCCTGCGGCGAGTGCGACCTCTGCCGGAGGGGGAGCGAACCGTCGTGCCCGGCGTTTCAGGAAAACCTGCTGGCTCCCGGCGGCTTCAGCGACTGGGTGCTGGTGCGGGAGCGCGCCGTGCGCCGGGCCGCCTTCGGCCTGCCGCCCCATCTGAAAGATGAGGCGGCAGTCTTCCTGGAGCCGGCCGCCTGCGTGCTGCGCGGCATCCACCACGCCCGGCTGCCCGAGACCGCCCTGACCGGCCCCTCGCCGGGCTGTGTCGCCGTCCTCGGCGGCGGCAGCATGGGACTCCTCCACCTGTTCGTCCTGAAGGCGGTCCACCCCAACCTGCGGGTGGTGGTCTCCGATCCTCTGGAGGAGCGCCGGGAGCTGGCCCGCCGGCTGGGAGCCGACGCCGCGGTATCGCCCGGCGCGGCCGGCCGCCAGGTCGCGGCTCTCTCTGAAAGCCGGGGCGCCGACGCCGTCTTCGACACCGTGGGCGGCGCCGCGCCCCTGGCCGCCGCCCTGGCCCTCAGCCGTCCCGGCGGCGCTGTGGTCCTCTTCGCCCACGCCGACGCGGGCGAGCGCGCCGCCTTCGACCTCAACGCCTTCTTCAAGAGCGAGCGCCGGCTCCTCGCCACCTACTCGAGCGCCCTGGCCGAGCAGCGGGAGGTCTTTCGCCTGCTGGTCAGCGGCCGCCTGGATCCGTCGCCCCTCGCCACCCACCGCCTCCCCCTCTCCCGCTTCACGGAGGCGGTCGAGCTGGCGCGGGAGCGGCGGGCGGTGAAGGTGCTGCTGACCCCGGACATCCCGGACGAGGAGCAATCCTGACGGTCTCCGCGGTTTCCGCGCGCCAGACCACGGCCATCCTGCTCGGTCCGGAGCGGCTGGAGTTGCGGGAGGTGCCCGTGCCCGTCCCCGGCCCGGGCGAGCTCCTGCTGCGCGTCGGCGCCGCCACCACCTGCGGCACCGACCTCAAGGTCTTCCAGCGCGGCGGCCACCCCCGCATGCTCAAGGCCCCCACCCCCTTCGGCCACGAGATGGCCGGCACCGTGGCCGCCGTGGGTGAGGGGGTGGAGCGCTGGCGGCCGGGCGATCGCGTGGTGGTGGCCAACTCCGCGCCGTGCGGCGTCTGCGAGTGGTGCGCCCGCGGCCGGGAGAACCTCTGCTCGGACCTCCACTACCTCAACGGCGCCTTCTCCGAGTACCTCCTCGTCCCCCGCCGCTTCGCCGAGCGGAGCACCTACCCGCTGCCGGCGGACATCCCTTTCGAGATCGCGGCGCTGGCCGAGCCCCTGGCCTGCGTGCTCCACGGCCTGGAGATCTCGTCGCTGGAGCGGGCGTCGGGGGTCGTGGTCTATGGCGGCGGACCCATCGGCCTGCTGTTCGTGGACGTCCTCGCCAACTCCCCGGCCGATTTTCCTGCCGATTTTCCCCCGGGAAACGAGCATCACATCGTGCTGGCGGACCCCAACCCCGCGCGCCTCGAGGCGGGCAAGGCCCTGGGCGCGGATGTGGTCGTCCAGGTGGACCGCGACGGCGGCGAGGCCTCGCGGCTCTGCAAGACCTCCCGCACCGGCGACGGCTTCGACGTGGCCATCGAGGCCACGGGCTCGCCCGCCGCCTGGCAGGACGCCCTGGCCTCGGTCCGCCCTGGCGGCCTGGTCCAGCTCTTCGGCGGCTGTCCCCCGGGCACCACCGTGCCGCTGGACACTCACCGCCTCCACTACTCGGAGATCACGGTGAAGAGCGCCTATCACCACCGGCCGGCGACGTTCCAGCGGGCCCTGGACCTGCTGGCGAGCGGATTGCTGCACCCCCGCGTCCTCCTCTCCGCCGAACGTCCACTGGCGGAGCTCGAGGCGGCCCTGCGGAGCATGCGTCGGCGGGAGGCGCTGAAGGTGGTGATCCGGCCGTGATCAGGTCAGCTTCAGCCGCTCGCGGACCTGGGAGATCGTGTACGTCTTCTCCTCGCCGGAACGCTGTTCCAGGAGCTCCAGAAGCTCCTGATTCTGCCTGACGGCTTTGATTTCCGCGTCGAAGTCGTCGACAGCCGCGAGGATGAACTCGCGCCCTTCAGGGGTTTTGAGGAGGACTGTATCCTCTCCCGCAAGGTCCAGGAGATCGGAGAGGCTCGAATCGGTCGCGAGGTTTACAGTCTTCATAGGATGAGCTCCTTGCCGCGGATGAGGAGGCGATTATGCTCCTTCCGGCCGATCGCCTTGATCCGAACGACCCGGCTTTCCCCATCGACATCATAGAAGACCCGAAAGGCTCCTGCACGGAGCTCCCATTGTGAGAGGTCATTCGGCCGGAGCGGTTTGCGGTTGAGGGTCGCGGTCAGAGGCTCGACGGCGAGATGGCGCTCGACGGCATCCAAGACGAAGCTCTGCTCGAACCGCTTGACGAAACGCAGGTCCTCAAGTGCACTCTCCGTGAACTCCATCTCGAACATTCTCGTCTCTTCCTGAAAATAGGTGCTCTCAGGAAGAGCAGGGTATCACTTTCCCGATACCCCCACACGGCTCTCACGATCCAGCCCGTGGAGCCTCACCTCCCCGTGCTAAAATAAATGCCGGACCAACCAAAGGAGAACTTGCCTCATGCCTTCGCGGAACGGCTCACCCCTCCGGCTGCTCGGCCTCGCGGCCGCGCTCGTGATCTCCGTCCTCGCCGTCCAGCCCAGCCACGCGGACCTCATCGTGACCTGCGACAGCAGTAGCAACACCATCTACTACAGCGATGCGAGCCACTCGACCGTGGTGGGTAGCTGCACGGGAAGCTGCTGCGACGGCTGCCATTGCACGGGGACGACCAGTCCGTACGCGACCACCCAGAGGTTCGATTGCCCGGACGTCATCTGTCCGGAGAATTCCTGAGCGGCCTCAGAGCTGCCAGCTCAGCATGTAGCACAGCCGGTCGACGCTGCGGTGCCAGAGGGTGCACCGCTTCTTCCAGCCCGGCTGCGTCAGCTCGACGCAGGCTTTCATGTCGTCCTCGAAGGCCGCCTTGAGCTGGGCCGCCACCGACTCGTCGATGATCCCCACCCCGGCCTCTTCGTTGATGTCGAAGGAGCGGGAGTCGAAATTGGTCGAGCCGACGTGCGACCAGAGGCCGTCGACCACCATGATCTTCTGGTGAATCAGCGTCCGCTGGTGCTCGAAGATCCTGACTCCGTCGCGCAGCATCTCGTCGAAGTGACGATGCCCGGCGTGACGGACGATGGCGCTGTCGGTCACCGAGCCCGGGATCATCAGCTTCACCTCCACGCCGCGCCTCACCGAGCGCCTCAGGAGTCTCACCGTCTGTTCGTCAGGGATGAAGTAGGGGTTCTGGACCAGGATCTCCTTCTTGGCCGAGGCGAGCCCCAGCTTGAACATCAGCTCCAGGTCCGACACGCCGCCGAGCGGCGCTCCGGCAAGGACGTGCACCCGGCTCTCCCCCGCCTTCCTCAGGTGGGGGAAGTACTGCTCCCCCACCAGCACCTCCCTCGTCTCCTCCACCCAGTGCTGGGCGAACACCCCCTGCACGCCATTGACCACCGGACCCTGGAGCCGCACGCCGGTGTCGCGCCAGTGCTCCTTGTCCTGGCCGTGCCCGCTCCACTGCCGGGCGACGCCGTGGCCGAAGACGTAGGCCACCTGGCCGTCGAAGATGGCGAGCTTGCGGTGCGTCCGCTTGTTGAGCTGCCCCAGGTCGATGAGCCGGATGGGATGGTAGCGGGCCACCCTGACGCCGGCATCCTCCATCCGCTTGCGCAGCCGCTTATCCATCTTCATCGCGCCCAGGGCATCGACCATGACCCGTACCTCGACCCCCTCCCGCGCCCGCCTGGCGAAGGCCTCGGCCAACTCGCCGCAGATATCACCGGTCCACCAGACGTAGGTCTCGAAATGGATCGTCTTCTCGGCCCTGGCAATCGACTCGAGGAGGGCGGGGTAGAGCTCGTCGCCGTTCTGCAGCACGTCGATCTTATTGTCCGGCAGGATGATCGCCTTGGTCATGCCGGCGATCGAGGGGAGCGCCTCCTCCAGCTCGTCGATGTCCGGCACGGCGATGCGGAAGGTGCGCTCCCGCAGGTTGGTCCACAGCATCGTCGCCAGCAGGACGATCGCCAGGGCCATGCCCACCAGAGCCCAGATGGGGATCGCGATCATGATCGTCAGAGCTGGTCGTTGAGCAGGTAGGACAGCCGGTCCCCGAGCTTGTGCCAGAGCGGGCGGCGGTTCCAACTCGCCGCGTCGAGCTGGCGGCAGTCGCGCAGGTCGTGGGCGAACGCCGCCTCGAGCTCGGCGGCCACGCCGCGGTCGATCACCCCCACGCTGGCCTCCTCGTTGATGTTGAGCGACCGGTCATCGAAGTTGGTGGAGCCCACCAGGGACCAGAGGCCGTCCACGATCATTACCTTCTGGTGGGAGAGCGTGCGCTGGAACTCGTAGACCTTGACCCCCGCGTCCAGAAGAGGCCCAAGCTGGCGGTGGCCGGCATGGCGGACGATGGCGCTGTCCGTCACCGGGCCGGGGATCATCATGCGGACGTCGACCCCCCGCTTCACGGTCTGAGCGAGGAGGTCCACCATGTCCGGGTCGGGAATGAAGTACGGGTTCTGGATGACCAGCCTCTTGCGCGCCGAGGCGATGGCCATCTTGTTGATCATCTCCAGGCGGGAGACGCCGCCGTGGGGCGAGCCGGCCGTCATATGCGCCCGCGCCGATCCGGCGGCCGGCTGAAGAGGGAAGTACCGATCCCCGATCAGCACCTCGGTGGTCGTCTCCACCCAGTGCTGAACGAACAGCGCCTGGACGGAGTTGACGACCGGCCCCTCCAGGCGCACGCCGGTGTCGCGCCAGTGCTTCGCGTCCTGGCCGTTGCCCACCCACTCCTCGGCGATGCCGTGGCCGAAGACGTAGGCCACCCGGGCGTCGATGACGGCGAGCTTGCGGTGCGTGCGGTTGTTGATCAGCCCCAGGTCGGCGAGGCGCACCGGGTGATAGCGGGCGATCTTGACGCCGGCCTCTTCCATGTGCCGGAACAGATGGTCGTCCGCGTTGTGCGCGCCGGCGGCATCGATCGTCAGCCGCACCTCCACCCCCTGCCGGGCCTTGTCCTGCAGGGCTTTCGCCAGCCGCATGCAGACCTCCCCCTTCCACCAGACGTAGGTCTCGAGATGGATGCTCTGCCGCGCGCCGGCGATGTCGGCGAAGAGGAGCGGGAAGAAGCCGTCGCCGTTCTGCAGCACCTGCACGCGGTTGCCCGGCACGATCAGCGAGCCCGTGACGTCGGCGATGGAAGGCAGGGCCTCGTCGAGCTTCGCGATGTCCGGCACCCGCACGTGGACCTCGTGCTGCCGCTGGGTGGACCAGAGAATGATCACCAGGAAGAGGATGAGGAACAGGTAGAGAGAGGCGGTGACGAAGGAGACCTCGACCTTGCGGCCGCGGATCATCGGCAGCCTGGGGAGACTGGGAAGCTTGCCGGTGATCCCTTTCCGGCTCGTTTCGCGCCGCTTGGGCTTGCGGGGCCTCTTCGGCCTCTCGGCCTTGTGCCGCAGGGGGACGCTCAATCGACACCTCCCGGCCGGCGTTCCGGCGTCAATCCTGAGACTTGCGGTGCAGCTCGACGAGGACGGGCCAGTGATCGGAGGGCCCGGACCGTATCACCCGATAGGCGTCAGTCGTCCAGCCAGGATCGGCAAAGACATAGTCGATGCGCTGGCGCATGTACCGGTGCGTGAAGGCGATGTCGTCGCCGCACATCCGGAACAGCTCGGCGGCCATCAGAGTGCCGATCTCGGGCGCGCCTGGAGGGGCATTCAGGTCCCCGACCAGGACGAAGGGCCGGTCCTGCTGCCTGAGCCGCTCGACGAGACCCTGGATCTGCACACTCCGTGCCGAGCGCCCCCAGCGGCTCCAGGCAGCGAGGTGGGTGACGAAGAAGTCGATCTCCCCCGTCGCCAGGCCGATGCACGTGTGGAGAAGGGTCCGGGGCTCACCCGTCCCCGGCAGGGGATGGACCTCGGTGGACCGCACCTCGCCGGTGGTGAGCACGGCGTTGCCGAACTCGCCGGCTCCCATTTCGAAGCTCCTGCCGAACCGCACGGTCATGCCGGTGAGGCGGCCCAGGGCCGCGGCCTGGTCCTCCAGCCGCGACTGCTTCGTGCCGCGGTGGACCTCCTGCAGTCCCACCACGTCCGCGCCGGCCTCGGCAATGGCGCGGGCGATCCGCTCGAGGTAGCCGCGGCTCCAGCGGGCACCATGCCCGCCGACGTTGTAGGAGAGGACCTTGACCCGCAGCTCAGGCATACCGTGCCGAGAGAGTTGCGAGAGGCGTGCCCACCACCCCCCTGGGACCGCTGGCGTCCCGCCGGCCTTCTAACTTAATCTTCTTCTTTCTTCTTTCTTCTTCCTTCTTCGTCGTCTACGAGCTCGCCTGAAGCTGCTCCAGCGCCTGCCGTACCCGGTCGAGCCGCTCGCCGCGGCTGTTCTCCCGCATGAAGGCGACGTAGTCCCGGGCGGTGCGCAGGGTGGCCAGGCGCTGGCGGTAGACCTCCAGCCGGCGGTTGGCCTCGGACAGCCGCTCCCGCAGCTCCGGCCGGTCCAGCCGGTCCACGATGTCGGGCAGCGCGGACAGGGTGTGGCAGACCAGCAGCACGTCGCACCCTGCGGCGAAGGCGCGCTCGCAGCGCCCGGGGAGGTCGCCCCACTCGTCGAGCGCCTTCATCTCCATGTCGTCGCTGATGGCGAGCCCTTCGAACCCCAGCCGGCCGCGCAGCAGGCCGCCCAGGATCTCTGGCGACAGGGTGGCCGGGCGGTGCGAGTCCCACGCCGGGTAGACGGCGTGGGAGACCATGATCGCCCCGGCCAGCCGGCCCAGGGTCTCGAAGGGCGCGAGGTCGGTCTCCATCTCCTCGGCGGGGAGGTAGACCACGGAGGTCTTATAGTGGGTGTCCTCGCCGGCTCCGCCCAGCCCCGGAAAATGCTTGAGGCACCCCGCGGCGCCGCCGCCGTGCAGGCCGCGCAGGAAAGCCTGGGCCCGGGGGACGACGTCGCTCACCGTGGCGCCGAGGTAGCGGTCGTCGAGGGCATTGTCGGTGGCGCCGCGGTCGAGGTCCACCACCGGCGCGAAGTCGACGTCGATGTCGAACAGCCGCAGGGCCTGGCCGATCCAGTAGCCGGTCTGGTGGGAGTAGCTGGTGGCGTGGCGAGCGAGGAGCGACGCCGGCGGCGTCGGCCCCACCACGTCCTTCAGCCGGTCCACCCGGCCGCCCTCGGCGTCGATGGCCAGCACGGCCTCGGGCAGCAGGCGCCGCAGCCCGGTCACCAGCTCGTTCAACTGCCCCTCGTCTTTGGCGTTGCGCTTGAACAGCACGATGCCGCCGGGCTGGAACCGCGACAGCATCGCGGCGGAGGCGGAATCCAGCTCGGGCCCGGGGATGCCTACGAAGACCTGCTCGGCGGGTCGCATACAGGGACCATCTTATCGCGGCGCGGGCGTTCGTCAGCGACTATCCTGGATAGAGAAAACCTTCAGCGTAGCGTATGGCTCTTGCGGTGATTCTGACCCTGTCGTCAAGGTGCTCGCACCAGAGCTCCCCTCCACGCTGAGAGAGTTGGCTTGCATGGAGCTTTCGCTTCCCGAGTCTCTTGGACCAATACGGCGCCAGCGTACAGTGCGTCGAACCGGTTGCGGCATCCTCGGGGATACCGATCCTCGGGGCAAAGTATCTCGAGACGAAATCCGAGTCCTCCCCCTCCGCCGTGACGATCGCCCCCAGGCAATCCACCTCTTTCAGAAGCTCCATATCCGGGTTTATAGCGAGAATATCTGCTTCTCCCTCATACACGGCCAGGTAACTTTGGGCTTTGAGGATTTCCCTCGGCTCCCTGCCCAACGCGCGCACCAGATCCTCTGGCCTTGTCGAGCATGCGACCGCCTCGAGGACCGGGAAATCCATGTCGATGAGCTGACCGTTCTTGGCGACCTTGAAGGTCCCGCCCTTGGTCTTGAAGACCACGGATTCCTTCGACGCACCCACGGAATCGAAAAGGACCGCCGCCGCCGCCAGAGTGCCATGTCCACAAAGATTCAGCTCAACCGCCGGAGTGAACCAGCGAAGCTCGTAGTGATCGTCGTGCTCGACGAAGAAAGCCGTGACAGGGACATAATTCTCCCGGGCAATGAGTTGCAGGGTCTCGTCATCGAGCCAGCCATCCAGTGGGCAGACCACGGCTGGGTTTCCAGAGAAGACGGCCCCGGCGAAAGCGTCGACGTGGTAGGCAGGAATCTTCAAGGTCTCAGCTCCAAGCTCTTGCTGGCTGTCCTGTCAGCAGAAGCGCCAGCCAGTTCCGGAGTTGTACGCGTACGGAGTCACCCTTTGGCCGTTGGGGCACTGGAAGCTGGCGGAGCAGCAGTCCGAGCTGCTTCCGGTGTGGATGGTGGAACCGCAGAAATAGCGACATGTACCGCCAGTGGAGCTGCTCGCCATGGGCAGGCAAGCGAAACCCATAACAGCGGTCAAGGCGAGAATCCTGAGCAAGAGCTTCATGACGACCCCCTTCAAGGCAGACCCGGAGCCATTTCCGAGCAGCCATCCTTCGTATGCTACAGGGTTGTGCGTCGCATGTCCAAGAGTACCGGCTGGGTTGCACGTCGATAGGCCGAGCGCATGGCTCTGGACGGCGGCAATCATCTGGTTTGGTAAACGTAGTCGGCGAGCGCGGCGAATCGGCGTTTATTCGACGGCGCTTATTCTGAACATCCCTGGACAGCGCAAGGAATTCGAAGTAAGTAGCGGGTTGAGGTGAAAAGGGGCGCCCACCCAGGGTGGGCGCCCTACTTACCTACCTACCTATCTACCGGGGGCAGGGTATCGAGTTCGGGATGCACCTCGCCTGGTTGTTGATGATGCAGCAGTGATCACCCACGATGCAGAGCAGGTTGCAAACCGCCTGTGCACGGGCGGACGGAGCACTCGCGAGGGCCGCGAAGGTCAAGGGCAGTGCGAGGAGAAGCGGTCTTAGTTTCTTCATGTGAGTACCTCTCGTTTCTCTCGGTCTCCCCACTATTGGGGTCACCCTTTTCTATCGCAAGGTCCGTGCCGCCAGCGCCCCCTGGGATGGGCCGCGGGGACGCGCCGAGCGTGCCGCAATGGCATCTCCGCGGGCCAGAGTTGCCATCTCTCATTCGCTCCTCCGGCGCGGTCGAGCTGACCAGCCGGACGTAGTCCGGGCTCTCAATGAACTGTTTATTGAACCGCTTGTCGACCACCGCGCGAGATCGCGGATCGTCGGGGCCGATTCTGATGGATTCGATCTCACCCCCCCGCAATCGCCCCGATTATGTAGAACGGTTCCTCGCCGCGGGCGACGGCGTCGGGCAGCGGCGCATCCGGCGGGTCGTGGGAGAGGTCCTGCTCGCAGGCGAAGAAGCGCAGGAAGGCGCGGCGCTGCTGGGTGACGTGGTCGCGGATCGTCCCCCGCAGCACCGGATAGCGGGATTCGAGCGCGTCGAGGACGGTGCGCTGGGTCACGGGTCCCTCGACTTGGAGCTCGACGTCTCCATCGACGCGGGCGAGGATCCGCAGATGCGGCGGCAGCACGACGCAGATCATGGCAGGGTCTGGACCTCGACGGAGAGGACGGCGGGCAGGTCGTGGACGATGGGCGTCCAGGTGTCTCCCGCGTCGGCGGAGGCGTAGACCTGCCCTCCCGTGGTGCCGAAGTAGACGCCGCACGGATCGAGCTTGTCGACCGACATGGCGTCGCGCAGCACGTTCACGTAGCAGTCGCTCTGCGGCAGGCCGCGGGTGAGCGCTTCCCACTCGTTGCCGCCCGTGCGGCTGCGGTAGACGCGCAGCTTCCCCTCGGGCGGGAAGTGCTCCGAGTCGCTCTTGATCGGCACGACGTAGACGGTGTCCGGCTCGTGCGCGTGGACGTCGATGGGGAATCCGAAGTCGGTCGGCAGGTTGCCGCTGATCTCGTGCCAGGACTCGCCCGCGTCGTCGCTGCGCATGACGTCCCAGTGCTTTTGCATGAACAGCACGTCCGGGCGCGCCGGGTGCATGGCGATGCGGTGGACGCAGTGGCCGACCTCGGCCGTGGGGTCGGGGATGTAGGGCGAGCGCAGGCCGCGGTTGATCGGTTTCCAGGTCCGGCCGCCATCGTCGCTCCGGAACGCTCCCGCGGCCGAGATGGCGACGTACATCCGCTCGGGGTGGCTCGGATCGAGCAGAATGGTGTGCAGGCACATCCCACCGGCGCCCGGCTGCCACTTCGCGCCCGAGGGGTGCTCGCGCAGGCCGGACAGCTCGTGCCAGGTCTGGCCGCCGTCCACGGAGCGGAACAGGGCGGCATCCTCCACTCCGGCGTAGACGGTGTCGGGATCGGTCAGCGACGGCTCGAGGTGCCAGACGCGCTTGAACTCCCAGGGGTGCTGCGTGCCGTCGTACCACTGGTGGGTGCCGGGGACCCCGTCGTAGACGAATTGGTTGCCGCCCGCCTCCCACGTCTTGCCGCCGTCGTCGGAGCGCTGGATCACCTGCCCGTGCCAGCCGGTGGACTGCGAGGCGTAGAGCCGGTCCGGGCTCACGGGCGAGCCCTTCACGTGGTAGATCTCCCAGCCCGCGAAGTGGGGACCGCTGACGTCCCACCGTTCGCGCTTGCCGTCCGATGTCAGAGTGAATGCGCCTTTTCGCGTGCCGACCAGGATCCGTACTCCGCTCATTCCGTGCTCTCCTTCCTGCGTTCCGGGGTGCCACGACGCCACGTCGTTGCCAGGCGGGTATTCTACCGCAGGACCAGGATGCTGGGAGCCCCTCGACAGAACCGATGCCAGGCTTCGGGGTGTTTCGTGTCGCTACCGAAGCCTGCCGAGGAGCCAGGACTTCAGGATGCCGGGGTGGGCGTTGTCGGCGGCGAAATATTCCTGAATCAGTTTCTCATAGAGCTCGCCGCGTTGCGAATCATCCAGCGCCGCACCGAAGGGCATCATGCCGCCTTTGACGTAAGAGCTGATGACGATCGGATCCATGGGCCAGTTGAGCGCCCCGAGGTCATCGCGCTCGTGGCAGGCGGCGCAGGCCATCGCGCGCCCGAGGGTCGAATTGACGAAATCTTCCCCGAAGCGGCCGTTACGGTCTGCCGACGTCGCCGAGCCGAGCCCGGGACCGAGCTTGGTCTCGTCCAGGTACTTGTCGAAGCGGGGAGAGCCGTAACGTCGGAAACGGCGGTTGACCTCCGCGACCGCCTGGCGCTCGTCCGGGCTCACGCTACCCGCGACGGGGAAGATGGGGAGGATGCCGCTCTTGTGGCACTGCGCGCAGTTGTCGTCGCCAAACCCAAGCTCCCATCGCCCCTTGATGCTGATCGAGCCGTCCCGCCGGTAGGTCCGGTAGAAGTCTTTGAAGTAGACGCTGGACGTTCCGTCGGGACGGGCGATCGTCGACACCACCGAGACATTTCGCACCCGCGGGCGCCGGGCGTCCGGAACGCCGAACTGAACCCATTTCTCCGGGACGCCCTGCCCGGCGTTTCCGGGGACGACGATGAGGAGCCGCCCATAACTTTCGTCGCTGTCCGGCGTCCCCAGGTGCCGCGACTTGTAGCTGAAGAAGACGAGCTGTTCCGAAGGCTCTCGCTGCTTGTTGAGCTGCCGCAGGTAAGACTTCGCACGCGCAAGGGTTTCATCGCGGCTCGCCGCGCGAAGGAAGCTCCGGGTCGTGAGGAAGTCGGGAATCTGCACGAGCCCGCGCGTCTCCGCGAAGTATTGCCGGTCCGGCACGACGAAGCCGAGCTCGTGGTCGGGGCGCTGGTCGAGCGCCGCTGCTTCGACGTACTCGACGAGCTCACGGTAGCGGCTGACGAAGCCTTCGTCGCGCGAAAGCTCGCACCGCCTGATCGTGCCGGTGATCCCGCCGAGCACTCTCTCGTAAGCCGGAAGCGCCTCGTCGTCCTCGTACGCCGCGTGCGCGGCCACGACGAGCGCGTCGACCCTCGACACGACCCAGGCCTGCGGCTGCGACTTCACACGCGCGCACGTGAAAGGGGTGGAAGGGGAAGCTGAGGCGACATATCCGCCGATGAAGAGGGACAACGCGAGCGCGCAGAGACGGAGACTCATGGCTCGATGATTCTACCGCAACGCGATCTCTCCCACCGGCAGCTTCCCGCCCGCCCTAATCCTTCACGGGCGGAGCGCCGGGTGGGTGAGGTCCCTGGCACCTTTCCCACCTAAGTGCCAGGGGCCTCCGACTGCCTGCCACCCAGGCGCCAGGGGCCGCCGACTGCCGACAGACATCGTCATGCCGATTTCCACATGTTTTCCCCCGAGTTATCTCCTTCTTCCCTGGAATGATTCCTATCTCGACCACGAACAAATTCGTTGAGCGATGGGAACGAGTTTTTCCGTTTATAGGGAGCATGAGAAAACTACGCTACGTTCCTAAGCCCAAGACCCTCGTCCACATCACCTGCCGGACCATCAACGGACTCTACCTGTTCCGTCCCGGACCGGAATTCAACGACGCCTTCCTGGGTGTCCTCGGGAAGGCCCAGCGAGACTGCGAACTCGAGCTCTGCG
The DNA here is from genome assembly GCA_021154885.1 of Thermoanaerobaculum sp. GTDB lineage: Bacteria > Acidobacteriota > Thermoanaerobaculia > Multivoradales > UBA5704 > DATARR01. The sequence goes on from JAJKHS010000134.1 coordinate 37,831, forward strand.
CTGTCTCGGTGCTGTCGACCCACTTCCACTTGCTGTCGATCGTCGACGATGTGAAACAAGCGGCCGATTTTATGAGGAACTTCAAATCGAAGCTGGCTCTGGAGACCAACCGCATGACGGGTTGGAGCGGACCAGTTTTCGACCGCCGCTACGAAATGGCTGTCGTCACCGACGAGGAAGCTGCCCAAGTGGAGGTTCTCAAGTATATTTTGGCGCAGGGCGTCAAAGAGCAGCTTGTTGAGCGGATTCTGGATTGGCCCGGCGTACACTCCTTTGGAGCCCCGCTTGAAGGCACTCCTCTGACCGGCCACTGGTTCGACCGCAGCCAGGAGCATGCGGCTCGGGTTCGCGGAGAGGAGTATGACCGTCTTCAGTATGCGATGGTCGAGACGGTGACCCTCTCCCCTCTCCCCTGCTGGGCTCATCTCTTGGAGGAAGCCTACCGCCAGCGCGTCGCCTCCCTGGGGGAGGACATTGAAGCCGAAGCCGCAGTCGTGAGAGAGGTGGCGGGGACCCGGGTTTTGGGAGTCGATGCCATCCTGGCCCGGGATCCTCTCCACCGTCCCGAAAAGCTCGCCCGCTCGCCAGCGCCGCGGGTGCATGCCGCGACCCAGGCCACGCGCAAAGCGTTCTACGAGGCCTACTCCTGGTTCGTGGCAGCGTTCCGCGATGCCGCCGAGAAGCTGCGCCGAGGGGATCGAGCCGCCCCCTTCCCCGCCGGCAGCTTCCCGCCGGCCCTACCCTTCGTCGCCGGATAGGCAAACCAGGACGCGATCTTTGACAGATGCGCCGCCCGCCAAGGGCCATTTCGTGAGCGTGCTCGCTCGCAGGGGTGAGGTGTGTCCGAAGCTTTCTGAAAGTGGGGCTCGGAAGGCTACCAACCTTAGAACTGACACCTCAGGAGCGAGGAAAAGGCTCTATTGAGGCGATCTTCTTCTACACACCTCTGGCACTTATTCGGTCCTTTTTTCACGCCCAACGTTTGACGCTTGAGCGGCCGGCGGCCTCTGCCAGTGGGGAGTGACAGACCATTCGCCCGCCGGTCCGCTCGGAGCGAGAGTTAGGCGCCACTCCCCTGGTCCGTGGCTGCCCCAAACTAGCTCCCTCTTTTGTAGCTAAGCCCAAGAACAAAGAGCGCCATGCCCACGTTCCCCTCGCGACCGACTCCCCAGTGATCGCACAATGGCGCCAGCACATGGTCACGCCGGAGGCCAAGGAGATCTACAAGCAGCGGGCCGCCACGGTGGAATGCGTCAACGCACAGGCTCGCAATCGTGGTCTCCAGCGTCTCTTGGTACGGGGCCTGCACAAGGCTCGGGTGGTGCTACTCTGGTTCGCCATCGCCCACAATCTGATGCGCAGCCTCTCGCTGGGTGCCGGGCTCGCGGCGCCGGCCTAAAGGGCGGCTC
>JAJKHS010000135.1 GCA_021154885.1 Thermoanaerobaculum sp.
CGCCCTGGTGGGGACATTTCGTCGTTGCAGGGCGGGTCGCGCCCCCTCCCGCCCGTCCAGACCCGCCCCTACCCTAGGCTTAAAGTTAGCGCCTATGGGGGACAGGGGTGAAGGCCCTCGGGCGGGGGCGCTCTGAGCGCTGAGGTCGCCCCCCTCCCCCCCGCCCTGTGGTACCTTTTTGCACGCAAGCTTGAGCTCCGAAGGAGGGGACGAATGGCCAGTGACGGCAAGCGCGACAATCCCCAGGGACCTCCGGGTGGCGATGGCCTCTCCCGCCGTGAGTTCCTGCGCGGCGGCGCGGCGGTGGGCGCCCTCGGCGGCGCGGGACTGCTCGCCGGGGAGATGCTGGAGGCGGCGAAGAACGATCCGCATGCGCCTCGGTTGGAGGGCGGAGTGGAGGTCTGGGGGCCGGGGCCCGTACCCATGCGGCTCCGGGTCAACGACAAGCCCATGGATCTGATGCTCGAGCCGCGGACGACGCTGCTCGACGCCTTGCGCGATCATCTGGAGCTGACGGGCGCGAAGAGGGTCTGCGACCGCGGCACCTGCGGCGCCTGCACGGTGCTGGTCAACGGCGATCCGGTCTATGCGTGCAGCCTGCTCGCGATCACCGTCCAGTTCACCCCGATCCATACCGTGGAGAGCCTCGGCCATCGCGACGAGCTCGATTCTCTCCAGGCCGCGTTCGTGGAGAACGACGCCCAGCAGTGCGGCTTCTGCACGCCCGGCTTCGTCATGGCCGCCAAGGCGCTCCTCGACCGCAATCCCAATCCCACTCTGAAGGATGTCCACCACGGTCTGTCCGGCAACTTCTGCCGCTGTGGCACCTACGCCGGCATGCGCAAGGCCGTGCTCGCCGCGGCGGCCGCGGACGCGGAGCCGGAGCCCGAGAAGAAGAAGAGGAAGAAGGAAGCGCCCCAGGACCCGAAGGGAGGCCTCCGTGGTTGACTACTTCTGGCCGGCGGCCAAGGACCGGCACCTCATCGGCCAGCGGATCTCCCGTCTCGACGGCCCCGCCAAGGCGAGCGGCCGGGCCAAGTACACCTACGATCTCAAGCCCCAGAGGATGCTGTGGGGGAAGATCCTGCGCTGCCCCCACGCCCACGCGAAGATCACGTCGGTCGACGTCTCGGCCGCGGAGAAGATGCCGGGGGTCAAGGCCGTGCGGGTGATCCAGGGTCCCGGCACGGAGGTGAAGTGGGCCCTCGACGAGGTGGTGGGCGTCGCCGCCACCAGCGAGGCGCTGGCGGAGGAGGCGCTGCGCGCCATCAAGGTCGAGTACGAGGTGCTCCCCCACTTCGTCAACGAGGCGAACCTTGCGCAGGCCCCCAAGGTGGACGCCGGAGCGGAGGAGGTGGTGGGCGATCCGGACGCCGCCATGGCCGCCGCCGAGGTGAAAATCAAGGGCACCTACGGCATGCCGCCGGTGGCCCACAACTGCATGGAGGCGCACGGCCAGATCTGCGAATGGACGGGGGCGGACACGATGAACGCCTGGTGCTCCACCCAGGCTGTGGCCGGGGTCGCCGGCCAGTTCGCCGAGGGGCTCGGCATCCCGGCCGCCAACGTCCACGTGGTCACCGAGTACATGGGCGGCGGCTACGGCAGCAAGTTCAGCGTCGACCGCTGGGGAGTCGAGTGCGCCCGGCTGGCCAAGCTGGCCGGCGCGCCGGTGAAGCTGATGCTCGACCGCCGCGCCGAGATCACGGTGGCCGGCGACCGGCCGTCGGCCTACGGCGAGATCGAGGTGGGAGCGAAGAAGGACGGCACGCTGGTCGCCTGGAATTCGAAGTCCTGGGCCTCGGGCGGCCCCGGCGGCTCGGGCGATCCGCCGCTGCCCTACGTCTTCCAGATCCCCAACCGCCGGCGCAAGCACTCCTCGGTGCCCACCAACCGGGCGAGCGCCCGGGCCTGGCGGGCGCCCAATCATCCCCAGGGCGCCTTCCTCACCATGAGCGCCCTGGACGATCTCGCCGCGGCCTTGGGGATGAATCCCCTGGACTTCTTCATCCAGAACCTCTCCATCACCGGCGTGAACGAGAAGGTCTACCGCGAAGAGCTGCAGATCGCCGACGACCTCATGGGCTGGCGCCAGCGCTGGCACCCGCGGGGGGACTCGGCCAAGGGGCCGATCAAGCGCGGCCTCGGCCTCTCGCTCCACACCTGGGGCGGGCGCGGCCACCGCAGCAATTGCGAGGTGACGCTGCATCCGGACGGCATCGCCGAGGCCAAGCTCGCCAGCCAGGACCTCGGCACCGGCACTCGCACGGTGATCGCCATCGTCCTCGCCGACTCGCTGGGCCTGCCGCTCGAATCCGTCAAGGTGAGCCTGGGCGACAGCCGCTACCCGGCCTCGGGCGGCTCGGGCGGCAGCACCACCGTCGGGGGCGTCAGCTCGGCCACCCGCCGGGCGGCGCAGAACCTCCTCGCCATGATCTTCGAGAAGTCGGCGCCGCAACTCGGGGTCAAACCCGAGGAACTGGAGGCGGCGGAGGGGACGATCCGCGTCAAGGCCGATCACGGCAAGAGCCTCACCTGGCGCCAGGCTCTGGCCCCCTTCGGCCAGACGCCGGTCACCGCCACGGGCTCCAACCCCGGTACCGGGGATCTCACCAGCAGCGGCGTGGGCGGCGTGCAGATGGCGGACGTCTCGGTGGACGTCGAGACCGGGGTCGTCCGCATCAACAAGGTCGTGGCGGTGCAGGACTGCGGCCTGATCATCGACTTGAAGACGGCCGAGAGCCAGGTCTACGGCGGCATGATCATGGGCATCTCCGCGGCGCTCTCGGAGGAGAAGGTTCTGGACCCGGTGACGGGGCAGGTGCTGACCACCGACTTCGAGTCTTACAAGATGGCCGGCATCGCCGACGTCGGCGAGCTGGTGGTGCACATGATGACCGGCCCCGGCTACGACGAACGCGGGGTGATCGGCGTCGGCGAGCCGCCGGTGATCTCTCCCGGCCCCTCGATCGCGAACGCCGTGGCCAATGCCACCGGCGTGCGCGTCCCCTTCCTGCCGCTCAACCCGCGGCGGGTGCTCGACGCGCTGGAAGCGAACGCGGCGAAGAAGAAGGAGACCGCCTGATGCAACCCTTCGAGCTCGCGAGCCCCAAGACCCGCGAGCAGGCCGTGCGCCTGCTCGGGACCGATCCCGCCCGGGCCACCATCCTGGCCGGCGGCAGCGACCTGCTCGGCCTGATGAAGGACAACGTCGTGACTGCCGGCCGGTTGGTCTACGTCAAGAGCGTGAGCGGCCTGACAGGCGTCCACACGGAGAAGGCGGGGGGCCTGCGCATCGGTGCCCTCACCACGGTCGACGACCTGTCGGCGGACGCCGCCCTGGGCTTCGAGTACCCGGCGATCACGGCCGCCGCGGGCCACGTGGCCGGCCCCCAGATCCGCAACGTGGCGACGCTCGGGGGGAACCTCCTCCAGCGCCCCCGCTGCTGGTACTTCCGAAACGGCTTCGGCCTCCTCGCTCAGCGCGACGGCAAGTCGATGGTGGTGGACGGCGACAACCGCTACCACGCCATCCTCGGCAACGACGGGCCGGCCTATTTCGTCCAGCCTTCCACCCTCGCGCCGCTGCTGATCGCCGTCGGCGCCCAGGTCGTCCTCTTCGGTCCCCAGGGGGAGCGCAGGCTCGACCTGGAGAAGCTCTACCGCATCCCCAAGACCGAAGGGGAGCGGGAGCACGACTTGAAGCCGGGGGAGGTGCTGACCGAGGTCCTGCTGCCGCCGGTCGCCGGCCGCAAGGTCTACAGCTACGAGGTGCGCCAGCGGCAGACGCTCGACTGGTCGCTGGCGACCGCCTCCGTGGCTCTGGAGATGGACGGCGGCGGCAAGATCTCACGGGCGCGGGTGATTCTCGGCCAGGTGGCGCCGGTGCCCTGGGCGGCGACCGAGACCGAGGAGTTTCTGAAAGGCAAGACGCTGGACGTCGACGTGGCGTCGAAAGCGGGGGAGGCGGCGGTCGCGAAGGCCAAACCCCTCTCTCAGAACCGGTACAAGATCCAGCTCGCGCGGGTGGCCGTGAAGCGGGCCCTGCTCGCCGCCGCTGGCATCGTCGAAGAGGGGGCCTGACCATGGAACCCGTCAGCAGGTCCGCATCGGGACGGCAGATGTGCTGTTTCCATCTCCGCTGGAAGGGGATGTACGTGGACGTCGAGCCCGATCCGTCGATCCCCAACACCCGGGACGGCTTCTTCTGGTGCAGCCACACCATGACCTGTCTCGGCCCCGACGGCGAGGTGGCCACCGAGGCCCACTGTTGCGACGGGCGGGGGTGCTTCAACCCGGTGTAGGGCTCCACCGCCCGGGCCCTCACCCCTGTCCCCTCTCCCGCCGCACTCCCCCCGACCGGGAGAGGGGAACCCGGCTGAAGGTCTCTTGCCTTTCTCCCTCTTCTCCCGGTCGGGGGGAGGGCGATGGGAGAAGAGGGCCGGGGTGATGAGGGTCTTGGGGGGCGGGCCCAACGCTGCGGGAAGGTTCTCGGATAAGCCCTGGTTGCAGTTGAAGGAGGTGGAATCATGAACCGACATCGCATTCTCGCCTGGACCCTGCCGGTCCTGGCCCTGCTGGTCACGGCGCCGGCCTGCCTGGCGGCTCCCGTGGCCCCCGGGATCTCCGGCGACTACCTGGAGGCCCGCACCTCGGACGTCTATACCGGCCCCTGCTTCGCCAACTCCGAGGTGAATCTGGCCGGCCGCGAGGCGGTCTTCGCCTGGCGGGTGAAGCAGGGCGCCTGGAAGGGGGTCGCGATCGACGGCCTCTCGGTGGTGGCCGTGGTTCGCGCCGCGGCGACGCTGGGCGATCCCACCCGCAGCCCGCTGCCGGCGCACTCCGTCGTCCTGGTGGACGAGCGGGCCGACGCCGCGCAGAAGCAGGCGCTTGTCGGTCTTGCCCACGAGATGGGGGGCGACCTCCTGTCGGACGTCGTCGCCGTCGAGAGCGCACCGATCGAGCTGACGGTGGAGGCGGCGTCGCCCGCTGAGGCCGCTCACAGTCATATGGGACACGCGACCGCCCTTTCCGGCGTTGCCAGTCTGACAGCCGGCACTGAGGTCGAGCTGCGGACCCGGGCCCTCAACCACCACGACCACCTCTGCGGCAACGAGGAGGTCTACTATCCGCCGCTTACTCCTTCGGCCGACGCCGTGCCGGCGGTGACCCTGGCCCATGCCTTCCGCGGCGTCGAGCTGGGCATGACGTGGAGCAGCCCCGGCAAGCGCAGCGCCTTCGTGGGCCACTTCGAGCGTTGAAGGAAATGGCGATGCGGCGGCGACGGTTCTGCCACCTCCTCGCCGCCGTGGTCCTCGGGGGGCTCGGACTCCTGCCGGCCCTAGGTCAGGAGCCCGCGCCGGTCAGTCCCGAAGCCAACAAGGCCGTGGTCCGCCACTACTTCGAGGCCCTGAGCGGGGGCGATCTGAAGAAGCTGGACGACGTCATCGCCCCGGATTTCGTCGACCGCACGCCGGGCAATCCCAACCAGACCCGCGGCCCGGGGGTGGTCCGGGACGCCCAGGCCAAGGCCCGCGAGCTCTTCACCGACATCGGCTACACGGTGGACGATCTCCTCGCCGAGGGCGACCACGTGGCCGCCCGCTACACCGTCCGGGCCCGCCACAAGGCAAGCGGCAAGTCGATCGAGGTCACGGGCGCCAGCTTCTTCCGCCTCGCCGGCGGCCGGATCCGGGAGGGCTGGATCGTCAACGATCAGATCGAGCTCTTCCGCCAGCTCGGCTACACCCTGCAGCCACCTCAGGCGCCACCGCCCGCCGCCACACCCCCGCCCGCTCCGGGCTGTAAGCGCTAGCTTTGCCTCGGCGCCCCCGCCCCGAAGCCCTCACCCCCTACCCCCTCTCCCGCCCCCTCGCCACCCCCCTCCCCGGGAGAGGGGAACCCGGTTGGAGCCGTCTTGCTGGTCTCCCTCTTCTCCCGGAGAGGGGGGTGGCGAGGGGGCGGGAGAAGAGGGCCGGGGTGATGAGGGTCTTGGGAGGGGGCTCTTACCTCAGCGCAATGCCATTCTGACGCCCGAATCCTGTTCCGAAAAGGCCTTCTCGTAGACCTCCACGAGCACGAGACGGCAGCCGATCGAGGCCAGCTCGAGCGTCTGCGCCGGGTCGTCCAGCTCCGCCAGTCGCCAGCCGCCGTTCCCCTGCCTCTGGTAGTGCTCGACGTGGACCCGATCCTGGGCTACGAGGAGGCAATCGAAGAGGGAGGGGATGGATTGGTAGTGTGGGAGCTTCGTCCCGCGGTCGTAGCCCTCCGTCGAAGGAGAGAGGACCTCGACGATCAGCGTGGGATTGAGGAGAGTGTCGAGGATCGAGCTCTCGAATTTCCCCTCGCCGCACAGGGCGGCGACGTCGGGGTAGGCGACGAAATCGGTAGGGGTCCGCACCCGCATGGACTCCTTGTAGACCTCGCAGGCCCTCCCTCTGAACTGAGTCCAGATCAGCCCGAAGATATTGCCGGCGATTACGTTGTGCTCGCGAGAGGCGCCCGACATGGCGAAGACCTCGCCATCCAGGTACTCATGCCGTGTCTCGGATTGACGCTCGAACGCCAAATATTCCTGAATGGTGAGTCGCTGCCGGGGTTCCGAAGCCATGAAGTCATCTTAGCACGGTCCCATCCGGTTGCCGCCGCCAGCGCCGGTGCATCCACACCCACTGCTCCGGCCGGCGGCGGATCTGCTCCTCGATCTTCGCCGTCATCAGGGCCGTCGCCGCCGTGGGATCGTCCGGCAGGTCGAGGGGAGGGTGGAGGGTGACGGTGTGGCGGCCGTCTGCGAGCCGCTCGATGAAGGCGGGGATCACGGCCGTGTTCTGGCGCAGGGCGATCTTGGCCGCGCCCACGGGAGTGAAGGCGGGGTGGCCGAAGAAGGGCACCCAGACGCCGTCGATCTTCGTGTCCTGATCGATCAGCATGCCGAGCGCGTCGCCGCGCCGCAGGGTCGCGAGGAGCTGGCGCGCTGCGCCTTCGCTGCCGCGGGCGATCGAGGGTGTGCCGAAGCGCTCTCTTAAGCCAGTCAGCATGCGCTGCTGGACGGGCTCGTCGAGCGGCCGGGCCACCACCGCCATCCCCAGACCACGGCAGTTGACGGCCGCGCCGAGCAGCTCCCAGTTGCCGCAGTGACCGGTGAAGAGGAGGAGCGCCCGTCCCGCCGCCCGCGCCTTCTCGATCTCCTCCCAGCCCCGCACCTCCGCCACCGACTTCACGAACGCGCAGTCGCGGTGGAAGAGGTGGAGGCACTCCCCGAGCGTGGTGCCGTGGTGGCGGAAGCAGTCGCGGCCCAGGCGGCGGCGGTCCGATTCCGGCATCTCCGGAAAGGCCAGGGCGAGATGGTCCAGGGTGCGGCGGCGGTCGCGGCGGGAGAGACGCCAGCCGAGGGCGCCGAGCCCCCGGCCCACCCGCTGGGCGGCGGACCAGGAGAGGCGGCCCAGGGTGGCGGTGAGGAGCCGCAGGCCGGCATTGAGCAGGGCCGGCTCGAGGCGGGCTCGGAGACGGCTCTTCTTCCGGCGGGGCATCAGAGTATGCCTCGAAGGTCCGTGCTCAATCGGGCCGGCATGCCCTCCGAAGCCTCACCCCCGGCCCCTCTCCCGGGGGGAGAGGGGGGGCTCATGTGAAGGGGGATTGCCGGTAGGGTGCGCTGTGCGCACCAAAGCCGGTGATGGTGCGCACAGCACACCCTACAAGCTCCGTCCTCTCAGCCAAGTCCCCCCTCTCCCCCCGGGAGAGGGGCCGGGGGTGAGGCTTCGGAGCGTAGGCCGGCCCGATTTGGCATGCACTTCTGAAGCACCTTTAGAGAAGGACACCTACCAGTCCGCCAGGAGATGGGCGACGGCGCGGTCCCAGTCCCCCCGGGCGCGGAGGATCAGCTCGCACATCTCCCGCACCACCGCCCGGCCGCCGGGGCGGGTGAGCACCCGGTGCACCCGCTCGCGCACCTCCAAGGCGGCGTCGGCCGGAGCGAAGGAGAGGCCGCAGCGGCGCAGCACCGGCAGGTCGAGGAGGTCGTCTCCCATGTAGGCCACTCGCTCCGGCGCCGCGCCGTGCTGGGCAAGGAACTCGGTGAAGGCGGCGTCCTTGTCGTGCCGCCCTTCGACGACGGCGTCGAGGCCGATCTCCTTGGACCGGGCCTCCAGCGCGGCGTTGCCGCGGCCGGAGAGGATGCCCACTTTGAGCCCCGCGTCGTGGGCGAGCTTCAGGCCCACGCCGTCGTGGACGTGAAAGACCTTCCACTGCTCGCCCTCCGCGCCGTAGACGAGGCGGCCGTCGGTGAGCACGCCGTCCACGTCGAGCAGGATCCACTCCAGGTCCCGGGCGCGCCGGGCCAGCTCGTCGTCGGAAATCATCGAAATCATGAGATCAGAACAGCTCCAGGCCCCAGAGATCGTGGAGATGGACGATGCCTTCCAGCCGTCCCGCCTCGTCGCAGACGAAAAGGGAGGTGATGCGATGATCTTCCATGACCTTGAGGGCCGCGGCGGCCAGCTCGCCGCTGCGAATCGTCCGCGGATTGCGGGTCATGCGCTCGCCCGCCGTGTGGCCGAGGATGGTGCCGTCGTCCTCCTGGAGGAGGCGGCGCAGGTCGCCGTCGGAGATGCAGCCCACGAGGCGGTCCCCGTCCGCGACCACGGCGGTGATCCCCAGCCCCTTCTTCGACATCTCGTAGATGGCCTCGCGCATGGGGGTCGCGGTCGTGACCTTGGGCAGGGCGTCGCCGGCGTGCATGAGCTGCTCCACCTTGAGCAGCCGCTTGCCGAGCTGGCCCGCGGGGTGGAGGAGGGCGAAGTCCTCGCGGGTGAAACCCCGGGCCTCGTGGAGGGCCATGGCCAGGGCGTCGCCCAGGGCCAGCGTGGCCGTGGTCGAGGCCGTGGGAGCGAGGTTGAGAGGACAAGCCTCGCGGTCGATGGCCACAGGGAGATGGACATCCGCATGGCGGGCGAGCGGCGAGGTGGAGCTGGCCGTCATCACCACCAGGGGGATGCCGAGGCGCTTGAGGGTCTCGACCAGCCGCAGCAGCTCCTCGGTGGTGCCGGAGTAGGAGGCGGCGAGCACCACGTCGCCCGGCACGATCATTCCGAGATCGCCGTGCACCGCCTCGGCGGGATGGAGGAAGAAGGCCGGCGTGCCCGTCGAGGCGAGCGTGGCGGCGATCTTCTTGAGGATCAACCCGCTCTTTCCCATCCCCGTGCAGACCACACGGCCGGTGCAGGCGCGCAGCAGGGCCACGGCCCGATCGAAGCGCTCGTCGAGCTGGGGGAGCAGGCCGCGGATGGCCGCCGCCTCGGTCTCCAGGACCTCGCGGGCGACTTCGCGGGGGGACCTTCCACCACCCTTCCCAAGACCCTCATCACCCCGGCCCTCTTCTCCCGCCCCCTCCCAACCCCCCTCACCGGGAGAAGAGGGAGAAAAGCAAACCGCTTCAACCGGGTTCCCCTCTCCCGGTGAGGGGGGGTGGGAGGGGGCGGGAGAGGGGCCAGGGGTGAGGGCCCTCGGGTGGGGGAGCTCTGAGGATAAGTCAGCGCCTGTGGGGTCAGGGGGTGAGGGTTTCATACCACCGCCCTCCGCACCGCCATCGCCGACCGCAACAGCGCCTCCGCCCGCGCCGGATCGAGCTGCACGGCGCTGTCCGAGAGAGCGTGATCCGGGTCCGGATGGACCTCCAGGAACAGCCCGTCCGCGCCCGCGGCCACCGCCGCCCGGGCCAGGGGCTCGGCATAGCGCCTGGCGCCGCCGCTCTCCTCGCCGCCGCCGGGGAGCTGGAGCGAGTGGGTGACGTCGTAGATCACCGGGATCCCCGCGTCGTGGAGCATGGCGAAGCTGCGCATGTCCACCACCAGATTGTGATAGCCGAAAGAGACGCCGCGCTCGGTCACCGTCACCCGGTCGTTGCCCGTGCCGCGGGCCTTGTCCACCACGCGGCGCATGTCGTCCGGGGCCATGAACTGGCCCTTCTTGACGTTGACCGCGCGGCCCGTGCGGGCGGCGGCCACGACGAGATCGGTCTGCCGGCAGAGGAAGGCGGGGATCTGGAGCACGTCGCAGACCTCGGCCGCCGGCGCGCACTGATCCGTCTCGTGGACGTCGGTGAGGACGGGCAATCCCGTCTCCGCCTTGACCAGGGCGAGCACGCGCAGCCCCTCCGCAAGGCCCGGGCCGCGGAAGGTGCCGATTGAGCTGCGGTTCGCCTTGTCGAACGACGACTTGAAGACGAGGGCGAGGCCCAGCCGCTCCGCCATGGCGGCGAGGGTGTGGGCCATGTCGATCGCCAGGTCCTCGGTCTCGATCACGCAGGGGCCGGCGATGATCGGGAACGAATTGGATTCCCCGCCCAGGACCACGCCCGGCGCCAGCTCCACCCGCTGAACCGTCGTCATCAGCCCTGCACCTGGATCTCGGACGGGACCTCCGGCGGGTGCTCGGCCACCGTCGTGGCCGGACCGTCGGAGAGGACCCGCGCCGCGGCCGGCTTGGGCGTCTCGGCGATCTCGGCCTCGCCGCGCTCCCGCCGCTGTTTGTGGGCGAGCGCCGCCGCGATGTAGGAGACGAAGAGCGGGTGGGGCTCCGTGGGCTTCGACTTGTACTCGGGGTGGAACTGGCAGCCCAGGAACCACGGATGGTCCGGCAGCTCCACCATCTCCACGAACTTGCCGTCCGGCGAGAGGCCGGAGACCACCAGGCCGTGCTCGATCAGCGTCGGCAGGTACTTCTGGTTGACCTCGTAGCGGTGGCGGTGGCGCTCGCTGATCTCGGCCGCGCCGTAGATGCGGCGGGCGAGGGAGCCCTCCTTCAGCCGGCAGGGGTAGGCCCCCAGGCGCATGGTGCCGCCCAGCTCCTCGACGCCGAGCAGGTCGCGCAGCTTGTAGATGATGGCGTGCTCGGTGTCCGGATCGAACTCGGAGGAGGTGGCGTCCTTGATGCCGCAGACGTTGCGCGCGTATTCGATCGTCATGCACTGCATCCCCAGGCAGATTCCGAAGAATGGCACCTTGTGCTCGCGAGCGTAGCGGATGGAGCGGATCTTCCCCTCCGTGCCGCGGCGGCCGAAGCCGATGGGCACCAGCAGGGAGTCCACCTCGAACATCTCGCGCGGCCAGTTGCCGCTCTCCACCTCCTCGGCGTCGACGTAGACCAGCTCGACGTGGGCGTCGTTGGCGATGCCGCCGTGGGTGAGGGCCTCGTTGAGGCTCTTGTAGGCGTCGGGGAACTCGACGTACTTGCCGACGATGCCGACCCGCACCCGATGCTTGGGGTTCTTGACGCGGGCCACCAGGCTCTCCCAGCGCGACATGTCGCGGTCGTAGTGGGGGAGGTTCAGCAGCTCGAGCACGACGTCGTCCAGCCCCTCGCGGCAGAACATCAGGGGCACCTCGTAGATGGTGGAGACGTCGCGGGCGGCGATCACCTGCCGCGGGTCGACGTTGCAGAACAGGGCGATCTTCTTCTTCATCTCCTCGGGCAGGGCGCGGTCCACCCGGCAGAGGACGATATCGGCCGAGATGCCGATCTCCCGCAACTCGCGCACCGAGTGCTGGGTGGGCTTGGTCTTGAGCTCCTCGGCCGCGGCGATGTAGGGCACCAGCGTCAGGTGGATGTTGACGGCGTTGCCGCGGCCCAGCTCCTGGCGGAACTGGCGGATGGCCTCGAGGAACGGCAGCGACTCGATGTCGCCCACCGTGCCGCCGATCTCGACGATGACCACGTCGTAGTCGTCGGCCACCCGGTGCAGGCCCTCCTTGATCTCGTCGGTGATGTGGGGGATGACCTGCACGGTCTTGCCCAGGTAGTCGCCCCGGCGCTCCTTGTTGATCACCGACTCGTAGATCTTCCCCGTGGTGTAGTTGTGGCGGCGGGTGGCGCGGGTGTGGGTGAAGCGCTCGTAGTGGCCGAGGTCGAGGTCGGTCTCGGCGCCGTCGTCGGTGACGAACACCTCGCCGTGCTGGTAGGGGGACATGGTCCCCGGATCGACGTTGATGTAGGGATCGAACTTCATCAGCGTCACCGAGAAGCCCCGGGCCTCCAGGATGGCCCCGACGGAGGCGGCGGCCACCCCCTTGCCCAGGGAGGAAACGACTCCGCC
>JAJKHS010000136.1 GCA_021154885.1 Thermoanaerobaculum sp.
CCCGGTTGGAGCGACCTTGCTGGTCTCCCTCTTCTCCCGGTGAGGGGGGTTGGGAGGGGGCGGGAGAAGAGGGCCGGGGTGATGAGGGTCTTGGGAGGGGGGCTCCGAGCGCCTATGGGGGACAGGTGAGGGCTCTGCTACAATCCCGCTCCATGAGCGACAGACGGGTTCGCATCCTCATCGCCAAGCCGGGCTTGGACGGGCACGACCGGGGGGCGAAGATCGTGGCGCGGGCCCTGCGCGACGCCGGCTATGAGGTGATCTACTCCGGGTTGCGGCAGACGCCCGAGCAGATCGCGGCCGCGGCCGTGCAGGAGGACGTGGACGCGGTGGGGCTCTCCATCCTGTCCGGCGCCCATAATGCCCTGCTGCCCGAGGTGACCCGGTTGCTCAGAGAGCAGGGGGCGGAGGATGTCCTGGTCTTCGCCGGCGGCATCATTCCCGAGCAGGACATCCAGACCCTGAAGACCGCCGGCATCGACGAGATCTTCCTGCCCGGGACCTCCACGAAGTCGATCATCGCCTACCTGCAGACCCGCCTCGCCGCGGCCTGACGGGCATAACCCCCGCGGTGAGAACGGTTTGACGGCCCGGTCCCGGGGTGCTACGTTACTCTGAACAGGACGGAGGAGGAATGAAAAGAAGGATCCTGCTGGCGGACGACAGCGTCACCATTCAGAAAGTCATCGAGCTGACGTTCATGGACGAGGACTTCGAGGTCCGCGCCGTGAGCAACGGTGACGAGGCGCTCGCCCTGCTCCCCGAAGTCAAGCCCGATTTCATCATCGCCGACGTGCACATGCCGGGCGCCAACGGCTACGAGGTCTGCCGGCGCGCCAAGCAGCTCCGGGCCGGCGTCCCCGTGCTGCTGCTGGTGGGAACCTTCGAGCCTTTCGACGAGAACGAGGCCCGGGCCGCCGGCGCCGACTCCTTCTTGAAGAAGCCGTTCGACTCCCAGGAGCTGCTGCAGCGCGTGCAGGAGCTGCTCGCGTCCACCCCGCAGACATCGCAGATCCCGCAGGCGACGGCTGCCGCTGCCGCACCGCCGGTGACCGAGCGGACGCCGCTGCCCACCCTGGACTTTCTGCCAGCGGCCGGGATACCGGCGGCGCCGGGAGCGCCGGGCCTGGAGTCTCCCCCTCCGGTCTTCTCTCCCGAGCCGGCCTGGGGGAGCTTCGACCTGGGGCCCGCGCCGACGCCGTTGCCGCCGCCGGCCCCGCCGGCGCCATCTCCGGAGCCGTTCGACCGCGAGCCGTCGTTCGCCCTGGAGCCCGATCCCACCTACCAGGTGGAGGAGGAGCCGGTGTTCGAGCTGGAGGAGAGCGCGACCTCCTTCGCGGTGCAGGGGGACGTCTTCGGCGCCCCCTCCGAGCTGGCCTTCGAAGAGCCCCAGGATCGCTATCTGCCGGAGGAGCCCCCGGCCCCCGCCCCCGCAGCCGCCGGTTTCGACTGGGCGGCCGCCCCCACGGGCCCGGAGCCGGTTTTTGGCGCGCCGGCCCCGGAGCTCCGGCTGGACGAGCCACCTTCCTGGCAGGTGGAACCGGAGCCACAGCCGTGGAGCCCACCGGCCCCCGAGCCGGCCGCGGCGCCGGTTGCGGCTGTCGCCCCCGAGGCCGGCAATGGCGGCGGGCACCTCTCCGACGCGGACGTGGACCGCATCGCGCGCCGGGTGGTGGAGCTGCTGGGCGACAAGACCGTGCGGGACGTGGCCTGGGAGGTCATCCCGGACATGGCCGAGGTGATCATCCGCGACCGCCTGCGCGAGCTCGAATCCCAGGTCGAGTAGCGCCTGCCTTCGGCCAGGTCCGAGGGCGAACGGGGAGCGGTGCAGTCACCGCTCCCTTCTGTTTGATGGATGATTGGATCGCAGCGACGGAGGTCTGGTGGTGAGCGGCACGAGCACGGAGACGAAGACGGCGGCGCCCGCCGAAAGCGAAATGGACAAGCGCTTCGAGCCGAAGAGCTACGAGCAGGCGTGGCAGCGGCGCTGGGCGGAGAAGGGGTACTTCCGGGCCGAGGCGCCGTCGGCGAAGCCCCCTTACTGCATCATGATCCCGCCCCCCAACGTCACCGGCAAGCTCCACGTCGGCCACGCTCTCCAGTACACCCTCCAGGACCTGCTCACCCGCTGGCGGCGCATGCAGGGCTACAACGCCCTGTGGCTGCCCGGCACCGATCATGCCGGCATCGCCACCCAGCTCATGGTGGAGCGCCAGCTCACGAGCGAGGGGACCAGCCGGCGCGAGTTGGGACGGGAGCGCTTCCTGGCGCGGATGTGGCAGTGGAAGGAGCAGTACCAGGGGAACATTCGCCAGCAGCTCGACCTCCTGGGGGCCTCCTGCGACTGGACGCGGGAGCGTTTCACCATGGACCCCGGCCTCTCCCGCGCCGTGCGCACGGCCTTCGTCCGCCTCTATCGCGAGGGGCTCATCACCCGCGGCGAGTACATGGTCAACTGGTCCCCGGCCCTGGGCACGGCCGTCTCCGACCTCGAGGTGGAGATGAAGACGGTGCAGGGCAAGCTCTACCACGTCGCCTATCCGGTGGAAGGCAGCGACGAGCGCATCGTGGTGGCCACCACCCGGCCCGAGACCATGCTGGGCGACACGGCCGTGGCCCTCCACCCGGACGACGAGCGCTACACCCACCTCCACGGCCGGGCGGCGATCCTGCCGCTGGTGGGCCGGCGCCTGCCGTTCATCGCCGACGCCGCGGTCGACCGCGAGTTCGGTACCGGCCTGGTCAAGATCACGCCGTTTCACGATCCCAGCGACTTCGAGATGGGCCGGCGCCACGACCTGCCGGGGATCTCGGTGATCGGCCCCGACGGCCGGATGACCGCCGAGGCGGGTCCGGACTTCGCCGGCCTCGACCGTTTCGAGGCCCGCCGGCAGGTGGTCGAGCGGCTGCGGCAGGAGGGTTGGCTGCTCAAGGTCGAGGACCACGTCCACAACGTGGGCCACAGCCAGCGGGGGGGCGAGCCCATCGAGCCGCTGGTCTCGACGCAGTGGTTCTGCGACGTGTCGGGGATGGCGGAGGCTGCGCTGGCCGCCAACCGCGACGGCCGCCTCGCCCTGGTGCCCGAGAGCTGGGACAAGACCTGGGAGCACTGGCTCACCAACATCAAGCCGTGGTGCATCTCCCGCCAGCTCTGGTGGGGGCACCAGATCCCCGCCTGGTACACCGCGGACGGGCGCTGTTTCGTGGCCATGACCGCCGAGGAGGCGGCAGCGGAGGCGGGCACCGACCGCCTCACTCAGGATCCGGACGTGCTCGACACCTGGTTCTCCTCCGCCCTGTGGCCGTTCTCCACCCTCGGCTGGCCGGACGACACGGTGGACTACCGGACGTTCTATCCCACCTCGGTGCTGGTGACCGGCTTCGACATCCTCTTCTTCTGGGTGGCCCGCATGGTGATGGCCGGCCTCCACTTCACGGGCGAGGTCCCGTTCGCAAGCGTCCATCTCACGGGCCTGGTGCGCGACGCCGAAGGGCAGAAGATGTCGAAGACCAAGGGGAACGTGCTCGATCCCTCGGAGCTGATCGACGAGTTCGGCGCCGACGCCGTGCGTTTCACCCTCGCCTCGCTCGACAGCCCGGGGCGGGACATCCCCCTGAACAAGGACCAGATCGCTGGCTATCGCGCCTTCGGCAACAAGCTCTGGAACGCCACCCGCTTCGCCTTGTCCAGAGTGGGAGAAGCGCGGGTGCAGGAGGCGATCGATCCCGCGGGGCTGGCGGCGCCCGAGCGGTGGATCCTCTCGCGCCTCTCCCGCGTGGCGGCCGAGGTGGAGCCGCGCTTCACGGCCTTCCGCTTCGACGAGGCGTGCAACCGCCTCTATCACTTCTTCTGGGGTGACTTCTGCGACTGGTACATCGAGCTGTCGAAGCCCGCCCTGTTTGGCGAGGCGCCACGGCCGCGGGTGGGGGAGGTGCTGCTGACGGTGCTCGACCGCGCCCTGCGGCTCCTCCATCCCGTGATGCCGTTCCTCACGGAAGAGCTGTGGCAGCGGCTGCCGGGGCACGAGGCGATCCACCCCGAGACGATCTGCCTCGCCCCCTACCCCGGGCGCGAGGCGGCCTGGGAGAGCCCCGAGGTGGAGGCGGGGATGGACGCCCTCATCCAGGTGGTCACCCGCGCCCGCGCCCTGCGCGCCGAGCTGGGTCTCGCTCCGAAGGCGAAGCTCGACCTGTTCGTGCACGCTGGCGATCCTGCGGTGGGAGGGCTGCTCGCCGGGCAGGCGCCGCTGCTGCGCTTCCTGGGCCGGGTCGAGACGGTGACGATGGGGGCTCCCCCGGAGGGGGCGGTGCGCGATCTCGTCGCCGGCGTCGAGATCGGCGCCGTGGTGGAAAAGCAGGTCCTGGGAGACGACGAGCGCGGGCGTCTCGCGAAGGAGCTGGAGAAGCTGACCGCCGAGATCGGCCGCGCCGAGGAGCGGCTGGGCAACCCCGACTTCCTGGCCAAGGCGCCGGCCCACGTGGTGGACGGCGGGCGGGCGAAGCTGGCGGAGATGCGCGAGCGGCAGGCCGCCCTGCGCTCCAGCCTGGGCCTTTCCTAGGGGGAAGTGATGGCCGTGGAGGACTTCGAGCGCTACGTCGCAGGGCTGCAACGGCGGCGGGAGCGCCGCGGCGGCCCCGAGAACCTGGTGATCCTCCCCACCGTGGACTCCACCAACGCGCTCGCCCGTGCCATCGCCACCGAGTACCAGAACGAGGCGCAGACGCTCCACCCCCTCGTGGTGCTGGCCCTGGAGCAGACCGGCGGCCGCGGGCGCCAGGGGCGGAGCTGGTCGAGCCCCGCGGGCAAGGGGGTTTATGCCACCTGGGTGCTGCGGGTGGAAGACCCCGGCCTGCTCCAGACCCTCCCCCTGCTGGCGGGCGTCGGGCTCTGCCGGGCCGTTTCGGCCCACCTGCCCGTGCCGTGCCGGCTGAAGTGGCCCAACGACCTGGTGGTCGAGGTGGGGAGCGAGCGCAGGAAGATCGGCGGTATCCTCATCCAGGCCGCGGTGCGCCCCGGGGAGGGCACCCTGGCCCTCATCGGTTTCGGAGTGAATTTTTCGCAGCAGGCGGCGGACCTGCCGGACAATGCGACCTCGGTGCGCGTCCTGCAGGGAGCGGGTGACCAGGACGAAAGCCTCGCGGACTTCGTTGACTTCACTTGGGACCTGGTGCTGGGGTTGGAGGCCGCGCTCGCCCATGCCGCCGACGGCGCCTGGGCCGTGGAGAGCTACCGTGCCCTGTCCATCCACCAGCCGGGGGAACGGATCGTCTGCCGCATCGGCGAAAATGAAATCACGGGGACGTTCCTGGGCTTCGACGAATTCGGCCGGCTGCTGCTGGACAGCAACGGCCGGCTGGTGCCGGTGGCGTCCGGCGAGGTGATCGAGGGATGAAGAGAGGCCCGAGCGAGCCGGCCGGCATCCTCGTCCTGGTGGACGTGGGCAACACCAATACGGTGTTCGGCATCTACCGGGGCGACGAGCTGGTGGAGAGCTTCCGGCTGTCGACAGACACGGAGCGCACGGCGGACGAGTACGGCTCGCTGCTCCTCCCCCTGTTCACCCTGCGCGGGGTCGATCCCGTCGCGGCCGAGGCGGTGGTGATCTCCTCGGTGGTGCCCCCCCTCCACCTCACCCTCGAGCGCATGGCCCAGCGCTACTTCGGCAAGCAGCCGCTGTTCATCGAGCCGGGGGTGCGCACCGGCATGCCCATCCGCTACGACAACCCGACCGAGGTGGGCGCGGACCGCATCGTCAACGCCGTCGCCGCCCGCGAGCGCTACGGCTCGCCGGTGATCGTCGTCGACTTCGGCACCGCCACCACCTTCGACGTGGTCAACGCGGCGGGGGAGTATGCGGGAGGCATCATCACCCCGGGGATCACCATCTCGGCCGAGGCCCTCTTCGCCCACGCCTCGCGCCTCTACCGGGTGGACGTGCGCAAGCCCACGGAGCTGGTGGGCAAGAACACCGCCGCCGCCATGCAGGCCGGCATCTACTACGGCTACATCGGCCTGGTTGACGGCATCCTCGAACGGCTCCACGCCGAGATCCCGGGGGTCAGGAGCGTCGTCGCCACCGGCGGCCAGGCGCCGCTCATCGCCTCGGGCTCGAAGTACATCCGCGAGGTGGACCCCGACCTGACGCTCGCGGGCCTGAAGCTCATCTATGAGCGCAACCGCTGAGGGTCCGGCGGCGGGCTACCTGAGGACCGACGCCAGGAGCTTCTGGAGATCGGCGGGATCCACCGGCTTGGTCAGGTGGTGATCGAAGCCCGCTTCCCGGGCCCGCCGCTTGTCGTCCTCCTGCCCCCAGCCGGTGATGGCCACGAGGACCATGTCCCAGCCCCCGGGTTGCTCGCGGATGCGCCGCGCCGCCTCGTAGCCGTTGAGCCCCGGCATGCCGATGTCGAGCAGTGCGACGTCGGGGCGGAAGGTCGCCGCCGCCTGCACCGCCTCGAGGCCGTCGTGAGCCGTCCGCACCTCGTAGCCGACGTGCTCCAGGACCATGCCGAGGACCTCGACCGAGTCCAGATTGTCGTCGGCGATGAGGATGCGGCGCCGCGCGCCGGAGGGGGAACGTTGCTCGGCTTCCGGCTGCGACGGCGCGGACGCTGGAGCCGCGGCCACGGGCAGGCGGACGACGAGCTCGCTCCCCTGGCTTAAGCCCGCGCTGTGCGCCTCGACGCTGCCGCCGTGCAGCTCGACCAGTCCCCGCACCAGGGCGAGGCCGATCCCGAGGCCGCCGGTGGACCTGTCCAGGGCCGGCGTCACTTGCGAGAACATCTCGAAGAGGTGAGGCAGGTGCTCGGCGGTGATGCCGATGCCGGTATCGCGGATGGACACCACGACTTCGCTGCCCCGTCTTTCGGCCGCCAGGCGGACGTGGCCGCCCGGCTCCGTGTACTTGACGGCGTTGTTGAGCAGGTTGGTGAAGATCTGGGTCAGCCGGGTCGGGTCGGCGTCCAGGTGGACCGGCTCCGCAGGGAGCGCGACCGTGACCTCGTGCCCCGCGGTCTCGACGAGCGGCCGGACCGCCTCCAGCGCGCTCTGGATCGCGGTCGCCAGCTCGACGCGCTCCTTGCGGAGCTGGAGCTTGTTGCGGGTGATGCGGGACACGTCGAGCAGGTCGTCGATGAGCCGCACCATCTGCGCGAGCTGGCGCTCCATCACGCTGCGGGCCTTCTTGCGGAGGTCCGGATCGCCGTCCGTCAGTTGCAGGAGCTGCAGCGCGTGGCGGAGGGGGGCCAGCGGGTTGCGCAGCTCGTGGGCCAGTGTCGCCAGGAACTCGTCCTTGCGGCGATCGGCCGCCGCCAGCTCTGCCACCTTCTGGCGGAGCTCCTGTTCCAGCCGCGTCAGCTCCGCCGTGCGCTCCTGGACCCGCTCTTCCAGCAGGTCCCGCTCCTGCTGCAGCTCCTCCTCCGTCCGCTTCTTCTCGGTCAGGTCGCGGGTGACCTTCGAGAAGCCCAGCAGCCTGCCGCGGTCATACAGGGTCGTGATGATCACGTTCGCCCAGAACTGCGAGCCGTCCTTGCGCACGCGCCAGCCGTAGTCTTCGAACCGGCCCTCGGCGGCCGCGACCTTCAGCTCGTACTCGGGCCACCCTCGCGCCACGGACTCCTCGGGGTAGAAGATGGAGAAGTGACGGCCGATAATCTCCTGGACGCTGTAGCCTTTGATGCGCTCGGCGCCGAGATTCCACGTCGTCACGATCCCGTTGGGATCGAGCAGGAAGATGGCATAGTCCGTCACGCCCTCGACGAGCAGGCGAAAGAGCTCCTCGCTCTGGCGCAGCGACTCCTCAGCCTTCAGGCGGCTGTCGCGTTCGGTCTGGACCGAGGGGTCGATCTCTGGAGTCTTACCAGTGCTGGCCATCCCAAGATTGTACGTCACCCTTCTGATATCGTGATCGGCCTCGCGGATCTGCTGACCTTTCATGAGCGCCACCGCTGACGGGCCGGACCCGGACCACGCCTACTTCCAGGCCGTCGAAGAGATCTTCGTGGAGCTGCGGGGCTCGCCCCTGCTGCTGTCGCCCACGGACTGGCAGGTGGCCCGGCGCTGGCATCAGGAGGGGGTCCCTCTCGATCTGGTGCGGCGGACGCTGGAGGAGGTCTTCGCCAGGCGCAGGGAGCGGGGCGCGAAAGGGAAGATCTCCAGCCTGCGCTACTGCGCTCCCGCCGTCGAAGCGGCGTGGACCGATCTCAAGGAGCTCACCGCGCCGGGGCACCGGGCCGCGGCACCGGCCTTCGAGGTGGCGCCCCGCCTCGCCGCCCTCGCCGCCTCGCTTCCCCCCTCCCTCTCCGGCCTGGCCACCCGAGTCGCCGCGCTCGCCGGCGATCCCCAGCAGGTCGAGGACCGCCTCGCCGCCCTCGACCGCGAGATGCTCGACGCCGCCGCGGCCGGCCTGACCGGGGAGGACCGGACCGAGATCGGCGCGGCGGTGGAGAAGACCTTGGCCCTGCTCCGCGGCCGCCTGCCGGCCGACGAGCTGGAGACCTCTCGCGATCGGCTCTTCCGCCAAACCCTGCGCCGCCGGCTGGGGCTGCCGGTGCTGTCGCTGTTCTCGCCGGAAGCGGAGCCCAAGAAATAAGCGCCCCTTCGGGGCGGGCCCTCACCCCGACCCTCTCCCGCCCCCTCCCACCCCCCTCACCGGGAGAGGGGGACCCGGCTGAAGGGTTCTTGCCTTTCTCCCTCTTCTCCCGGTGAGGGGGGTGGGAGGGGGCGGGAGAAGAGGGCCGGGGTGATGAGGGTCTTTAAGCCGAGACTAAAGCTGAGCGATGGGAGCGAGTTTTTCCGTTTTTATGGAACATGGATACCAGAACCGCTCCCATGCTCCTGCCGGCCGCGAGTTTCGTCGCCGGTTCCCTGCTCGCCTTCGAGCTCCCGTACCTGCCGGTGCCGCTGCTCGCGGCCCTGGCCCTGCTGGCCCTTGCCCTCCGGCGGCCCGCCGGCATCTGCCTGGCCTTCCTGAGCCTGGGCCTGCTCGTTGCCGCCGTGCGGCTCGTCCTTCCCGCGGACCCGACTGCCGGCCTGATCCGGGAACGCCCGGTCGAGGCCGTGGTCCACGTCGCCGGCCACTGGTCCCCCGACGACGACGGCTGGTCCGCTCCCGCCCGCGTGCTTCGGCTGCGTCAGGGGGACCGCGTCGGGTCGCCGCCTCTGGAGGTCGTCGTCCACCTTCCCGATCCGGAGGCGCCGCCGCCGTCTTTCGGGTCGACCCTGCGCCTCCAGGGCTATCTCAGCCGCTCGCCGGGCTTCGCCAACCGCATTCCCGTGCCGCCGGGGCCGTGGCGGTTGCGGGTGAAGAGCCGCCAGCTCCTCGCCGTCGAGGCTCCGCCCGGCTGGGTCGCCCGCCTCTCGGATACCCTCCGCCGGCGGGTGGAGGACGCCTACCGGGCTGCAGGACCGGACAGCGATGGCGATCGCCAGGGCAAGGCCCTGGCCCGCGCCCTGGTGCTGGGCGACGCCGGCGGGCTCCCCCTGGAATGGAAGCGGGGCTTGCGGGTGACGGGCATCTACCATCTCCTCTCCGTCTCCGGCGTGCACGTGGCCCTGGTGGCGGGGGCGGTCTGGCTCCTCGGCGGCTTTCTCCCCCGGCGGCCCCGCCTGCTGCTGATGCTGGCGGCCAGCTCCCTCTACCTGCTGCTCGTGGGGCCGATGCCGGCGCTGGTGCGGTCCGCCGTGATGGCCTGGCTCGCCGTGCTCGCCCTCCTCGCCGAGCGCCCGCCGGCCGCCGCCAACGCCCTGGGTTGGGCGGTGATCCTGCTGGTCCTGGACCGTCCCGACCTGGTGCGGTCGCCCGCCTTCCAGCTCACGGTGGCCGCCACGGCAGGGCTGCTGCTGGTCGCGCCGCATCTCGCCAGACGCTGGCACAGTCGCCATCTCCCGAGGTGGCTCACAGCGTCGCTCGCGGCCAGCGCCAGCGCCCAGCTCGCGACTCTTCCCTTTGCGCTGCCGCGCTTCTACCTGTTCTCGCCGCTCGCGCCGCTGCTCAACCTGCCGGCGGTGCCGTGGACGGGGCTGGCTCTGGCGGCCTCTCTCGTCTGGACGGCGGCGGCCCTCGTCTCGTCTTCTCTGGCGGCGCGGCTGCTCCCCATCCTCGATCTCCTGGCCACGCCGTTCTCCTGGCCCTCGCGCACGCCGCCGGGCATCTGGTGCCCCCTGCCGCTGGCGGTTCCCGCCTGGGCCGCCTGCCTGCTGGCCCTCGGTTTCGGGCTGGCTCTCCTGCTGCCACCGCGGCTCCGGGCTCTGCGCCTTCTCGCCGCCGCCTGTGCCGGGGCCGGGCTGTGGGCCGCCGTCTCCGGAGTTGGGATCGAGCGCCGTGGTCCCGAGCTGACGATGCTCGACGTGGGGCAGGGGGACTCGATCCTGCTGCGCGATGGCGACCACGCGATCCTGGTGGACGGGGGAGGGTGGGATGGCGCCGATCTCGGCGGCCGGGTGCTCCTGCCGGCCCTGCTGGGCGAGGGCGTCCATCGCCTGGACGCCCTCGTTATGACTCACCCCGACCGCGATCACTGT
This sequence comes from Thermoanaerobaculum sp., assembly GCA_021154885.1. Taxonomy (GTDB): domain Bacteria; phylum Acidobacteriota; class Thermoanaerobaculia; order Multivoradales; family UBA5704; genus DATARR01. Next base: position 10,523 of record JAJKHS010000136.1, read on the forward strand.
GGTGGCCTGGTGGACATCGCCGCCTACCTGACCGTGAGCGAGGTGTGGAGCGCTCCCGGCTGGGAGCCCCAGGGCTGCGCCGGCCGCCTGCTGTCCCTGCCCGGCCTGCGCCATCGCTTCCTCTCGCGAGGCCAACGCCTCAAACTCGGGCGCTGGCGACTGGCGGTCCTCCATCCGGAGCCCGAGGGCCATCGCGCCACCAACGAGCGTTCGCTGGTGCTCCTGGCCTCGGTCCACGGGCGGCGAGCCCTCCTCACCGGCGACATCGAGCGGCAGTCCGAGCACGAGCTGGCGGACTGCTGCGGTCCGGAGCTGCGGACCGACGTCCTCAAGGTGGCCCACCACGGCAGCCGGACCTCTTCGACTCCGATCTTCCTGGAAGCGGCCACGCCGCGCCTGGCGCTGATCTCGGCCGGCGTGCGCAACGTCTATCACCACCCCTCGCCCGAGGTGGTGACGCGGCTGCAGGAAGGGGGAGCGAGGGTCCTGCGCACCGACCGCAGCGGCGAGATCCTGCTCGCCTTCGGGGCTGACGGGAAGATCCGGATCACGACGCCGGGAGCGCCGAAGTGAGGCGGGCCTGAGTCCTGTGCGGCAGACAAGCCAGGGACAGCAGGGACTCCAGCGACAGCAGGGACAAGATTCAACTTTGCCGGCGTTGTTGTCCTTGGAAGGCCTGCTGTCCCTGTCGTCCCTGAAGTCCCTGCTGTCCCTGTAAAGCAAGGCGCCAGTGGAGCACTCCACACCCCGCCGCCGTAAACACTGTACCCTAAGGCAGCCATGGAGCCCGTGCTCGCCATCGTCGGTCCCACCGCCACCGGCAAGAGCGCGCTGGGGATGGCCGTGGCCGGGAGCCTGGGCGGGGAGATCGTCAACGCCGACGCGCTCCAGGTCTACCGGGGGTTCGACGTCGGCACGGCCAAACCCGGCCCCGGGGAGCGCTCGCGGGTGCCGCACCACCTGATCGACGTCCTGGAGCCTCACGAGCGGTACTCGGCCGGCGACTTCGCCCGCCGGGCCCGGGAGGCCATCGCCGAGATCCAGGGGCGGGGGAGGGTGCCCGTCGTGGTGGGCGGCAGCGGCCTCTACCTGCGGGCCCTCTGCGACGGCATCAGCCCGGTGCCGGCGGGCGATCCGGAGGTGCGTCACGAGCTGCGGGAACGGCTGGAGACCGAGGGACTGGCGCCGCTGCGGGAGGAGCTGCGACGGCTCGATCCGGCCACGGTGGAGCGGCTCGGAGCCGGCGATACCCAGCGGGTGCTGCGGGCCCTGGAGGTCGCTCTCGTCTCCGGCCGGCCGCTATCCGCATGGACGGCGGAGCAACCCTTTGGGACTCAGGGCATTGCGGTCATTCGTGTCGGATTGACGCTCCCACGTAGCATCTTATACGATCAAATCGCAGTGAGAGTGGCCCGGATGCTGGAAGCGGGCTGGTTGGAAGAGGTGGCGGCGCTCCTGCGCCGGGGTTTCTCGCCCACCCTTCCCGCTTTCCAGGCGATCGGGTATCGTCAGCTCGTCCGTCATCTGGAGGGGATCGAGTCTCTCGAGACGGCGGTCGCTGACATCGTGAGGGAGACGCGGCGTTTCGCCAAGCGGCAGGAGACCTGGTTTCGGAAGGAGCCGGAGGTTACCTGGTTTTCCGCCCAGGATCTTGAACGGCAGATTCCGGGAGTACTTGAACATGCCAAGCACAGGGGTCTCGGGAGGGCGTATGGCTAAGCACAACATCAATATTCAGGATGGGTATCTCTTCCAGAGCCTCAAGGAAGGGCAGACGATGTATCTCGAGCTTGTAACCGGCCGGCACCTTCTGGGGCGCCTCAAGCGCTTCGACCGCTTCGCCGTGGTGCTCGAGAGCGAAGGCAAGGAAATCCTCATCTACAAGCATGCCATCGCCACCATCACTGCAGCGCCCCACCCTGCCTGAGGTCGGGCGTCATGGCTGCCGGGCTACTGCGGCTCTCCTCCTGCTGGCCGTCCTGCTGGCGGCGGGCACCGCTTGCACCTCGGCACCGCCGCCGCCGGTCCGCGAGCCGGCCCGGCGTCCTCCGGAACCTCTGGCTCTCGCCCCGGCCGACCGGCCGTACCTGATCGATCCCTTCGAGGGTTACTCCCCGGACGTCGACCCGGAGCGGCGGGAGCGCCTGACCGCCGCCTGGCGGGGCCTCCTGGAGAGGGGGGAGACCGACGCCGCCAGCCGCATCGCCGGCGAGATGCTGGCCGACGATCCCCAATTCTTCCCGGCCCAGGTCCTCGCCGCCCAGGTGGAATTCGCCGCCGGCGACCATCGCGCCGTGCTCCTCCGGCTGCTGCCCGTGGGCGACGCCCTGCCCGCCTACACGGCGAGCCAGCTCCTGCTGGGGCGGGCCACCGAGCGCATGGGGGACGTCGCCCTGGCCTACGCCTCCTATCGCAGCGTGGCTGCCCGCAGCCCGCTGGCCTTGAAACGCGTCAACGAGCTCCACCCGCGGGCCCTGGAGATCGTCGCCAACCGGCTGGACGAGGCTCTGCGCGGGGGCAAGCTGCCGGAGGCCGAAAAGCAGCTCGAGCTGCTGCGGAGCTGGGCCCCCTCCGAGACTCTCACCTACGAGGCCGCGCGCAAGGTGGCCGTGGCCCGGGGCGACCTCGCCGCCGAGCTCGCCGCTGTCAAAGAGCTCGCCGCCCGCCGGGCGGGCGACCGGCAGCTCCTCGAGCGCCGCGCCGAGCTGGAGCTGGAGGTGGGCGACCCGAGCGCCGGCCTGAAGATCGCCCAGGACCTCGCCGCCCGCCATCCCGGCGATTCCGCCCTGGCGCAGAAGCTGGAATCCGCCAAGTTCCGCTGGCGGCTCTCCCAGCTCCCCCGCGACGTGCAGGAGGTCGCCGCCAGGCCGGAGCTCAGCCGGGCCGACTTCGCCCTGCTCCTCTACTGGCTGGTGCCGGACGTGCGCAACAGCCGGCCCACGGCCGGGCGCATCGCCACGGACGTCCTCGACAATCCGCACCAGGAGGAGATCGTCCGCGTCGTCAATCTCGGCCTGATGGATGTCGATCCCACCCTCCACCGCTTCTCGCCCGGATCGTCGATCCGCCGCGGCCCGGCGCTGCGGGTGGTCCTGCGCCTGCTGGCGCGTTTCGGGGCCGGCGCCTGCGCCGGTCAAGGTGGGGGCAATGCCGGTGGCAGCGGCAACGTCTGCGATCCCGCCCTGGCGTGCGGGCTCCTGGCCGCGGAGGACGATTGCGACCCCACGGGCCCTCTCGCCGGCAGCGATGCCGTGGAGATCCTGCGACGCAGCGTCAAGCTCCTGGGCGGCGCATGACCTTCACGGTCCCCAATCTGCTCACCCTGCTGCGGATGGGGCTGGTCCCCCTGTTCATCATCGAGGTGGTGAACGGGGATTCCACCAAGGCGCTGCTGATCTTCGTGGCGGCAGGCGTCACCGACGCTCTCGACGGCTTCATCGCCCGCTTCTGGGGCCAGCAGTCGCTGCTCGGCGCCTACCTCGACCCGATCGCCGACAAGCTCCTGCTGGTCAGCGCCTACGTGGTGCTCTCCATCCCGAGCCTCGCCCACGGGGCTCCGATCCCCCTCTGGGTGACTATCCTGGTCATCGCCCGTGACGTGCTGCTCGTCTCCGTGGCCCTGGTGCTCTACCTGGCGGCGGGGGTGCGCCGGTTCCCGCCCACGGTCCTCAGCAAGGTCAACACCGCCCTCCAGGTCGTGGCCGTGGTCCTCGTCCTCCTCTCCGGCTCCCTGCACGACCTGCACTGGCTGGAGGATGTCTCGACGGGAGCGATCTACCTGGTCCCCATCCTCACCGTGGCCTCGGGGCTCGACTACGTCGTCCGCGTCAGCCGGCTGGAGGCGAAGCGCCCTCACCCCTAGGAGCCTGCGCGCGCCTGAAAGCCGAAGGCAGGGACTGCAGGGACACCAGGGACAAGGGACACCAGGGACTGCAGGGACGGCAGGGACAAGAAGCTCCAGTCTCGGCCATGGACTTCGTCCCTATCGTCCCTGTTGTCCCTGCTGTCCTTGCAGTCCCTGATCCCTGCGCCACCACGCGCCACGCGAGGACGGCTCCGATTCTGGTAACATCAGCGGAGACCGATCTGACCCCGACTGATCCCCATTGACCGCGATGTCCGACTTCGTCCACCTCCACCTCCACAGCCAGTTCAGCCTCCTCGACGGGGCCAACCGTCTCGACGACGTGATCAAGGCGGCGGTCGAGGCGGGCATGCCGGCGATGGCTCTCACCGACCATGGCAACATGTTCGGGGCCATCGAGTTCTACAACAAGGCCCGGGCCGCCGGCGTCAAGCCGATCGTGGGCATGGAGGCCTACGTCGCCCAGGGAAGCCGGCTGGACCGTACTCCCGGGCGGGGGAGCAGCAACCACCTGGTCCTCCTGGCCCGGGACGAGACCGGCTATCGCAACCTCCTCAAGCTCACCTCCAGCTCCTTCCTCGAGGGCTTCTACTACAAGCCCCGCGTCGACAAGGAGCTGCTGCGCCGGCACAGCGCGGGGCTGATCTGCCTCTCCGCCTGCCTCAAGGGCGAGGTCAACGAGCTGATCGTCGCCACCCGCGAGAAGGAGGCGGAGGCTGCGGCGCGGGAGTTCCAGGAGATCTTCGGCGAAGGGAACTTCTACCTGGAGATGCAGGACCACGGCATCCCCGAGCAGCGGCTCGCCAGCGACGTCGTGCGGCGCATCTCCCAGCGCACGGGAATCCCCCTGGTGATCTCCAACGACTGCCACTACCTGCGCAAGGACGACGCCTTCGCTCACGACGTCCTGCTCTGCATCGGCACCCAGAAGACCTTCGGCGACGCCGACCGGCTGCGCTACGCCTCGGACAACTTCTACCTGAAGTCCGCGGACGAGATGCACCGGCTCTTCCCCGACGACCATCAGGCGCTGGAGAACACGCTGGCCATCGCCGAGCGCTGCAACCTGGTGATCCCCACCGGGACCTTCCACCTGCCGGAGTTCCCACTGCCCGCAGGCTATGGCGATCTCCAGAGCTACTTCGAGAAGGTGGCCCGCGAGGGACTGGACGAACGCCTGGTCGAGCTGCGCCGGCGCCGCGCCCAGGGGCTGGTCCGCCACGAGGACGAGGCCTACCGCCAGCGCCTGGAGTACGAGATCCAGGTCATCGAGAAGATGGGCTTCCCCGGCTACTTCCTGGTGGTCTGGGACTTCATCCGCCACGCCCGGGAGAACGACATCCCGGTGGGACCGGGCCGCGGCTCGGCGGCGGGATCGGTGGTGGCCTACGCCCTGCGCATCACCGACATCGATCCGCTGCAGTACGACCTGCTGTTCGAGCGCTTCCTCAACCCCGACCGCATCAGCATGCCGGACATCGACATCGACTTCTGCATGCGGCGTCGCGGCGAGGTCATCCACTACGTCGGCGAGAAGTACGGCCGCGACCGCGTGGCCCAGATCATCACCTTCGGCACCCTGGCCGCGAAGGCCGTGATCCGCGACGTCGGCCGGGTGATGGGGGTGCCCTACGTCAAGGTCGACCGCATCGCCAAGCTGATCCCCGACATGACGAAGTCGCTGGCCGCGGTCGCCAGGGACGAGCCGCTGGCCTCCGAGATCGCCAGAGACCCCGAGGTCAAGCAGATCGTCGAGGTGGGCTCCCGACTGGAGGGGCTCACCCGCCACGCCTCCGTCCACGCCGCGGGCGTCGTCATCACACCCCGCCGGCTCGACGATCTCGTCCCCCTCTACAAGGTCACCAAGGGGGACGAAGAGCAGATCATGACCCAGTGGGACATGAACGTCATCGAGAGCCTCGGGCTCCTGAAGATGGACTTCCTGGGTCTGCGCACCCTCACCGTCATCGATGACGCGGTGAAGATCCTCCGCCATCAGGGGATCGACCTCGATCTGGAGGAGATCCCACTCGACGATCCCGAGACCTTCCGCATCTTCGCCGAAGGGCGCACGAGCGGCATCTTCCAGTTTGAATCGCGCGGCATGACCGATCTGCTGCGGCGGTTCAAGCCCTCGCGCTTCGACGAGCTCGCGGCGTTGAACGCCCTCTACCGGCCGGGCGCCATGACCCTGGTCGACGAGTACATTCAGCGCAAGCAGGGCAAGAAATTCTCCTATCTCGCTCCCGAGATGCAGCCGATCCTGGAGGAGACCTACGGCATCATCGTCTATCAGGAGCAGGTGATGCTGATCGGCGTGGCGGTCGCGGGCTTCAGCATGGCCGAGGCGGACACGCTGCGCAAAGCCATGGGCAAGAAGAAGGCCGACGTCATGGCCAAGATGAAGGAGAAGTTCGTCGACGGCGCGGCCACCCGCGGCATGCCGCGGCAGAAAGCTGCGGAGCTCTGGGACAAGATCGAGCCCTTCGCCGGCTACGGCTTCAACAAAAGCCACAGCGTCGCCTACGCCAACCTCGCCTACAAGACAGCCTTCCTCAAGGCCCATCATCCAGTGCCCTTCATGGCCGCCATGCTCAACTCCGAGCTCTCCTCCTCCGACTCGATCGCCAAGTACATCGCCGAGTGCCGCAACATGGGGATCGAGCTGCTGCCGCCGGACGTCAACGAGAGCGGCTACATGTTCACCGCCGTGGGCGACAGGATCCGCTACGGCCTCGGCGCCATCAAGGGGGTGGGGGAGAGCGCCATCGAGTCCGTGCTGGCGGCGCGCCAGAAAGCCGGCCGGTTCCGCAGCCTGACCCACCTCGCCACCGAAGTGGACCTGCGCCTGGTCAACCGCAAGGTTTTCGAGTGCCTGGTCAAGTCAGGCGGCTTCGACAGCCTGGGCATTCCCCGCACTCCCCTCTGGCACTCACTCGACGGCCTGCTGGACTATGCCCAGCGCCGCCGCCGGGACCGTGAGGAGGGGCAGTCCAGCCTCTTCGGCATGCTCGGCGGCGGCCAGTCCAACGAGCCGTCGCCCGACCTCTCCGTCCGCCCGTGGCCCGAGCGCGAGCGGCTGCGCTATGAGAAGGAGGCCCTCGGGCTATTTCTCACCGGCAACCCGCTCTCCGAGCACCAGGCGGTCCTGGAGCGCCTCATCAGCCACACCACGGCCGCTTTGCGCGAAAGCATCGACAATCTCCCGGAGGGGACCGTGACCCTGGGCGGCATGGTGGCCGGCTTGAACCGGGTGAAGATCAAGAGCGGCGCCAACGCCGGCCGCTTCATGGGCCGCTTCGTGCTGGAGGATCTCGTGGGGAGCCTGGCCGTGACCCTCTTCGCCAACCAGCTCCAGCAGTTCGGCCACCTGCTGGCCGACGAGGCGGTGGTGCTGGTCAAGGGCCAGGTGCGCGAGCGGGGGGGCGAGGTCGAGCTGACGGTCGAGGAGATCGTCCCTCTGGACAAGCAGCTCGCCTCCCGCCCTCTGGCCGGAGTCGACCTGACGCTCGATCCCGCGCTCTCCCAGAGCAAGATGCTCAAGCTCCGCGACCTCCTCACCGAGCATCCGGGCGACGTGCCAGTGACCCTGGAGATGCAGTTCCCCGACCGCGTCGTGCGCATCGCCACGCAGGAGCGCTACAAGGTCCAGCTCGTTCCCGAGCTGGTCTCCTCGATCGAAGGGCTCCTCGGCCAGGGGAGCGTGCGCGAGCGGTATCAGGCCTCGGCCGGGTGAGCAAGGACGTCGAGGACAGCCTCTCGCGAGCCCACGAGAGCTCTCCACGAACAGGTACAGCCCTCTCCCCACTCCTCCGGGAGCTTTCCCGAGCGGGTACGAGCCTCTCCCCGCTCCTGCGGGAGCTCTGCCGGGCGGGGAGAGGCCTCTCCCCGTTCGTCCGTGGTCCTTTCCCCAATGGGGATGAGCCCCTCCCCAATGGGGAGGGCCCTCTCCCCGTCATCTGCCGCGGTCTCCCTCCTGATCTGGAGACACGGGGCGGCCGGGTTCCGGCCGGGTCTCCTCCTCGCTCTCTCCTCCCCCCTCGCCAGGACGCCGCGGGAGCGCGAAGCTGCGGCCGAGGATCTCCCCCAGCTCCTCCTGGGTCGAGGGGCCGGCCAGATCGAGCACCACGGCGAGGCCCTCTGCCAACTGGGCCGTGCAGGTGAGCACGTTCATGATGTCAATCCACTCGGGCTCGAAGACCTGAAGCCGCCCCTTCTCCTCTCCCTCCCGCAACACGGCATACCCCCTCCACCGGGTGAGGGAATTTCGGCTCCCGGAGCTGGTAGTACCTGGTCCTTCGGATCATCGCGCGGGCCACCACGGCCAGCCGTGCGTCCGCGAGCTCCGCGAACACGGCCAAAGGCTCGTCGCCGGCCTGCGGGTTCTGCCAGGGCCGGAACAGGCCGAAGCCGCCTCCGTACTGCCAGATCACCACCGGCTTGGCTGCATCTCCGGCCCAGGGACCGTCCGGCTCGTCCCGCGTGCGCAGGACGGCCTGGTACTCCTCGGAAAAGGCGTTTCTCAACTTCGACCCGTTGTTCATCGAGCCCTCCTCTCTGGCTGGTTCAGGGGGAGCTCGCCGCCGTCGCCCGGGTACGGCAAAAGTTCCGCCGGCGCGTCACGACTCCCCATGAAGAGAGGTTGTACACGGTGGAGATATTTTCGTCAAGATGTCTTCTCCAAGTCTCCATTGCGTCTCTAGCAGAATCGGTGTAAAGTCGTTCCATGAGCCAGGAAAAGGACGAAGTCCGGCGTCTGCTCGACGCCCTCCACACGCTGCTGCGGATGCTTGCCGTCTCCAACCGCGAGGTCGAGCGCCGGCTGGGGCTCCAGCACGGCACCATCAGCCGCCTGCTGAACGGCACCATCGAGGCCAAGCTGGAGGTGGTGTTGGGCGTCGCCCGCGCCCTGGGGCTCGAGTATGAGGAGCTCTTCGCCTTCCTCTACCCGGCCCGGCCGGCGCCCAGGCCCGAGAGCGACGCGGCCCGCAGGATCCGCTCCATGCTCGAAGACCTCATGCCCCACGGCGGAGGCTCGGTGGCCGCCACCGTGGCCGCGAGGTCGCCTGTGGACTATCAGGAGATCAAGAGGGCCGTGCGCGCGGTCCTGCAAGAGGGAACGGCGACCGGGGACGGGCCGAAGGCCGGCAATGGCGGCGAGTAGGAAGATGGAGGGTCAGGCTCTACGGGCCTGGCGCAGGCGGTTCAGCTCTTCTTCCATCGCCAGCAGCCGCTCTTCCATGAGCTCCCGTGCTCATCACTTTGAGGTGCTCGCGCCGGTCTATGGTAGCACGCGACGGGGTCCTACCCCAGCCCCAGCTCGATCATCTTCCGCCGCAGGTACTGCGCCGAGGCCTCCAGCATCGCCAGGTCCGTGATCTCGGCCCGGCAGGTTTCCTCCAGCAGCCGCGCGGCGCCGAGGATCTCCCGGTGGATGCCCAGGGCGGAGAACATCGCCGCGGACTCCAGCCCCTCTCGCACCGCCTCTTCCCGGCGTCCCTGACGCAGGAGGGTCATGGCCAGGTCGAGGCCGGCCAAGGCACACGCGAATCCCATCTCGGCCTCGGCGAGCCCCTCCTTCGCTTCACGGATTGCGATCTCCGCGCTCTTGAGCTTCCGCAGTCCGTAGCTGATGCGGCCCTCGATCCAGCGCAGCTTGAGACCCGCCACACTGCCCTGGTCCATGAACCGGGGCCGATTCTCGAACAACGCCCTCTGTGCGTCCTTGAATCGGTTGCTGTCCACGAGGAACAGGAGGTAGTCGAAGGCCGCCACCAGCGCCAGGGAAGGATCGCGCTCCCGGTCGATCAGGGCGAGCCCTTCCGCGATCGTCGTACACGCATCCTCGGCCTTTCCCTGGTAGAACAGGTACAGGGCCTTGGTGATGAGCGCCCGGCCGGCGAGATGGTCATCACCTGCGTCGCGGTGGAGGCGGGCGAGCATCGTCAAAGCTTGCAGGGCCAGAGGGAATTGCCGCAAGGTGCCGAAGAGCGACGCTTCGAGGTCCAGCAGGCGCAGCAGCAGGCCCCGGTCCTCAGAACCCTGGACATAGAAGGCGAACGCCTCGCCGAAGGCCGTTTCAGCCTCGCGAAGCCGGTCCGCCACCCGGCAGGCGTTGGCGAGCTCGCCCCAGGCCCGCGCCTTGAGGTCCGCCACCTTCGCGGCGCCGTAGACCTCCGGATCGAACGAGTCGCACATCTGGACGGCCACGTTGGCGAGGTGCCACATCTCGCGGGGATTCTCGTAGCGGACGGCCCAGCTCCGGGCGAGGAGGGCCTCGTAGACGCCTATTCCCCCGACCGACATCCTGGCGGTCTCCGCGATCACGCGCACGCCGTCTCCCGAGCGCAGCAGGGAGGTGACCTTCAGGAACCGCCTCTGCTCCCGGGGCGGAAGAGCCGCGGCCCGGCGGGCGTTCTCGAGGGCCCGGTCCAGCACCGCATCGAGGGGGCCCTCACGGTCCTTGCCCGGCTCCGGGGCCGGCGTCTCGCCGCGGGCGGCCGCCTTCATGAAGTTCCAGCTCTCCTGGCCGGCCCGGCCGCAACCCCGGAGGAGCCGGCGGATGCCGTTCTTCGAGGACAGCAGCTTCAGATGACCGTCCACTCCCTCCGGAGTCTCGCAATCGCTCATCGCCCCTCCTGCCCCAAGGCCCGTTTTCCGATGCAGCTCCTCATTATAGATCTCGCACGAGCGCAAGGGGAAGGAGGGGAGTCGGAAAACCAGAAAGGGACAGCAGGGACTCCAGGGACAGCAGGGACGAGACCGGCCACAATCTCCGCCCTTTTCTTCGTCCCTGCCGTCCCTGCCGTCCCTGCTGTCCCTGACGACCCCCAGCCCACCCAGGCTGGCCTGCCGCCGCGCAGGCTCCTAGCCGTTGGGATCGAGGCCCGGACCCTGATCGGGACAGGTGCTGCCACAAGGGGGGGTGACGGAGCTCGGCCGGGGTGGGGTTCCTCCGTTCGGATCGACGCCGTACCCCTGTTTCGCCCAGGAGGGGACGACCTTCGATCCTGAGTCCCCGGCTCCGGCCCCGTGCCACAGGATGGAGACGCCCTGCGTCCAGACGTCCTGGAGCCAGAGCCAGGCGCGGCCGGCGGTGCCGACGTCGCGGGCGCTCGCCGGAGGGGCGCCGGCCGCGCTGAGGACGGCGGCGAGGACTCCCACCGTGAGGTAACGTCGAAGCGTTGTGTAGGACATGTCGTGCTCTCCCTCCGCCGCGGAGCGGAACGGACCTTCATGGCCCGGCGGCCCGCGGCTTGGCGCCGTCGAGCGCCAACGGCCCGGACGCACGGCGCGGGGCTCGTCCGTGCCGCGCGGTCTCGACGGAGTCTCCCGGCCCCTACGATACTCTCCTGACGCGCCCAAGTTCCGCTCAGCCGCGTTACGGCTTCGAGCCAATTCCCGCCCGCGACGCCAGCGCTCCTTTCCTGTCGCGTTCTTCAGACTATTGAACCCATTTCTCGCCACAGGAAAAAATCTTTGTGTCATTAACGTCTCCGTCTTGACATTCATATCTCCATCTGTACAATGCGGTCTTCAAGTCGTTGTTGCCGGATCGATCTTCCGGCGTCATGAAGGCGCCGGATTCTTGAACCAAGGAGGTTCAAATGAGCACGAAGAACAGCATCCAGACTCTGACCGTCCAGACCCCCAAGGCCGTGGCGCTCCAGCCCACGGAGCCGATCCAGACGCGGCTGAAGCCCGAGCGGGTGCAGGAGACGCTCGCCGGGGCTCCGGCCTGGCAGCTCCTCGGCGGCACGGCGGTCCTGCACCGGGAGAAGAAGTTCCCCGACGCGGTGGCGGCCCTGCTGTATTCCTCCTACGTGTCGTCGCTCGCCTCGAGTCTCAAGGTGAATGCGAACGTGCGCCTCCGGGGTTTGCGGGTGCTGGTGACCCTGGGGAGCCGGAGGAAGGATCGCAGCCCGCTCACGGAGCCGCAGCTCGGCTTCGCGGTGATGATCAGTTGAACGGTTTCCCTCGACAGAAAGGAAAGGAGGACACACATGCCCAGACAGGCACATTCGGATGAAACCTCGGAATGGGATCATCTCTCGACGACCGTCGACGTGAACAAGGCGGACCTGGCGTTCCTGGAGCCGCTGCGCTTGCAACTCACGACGGTGCGGACCACAGCCAAGGACGCGATGATCCGTCAGGACGCCTTCAAGGCCCAGTTCCAGCAGGCGACCCGGGACCTGGAGAAGGCGATGTCGGAAGGCCGGGAGCTGGCCACGCGCCTGCGCAACGGAATTCGGACGCAGTATGGTCTGAGGGGAGAGAAGCTGGCGGAGTTCGGCCTGCAGCCGCGCCGCAAGCCGCAGAAGGTGAAGCAGAAGACAAAACCGGGACCGGTCGTGCAACCGGCCCCGGAACCTGTGCCTCACACTCCTGTGGAGCCCAAGCAGTCGTAGTATAGCCGGACCGCCGGGGGCTGCCAAGCCCCCGGCGGCCTTTGCCAGGTCGATCTGCTCGTACCGGTTTCTGGTACAATCTGGAGCATGAGAGAGATATCCGTTCATGAGTTCCGCAGTCACTTGCGACAGGTGGTGGAGGGAGTAGTGGAAGACCATGTCCCTCTGCGCGTCAAGCGTCGTGGAGGCCAGGACTTCGTCGTCGTCAGCGCTGAGGATTGGGAGCGGGAGCAGGAGACGCTGTACGTCCTCCAGAACAGATCGCTCATGGAGCAGATCGAGCGTTCGCTGAAGACTCATGGGGAAGGCACAGGCTATCGGCCCTCCCAGGATGAGCTCGATGCGCTCGATCGTGTTTGAGGGCGACACCTGGCAGCACTATGAGGATCTACGCCGGCGGGATCCCGCACTGCACCAGGTGCTATGCCGGCAGCTCAAAGAGATGCAGCGGGACGACCCCGCAACAGGGACGGGTAAGCCCGAGCCTCTCAAGCACGCCCTGAGAGGGTGCTGGTCACGCCGACTCTCGCTCAAAGACCGGCTCGTCTACCGCTTCGATGAAAAGGCCATCTACGTGATGGCGATCGGCGGCTTCTGCCTGGCAAGTGTCCGCCCGGTTCATCCGCCGCCGCCCCATCCTCCGTAGAGAGGGGTGACCCGCCCGATCCGGCGGATTCCAAGGAGGAGATGAGATGAAGAGGATGGTCTCGAGGAAGAGCTGTTCTTTCGTGTTTGCCGTGGCGCTCGCCGCCGCGGCCACCCTGCCCGCCCTGGCGCAGCCGCCCGCGCCTCCGTCCGAGCTTGGACAGTTGGCGTTCTTCGCCGGCGACTGGACTTGCAAGGGCAAGGCGGAGGCCTCGCCCATGGGCCCGGCGCACGACACCCAGGCGACGGTGCACATCCGCAAGGAGCTCGGCGGCTTCTGGTACGTGGGGCATTTCGCGGAGACGAAGACGGCGCAGAACCCTCATCCCATGAGCTTCGATTTCTTCGAGGGCTACGCCGCGGGGGCCAAGGCCTTCACCCTCGACGGCTTCGACGCCTTCGGCAACCGCTCCCACCAGACGGCGCCCGGCTGGCAGCAGGGCAAGCTGGTCTATGTGGGTGAATCCACCGGCGACGGCCCGGCGACCCCCGCCCGCGACACCTTCACGAAAAAGGGCGACGCGGCGCTGGAGCACGCCGGCGAGATTCAGGTCGACGGCAAGTGGGTTTTCACCGACCACGAGACCTGCACGAAGGTCAAGAAGTAGGGCGGCCGAAATCGAGGCAAGGGCGACCCTCCAAGGGGCGCCCCGGCCTCGAAATTGCGGAGCAGGAGTTGTCTACGGGCAGCGGCCGTGGGTGGCCCTCGGCGGTCCGATGTTGTTCCAGACCACGATGTCGCAGGACACCGAGGCGGTGCTGGAGCTCAAGGGGACCACCGTCAACTGGACCGTGGGATAGGGGGTGGAGTAGGAGTGGGTGGTCGTGAGACCCGTGACGAAGGCGGTGTTGCCATCGCCGAAGTTCCAACTGGTTCCAAAGAGGTTGCCCGTCCAGCTTGAGCAGCTCGCGTCGAAGCTGCAGACGTGGGTGATGTCGTTACAGTCCCAGTCGAAGCAGGCCGTCGTCGCTCCGGCTCGGCTGGCCACGGCCATGAGCAGGAAGCAACCGGCGAAGAAAGCAATCTTGTTTCGCATAGATCTCCTTAACGTAAAGCGGTCTTCTGTTCGCCGCAAGGGTTGTCCTGGCCAGGAGGGTTGCGGTACGACTACGGACTGTAGCGCGGACCTGAAATTGGCGACTATCCCTTTCTTGCTCTCCGGAGCCGCGGGCCACCAACGCGGCCATGGCTTTCTGCGGCGCAGGCCCTTAGGATGGGCGGCATGGACGGCAGACGCAGGCAGGACATTCATCCCGGCCTCCTCGTCGAGGTGGTCCTCAAGAGAGATCAGGCGACGGGCCAGCGCACGCGCGGCATCGTGCGGGAGATCCTCACTCCCTCGCCGACGCATCCCCGCGGCATCAAGGTCCGGCTGGCGAGCGGCGAGGTGGGACGGGTGCAGGCCATCCTGCGCCCGGAGAAGGGCGAATCGGGCTGAAGCGGGTCGCGCGCTGCCGTGAACCACCCACGGGGATTCGTCACCGGCGAATTTTACTACTCCGCAGTGCCCGCGTGAGCACGCGGTCGAGCGTGGCGGCGAAGGTCTGCTTGTCCTTGGGAGCGTAGGGCCGCGGCCCGCCCCCTTCGAGGAGGCCCGCTCCCCGCAGGCCGTCCATCAGGTCGCGTATGGCGAGGCGGTCGGCGACGTTGTCCGCCGTGTACTCCTCGCCCCGCACGTCGATCACCGCGACCTGCTTTTCGACCAGGCGGGCGGCGAGGGGAATGTCGGCGGTGATGGCGACGTCGCCCGGTTCGGCGTGGTCCGCGATGTGGCGGTCGGCGACGTCCTGGCCGCCCGCGACCCGCACGGCGGTGACGAAGGGATTGCCCGGAGGACCTTCCAGCCACGAGTTGGCGACGAGCACGGCCTCCACTTCGAGCCGCCGGGCGGACCGGAAGACGATCTCCTTCACATCGCGCGGCGCGGCGTCGGCGTCGATCCAGATCTTCACGGTTTCTCAGCCTATCAGAAGAGGCCCACCCCTTCGGAGCGGGCCCGGAGAGGGGTGTAGTATGCCCTGATGAGGAGGCACTTCATGGCGACACGCAAGGGACTGCCGTGGGCGCTCGTGGCGAGCGTGGCGCTGACCCTGGCCCTGGGGCTGGCGGTCGAGAGCCGCGGCCAGGAAATCACCTGTTACTGCCGGCTCGCCCTGGCGAGCGGCTCCGATCCTCTGACCGGCGGCCTGGAGATCCAGGATTGGAAGGAGCTCCACGTTTACGACAAGAGTCCGTTCGAGATGCTGGAATACCAGGTGAGGGACTGCACGAACCGGTGCATCGAGAGGGCGCAGCAGGACCCGGCGTTCTCCGATCCGACCGGGCTCTGCCGGAAAGTAGGCCGCCCGTTCGACGGCAAGAGGCAGGCGGTCGCGCGGGTCGACGAGAATCCGCCGGTGCGAGCTTTCTTCGTCCCGCTGAAATGCTGCCCTGCAACGGCCGGCCCGGTCTCCTGTCCCGCCGGCTGGACCTCCGACGCGAACGGCCCGGGGACCCTCAAATGCCGGCGCAACGCCGGCCATCTCGCGGCCGAGCCGCTGCCGCCGAACGGCACGCCGGTCGGCGCCTGGGGCATCGTGCTCGGTGCGGACGTCTGGCAGTGGGGTCCGCCGGCGTCTGCGCCAGCGGGCGCGGGAGCGCCCACCGAGTTTCGGCCCTGCGCCTGAAAGCCGAAGGGGAGGGCGACGAGGCCGCCCTCCCCTTCGTCAGGGCGTGAAGCCCGCGCTACTCGTTGTCGCCGTCCCGCTGGAAATCAGGGTTCGGGTTGGCGGTCTCGTAGATCGTGGTGGCCGTCTGGGTGCCGAACGTCGCGGAGATCCGCTTCGTCTCGGTCGCAGTCAGCGGCCGGAACAGCCCGTCGCCGAGCCTTTCCATCTTCTTCTTCATTCAGGGCTCCTTTCGTGCAAAACGCGACCGGCTACTCGTTGTCGCCGTCGCGAATGTAATCGTGGGCCTCGCCGTAGGTTTCCCGCAGCGTGATGGCGGTGTCGGTGACGGGGGTGAACCCGGCCGTGATCCGCTGCTGCTGCGCGGCAGTGAGCGGCCGGAACAGCTTGTCGTCGAGACTCTCCATCCTCTTCTTCATTCGGGAGCTCCTTTCGTGTGAATGCCGGCGGGCACGTCCGCCGGCGGCTGCCACTCGGCGGTGTAGGGGTCGTAGGTGCACTTCGACGGTTTCGAGTAGAGGTCCGCCGCGTCGCGGAGGTAGGCGCGGCAGTCGGTGCAGACGTAACGGAACTCGCAGTCCCTGCAGATGGCGATCTGGTCCTTGTTGATCGACCAGAGGGCCGCGAAGTCGCGTTGCGCGAGGGCGCTGTGCAGCGACACCTCGCGCACGTTGCCGAACGACCGGGTCATCGAGGGGCAGTTCTTGATCTCGCCGCGGGCGTCGACGGAGAGCTTGCGGTTGAGGCAGGTGTTGTGCTTCTGACCCTCGGCAAAGGTTTCGAAGTCGACCACGAAGTAGCCCGGATGGATCTGGCCGCAGCAGCGGGGGGAGTCGATGACCTCGGTGCGGTATTCGATCGTCACGCCGGTGCGCAGCGGCGGCATCTGGCGTCGCTCCGGGGCCGAGTGGACGACGATCCGGCTGATCCGCGGGTGCTCCCGGGCGAGGCCCTCCAGGGCGTCGGGTGTGAGCTCGGGGCCGTGGCCCGCCAGCAGGTCGATCGAGCGCAGGCGGCCGTGGCGCGCCGCCTCCAGGATGGCGCGCAGCTCGCGCAAGGAACAGCGATGGAAGCAGCGGACCTCGAGGGCCTTGCAGCCGAGATCGTCGAGCTGGCGCAGGATGGCGCCGTAGTCGTGGCGCGAGCCTTCGTCGACGTCGAGGATGGCGTTGGTGATCCGCTCCGGCGTCTCCCAGGCGAGGTCGAGGGCGGGGAAGCGCTCGGGGTCGCTGCTCCAGAAACCAAATTCATGGTGCAGCAGGAAGGCGAAATATTCGTCGATCTCCTCGTCGTACTCGTGACCGTAGATCGCCTTGATCTCCGCCACCGTCTTGCCGGCGTGCTCGCTCAGGATCTCGTACAGGCCGTTGGGGATGAATTGGAAGGACTGGCGCTGGAGGTCGCAGACGACGCTGCGGCGCGCCCCCTGCACCGGGATGCAGCAGGCGAAGAGGGTGAAGACCGGCTCACGGTTCGCGCTCGCCGCGCCGGGCTCAGAGGTCGTCATCTTGGCGGCAGCACTTCGAGATCGGTTTGCGGAAGCTCACGCAGACGTAGCCGCCGGCGCGGTAGGGCCGGCTGTCGACGAGGCGCATGATGGTGGCGACGCGGGTCGGCGACGCGTGGAGGAAGCGGTAGCTCACGGGCGCGAGCTGCCGGGCCTCCGGCGAGAGGCGTTCAAAAAGGGTTTTACGCTCGTCGCCCATCGGCCGCCTTGCGCATCAGGAGCTGCGCGACTTTCTTTTCCAGTCCATAGTTGCAGGGCTTCGAAACCATTCCAAACTGCCCGACGGGGTTGATCTCCAGGAACACCTCGCGGCCGTCGCGCCCCTGGAGCAGGTCGAGCGATCCTGTCTCCAGGCCGAGGTCGGCCATCAACCGGTGGATGCGCTCTTCGGTCGGCGGGCTCAGGCGGTAGGGCACCATGCGGTTGGGCCGCTCGCGGTTGTAGTGACGGAAGTCGGTCTGTGTCTGCGGATCGGTCTGCGAGAAGATCGCCATGGCATGGCATTCGCCGGCGAGATAGAAGATCCGCAGCTCGTAATCCTTGTCCACTTTTTCCTGGAAGAGCGAGGGGGCGAAGCGCTCGGGCAGGGCGTCGACGGCCGCGAGGTCGAGGGCGGTGGTGAAGAGGAAGTGGGAGCGCTCCCCGTCGAGGAACATGTCGACCTCGCCGGCCGGCTTGGTGATTACCGTGCCGTGCGCGGCGCAGAAGCGGCGCAGGGCCTCGCGCTCGGTGGTCACCAGGGTGGCGGGCGTGAGGAAGCCGGCACGGGCGGCGCGGGTCAGGGTGTCGAGCTTGTTGAGGCTGGCGCGGTGCGGGTGGCTGAGCCAGGGGAGGCCGGCGAGGCGCGAGAAGACGAAATCGCTGAGCTTGCGCGACTCCAGGGTGAGATGGCGGCGGAGCTCGAAGTCGAGCCTGAGGGTGTCCGCCGCCGGCTCCGCGAGCAGGCTCGAGGCCATCTCGGCGCGCCGCTCGTGGAGCCAGCGCCGGAACCAGACCGCCTCGGCCGAGGAGAGCGGCAGCTCGGCGCCGCCCACCTCGAAGGCCAGGTCGGCCGTGTCGTCCTCGACCCGGAAGCGCAGCGCGGCGCCGCCGTCGACGTCCTCGCCGTTGAGGCGGACACAGGACTCGCCCAGCGCCTCCAGCCAGTCCATGACCTCTTCGGTCGTGGGCTCCATGGAGGACTGGCTGAGAATGAGGATCATGACGCGGCTCCATAGAGCCTAGTGCGCACGAGTCGATGGATTGGGACAGTGCGACAGGGCCGCCGCTACGGGTCCTCGGCCCTATCGTCCCGCCTCCAGCGCCTTGCGAAGCAGCACGATCTGGCCGGTGTGGTAGGCGTGGTGCTGGATGAGGCCGTTGACCATGGCCCGGTGCGTGACGCCCGTGCCCAGGGCCGCGTCGCGGTCGGAGAGGGAGCCTCCCGTCCGCTCCAGGTCCTTCTCCGTGAGCTCCGACAGCAGCTCCAGCAACGTGGCGAGGGAGGCTCCCAGGCGCTCGCGGTCCCGCTGCCAGCCCGCCTCGGAGGCTTCGCCCGGCGCGGGCCAGTCCCCTTCCTCGGGGAGGGCCGGCTCCTTGCCGCTCAGGCGTCGGCGGACCTCGTTCTGCCAGGCCGTCAGATGGAGGACGAGCTCCCAGATGCTGTGCGCCCCCGGGATGGGATGCGCGGCCGCCTGCGCGGCCGTCACCCCTTCCAGGGCGGCCGTGGTCGCGGGGCCGTGCCAGGGGTCGTCGGAATATCCTTTGCGGAACTGGTCGTGGAGGAACGATGCGTCGCTCATGGCTGGATCTCCTGAGGATGCCGTAGACTACGCCGGCAGGCTAACCAAGTCGGGGACAGGGGGCAAGAGATGGAAATCGTCGCGAACGTCGTCGTGGGTCTGGTCGCCGCTCTCCACCTGTATTTCCTCACGCTCGAGATGTTCTTCTGGAACAAGCCGCTGGGCCGGAAGGTCTTCGGCCTGACGCCCGAATTCGCGGCGGCCACGGCCGCGCTCGCCGCGAACCAGGGACTCTACAACGGCTTCCTCGCCGCCGGCCTGATCTGGGGATTGAGCCTCGGCGACGCGGGCTTCGCCATCAAGGTCTTCTTCCTCGGCTGCGTGATCGTCGCGGGCGTCTTCGGCGCCGCCACCGCCAGCCGCAAGATTCTCTTCGTTCAGGCCATTCCCGCGGCGGTCGCGCTGGCGCTGGTGCTGCTGGCGCGGCCCTGACCGATCCTGACAAGATCGACCTCCAGGAGGTCTTGAGAGCATGCCTGCCACACCCCACGTCGAGAAGCATTTCACGGCCGGCGAGAAGGTCCGCGACGTCGTGATCGGCATGTCCGACGGCCTGACCGTCCCCTTCGCCCTCGCCGCGGGGCTGTCCGGAGCGGTCGCGTCGTCGAGCATCGTGCTGACGGCGGGCCTCGCCGAGATCGCGGCGGGTTCCATCGCCATGGGGCTCGGCGGCTATCTCGCGGCCCGCAGCGACGCCGAGCACTACGCGAGCGAGCGGCGACGGGAGGACCAGGAGATCGTCGACAAGCCGGACGACGAGAAGGAGGAGGTCAAGGAGATCTTCCTCACCTATGGCCTCACCGAGCCGGAGGCGGAGCAGATCGTGGAGGCCATGAGCCAGCGGCCCAAGGCGTGGGCGGAGTTCATGATGCGCTTCGAACTGGGTCTGGAAGAGCCGGACCCCAGGCGCGCCCTGACCAGCGCCGCGACCATCGGCCTGTCCTACATCGCGGGGGGAGCCATCCCGCTGGCGCCCTATTTCTTCGTGCCCGTGGCCGCGACGGCGTTGCTCGCTTCGATCGTGGTGACCGTCCTGGCCCTGCTGGTGTTTGGTTACGTCAAGGCCCGCCTCACGGGCGCCCGGCCAATCCTGGGCGCGCTGCAGACCACGGCGATCGGCGGCGTCGCGGCCGCGGCGGCGTTCGCCATCGCCAAGGCCGTGTCCTGACCCTGGTGTCGAGTCAGGCCACTCCCCAGGTCCTCACGGCAAGTCCGATCAGGGCGCCGAAGACCGTCCCCAGGATCAGGATGGGCGCGTACGCCTTGGTGATGATCGCGTCGGGCAGGCTTACCAGGAAGCCGATCAGGGCGCCGCCGGCCAGCGCGGGGAGCGGCAGAGCGGAGATGCCCACCACGAAGCCGATCAGGAAGCGGTTGAAGAACGCCCCGAGGAGCGCCGCCCGCCGGTCGGGGAACTTCATCGGCAGCATCATCGCCACGGCAATCCCTCCGGCCAACACCCCCAGCAGCGAGCCGAGCAGGATTCGATCCATTGGACCTTCCTCCGTAGAGGGGGCCACTCTACCATGGCCGGTCCTCGCCGCCCACTCCTCCTGCACCCACCCCCCTGGACAGGCGCGCCAAGACTCTCGATTTCGGATGACCAGAGGATAGAGGAGCAACCTTACGGCGAACATTACGGCTCGGGACGCGCTCCGAAGCCGTGAAGAAAAGGGAACGCGCGCGGCAGAAGGAGACCCGGATCTTCACGCCGGCGCTCCAGCCCTCCAGTTCCGCCGGAACCTGTTTCAGCGACAAAGGCCGCTCACTCAAGTCCAAATGATGGATCAACGAAAAAGGTTTCGATCTGCCGGTGCCGAGCGTTGGAACGGCATACGTCTTGCCCTCTCCCCCCGTCATGACGGAGTTTCCGCGACCTTTTCCTCCGATGCTCCTCTCGGAGGTGAAACGGCCCTTTCACAAGGAGGGTTGGGTTTACGAAGAGAAATACGATGGCTATCGCGCGGTGGTTTACAAGCGCGGCGGGCACGTGCAGATCGTCTCGCGAAACCTGAAGGATCTCACGGCACAGTTCGCAGAGCTGGCGGGGGCGGTGGCGAAGCTGCGCGCTCCGAGCCTGATCCTGGATGGCGAGATCGCGGTCTTCGACGATCGACTCGCCTCGCACCTCGGCTATCTCAGGTCCCATGCGAGCGGGGAGAAGCTCCTGACGCCGCCCGTCCTGGTCGCCTTCGACTGCCTCTACGCGCGGGGGAAGGAGCTTTTCGGCTCGCCTCTGCGCCGTCGCCGCGTTGTCCTGGAGAGAGAGCTCGCAGGGGAGCCGGGCCCCCTGCTCGTCGCGCGCCGGCTCCCTCCGAACGGCCTGGCCGCCTGGGAAGAGGTGAAGGCCCACGGCTGGGAGGGGCTCGTGGCCAAGGACCCCGACTGCCTCTACGAGCCGGGCGTGCGGACTCGGAGCTGGGTCAAGGTGAAGTACAAGGTCCGCATCGGCTGGCCGGGGGAGGGGACCGAGTACACGCGAGGGTAACGCGAGGGTAACGCGAGGGTAGAGAGTCCCCGGCCAGACCGGCGGCTACGCAGAGCCGGGTTTGTCGCTTTCCGCATCTTCTCCTCTCCGTGAAGAGCGCATACGGTCGGTCGATGCTCCTCTGGACGACGACCGAAAATAGTTGAGCGATGCGAGCGAGTTTTTCCGTTTTTAGAGAGTATGGCCAGAAAAATTCGCTACGTCCCCAAACCCAAGACCCTCGTGCACGTCACCAGCCGGACCCTCCAGGGGAGATACCTGTTCCTCCCGGGTCCACAATTCAACGACATCTTTCTTGGCACCCTCGGGAAGGCCCAGCGGGATTGCGAAGTCGAGATCAACGCAGTCTCAGTGCTCTCCTCTCACTTCCACCTGCTGCTGACGGTCGATGACGCCCAACAGACGGCGAATTTCATGCGGAGCTTCAAAGCCAAGCTGGCGATCGAAGTCAACCGCCTGACTGGTTGGGAGGGAACGGTCTTCGATCGCCGCTACGAGATGGCCGTCGTTACCGACGAAGAGGGCGCCCAGGCCGGAATCCTGAAGTACGTCCTCAGCCAGTCCGTCAAGGAGCAGCTTGTAGAACGGCTTGAGGACTGGCCCGGCGTCCACTCCATTCGGGCGCTGCTCGAAGGGATTCCCCTGACCGGCCATTGGTTCAACCGCAGCCAGGAGCAGGCGGCCCGCGATCGTGGAGAAGAGTTTAGCCGGCTCCGGTATGCGACGGAAGAGACTGTGATCCTTTCCAAAATTCCCTGCTGGGCTCATCTTTCCGACGAGGAATACCGCCGTCGCATTGCCTCTCTTCAAGAGGACATCGAAGCCGAAGCTGCCGTCGCGAGAGAAGCGGCGGGGACCCAGGTCCTGGGAATCGAGAAGATCCTCGCTCGGGATCCTCAGTACCGTCCCCAGAAGCTCGCCCGTTCGCCCGCGCCTCTCGTGCATGCCGCGACCCAGGCGGCACGGAAGGCGTTCTACGAGGCCTACTCCTGGTTCGTGAGGGCCTTCCGCGATGCCGCCGAGAAGCTGCGACGAGGAGATCGAATGGCCCCCTTTCCCGCCGGCAGCTTCCCCCCTGGCCTTCCCTTCGTCGCCGGATAGAGGCCAAGCCGGGGATTGATCTTTGACTGACGTACCGCCCGCCGAGGGCCAGCTCGTGAGCGCACCCGCTCGCTTGGGGCGAGGTGTGCCCGAAACGCTCTGAGAGCGAGGGCTGGAGGCTCAGATCCCAGGGAATCAACGCCGAAAGAGTAGGGTGGAGGCGAGAACGGGTCCCATCGAGCTTTCTTTTTGTCCTTTTTCAAAAAGTCCCTGACGCTTATTTCTGGGTTTGTTGGCCCTGCCTCCTGACTATTGCTTCGCGCCTGACTCTCGAGTCATCTCGATCATCGTTCGCCGGAATCCCGCGCGAGCGAAAAGGCGTTGCGCGGACTCGTTCCGCTCTGCCGTCGAGAGCACAACCCGGGGCGCGCCTTTCGCCTTGAGTGCCTCCAGTGTCGCGTCGAGCAACACCCGACCGACGCCTTGCCCGCGATGGGCGGGATCGACCACGATGTCATACAGCACGCCCGCCGGCCCGCGCAGCGACATGTAATCAGTCCCCTCGACTCCCGCATAGGTATAGCCAACCACCTCGCCGTCGCGCTCGGCGACAAGGATGATGATGTTCGGCTCATCGAGCTGCGTCCCGAGAAACGAGCCGTATCCGTGCTCGGTCTGCGGCGTCGCGGCGATGAAGCGGTCCGGGTCGAGGTCGTGGTGCATACGGACGAGGAGTGCGCCGAGCCGGCCAATGGCTTTCAGGTCTGCGGCCGCTGCGGGGCGGACGAGAACGGCCGGCAAGCTCATGTCTCCTGTGCTCGCATGTTGAAGCTACCTGTGGTTGTACTGTTCGTCGCTGACCTTTTCCATCCAGTCGACGGCTTTGCCATCCAACGCTTCGTTGATGGCGATGTGTTGCATGGCTGTCGTCGGCGACGCGCCGTGCCAGTGCTTTTCGCCCGGCTCGAACCAGACGATATCGCCGGGCCGGATCTCCTCGATCGCCCCGGCCTCACGCTGCACAAGGCCGCAGCCAAAGGTGACGATCAGCGTTTGCCCGAGTGGATGCGTGTGCCATGCGGTGCGCGCGCCGGGCTCGAACGTGACGGCGTTGCCGGCCGCTCGCGCCGGAGCGTTTGCCCCGAAGAGAGGGTCGATACGGACGGTGCCGGTGAACCAGTCGGCTGGGCCTTTCGCTGAAGGCTGCGAGCCGCTTCGCTTGATCTCCATCGTACGTCTCCTTGGTCCTGAGTTGTTCCGCACGCCGCGTCGGTCAGCCGGCGGGCGTGAGCTCGTCGAGAGCGAGCGACGTTGACAGCTCGCGATAGGCCTCGATCTGCGCCTTGAGATCGGCGACCTTCTGCTCGGCGGTGGCGATGGCATCGGCACCGGCGATGAAGCGGCGCGGCGGCTGCTCTTCGCTCGCGATCGTGACCAGCGCCTGGGCGAGCTTCGCCGGGTCGCCGCCCTGCTGGCCGTTCTGGGCCTTCCACCACTCCTGCTGCGCCGCTGTGCGCTCCGCGTAATCCTCGAGGGACGGCTCAGCGTAGGCCGTCGACTCCTGCGTGAGGAGCGCCGTGCGGAAGAATCCCGGGTTGACGAGGGTGGTGGTAATGCCGAACGGCGCGACCTCGGGCTGCAGCGACTCCATCCAGCCCTCCAAGCCGAACTTCGACGCGGCGTAGGCGGAACAGAACACAAAGCCGACGAGGCCCGCGCTCGACGAGATGGAGATGATGTGCCCCGAGCGCTGCCTGCGCATGACCGACAGGACGGCGCGGGTGACGTTCATCGGGCCGATGAGGCTCGTCGCCAGCTGTCGCTCGATCTGCTCCGGCGTCAGCTCCTCGAAGTAGCCCGCATAAAAGTTGGCGGCGTTGTTCACCAGCACGTCGATACGGCCGAACCGGCCGACAGCAGCCTGCGCTGCCGCCTCGGCATCGGCGCGGCTGGTGACGTCCAGTTTTGACGACCAGCAGGTCGTCCGACTCACCCACGGCCTTGGCGACGGCGTCAGTGTTCCGGCCGGTCGCCACGACCGCGTGGCCGGCAGCCAGGGCGGCCTTGGCGAAATCGATGCCCATGCCGCGGCTGGCTCCAGTGATCAACCAAACTTTGCTCATATTACTTCTCCTATTCCCCAATCCGCTCGAACCGGTACGCCATCTCCGGCCCCTCGGTTCCTTCGTAGGCGAGCTGCCCCACCAGCAATGCGAACGGCTCGGTGTAGCGGGCGATCCGTAAGAGACCAGCATCCACAGGATCGAAACCCGCGTCGCGGATCAGCTCGGCGGCCATCCCTTTGCTGCCCGCATCGTCCCCACAGTAGACGAGGCTGGGTCGGTTGGCTTTGCTCCGGGCCTCGAAAACACTGAAGAGCACTTCGCTCGGCACGGTGTTGAAGGCACAGACGACTCGCGCTTCGGGAACCCTATTCTCGAGCTCCTCCGCGCCCGAGGTCGTGTGGCCGAGGGCGAGCCCGGTGTCGTCGGCGTTCATCGGCAGCGAGCAGGTCACGATCACCCTTCCCGACAAGTCGCCGGCCTGAGCCAGGACGTCGTCCATTCGAGACCAATGCACAGCCAGCAGGAGAGCGTCCGCATTCTGCGCGGCTTCGGCCGGTGTTCCCGCGCGAGCCTTCCGACCGGCGTCGCACGCGAGCCTCTCCAGCTTCTCCTTGCGGCGTGCATAGCTGAATACAACTTCGTGTCCCGCGCGCGCGAAGATCGTGCCGAGCTTGCCACCCATCAATCCCGAACCCAGAATGCCAACTCGCATATTACTTATCCCTCCTCGATTTGCCGCTCAGCGGTCGATCATTCGCTGCGCGCTCTCGGAGTACCGAGCCCCTTGCACCGGGATCTGGGACGCGGCGCTTTCGATGTCGCGGAGATCGCCCTCGGTGAGCTCGACGAAGGCCGCCGCGACGTTCTCCTGCAAGCGATGCAGCTTCGTGGTGCCAGGGATCGGCACGATCCAGGGCTTCTGGGCGAGAAGCCAGGCGAGCGCGATCTGGGCGGGCATCGCGTTCTTGCGCTGAGCGATGCTCCCGAGCAGATCGACCAGCGCCCGGTTCGCCTTCCGGGCCTCCGGTGCGAAGCGGGGGACGGTGTTGCGGAAGTCGGTGCTGTCGAACGAGGTGCTCTCGTCGATCTTGCCCGTGAGGAAGCCCTTGCCCAGCGGGCTGAAGGGAACGAAGCCAATTCCCAGCTCCTCCAGGGTCGGGATGATCTCCGCTTCGGGTTCTCTCCACCAGAGCGAGTACTCGCTCTGCAGGGCCGTGACGGGCTGGACGGCGTGCGCGCGCCGGATGGTCCGCACGCCTGCCTCGGAGAGGCCGAAGTGCCTGACCTTGCCCTCCTGGATCAGCTCTTTCACCGTCCCCGCCACGTCTTCGATGGGCACGTCCGGGTCGACGCGGTGCTGATAGAACAGGTCGATGGCGTCGATGTTGAGCCGCTTGAGCGAAGCGTCCGCGACCTCCTTGACGTGCTCGGGCCGGCTGTTCAGGCCAGCCTGTTTGCCGTTGGCGTCGAAGTGGAACCCGAACTTGGTGGCGATCACCACCTGCTCGCGGATGGGGGAGAGCGCCTTGCCCACCAGCTCCTCGTTCGTGAATGGACCGTAGGCTTCGGCGGTGTCGAAGAAGGTGACGCCGAGGTCGACGGCGGACCGGAGCAAGGAGATCATCTCCTGCTCGTCCGCGGCCGGTCCGTAGCCGAAGCTCATGCCCATGCAGCCGAGGCCGACGCCCGAGACTTCGAGGCCGCTTTTCCCAAGTATGCGTTTCTGCATTGTTTTCTCCTCAGAGGTACTACGGGCGGCGCCGGTGATGAACCAAGCCTCCGATAGACAACGCGGGATGCACCTTCCGGGCCAAACCGGGATGCTTCGGCGCGTTGAGGTGCGCCATCCTCGTGGAGCTGCCCGTCGTGGGCCGGGTGATCGAGGCGTCGGTGGAACGGCCGTATCTGAGCCTCCGCCTGGAGCTCGGCCCGGCTCTCGTCGGCTCGGTGATGGTGGAGGCGGGTCATCTCCTCGCGGGACCGGGGAGACGTGCGGGCGATTGACGTGAGCCCGCTGGATGCGGAGCTGCTGGATGCCACAGTGCGGCCTGGTGCGGCTGCTGGACTCGCCTGCCGAAGAGCGGGTTCTGCGGCCGCTGATCACGCGGGAGATCGTCTACCGGCTGCTGATGGGAGAACAGGGAAACCGGCTCCGTCACCTGGCGCTCCTGGGCGGCCACACCGACCGCATCGCGGAAGCCGTCGAGCGGCTCCGCAGGGACTTCGACCAGCCGCTGCGGATCGAGAGCCTGGCGCGGAAGCTCGGGATGAGCGTGTCGGGCTTTCACCACCACTTCAAGACGGTCACGGCAATGAGCCCCTTGCAATTCCAGAAGCAACTCCGGCTCCAGGAGGCCCGGCGTATCCTGTTCGGCGAGAACGTGGATGCCGCCAGTGCCGGCTACCAGGTGGGCTACGACGACGCCTCGCAGTTCAGCCGGGAATACAAGAGACTGTTCGGACAGCCCCCCTGCGCGACGTGGAGCGGCTGCGCGAGGCGGCGAGGAGATAGGCCGGGACTGCGTGGCGGAGTGCCAGCCGCTTGGTGAACGCCTGGATTCGCGACTCCCTACACGGTGCATCTCCAGTCTCTCTCCTGGGCGCACCTTTCGACCGAGGAGTACCGGAGGCGCATCGCGGAAATGGTCGAAGCGATCGAGGGTCAGGCCGCGCTCCAGCGTCAACTCCGCGACCTGCTGGCGAAAGGTCCCGACGCCATCCTGGCTCAATAACCTCAGGCAGCCCCCCGAGAGGCTGAAGAAGTCCTCCGCGCCGCTCTTCTATGCGGCGAGCCGGAAGATCCGCCGGGAGCTCTACGAGGGCTATAAGCACTTCATTGCGGCCGCGCCTTGGGTCGCTGGATAGAATCCAAATCGCGGCCGACTGCCTCT
This sequence comes from Thermoanaerobaculum sp., assembly GCA_021154885.1. Classification (GTDB taxonomy): domain Bacteria; phylum Acidobacteriota; class Thermoanaerobaculia; order Multivoradales; family UBA5704; genus DATARR01. The sequence continues at coordinate 37,885 of JAJKHS010000136.1, forward strand.
CTCCAAGTCTCTCGTGCCGCGCGCGCGAGGGGACGGGAGTTTTTTCTCTACATGCCGCCAAGAAGGGCCGGAGGGCCGGCGACGGCCAGCCGTGCCCTTTGCAGGCCTGATTCGGCCCCGCTCCGAGTCTTCTGGGCAAACCCTCTGCCTAGGACAGCAGGGGAAAACCAGACGGTAAGAATACTCAGGGCCATCGTCCGCCAAGTGCGATCTTCAACGATCTCCAACTGGGTGGCACTTAATGGGTGCTCTTCTGAGAATCGCTGCAGGGCGCCGACGTACGCGGCTGCGTCTCCGTGCAGGGAAACGGCTTCGCAGCACAGCTCGGAGTGAAGGTCCAGGAACCCGACTGGCTGCGGCTCCAATACACGAGAGTGGGATTCGGGAGGGCTGAATACGGAGCGATCTTTACGATGCTGTAACATGCCGGGAGGTCCTCCAGCTTGCAGCTGGTCAGGGTGCTGCTCGGCTTCAGGCCTCGTTCCGCAGCCAAGCTCCGCAGGTCGTCGACATGAACGACCCTCTGCCAAGCCCCGGTATTCACGACGATCGGAGTCCACTTTGATTTCAGAGGGCTGAACGGTTTTTGCGCGAGGTGGGTGTGGCTGTAGACGAACACGTGGAACGGCTCAGCCGCCTTGAGAATACCGCGCTCCACAAGCTTCTTGTTCACCTTCTTGAGTCGATCCGCCAACACCGCATCGCGCGAGCGCAACAACTCCTCACCGATCGCCGATAGGTTCCCTCCCCCGCACGTGGGTACCGGAGCGAGATCCTTTTTTCCTTCCTTGACGTGCTCCTCGTAAGCCTTCATCATCGCTGCATTGCGATCACAAAGCTCGTTCAACTCGTCGACCGTCCAGTCGCGGATGTCCAGTTTGAGAGGGCCGTCGTGAAGCGCCTTCTCAGCCTGCTCTCTCATTTCAGGATCGGCGATCGACTCGACGAGGAAGGTGGCTCCTTGGTCGCGGACTTTCTGGAGGTCCCACACTGGGCTTTTGTGCTTAGCGAGGACTTGCCTGAATTGCGCCCAGGACTCGTCGAGCAGTAAGAAGTGCAACATCCTGGAGGATTGCACCACCCCCCCACCGAGACCCTCCGCTGCCAAGCCCAGCTTGACTGCGGCGCTCTCGTTGTCAATGTTGTCGATGATTTCATAGGTGCACTCTACGTCATTGTAGAATTTTTGGACAAACCTTTCACCCCAAGTCCTCAACAGATAATCGCCTTGGGCCGGTATGAACGGTCTGGGCCAGAGGTCTCCGAACGAATTCACATCATGTCCGATCTGTTGTCCGTGCTCAGCGTAGATCAAGCCATCCGGGGACAGCCAATAGCCTTGTTCCGCGACGCAGGCTCGATCTTCCTTCGCGCCGGTAGCAGCGACAGCAGCCTCTGCGACGGAGCGCCAGAGCAAGGCAGCGTCATGGTTGCCAGGCACCAGGATGAGTCTGTTGTTCCCCTGATTGGCGAATTGGCCAAGCGCTTTCAGCTCCTCGCGGTGAGCGGACATCACCCGCTCGAGCCGCATTCGTGCCTCGGTCTCGCTACAGCCTGCTTCCGCGTCGTCGCTCATGCAGTCCGAGACAGTGGATTGCCAGAGCTCGAAGGTATCACCGTTGAGGATCAGGTCCGTCTTACCCGCCCCTTCTGCGTTAATTGCATCGAGAAAGCTTGCGAACTCGTCTTGCCAACGGAAGTCCTCGTAGGGATTCCATTTCTTGAGATCACCAGCCAGCCTTCCGACGCCAAAATGGGTATCGCTGATGAGAACCGTGAGCCGCTTGTCATGAACCGGAGCTGCTCCACAGAACGGCTTCTCAGCCTTGGCAGGAGAGCGGAAGAACAAGAACGCAATGCCCACCAAGGCTACATGTTTAGCTCGTATCACGAGTCATTCCTTCCTTTCCGGCAGTGCGGGTGAGCATAGACGAATGTTGCCGTCGCCGACGAGCAGGTAGGTGAGGGCATCCGCACCGTACCTATATGTGTAATCGGGGTCGTCGGAATCACGGATACACCGAAGAGTCTTCACGAACAGGGCGGACAGTTGTTCTTCATAGGTTGCATCAAGTTGTTTATCGAAGCAGGTCAAGAACTGGGCCGCCAGAGAGGGTTTCGCAGTGGTGGTGGTCACGATCGCCGCTGCGATCCCCTGCTGGTTCAAGGTGGAGACGAGGTCGAGCCTGTCAGGCTCCAAGCTGCCGGTGCTGCAAGCATCGAGCAGGGCAAAAGAAGGCATGGGAAAGTAACGCTTCATGAACCCTGCCGGGGCCGCCGGCCCCTTCTGCTCAAAGAATACAGCCTGATTGGAGGCATCGTAGTGGCTCACTATCACCAATGCCGATGGGTCCGTTTCCTGTCCACCTGCGAGCCACCCCCGCAGGCTCCCGATATCGTGGAACTGCCCATCGGCAGCGATGCCGTTCTCCCACTTCTTCAGGACATCCCCCGCCTGCTCGACGGCGGCCAGCAGGTCCTTGTCGGTAGCGGGATCAGGATAAGCCAAGCGCCAGTTCGTAATGCACCGTGGAGACGGTGAGTACGTTTGCTGCGGAAGAGGTAGCTCGAATATGAAATGAAAGCCGAGAAATTCGCGGGGCAATTCTTCATCGACCTGGGGTGCACCACATTGGTCGTGCAAGAGATAGCGAACATTGATGAGCCCCATCGGGATGCGCAGCTCCGGATCGCTTCCCGTAGTAATAATGCGCGCTGAGAACAAGGGGAGGTGACTGCCTTGGTCATTCTCTTTCGCCAGGCTGGATAGCGCCAGGGTAGTCATTGCCTGTCGAGCTGCATATCTCACACGACTGGCCGTAGGATCGATACTGCCGTCTGGAGTCGGGAAGAGGTGACCGTACAAGACACACCCGGCTAATTCCCAGTAGGAGTCGTTCTTACTCTCATCCGCCGGGTTCAGGGCTTGGGCGATCACTCCAGCTAGGTGCTTCACGTCGTCATCGAGCTGCCAGGCCAGATAGGGATCGGAGCGGCCGCAGTGGGGACACCAGAAAAGAGCGGTCGGCAGCCCGTTCGAGGGAGCGATCACATGGAGGGCAGCGGCCGGCACAGTGCTCTGCTCGCTCGCCGCCGTAAGCAGGCTCCAGTCTGCGGCTGTCGCTTGTGAGGCGGCGGGAGGATTTCCACATAGCGAAGCCGGATCGGAACCGGCGGTCACAACGCAGATGGGAACCTCGATATGACCGAGGAAGCGACCCAGCGAAGAGAAGCTCACCAGGAGAGACGAAAGACCCGGATGGCTGTCGGTTTTCATCCAGAAATCAACGGTGCCGAAAACAAAGTTCGGTAGAGCACCTTTCGATTCTCGCCGGAGACTCCAGGCGTCAGGAGGTTCTCTATCCTGGCTCGACAGCCAGGATCGCACCTGATCCATATCGATGATCATGGTCTTTTGAGGATTCCCAGTAGGGACGGGGACATTCTTACCTGGGAGAACCCTGACTTCGATCGGCACTTGATGCACATCGGCTGTTTGAAGCCAACTCATGATCCAGGACCGGACGTCCCTTGCCGCCGGTGTGGACGCGACCGGTGCGTCGGCGGTGGAGACGTAGTTAAGCGCGCTGAGGTCAATGCGGAGACGGAATCGCGAGCTGGGTGCAATGGTCGAGAGGATGGGAGGAGCCGCGGGTGCGGATGCGGCCCCCTCCTTCCAATAGTTCCAGTGGAGCTGCAAGGGTTGAGCTGAAATGGAGGAGTCCACTGCATCTTGGATGAGTGAATATTCTGCTGCAACCGCGCTGATGCTGCCAGTTATGAGGTCGTTCTGCGGCGGCGGTGAAGGGGGCGGAGGAGAAGGCAGGTTCTCGGCGTCGACACGCCCCGCGACTTCGTCAAAGGCAAGGGTGGCGCAGCCGGATAGACTGGCCGCGAGCACGAGTAGCGACAGCAGTGAGATAATGAGGTGTTGTGACCTAAACGCGCTACTCCTGTACTCCCGCAAGCTTACCCCCTATAGGCGTCCGTTTCCCTCATGTCGCTGCGAGCCGGACAGACTGGGGAAAGAATACAGGAGCCACCAAAAGGACATCAAGGATATCTGGCTATGATCATATACGCCACAAGCGATGCATACGCGATGATCGCGCAGATCGAACTCACACCTCGCCGGTCGGATGGAGGGGCGAGAGCCTGGATGCCGCCAGTGCCGGCTACCGCGTGGGCTACGACGACGCCTCGCAGTTCAGCCGGGAGTACAAGCGGCTGTTCGGACAGCCCCCCATGCGGGACGTGGAGCGGCTGCGCGAGACGGCGAGGAGTTAGTCCGGGAGTTACCCTCGCCGAGGAGGTGCCGGCTCCAGGTGCAGACGCGCGAAGACCCCCTCGACGATCCGGTCACAGCGGGGACCGTCGAAGAGGTAGAGCCGGCGCACCTCGCGGCCGATCCGCTCGTCGAGCGTCTGCCGCAGGCTGCGCTTGGCCCGGTGCAGGCGCACCCTCACGTTCTCCACCGTGAGATCGAGAGCGCCGGCGGTCTCCTCGGTCGAGAGGCCTTCGATCTCACGCAGGCAGAAGACGGCCCGCAGCGGATCGGGGAGGAGCTCCACGGCTTCGCGCAGGACGGCTTGGAGCTCGCGGTTCTCCTGCTCCCGTTCGGGACCGATCGCCTCGGACGGCGGGTCCGGAGGCTCGCCACCACCGCCGTCACCGCCGGCGATGGGGACCAGCCGCCGCCGTTTCCGGGCGCGAGCCAGCGCTTCGTGGCAGGCGATGCGGGTGAGCCAGGTGGAGAAGAGGGCTTCGCCGCGGAAGGTGGCGAGCTCGCGGAAGGCCCGCATGTAGGCCTCCTGCACGACGTCCTCGGCCTCCGCGTCGTCGGCGAGGATGCCACGGGCGACCCGGAAGAGCCTCTGGTTGTAGCGCCGCATCAGGATCTCGAAAAGCGAGACGTCCCCCGCCAGCACGCGCTCCACGACCTCCTCGTCGGAGAAGACCATGGGCGCGGCGGCGGGTTGCAGGGCTAGCTGGCTCATCGGCTCGGCTCCAGTCTTCGAGTCTACACCCGGCTTTCCCGCAGGCTGGACGCGTTCGCCACCGCGGGCGCTCCCTGCCGCAACTCGGCGAGCCGGGCGAGCGTGTATGCGCCGACCGCCATCGCGAGGTCCCGCACGGCGATGTCGAACAGACCCATGGTGATGAGATTGATCGCGATGAGCACCAGCCAGGCGGCGGCGATCCAGGCCCCGATCCGCGTCCAGCGCGTGAGCACCAGCAGGCCGACCGCGATCTCGACGACCCCCACCACGTGCATGAAAGTCGACGCCGACACCGGCAGCAGGCCCGCCACTGCGGGGCTCAGGTACTTCGGCCAGTCCGTGAGCAGGTTGAAGAACTTGTCGAGCCCCGCGAGCAGCGGGACCAGTCCATAGGTCAGCCACAGAGGCCGGTAGAGCGACTCCAGGTTCAGGTTCGGTTGCGTCGTAGGCATCGCATCGTCCTCCTTTCTCCTGTACAGAGTCGCGAGGACGGAGAACGTTACAGCGAGGCGAAGGAGGGTGGGAGAGACGCCTCCACGGGCGTCTCTCCAGTCTCTGCATCGGGGCACACCGCTCAACGCGCGGCAACGCGCCGGCGCAGCACCGCGATGCCGAGGAGGGCCAGGACGGCCGCGAGCAGGATCAGCGCCCATTCCGAGAGCGTGGGTATTTCTGGGGGCAGGCTGGGGGCCGCCGTCACCTGCACGTTTTCGCGAGACTGCGCCGTACCGGCGCCAAAGCTGAGGGCACCGGACACGGTGGGCGCGGCCACGGAAGCCATGTTGTCCACCGATACCGTCGTCGCCGGCATCAGCGCCTGATACGTGAACTGCAAGGCGGTATTCGGGCCGAACGTCGCGATGATCGCGCTTAACCCCGACGCGTTGCTGGTAATGCTCGGGCACGCCACCACCCCCTTGGGCGATGGCACGAACGACAGAGAGGTGACGTTGGTGCACGTGACGTTGCTGTACCCGCCGGGATTCGATGACAGGAGCGCCGCCGGCAAGGGATCGGTGAACACCGCGTTGTTGGCCGCCGCGGCGCCGATGTTGGTCACGATCACCGTGTAGGTGACCCAGGTATTCGGCGCCGCGATCTGCGGCGATACCTTCTTTTGCAGGCTGAGCTCAGGCGAGCGAGGGGGCACGATCAAGACGGACTGGCTCGCCGGGGTCCAGCCATTGGGATCGTTCTCGCCCGAGAACGTGGCCGCGTTGTTGACGAAGAGGAAGTCCCGGGTGGGATTGCTCAGTTGCACGGTGATCGTGAACTTGAGCGAGCTGTTGGGCGGGAACGTGTTGTTGCCGACGAAACCCCATTCATGATCGATGTCGAAGGGGTCCGGGAGCGGCGTGGGGCTGCCGACGGCTGGCGTCTTGATGCCTGGGACGACCGTAGTGGGCGGGCATTTGGCTCCGCCGCTCAGCACGGTGCAGGTGATGCCGGCCACGGAGAGCGTGACGCCCGGGGCGTTCGGGGTATCGACGAAATGCGGTATGTCCAGGGTTGCCGTGGAGGACGTATTGGTCAACGTCACGTCATATTTGATCAGCCCGGACGGCGGGATGCTGGTCGCGGTCACCGGCGGCAGGAAGACCTTCTGAAGGCTCAACACGCCGGGAACACAAGGCGGCATGCCGATGTACTGATTCACGGGGTTGGCGACCGCAGTCCCATTGCCGCCTAAGGCGTCGACGAACGCTGCCGATACGAAATTGGAAGTCTGCACGGTCGGTTGACACTTGTTCGTGTGCGTCGGCGTCGTGAATGGAATGACGTACGTCAAGCTTGCCAGAGGCGCCAGGCTGACCTCTGTGCTGCCACCGTGGAGCGTGGGATCGTAGCCCAGCGTGAATTGGTTGTTATAGCCGCTGGGAATGGCCGTCGTCGCAAGCTCATGGCATGTCTCGGTCGCTGGCGAAGCGACACAGGTGATCCCCCAACTCGCCAGGGTGTTGCCCGTGTGGAGGAAGCCGGAAGGCGGCGTCGCGTTGACGCCGGCCAGGAAGAAGTTGTTGTCCGTGACGTCCCCGAGCAGCAAGGGTACGCTGGCATTGGTATTGGTCACGACGACCTTGTACCAGACCTGACTCGCATCGGGCAGGAAGGTGGCAGGGGTCTGACCCACCAGCGGTGTGCCGGCATTGGCGTCGGCGGCCGACGCAAAGGGGCCGGACTTGACAATGGAGATGCCAGGGGGCGTGCCGCCGCCACCTCCGGGGCACTGGGTCAACCCGCTGACGGTGACGATCGCCTGCTGGCCATTATTGCCAAAATACACGCCCGGCGTGAAGTCCGGAGGCTGAGGAGGCGTCGTGGGATCGTAATTCGGATCGAACAGCGCCGGCGACGGATTTGCAGTGCCGGACAAATTGATCAGAGCCGAAGTGCCAGCCCACCAGCACGTGGTGCGGGTCTCGGTAACCTGTTGCGAAAACGTCACGGTGGCCAGGGGCGGCAGCGATGGAATCGTCGTCGTGAACGAGGAGCCGCTCGTGCTCGAGCTTGAAACGATTCCGCTCGGCAGAGGGCAGAGCCCCGGCGGTGAAGAGGTACACGACAGGGTCCCTTGCGTCTCGGTGAACGCGAACTGGTGATGCTCGAATTGGACCGGCACGTTCGTCGCCGTGCCGGCCGTTCCCCCGGAGCTGAGGTTCGTCACCGTTGCTGAATAGGTCCAGGTGCCGACGCCGCTGCCGTTGAGGCTGAAGCTCGGAGGGGTGCCGCTGGTGGTGAATTGAACGTCGGCCACTTTGCAGGTGCCTGGCACCTGGGTCTTGACGGTCGCCGTATTGTCCACGGGGGTAGCCCCCAGCTTCGTCTCCGGCAGGCCGCTGGCGCTGACCGTGAAAACCAGGTCCCGAGTTCCGCTGTCCGGCGCGCCTACACAGACGGGATCGCCCACCAGGACGTGGGCCCTGAACCTCATCACGCCTCCGGCCGGCGGAGCATCCAGGAGCCCCGGTAGATTGTCCAGGAAATTGACGCTCGGAAATCCCGTGGCCGGGGGAGAGTTGGTCGGGCTCGACGGCGACGGAATCGGGATCAGGCCCGTCGTCGGACAGGTCTGCCAAACCGCCGGCAGGCTGGGGAAGACGGACACGGGAGGATAGGTCCCCAGCACCGTGGACAGACAATCGATGGATTGCAGGATCGTGTTGGGCAGGGTGGAGCCGTTGCCGCCATAGGGGTTGTTGGACGCCGTCAGCGGCAGCATGGTTCCGGTCTGCCCCTGAATCGTCGCCAGGAGTCTCAGCTTGTCGGAGGGCTGGCTGCCCGTGCTTTGCACCTCAAAATCGTAGTCGGCGATCGTTCCGGGCGCGGCCGTGGCGGGAAAATTCGTAATGACCACCTTGTATTCAATCACTGGCGGATACAGAAAGATGTTGGTGGTGGCGGTGTTCGTCGGGCTCAGCGCATCGGATTCGGTCGCACTGACGGTCGCCGTAATGGGATAGTTCCCCGCGGGCGCGCCGAAGCACCGGGTCTCCTGACCGGCTGGCGAGCCGCCTTTCGCGGGGCAGCGCGACCGGTTGTCGAATTGAATCATCACCTGGCTTTGACTGGGGATGGCCGGGATGGTCACCTTGAGCAGCGTGCCCATCCGCGTAAAGGCCGGCGATGGAGCGGTTCCCGATCCGGGCGGACAAGTCGCGGGACCGTTGGGGTTGGGACCCGGCACAGCCTGGCATGTGGCGCTGGCTTCGAAGGGGATGTCCGCCAGCGGGTGATTCACTGCCAGCGCTACGTTGGTGGCAGGGTCCGGGCCGTTGTTGGAAATCGTAACGGTGAAATGCTCGAGATCGAAAGACATGTACGCGGGCTGGTCGCTGACGATGTTGACGACCAGGTCAACCGTCGCGGCACCGGCTGGCTGGATGCCGGCGAACACCAAGCAGAGCTGGACTATGAAAGCAGACAAGAAGAGCGTTCGATGTCGATGTGCGCATAGCTGCTGCCGGGGAATGCTTGGCTGTCTCGACGCCCTGAGACCGCGATCCGCGAGCTTCCGACTCTGGTCGTCCATCGGGTCACCTCCGCACGAGTTGGAGTGCGACGTCACGAGACGCTATGGCGATATGAGGGGAGTGTACGCCGGGGCCGGGGCCGCGTCAAATTCAATCTACGGCACGGACCGGAACGTCGACGAAGCTGCCGCCGAACCACCTGAGGGTCAGCGGCGCCCTGGCGTCGGCGATGGTTTCATCGCTGACGTCCTTTCCCGTCCCGTAGTTGATCTGCGTCCCGGGCTGCTTGACGACGCTGAGCACCACAATCAGCCGGCTGCCCGGCTGGAATTGACGGCTGGTCAGGCGGCCGCTCACGAAGTCCAGGCGCTGGCGCCTGCCCGGCGTCAACAGCCGGCGGTGGACGCGATCCCCGACGTGGCTGGCGCGTGCCCAGTAGTAGGAGAGCTGAACGTACTCGCCCCTGGACGTCAGCTCGTAGAGCTGGACCTCGAAGTCCAGGTCCTTCTTGTTGGCGATGAAATCGAGCCGCCCCGAGAACAGGCCGCTCACCTCTATCGCCTTCGGGAAGGGATCGCTTACAAACTCGACGCCGTTCCAGGTGTCGAGAGCGGTGTCGACGAAGCCGCCGCCGGGGGAGATGCGATCGACGTCGGTGCGATCCGCGAGATCGACCTTCTGGGTGATGAAAGAGCCGCGCGCAGGTTTGCGCCGGCTGAGTCGATAGCCGTCTCCGGATCGCACCGCGCTCAGGTGGAGCCTCAATTTCTGATCGCCCATGGCGGCGAGGGAGGGAGCATGCTTCCATGTGTTGGCACCCATCACTTCGTAGTTCACCTTGTCTTTCAATAACGCGGGCTTGGGGCCGCCTTTGAAGATGTAGTCGAACCATTGATAACGAAGCTCGCCGAGGTCGATCAGGGCCACCGGATCCAGCTTGTATCCGCCCAGCACGCTCTGCGTGTCGCCCAGGACGCCCACCGTCCCACGCTGTCCGCTGACGTGGTTGTAGGGACCGATCAGCAGATAATGCTCGGCCGCGGGATTGTATTTGTAGTGCTGGGCGAAATAGTAGAGGGCGCCCATCTGGCCGCCGTCGTAGTAGCCGGTGGTGGTCAGGACCGGGATGTCGATCCGGGCGAACTCTTTTTCGTAGGGGATCATACTCTGCCAAAAGGCGTCGTAGGCCGGATGGTCGAGCCAGCGGTCGAAGATCGGGTTGGGGGTGCCGTCGATCTTGTCCAGGCTGCGGTAGGCTCGACCGCTGACATACCAGTCGTGGTTCAGCCGGTTCCAGCGCGCAAAGTCGTAGTAGGTCGCGTTGTCGAGCCCTTTGCCGTTCGTGGTATAGAAGGTCCAAGGGTACACGAAGCTCAGGAAAAGGTTGCCATCCATCGGCACGTCGATCCCCGGCGCCACCGTCACCGACGGCATCAGGGCCTTCAGCGCTTTGGGCAGGTGCTTGGCCGCGGCCCATTGCGTGAAGCCTTCGTAGCTCCCGCCGTACATGCCCACCCGGCCGTCGCTCCACGCCTGCCGGCTGATCCAGTCGATCACCGCCGCCGCGTCCGTGCCGTCATGCTCGTAGGGGACGGGTGAGTCGGGGCTGCAACCCTTGCCGCGGGTGAGGCCCTCGACGCCGGCATAGCCGTTGGACGCAGACCGTCGCGCCTCGCTCAGCAGCTTGTTGGGATCGGCATAGATGGTGAAGTTGAGCAGGGCCGGCAGGCGTCCGGAAGCCGTGCGGGGCCGCACGACCAGCGCGCAGACGGTGGCGCCGTCCAGCGTCCTCACCGCCACGTCCCGGTCGACGACGTAACGGCGGCCATCGTCCTCGGCGATGAGCGGCGCCGTCAGCGGCGCGAAGCTGCGGTAGGCCTCCGCGACCTGATAGGCGCGGATCAGCCCCAGCGCGTCCGGGAGTGAGATGGCGCTCTTGCCCTTCTGCTGTGCCAGATCGTTTTGCAAATCCCGCTGCAACGCAGATGGATCGACGAGGCTGAGCGCGCGCATCACCAGGGCCGCCGTCCGGTCGTCCAGCCGGCCGAGCGTTTCGCGGAACGAACGCTGAAACGCCTCGTCGAACGACGATCCATCCCCGCTCTGTCCGGCCCTGGCCCTGGCGAAGATTTCGTACTGGACGTTGTTCGCCCTCGCCCGAGGCGAAACGCTGCCCGCCTGCAGAGCGCGCAGCGATGTCAGGGTCTCGGACGCCCGCGCGTAGCGGCCCGCGACCAGTTGCAAGCGAAACAGGTTGTCGAGATACTGACCGCGATCCTCCTCGCGGTAGACGGCGATCACCTGCTCGGCCAGTCTGGGCATGGCCTTGGAGAGCGCCGCGGAATCTTCGACCGCCACGCTCGGGAAGTCGAACGGCTGCACCGCAGCGCGGTGCGCGCCGCTGGCGGCGATGAGAGCGGCGAAGGCGAGCAGGGCGATCCGGCGGAGCATCGACGGCAGTATAGCCGGATTGCCCCCGCCCGTCACTATAGCCTTGACGAGTATAGCCAGTGTGGCTATACTCGGTGCATGACGAACGATCGCGAGCTCGTGGACGACCTCCTGCCGCTGCCGCCAGCCACCTTCCACATCCTCCTCGCGCTCCTCGACGAAGAGCGCCACGGCTACGCCATCATCCAGGACGTCGAAGCGCGCACCGGGGGCGAGCTGCGCCTGAGCGCCGGCACGCTCTACCGCTCGATCGCCCGCATGGTGGAGCAGGGGCTCATCGCCGAGGTTGCCAAACGGCGCACGGCGGCCGACGACCCACGGCGGCGCTACTACCGCCTCACACCCTTCGGCATCGCCGTGGCGCGCGCCGAAATGCGGCGCTTATCCGAGCTCGTGCGGCTGGCCCGGGCGCGCGGGCTCAAACCCGAGACGGCGTGATGCGTTTCTACCATGCGCTGCTGCGCCTCTATCCCGCGTCCTTTCGCGCCGAGTATCGCGAAGAGCTCTGCTACGCCTTCGGCGAGCGGACGCGCGAGCTCTCCGGTCCCCTGGCCTCCGTGATGATCACGCTGGCGGCGCTCGCGGACGTGATCCCCAACGCGGTCGCGGCGCACTGGGACGTGCTGCGGCAGGACGTCGCCTACGCCGTGCGCTCCCTGTGGCGCACGCCGGGCTTCGCGCTCACCGCCGTGCTGGTCGTCGCGCTCGGCGTGGGAGCGAACACCGCGGTTTTTTCGCTCGCGGATTTCGTGTTCGTGCGGCCGCTGCCGTATGCCGAGGCCGGCCGGCTCGTGAAGCTCTGGCAGGGCTTCGGCTCCGGGACCAACGAGGTGTCCCCGGCCAACTATCGCGACTGGAAGGCGATGACGTCCTCGTTCTCGGGTATGGGCGCGTACTGGCGCCGCGCCGCGAACCTCGTGGGCGCCGCCGAGCCACGGCGGCTGGAGACTGTGCGGGCGACGCCGGAGCTGCTGCCGCTACTGGGCGTCGCGCCGCTGATCGGCCGCGTCTTCACGATGGAAGAGGCCAGGACGGGACAGTTCGCCTTGCTGAGCCACGCGCTCTGGAAGTCGCAATTCGGCGGCGATCCCGGCGTGATCGGCAGGTCCGTGCGTCTCGACGGCGTACCGCACACGGTGACCGGCGTGATGCCGGCGTCCTTTCAATTCCCGAGTCGTTCCGTCGAAGCCTGGACGTCGCTCGTCCTGCGCGAAGGGGACTTCACCGATCGCAGCGACACCTACCTTGAGGTCGTCGCGCGCCTGCGTCCGGGCGTGCCGGCCGAGCAGGCGCGCCGAGAGCTGGCGGTGGTGAGCGCCCGCCTCGCGCAACAATATCCCAAGGATAACAAGGATATCGGCGCCGTGCTCCTCGGGCTGCGCGACGAGCTCTCGGAGCGCTCGCGCCTGCTCGTGCTGGCGCTCTGCGGCGCAACATTGTGCATCCTGCTCCTGGCCTGCGCGAATCTCGCGAGCCTGTTTCTCGCGCGTGGCGCCCACCGCGCGCGCGAGCTGGCCGTACGCGCCGCGCTCGGCGCCGGGCGTGAGCGGCTGGTGCGCCAGCTCGTCACCGAAAGCGTGGGGATATCGTTCGTCGGCGGCATCGTGGGAGTCGCGGCCGCTGCGGTGGGTGAACCCTTGCTCGCGCGCCTTGTTCCCAGCACGCTGCCGATCGCGGAGCACGCCTCCCTGGATCTGCGCGTCCTGATTCTTGCGGCGGCCTTCGTGCTCCTCACCGGCCTCGCTTTCGGGCTCGCGCCCGCGGTGCGTGCGGGGCGGAGCAGCGCGCTCGACGCGCTGCGCAGCGGCGCACGAACGGCAGGCGGACGCACGCAGCGGCTCCGCGCCGCGCTCGTCATCGTGGAAGTTGCCGCGTCGGTCGTGCTCCTCGTCACCTCGGGACTGCTGATTCGCGCCGTCTGGCGCATTCAGACGACCGATCCCGGGTTCGTCGCGGACGACGTGCTGACGCTGCAAACGGCGCTCCCACTGCCCAAGTACGATTCGACCGCGCGGCGGGCGCAGTTCTACGGCCGCGTCCTGGAGGAGGTGCGCGCGCTCCCGGGAGTGCGCAACGCCGCGTACACGACGGGACTGCCGATGGCGATGCGCGGCGGGATCTGGCCGGTGTCGCTCACGGGAGAGGAGGTCCTCCGCGACAGCTCGAACACCGTGAGCCTGCGCTACGTCACATCGCGCTACTTCGCGACTCTCGGCATTCCCATGCGACGCGGGCGCGACACGGCGGAGACGGACACGCGCGAGCAGCCCTTCGTCGCGGTGGTGAGCGAGTCGCTCGCGAAACGTCATTGGCCGAACGAGGATCCAATTGGCAAGCGTTTCCGCCTCGCGAACCACGAGCGGACGGTCGTGGGAGTGGTGGGCGACGTCCGGGTGCGCGGGCTGGAACGGCAAAGCGAGCCCCAGGTGTATCTGCCGTACCAGCAGGTGCCCGACGGCGATATCATCGGATATATCCCGAAGGATCTCGTGGTGCGGACCGCGACCCCTTTTAATTCTGACAATCTGTTGCCGCAGATTCGCGAGATCGTCAAGTCGGCGGACCCGGAGCAACCGATCTCCAACGTGCGCACGATGTCCGAGATCGTCGCCGAAGAGACGGCGTCGCGCGTGACGCAGCTCCGGCTGCTCGGGGCCCTCTCGGCGATTGCGCTGCTGATCGCGGGGCTCGGCATTCACGGATTGCTCACCTTCACCGTGTCGAAGCGATCTCAGGAGCTGGGCGTGCGTCGGGCCCTGGGAGCGCAGGGCGGGGAGATCATCGGATTGGTGCTGCGCGAAGGGTTGGCGCTCGCGCTGATCGGCATCGCTATCGGCGTCGCCGTGGCCTATGCCGCTGCGAGAGGGATGGGCGCGCTGCTTTTTGGCGTGCGGCCTGAGGATCCGCTCACCATCGCCGTCGCCACGGCGCTGTGTCTCGCGACCGCCGTGGTGGGGTGTCTGCGTCCGGCGATGCGCGCCGCGCGCGTTGACCCGCTGTCGGCGCTGCGCGCGGAGTAGGAGGAACGGATGATCAAATTCCGATCGTTGTGGATCGCCCTCCTGCTGCTGATGATGATCATCAGCGCGGCCCTTCCTGCCGCCGCCCAAGTGCCGGGGCAGTCTCCGGCGGCGGACGATCCTCTCCTCGGCCTCTGGACGAGCGAGACGACGTTCGGTCCCGCGCTGCACGGCGAGCTCACCGTTACGCGCGAGGGCTCGAGCTGGCGTGCAACTCTGGCGAGCGCCGAGTCGAGATTCAAGCTCGCCGGCGGCACGCTCCACTTCGCTTTTGCAGGCGATCTCGGTCAGTTCCGCGGCGCGCTGACCGACAACGGACGAGCGATCACGGGTTTCTGGCTCCAGCCCTCAGGGGTGACAGAGGAGCGCCGCAACCCGGTCGGATCGCGCCAGGCGTTCGCCACACCGCTCGTCCTGCAACGCGCGGGGCGCGACGTGTGGCGCGGCACGGTGCGGCCCCTGGAGGAACGCTTCACGCTCTATTTGAAGATCTATCGCAATGCCGAGGGTTTGCTCGTCGGCGCATTCCGCAATCCCGATTTCAACTCGAACGGCGGCGCGTCGCTGTTCCGCGTGACGCGAGAGGGCGAGACGGTGCTCCTGGCCGCCCGTCCAGACGAGACGCTGCCCGAGATCCGTCACCGCGCGACGCTCGCCCGTTCGCCGGACCGGCTGCAAATTTTCTGGCCCGACGTCGGCCGTGTTCTCGAGCTCGCGCGCCGCACGCCGGAGCAGGCGCCGAATTTCTTTCCGCGTCCGCCGGGCGAGAAGCCTTATACGTACAGGGAGCCGCCCGCCATCGGCGACGGCTGGAGAACCGCCCGCGCACGTAAAGCCGGCATCGACGAGGCCGTGCTCACGCGCCTGGTACAAAGGTTGACCGCAACCGATCCATCCGTCCGTCGCCCCTCGCTGATCCATTCGATGCTGGTGGCGCGGCGCGGCAAGCTCGTGCTCGAAGAGTACTTCTTCGGCTTCGATCGCGACCGGCCGCACGACCTGCGTTCGGCCGGCAAGACGTTCGCCTCGGTCATGCTGGGCGCGGCGATGATGAAGGGCACGAAGATTGCGCCCGAGACAAAGGTTTATGATCTGCTCGCGGGGATGGGCCCCTTCGCCAATCCCGATCCGCGCAAGTCGCAGATCGCTCTCTCCCACCTCATGACCCACACTACGGGCTTGGCCTGCGACGACAACGATAACGCCTCGCCTGGGAACGAGAACACGCTGCAGACCCAGAGCCGTGAGCCCAACTGGTGGAAATACACGCTCGATCTTCCGATGGCGCACGACCCGGGAAGCCGCTACGCCTACTGCTCCGCCAACATGAACCTGATGGGTGCCGCGCTGACGACCGCAACCCGCACCTGGCTGCCCGAGCTGTTCGAGCGCACCCTCGCGCGCCCGCTCCAATGCGGCCCCTATCACTGGAACCTGATGCCGACCGATGAGGGCTATCTCGGCGGCGGCTCCTGGCTGCGGCCGCGGGATTTCCTGAAAATCGGCCAAGCCTATCTCGATGGGGGCGTGTGGCGGGGACGGCGGATCGTCGACGCGTCCTGGGTGACGCGATCCACCGCGCCGCACGTGCACGTCTCGCCGGCAACCACGGGGCTCAGCGCGGAACAGTTTCACGATTCCTACCTCGAGGGCGACGACGCCTGTGCCTGGCACCTCAACGAGGTGCGTTCCGGGGAGCGTACCTATCGCGAGTACGAGGCGAACGGCAATGGTGGCCAGCTCCTCATCGTGATCCCCGAATTCGATCTGGTGGTCGTTTTCACCGGCGGGAATTATCGGCAGGGCGGCATTTGGCTCCGCTGGCGGAATGAGATCGTGTGCGGGGAGATCATTCCGGCCATCCGGCGCAACAATATTGCGCGCGATCGAGAAAGGGGACGAAAATGAGATGGGCTCGAGCTCTCACTTGCCTCGTGGCGTTGTCGGTTGCGTTGCCGGTTGCGCAGGCGGCCGCACAGGCGCCTGTCGACACGGTGGAGCTCGCGGGCCTCTGGAAAGCGAAGCGGTGGTTCGGGCCTTTTGCTCGTGGCCCGTTGGTGATTCAACGGACAGGATCGATGTACACCGCCGAGATGATCGGGCGGACATTGCCCGTTCGCGTGGACCAGGGCGAGCTGTCCTTCGAGCTGCCGAATGGCCAGGGATCGTTTCGCGGCAGGCTGCAGGCCGGAGGCGCCCTTCACGGCCATTGGTTTCCACCGAGCTCGCTCAGCGGCAAATATGCATCGCCTGTCAAGCTGAAGCCGGACGGTCCGAACCGCTGGAGCGGGCAGGTCGTGCCTTTCGAGGACGTGTTCACCCTCTATCTCCTGGCGCAGAAACGGCCGGACGGATCGCTGGGCGTCTTCCTGCGCAATCCGGAGCGCGACTTCGGCGCCTGGCTCGGCGTCGATCGACTTGTTCGCGACGGCCGCGACGGCAATATCGTGAAGCTCATCGGCAAGCGCCGGGGGCAGAAGGAGGAAGGCGAGCTGGCCAGCGGAACCTACGATGCGGACAACGAGGTGATCACCCTCAACTTTCCGTTTCGCGGTGGGAGCTACGACTTTCGCCGCGACGACGAGCAGAGCGATTTCTATCCGCGAGGCAAGAACCCGGGCCGCTACGTCTATCATCCGCCGCTGGCCCGCGACGACGGCTGGCCCACGGGGACTCTCGAAGAGGCGAACATCGATCGCGCGGCCATCGAGAAATTCATCCAGAAGCTCATCGACATTCCCATGGAGTCCGTGGACACGCCGGAGATCCACGGCATCCTGATCGCGCGCCATGGCAAGCTGGTGCTGGAGGAGTATTTCCACGGCGAGCACCGCGACAAGCTGCACGAGACGCGCTCGGCGGCCAAGAGCGTGACGGCGACGCTCGTGGGCGCCGCGATGCAGGCCGGCGCGCCGCTCAAGCTGTCAACCCCGGTCTACGAGATCATGAATGGAGGCGCCTTCCCGGCGGACCTGGAGCCGCGGAAGCGGGCCATGACCCTGGAGCACCTGCTGACCATGTCGTCCGGGTACTTCTGCGACGACACCAACCCGGACGCGCCCGGCAACGAAGACGCCATGCTCGATCAATCCGGCGAGCCGGACTACTACCGCTATACGCTGAAGGTTCCGATGGCCTGGGCGCCTGGCGAGAAATCCATCTACTGCAGCATCAACCCCAACCTCGCCCTCGGCGTCGTGAGCCGTGCGACGGGTGAATCCCCGCTGGACACCTTCGACCGCCTGCTCGGGGCTCCCATGAAGATCGATCGCTACGGGTGGCCTCTGGATCCCGCGGGACACCCGTATGGCGGCGGCGGCGTGCAGTTGCTGCCGCGCGATTTCATGAAGCTCGGTCAGCTCATGCTCAACGGTGGCACGTGGCAGGGCCGCAGGATTCTCAGCCGCGACTATGTGACCCGTGCGTCCTCGCACCTGTACCACCTGCGCGGTATTTACTACGGATACCTTTGGTGGGGCATCGACTTCCCCTACAAGAATCGCACCGTGCACGCCTTCTTCGCCGGCGGCGCGGGCGGCCAGAGCGTGATGGTGATCCCGGAGCTCGACCTCATCATCGCCACCTACGCCGGCAACTACAGCAGCAAAGGCACGATCAACACTTCCCACAACCTCCCTCCCCGGTACATCCTGCCGGCCGTGCGGGAGCCGGGCGACGACAAGAGCGCGCCCGTGATTCCACGCGAAGACTACGTCACCCCCTACGGCCCGTCGCCAGAGTCGGGGCCGGTCTCGGGGTCGATTCCCAAGCCGTCGGCGAGCCGGTTGTAATAGGAGAAGAAGCCCGTG
Source organism: Thermoanaerobaculum sp. (assembly GCA_021154885.1). Lineage (GTDB taxonomy): Bacteria > Acidobacteriota > Thermoanaerobaculia > Multivoradales > UBA5704 > DATARR01. The sequence continues at coordinate 56,136 of JAJKHS010000136.1, forward strand.
ATCTGAACGACGTCGTGAATGGCCGTGTCGCTGAAGCCGGCGGCGCGGAGGGTCTCGACGTCGTCGCGGGTCGTGCTCCGGGGATCGCGGGCGAGCTTGACGGCGAAGTCGAGCATCGTGCGGTCGGCGTCCGTGAGGCCGGCCGCTGGCGGGGCCTCGCGGTAATCGCTTCGCACCGCTGCGACCAGCGCCTCACCCCTCTCTCCCTGATCCGCGACCTCGCCCCGGAGGTCGTCCGCGTGGGAGCTGGTTCAGTAGTGGCAGTCGTTGGCGCGGGAGACAGCGACGGCGATCATCTCCCGCTGCGCCCGGCTGAGCGGGCTCTCCGGCGAGAGCATCAGCGCCTGGTAGAGGTCGACTCCGGCCTGGAGCACCTCCGGGCGGAGGCTCTGGATGCGCAGGACGTTGAACACCTTCCCGGCGCGGGCGATGGCGTCGTCGTAGATGCGCCGGAGAAGGCCGGTCGCCTCCCCCGGGGCGATGGTGCGTATCCAGGCCATGACGCGTAGGGTATCAGAGACCGCCCCTCGTCCCATCCCAGACCGAAGCACGCCAGGCCGGCGTCTATAGACATCAGCTCAGAGTCTCCAGATGCGGGCCGTCGTCGATAGATCCGCGCCAGAGTCTGCAGACGTCGGTCCAGCGTCTGTAGATCCAAGCCGTTGTCTGTAGATCCAGTCCGGCGTCTACAGACATCGGTTCAAAGTCTACAGATGCAGGCCGTCGTCCGTAGATCCGCGCCGGAGTCTGCAGACGTCAGTCCAGAGTCTGTAGATCCAGACCGTTGTCTGTAGATCCGGGCCGGCGTCTACGGACATCGGTTCAAAGTCTACAGATGCAGGCCGTAGTCCGTAGATCCGCGCCAGAGTCTAGAGACATCGGTCCAGCGTCTGTAGATCCAGACCGTTGTCTGTAGATCCAGGCCGGCGTCTACAGACATCAGCTCAGAGTCTCCAGATGCGGGCCGTCGTCTGTAGATCCGCGCCAGAGTCTGCAGACGTCAGTCCAGCGTCTGTAGATGCAGGCCGTTGTCTGTAGATCCAGGCCGGCGCTACAGACATCGGAAGGATCCTCGCCGACTCCGGGTGCCGGATTCTTCTCTCTGCCCTGGCGGGCGTAGGAGCTTCTACCGCCCCGCCAGGTCCGTCTGGATCGCCGCGAACTGCTCCAGCGCGGCCTGGAGGTCCTCGATGATGTCGGCGGCGATGACGTCCGGGTCCGGCAGGTTGTCCGTGGCGTCGAGGCTCTCGTCGCGCAGCCAGAAGAGGTCCAGGCTGCACTTGTCGCGCTGGATCAGCTCCGCGTAGGAGAAGGAGCGCCAGCGGCCTTCCGGCGTCTCCTCGGACCAGGTGGGCTCGCGGTCGTGGCGGTTCTCCGGGCGATAGCAGGCGACGAATTCGTCCAGATCCGCGCGCTTCAGAGGGTTGGTCTTCAGCGTGAAGTGTCGGTTGGTGCGCAGGTCGTAGATCCAGAGTTGCTGCGTCCACGGCGTCTCGCTCGCCGGCTTGCGGTCGAAGAAGAGGACGTTGGCCTTCACTCCCTGGGCGTAGAAGATGCCCGTGGGCAGCCGCAGCAGGGTGTGGACGTCGCACTCGTGGAGCAGCGTGCGGCGCACCGTCTCCCCGGCTCCGCCCTCGAAGTGCACGTTGTCGGGCACCACCACGGCCGCCCGGCCGTGCATCTTCAGAAGGGTTTTCACGTGCTGGACGAAGTTGAGCTGCTTGTTGGTGGTGGAGGCCCAGAAGTCCTCGCGCACCACGGTGAGCGCCTGCTCTCCTGCTCCCCCTCCTCGTTGACCACCATGACGCTCGACTTCTTGCCGAACGGCGGATTGGTCATCACCACCTCGAAGCGCGTCCCGGGATCGGCGGCCAGACTGTCGTTCGTCTGTACCGGCGGCTCCGCCTCGTCGGCCGCGCTGGGGCCGATCCCGTGAAGGAGGAGGTTCATGGCGCAGAGCCGGGTGACGGCGTCCACCAGCTCGACTCCGCGCAGGGCCTGGAGCTTCAGGTGGCGCTTCTGGTCCCGGTCGAGGTTCGGGAAGTGACGGGCGATGAAATCGTGAGCGGCCAGGAGGAAGCCGCCCGTGCCGCAGGCCGGATCGCAGATCGTCTCGCCCGGCTGCCCCGCCTGCCCCGGCTGTGGGCGGATCACGTCCACGATCGCCTGGATGAGCGGCCGCGGCGTGAAGTACTGGCCGGCGCCGCCCTTGGTATCCTGGGCGTTTTTCTCCAGCAGCCCCTCGTAGGCGTCGCCCTTGACGTCCGCATCCAGGCTCGTCCACTGCTCCTTGTTGATCAGGTCCGCGATCAGCCGCCGCAGCTTGGCCGGGTCCTGGATCTTGTTCTGCGCCTTGCGGAAGATGATGCCGAGCATGCCGGGCCTCTTGCCCAGCTCCTCCAGGAGATGCCGGTAATGAGTCTCCAACTCATCGCCGTCGCGCTTCATCAGGCTCGGCCAGTCGAATTCCCTGGGAATGGCTGACGCCTGATTCCACGGCGGCTGCGTCCGCTCGTGGGCCATCTTGAGGAAGAGCAGGAAGGTGAGCTGCTCCACGTAGTCGCCGTAGGAGAGCCCGTCGTCCCGCAGGACGTTGCAGTAATTCCAGAGCTTTTGGACGATCTGCTGGGAATGGTTGCTCATGGGTTCGTCGGGTCCGTTCGCGGGAAATCTATCAGAGGATGTCTCTACAGTCACCGCCTCGCAACCATGCCGCCTCCTAACGCGGCCCTTCAGGCCGCACCGAATTCCATCCCATTTCCATTCCCAGGGCGTTGCCCTGGGCTGAGGAAGGGCGGCCCTTTGGGCCTCAGGAATCGTGGCGTGCCCAGGCCGCAATCCGTGGCCAGACCCGCGTCCATTCTCGGCCAAAGACCCGTTCTCCGGTCGGCGATGTGCGACGCGGAAACTCCGGTAACCCCCCCGCGATTTCGGATCGCCGACGACCGGCACCAGCCCGCGTCATTCCGGGCCAAAGGTCCGCGCTCCCTCAGCCCAGCCCAACGGGCTGGGTACGGACGGCCCACCTTCCCAGCATGCGCCCCAACGGGGCGCGCTAAGGACTGGACGTGCGGGCCACCTCTCCGCGTTTGCGAATCACCTCGCCCGCCTTCACTGCCTCCTCCAGGGTCGTCCTCAATCCCCTGAGGATCACGCCGTCCTTCCGAAGCCGGGCAAAGCCGAGACCCAGATTCTCGCGGGCCCATTCGGCCGCATTCCGGAGGGCCTCCTCCTCCGGGACCGCATCCCCGTCGAGAGACCGGAGAACACAGAGCTTCCAGTCCTTCGCCGAGTAGCCTTTGGCATCGGGAAGAATGGCCCGGACGTGACCGCGCTTTGGCCGGTCGAAGGAGCCCTCGCGAACGCCGCGGTCGAGGGCCGTCGCAATCACCTCGTAGAGCGGTCCGCCCTCGCGAAGCCTTTGGAATCGGGCCAGGCCCCGGTCGCGAAGGATCTGAGCCGCGTTTCGGATCGCGGCGTCCTTGTCGAGAAGACCCTGACCGAGGAGAGATTCCCAGACGTGATCGATCTGTTCTTCGCGCGGAAGATCGAGGAAATCCCCATCCCCCTGGATCGGTGTTGCGACCGCCACCGTCGCCGTGTCCGGCGTCCCTCCCACCGCGAGGTCTTTGGTCCCATCGGGACCGTGGCGTAAAGCCTGGGATTTCAACCCCAGGGGCCGGCCCTCCGATTCCTCGGGAAGCCCCGTCGGGGCGGCGGCGGATTCGCGAACGCCGCCGCCGCCCCTACGGGGCTGGGGGGAAGAGGGGGCGGATTCGAGACCTGGGGTTGAAACCCCAGGCTTTACGCCATGGCCCCTACGGGGCCGGTCTTCGGCGCCAGCTACTCGAACTCCATGCTTCCCGGCAGCTCTCGGAACTCCCGTGTACCGTTGTGATAGACTTTAAGGTGTAGCCCAACTCAGGAAGGAGATCTCTGGTGTCAGAGGCTCGCGAAGCACATAGGGGGGGAGTATTCATAACGGATCAGGTTGCTAGCTCCGTGGATGACCGGGTCCCTCGTGTCTTCATCAGCTACAGCCACGAGCCGGAGCACCATCGCGAGACCGTGGTCAAGCTCGCGAACCGCTTGCGTGATGATGGCTTCGAATCTTGGATCGACCGATACATCCCCGCGCCCGCCGAAGGTTGGCTACGCTGGATGCATAATCAAGTCCAAGATTCGGATTTTGTTCTCCTGTTTTGTACGGAGGTCTATTGCCGACGATTCGAGGGAAAAGAAAAGGGAAAGGGGCGTGGCGCGCGGTTTGAGTCGCGGTTGGCCGAAACAATCCTCTATTTTGCTGATGATATGGAGAGCCGGAGATTCGTCCCGGTGTTGCCCGATGGGGAGCCCGAGAGTTCTGTACCTCTCTCCTTCTTGCCCTGTTCTCATTACTTCTTCCCTTCGCAATACGATGATCTGATCTGTCATCTGGAGAATCGACCTCCGATCAAACCACCGCCGGTCCAGCCACGCGGGAGAAAATTCAAGTCCCTCGCCATCCCCGAGATCAGGCCGATCCCCGACATCGCCTGCAAAGAGCATGGATGGGCCGGCTGGATCTTCCTGTTGGTGACTTTCCTGGCACCCCTGGGACTCTGGCTCGCGCTCGCTCCCCTGTCCCAACTAAAGCTTCTAGCGCTGACGGTCAGCGATGCTGTGCTCGCCGGCGCCACCGCCTTTTTTCTCGGGCCTGAAGTGTTTGGATCTTTTGCTCAGAAGCGCCTACCGAGGATGCTTATCGCTTTCTTTGCTTCGGTCGTCATCTCCCTGTTCTGGCAGAGCTCTCTGTCGTTCCTCCGCCCTCCGCAGATGTATAAGTTTCATGTGGAGATCCTGGATCACGACGGTACTCCTATTAACACACTACAGCCCACCTTACAACTGCCCAACCTGGTCGGACAGGCCAGCCACTCTGACGAGAAGGGCTGGACGTTCGAGGTTTCTGCCTCATCCTTACCCTGGAGCTGGGACGGTAGTTTCAAGGTTCTTTTCCCTGGAGCGGAACCCATCGTGGAACATATCGACCCCGGTGAGGCACAAAAAAATCTATCCTATCGCATGGCTCCGCCGCGCTTTGCAGGGATAGTCTTGAACGATGACCTAGGCCATGATCGCCCAATCCAAAGCGCCTGTGTACAGCTTACTGAGGACCTCGAATGCCGAAAGGTGACTGGACCGGATGGGAAATTTGACTTCACTCTTGAGGCCCGGCATGGTCAAAAGAAATTGCTTGTGGTCAACGCACCCGGATTCTGTCCGAAGAGAGAGTGGAGAGATGCCGGAGATACAGGCGTGAAGCTGTTTCTATCTTCTGCGAAAGGAGGATGCCCATGAGTATGACAGTGACCAAGATGCTCGCTTTTGGTGCAGTCGCCATCGCGTTATTATCCATGCGTTCTCTGGCGGATGAGATCCAGCCCAGAGTCTATCGATGGGACTTGGAGGTCAGGGTCTTAGACGTAGAGGACAAGCCAGTTTCCGGTGTCAAAATTCGCATCCTCAACGGAGCAAGAACCAATCCCATCACGACTGATTCCCAGGGTCAGACGGCTTTTTCGATCCCGGATCTATTCGGGCGTACTCTTCGGGTAGGAGATCAGATCAAGGTCATGATCGAGTCACCGCGGGGACAGAAGGACGAGGATGAGTGGGTCATCCTTTCTCCCTGGGGCGGGGAATTCCAGCTTCCTCCACAAGCTAACGGGAGTATCATCTCTATGCGAGTCGCCAGAAAGAAAGATTTCGAAGTTCTCGTCTCAGCAACAGGCCCGCAGGTTCTCTTAAGGGGAATGATTGAGATTCTGCGGCCATCACTCCAAGCGTATGCCGAGAGCAACGAACTGGAATGGAAGCCAATAGCTAACTTCCTTGACACCCTGGCTGAAAGCGCCGGGCTTTACTATGAGAAGGGACTTGCCAGTCTGGCATCCCGGCGGCCGAGACCGGAGGTTCTCCTGCCTGTCGAGCGAGAGCAATGGTCCCAGATGCTGCGCCAGCGAGGAGAGGATCTTCAAGTTGAAAAGAAATACAACGACGCTGCCGAGAGTTTTCAAACGGCTGTCTGTCTCTCACCCAATGATCCAGAGCTTCTCGTGTCCCTGGGTCAAGCACTGAGTCATTCAGGTCGATTGAATGAGGCAGAGTCAAATTTACAGAAGGCGCTCGAGCTTCGACTGAAGAGGCCTGAGGAAGGTTTGCAGGTTGCGACTGCTTTCGAGAGGTTAGCCCGAGCTTACGAAGAGAGCGGGGACGAGGAAGAGATCCATGCTCTGAATAATAGGGCTCTCATTGAGCTCGAGACAGCACAGCGAAACAACGAAGAGCTCGCCCGCTTTGTATCCAGGTACCCTGCTCTGCTTCATGAGAAGGGGCGGGACGATCAGGCTGAGATTATCACGGGACGACTGCGAGCCGCGGGATGGGGGCGCCTCCTCACCACAACTCCGCCATCGGAGCAGGGTGCGAAAGATAACGCGACGAAGACTGAGCTATCGGGGCAGACGTCATCGAAGGACACGCCCCACGAGTCGCCTCGGAAGCCGCCGGTCTAGACCTTGTTAGACTTGTCTCGGTGAAGCGGGTCTCGACGCCGGTGCTCTGGTAGAGGAAGGGGAGGGGATCGGAGGCGCGCGGGAGGTGGTCCGGCATGCCGGTGGAGTACTTGCCGGTCTGGGGCTCGACGCCGGTCAAGGTGGCGCCGGCCTTCTTGGCTTCGACGACGCCGGCGGCCCGGCGATCGACGTAGAGGAGATAGTCGGCGGAGCCGTGGCCCGATTTGAGGGGGAGCTCCCGGATGGCCACGCCGCGACCGGCGTGGAGATTGACGGCGCTCGCATCCTGCACGGCCCAGCCGGCCGCGATGAGGGCGGCGTCGATCGCCTCGCGGGCGGCGGCTTCGGGTAGCTTGGCCATCGAGCGCATTCTGTCTGATTCTTGAGGCAGGTGCCAGCGCCTCTGATTCTGGATATCCCGGCCCTTCAGGCGGCGGCAGAGAGGCGCAGGTTCATCACTCGCCAGAACGTGGCGACCGCTTCGGGCTTGCCGTCGAAGTAGTCCTCGAAAAATCCGCAGTCGTTGAGGGGGGCGGATAGGCGTAGCGCTCGTTGTCTTCGCCGAGCTCGTTCACCCAGTCGTCCGGCTCGCGGGCGTCGACGACAGTGAAGATCTTGTGTGGGTAGAGGTCGGGCCTTCCCTGGTCGTTCAAGATCCGGAGGTCACCGGCCTCGATACCAAGGACCACGTAGGGTTGGCCCGGCGTCAGGTCCGGGTAGCGTGAGTCGCGTTCGGGTAGCTCGACGATCATCGTTCGGTGGCCTGTTTCCGCCTCAGCTCCACCCCGTTCGGCCCGTCGGGCTACCACGCGCCCGCGGTTCCATCCTAGCAGAGCCAAGGCTGCGGTCCATGGTGCCCGCGGGGCGTCCGGGATGTCGGGCCGAAGGCCGCCGCCCCCTGGAGACGCCCCACGGGGTTCCCCGTGGGCGTCTCTACATTTGGGAGGTACCGCCCAGAGCCCTCTCTCCTGATACCATCCCCCCGCCCATGACGACCTCGCTGCCCACCCTGCCCGACCGCGACCTGCTGCTCTGGATGTACGAGCGGATGGGACTGATTCGCGAATTTGAAGAGCGGCTGAAGACGCTGGTGGAGCGGGGGGTGCCGGTGGGGCCCGTCCACTTCTATACGGGGCAGGAGGCGGTCGCCGTAGGGGTGTGCGCGGCGCTGCGGCAGACGGACTGGATCGCCTCGACTCACCGCGGCCATGGCCACTGCATCGCCAAGGGGGTGGACGTGCGCGCCATGATGGCCGAGCTGTATGGCAAGGTGACGGGGACCAACCGCGGCAAGGGGGGCTCGATGCACATCACCGACGTGCGCGTCGGGATGCTCGGAGTCAACCCCATCGTCGGCATGGGCACGCCGCATGCCGTGGGCGCTGCACTCTCGGCGCGGGTCAGGGGGACCGACGAGGTGGCCGTGGCCTTCTTCGGCGAGGGCGCGACCAGCATGGGGGTCGTTCACGAGGCGATGAACATGGCCGCCGTGTGGTCCCTGCCCGTGATCTTCGTCTGCGAGAACAACGGCTACGCCCAGACGACGCCGGTCGAGTACGCGGTGGCCGCCGATCGCATCTCGGACCGGGCGGCGGCCTATCGCATGCCCGGCGTCACGGTCGACGGCCAGGACGTGATCGCCGTCTGGGAGGCGGCCGGCGAGGCGGTGCGCCGGGGCCGGGCGGGCGGCGGTCCGAGCCTCGTCGAGTGTCTGACGTACCGCTACTACGGCCATCACCAAGGGGACGAGACCCACCGCTACCGCACGGCGGACGAGGAGCGGACGGCTCGCGAGCGCGACTGTCTGCGGCGCTTCCGGGAGGTCCTCTTCGCGCAGGGGATCGCGGGCGCGGAGGTCGAGGGAATCGACACGCGCAACCGGGAGCGTCTCGACGAGGCGATCACCTTCGCCGAGAGGAGCCCGGTTCCCGGACCGGAGGAGCTGCTGGCCGACGTGTATGTGGAGAATGAATCGTGAGCATCGAGGGTTCCACCCGCGATCTGACCTTCAGTCAGGCGATCAACAACGCGCTACGGCTGGAGATGCGGCGCGATCCCACGGTGATCGTGATGGGGGAGGACGTGGCCGGGGCCGCGGGGCGCGCTCACCTGGGTCTCTCGGACGCCTGGGGCGGCCCGCTGCGCGCCACCCGCGGTCTGATCCGCGAGTTCGGACCGCAGCGGGTGATCGATACGCCGATCTCGGAGATGGGTTTCGTGGGCGCCGCCGTGGGCGCGGCCATGACCGGCCTGCGTCCGGTGGTGGAGATCATGTTCGCCGATCTGATCGGCTGCTGTTACGATCAGATTATCAATCAAGCGGCCAAGATGCATTACATGATGGGCGGCCAGGTGGACCTGCCGCTCGTCATCCGCACCGCCTACGGCATGCACGGCTTCAAGCGCAGCTACGGCGGCGGCGCCGCGGCCCAGCACTCGCAGACGCTCTACGCCGTGCTCGCCCACGTCCCCGGTCTCAAGGTCGTCGTCCCCACCACGGCCTACAACGCCAAGGGGCTGACGATCGCCGCCATTCGCGACAACGGGCCGGTGGTCGTGATGGAGCACAAGTTCCTGGGCAGCGCGGCCAAGGGGCCGGTGCCGGAGGGGGAGTACACGGTGCCCATCGGCAAGGCGGAGGTCGTCCGCCGCGGCTCCGACGTCACGCTGTGCGGGATTGGCCGCATGACCCACGTCTGCCTGGAGGCGGCCGAGACGCTCGCCGGCCGGGGCATGAGCGCCGAGGTGGTGGACGTGCTGACCCTCGCGCCGCTGGACGAGGCCACGATCCTGGAGTCGGTTTCTCATACCCACTGCCTGGTGGTGGTGGACGAGGACACGCCCACCGCCTCGATGGCGCGCGACATCGCGGCGCGGGTGGCCGATAAAGGTTTCGATTCTCTCGACGCGCCGATCAAGACCGTCACCGCCCCTGAGGCGCCGGTGCCCTTCGCCGCCGTCCTCGAGGCCCGCTACGCGCCGCGGGCCGCGGACGTCGTGGCCGCGGTGGAAGGGCTGTTCAACTCGATGGATTGATTCCGTGGCCCAGCGCATCGTCATGCCGTCCTTCGGGATGTACACCGCCGAGGGAAATCTCGGCCGCTGGCTCGTTCCCGCCGGCGCGGCGGTGCAGGCCGGGGATCTCATCGTGGAGATCGTCACCGAGAAGGCCACGTACGAGGTCGAATCGCCCGGGTCGGGAATCCTCCACCCTGTGGCGGTCGAAGGGGAAAACCTTACGGTTGAAGGATTGATCGGCTGGATCCTCGCCGCGGGCGAAGCGCCGCCGGGATCGGCGCCGGCGCCCATGGTGTCCGCCGATCGCGTTAAGGCGAGCCCCGTGGCGCGCCGGCTGGCGGCGGAGAAGGGGATCGATCTCGCGAGCCTCACGGGCACCGGTCCGGGAGGGCGGATCGTGGAGGCGGACGTGCTCGCCGCAACCGTCGCGCCGCGGGAATCTCCATGGCGAATCCGTGAACGCATCCCCCTCACCGGAGCGCGCAGGACGATCGCCGAGCGCCTGCGGCGCAGCGTGGACACGGCGGTGTCGCTGACCCTCACCCGCGAGGTCTGGGCCGAGGCGCTGGTGGCGGCCCGGAAAAACCTTGCGATTCCCTGGGACGCTCTGTTCGTCAAGCTCTTCGCCCAGTCGCTGCGCGAGCGGCCCGAGCTGAACGCGGTGATCGAGGATGGCGAGATCCTGCTCCTCGACGAGGTGCACGTGGGCTTCGCCGTTTCGCTCCCCGGCGGCCTCGTGGTGCCGGTGATCCGCGACGCCGATTCCCGGCCGCTGGCTGAAATCGCCGCCGACGTCCGCGATCTCGCCGATCGAGCCCGGACTGGAGCGCTGCGCCCCCAGGACGTCCTCGGCGGCACGGCCACGGTGACCAACCTCGGAGCGCACGGGATCGACGCCTTCACCCCGGTGCTCAATCCGCCGCAATCGGCGATCCTCGGCGTCGGCCGCATCGCCGAGCGGCCGGTGGTGGAGGACGGCCGCCTCGCCGTGGGCTGGACCTGCGTCCTCAGCCTCACCTTCGATCACCGGGTGACCGACGGCGCGCCGGCGGCCGAGTTGCTGGCGGCGGTGGCGCGGCGGATGAACGATCCGAGTTGTTTTGAGTCCCTGGGTTGACGAATCGATGTCGCCGAACACCAGGAAGACCCTTGAAGCTAGGCCCCCCTGGGACCGCCGGCGTCCCGCCGGCAACTTACTCCGTTTCTTTTGGATGAAAAACGGAGTTAGCAGGCCGGCGGGACGCCGGCGGTCTCAGGCAAGAGCATGAGGGAACCTCCCATGTTACCAACCCCCGAGCTTGCCCGCCGCATCCGCCGCCACTCGGTGCTGATGACGAGCCGCGCCAACGCCTCGCACATCGGCTCGTCCCTCTCCATGGCTGATCTGCTGGCCGTGCTCTACGGTGAATTCCTGCGCTTCGATCCGCAACACCCGGACTGGCCGGACCGCGACCGCTTCATCCTGAGCAAGGGGCACGGCTGTGCGGCCCTCTACGCCGTGCTGGCCGAGACCGGCTACTTCCCCGTCGAACGCTTGGAAACCTTTTATCAGGACGGCTCGCCGCTCGCCGGACACGCCACGCACAAGGACGTGGCGGGCGTCGAGGTGTCGACCGGCTCGCTCGGTCACGGCCTCTCGCTCGGCACCGGCATGGCGCTGGCGGGGAAGCGGGACGGCAAGGCTCACCGCGTCTGGGTTCTGCTGAGCGACGGCGAGTGTGACGAGGGCTCCACCTGGGAGCCGGCCCTCTTCGCCCCCCACCACCGGCTGGACAACCTGGTGGCGATCGTCGACTACAACAAGATCCAGAGCTTCGGCACGGTCAAGGAGGTGCTAGACCTGGAGCCGCTGGCGGACAAGTGGCGGGCCTTCGGCTGGGGCGTGCGCGAGATCGACGGTCACGATCTTGGGGCCATCCGCGAGGCCTTCGCCGCCGTGCCGTTCGTGGCGGACCGGCCGAGCTGCATCGTGGCTCATACGATCAAGGGCAAGGGCGTGAGCTATATGGAGAACCAGCTCCTCTGGCATTACCGGGCGCCGCGGGGCCAGGACCTGGAGATTGCGCTTCGCGAAATCGGAGAGGAGTCCCAGTGAGGACCGCCTTTCTGGAGACCCTCTTCGAGCTGGCGAAGGCGGACGAGCGGATCGTCTTCCTCACCGGCGACCTCGGCTTCAGCGTCGTCGAGCCCTTTGCCCGGCAGCTTCCGAAGCAGTTCGTCAACGCCGGTGTGGCCGAGCAGAACATGACGGCCATCGCCGCCGGCATGGCGCTGTCGGGCAAGATCGCCCTCACCTATTCGATCGCCAACTTCCCGACTTTGCGCTGCCTGGAGCACATTCGCAACGACGTCTGCTATCACGAGGCGAACGTGAAGATCGTGGCCGTGGGTGGCGGCTTCGCCTACGGCGCGCTCGGAGCGAGCCATCACGCGACCGAGGAACTGGGGGTCATGCGCATGATGCCGGGGATGACGGTCGTCGCTCCGGCTGATCCGATCGAAGCGCGGCTCGCCACCCGCGCCATCGTGGCCCACCCCGGCCCCTGCTACATCCGGCTCGGCAAGGCGGGGGAGCCGAACGTCCACGAGGGACCGATCGATTTTGAGCTCGGCCGCGCCATCCAGGTGCGCGACGGCCGGGACGTCACCCTCCTTTCGACCGGCGGCATGCTCAAGACCGCTGTCGGCGTGGCCCGCCGCCTGGCCGAGCGCGGCGTCGAAGCCCGGGTGCTCAGCCTGCATACCCTGAAACCCCTGGACACGGAAGCCGTGCTCGCCGCGGCGCGGGAGACGGGCGCGGTCGTCACCCTGGAGCAGCACAGCATCATCGGAGGGCTCGGCAGCGCCGTGGCTGAGGTCCTCGCCGAGTCGGGCCTGCCCGTGAAATTCAAGCGGATCGGCCTGCCCTCGGCCTTCTCGCCAAGGGTGGGGAGCCAGCAGTATCTGGAGGAGCAGAACGGGCTGACGGAGGAGCCGGTGCTGCGGGCGGTGGAGGGGCTGCTGGGAAGGTAGTTTCGAGAGAAAAAAGGGGGACGGGCTCTGTCCGTAGCCCGTCCCCTGAAGGAGGCGCCGCCGCTGAGGCGGTCGTCGTGACACCCTTCTCCAGCGCAAAGGCGATGCCCGCCTTCGTCCGTTTCGGTCCTGATCGCTAACTCTTTTCTTTTTAGTTATTTGTGGGTTCCCACGGGCCTTGGCACGGTTGCGAAAGGGGTGTACTATCTGGGGTGGCAATGCCATACCTCGGGTGAGGAAACCATAGACATGCTCGAACGCCTCCTGGAGCTGGGTAAGAGGGTGCTCGCCGAGAGCGACCTGGACCGCGTGCTCACGGCGGCGCTCGACGGCGTCATCGAGCTGTGCGGCGCCGAGCGAGGGATGATCCTGCTCTTCGACCCGCAAGAGCCGGAGGGCGAGGTGGTGGTGGAGACCGCCCGCAACCTCGCCCGGGAGGACATCGAGCGCCCGGAGTTCGAGGTCAGTCGCGGCATCCTGCGCAAGGTGCGCTCCTCGGGCGAGCCCTTCTGGCATCCCAACGTACTGGACGATCCAGCCCTGGGGAACCGGGCGAGCGTGCTGCGGCTGCTGATCCTGTCGGTGATCTGCCATCCCATCCGGGACGGCGGTCAGATCCTGGGCGTGGTCTACCTGGACAACCGCAGCGTCGAGGGGGTGTTCTCGGAGGAGACGGCCGGGCTGGTGGCGAGCTTCTCGGAATTCATCTCGCTGGCGGCCCGCAACGCTCTCGAGCGGCGGCGGTTGCAGCAGCACATCGGCGCCCTAGCGGAGGAGCTGCGCGGGCGCTACGACTTCGGGGCCATCGTCGGGCAGGACCCGGCGCTGCTGGCGGTGCTCAAGCTGATCTCCCAGGTGGCGGACTCGGACGCCACCATCCTCATCCACGGCGAGAGCGGCACGGGCAAGGAACTGGTGGCCCGCGCTCTCCATTTCAACAGCCGGCGGCGGGCCAAGTCCTTCGTCCCCGTCAACTGCGGCGCCCTGCCCGAGAACCTCCTGGAGTCGGAGCTCTTCGGCCACGTGCGCGGTGCCTTCACCGGCGCGGTGGCGGACAACCCCGGCTGGTTCGAGCGCGCCGAGGGCGGCACGCTCCTCCTCGACGAGGTGGGAGAGCTGACGCCGCCCCTGCAGGTCAAGCTCCTGCGGGTTCTGGAGAATGGCGAGTACTCGCGGGTGGGTAGCACGCAGATCCGGCGCGCCGACGTGCGGGTCGTGTCGGCTACCAACCGCGACCTCGCCGACCTGGTGCGGGAGGGAAAGGTGCGGCGCGACTTCCTCTACCGGCTGAACGTGGTCGAGGTGCGGCTGCCGGCCGTGCGCGAGCGGCGGTCGGACCTGCCGCTGCTGCTGCGCCACTTCCTGGCGAAGCTGGCCGGCCGTCCGGGCGGCGGCGGCGGAAAGTCCAAGCGCCTGTCGTCGGAGGCCGAGGCTCTGCTCCTCGCCTATGACTATCCCGGCAACATTCGCGAGATGCAGAACCTGCTGCAGCGGGCCGTGCTGCTGGCCGAGGGGCCGCTCATCGAGCCGCGCCACCTGCCGGAGACCCTGCGCGAGCTGCGCCCGTTGCTACCGTTGGAGTCGGAGCCCGAGGCCTCCGGCTTCCGCGAGGCCAAGCAGCGGGTGGTGGAGCGCTTCGAGCGGGACTACGTCGCCCGCTGCCTGCGCGAGGCCCAGGGCAATATCAGCCAGGCGGCTAAGGCAGCGGGCATCGACTACAAGAACTTCTACACCAAAATGCAGCAGTACGGCATCGAGGCCGGGGCGTTCAAGGCTTAGCCCCCGGTTTACCGGCCGCCGCGTCCTTCGTCTCCCCCGGCCGGTTCTTCACATACGTGTCCAGCCAGCTCGAGCTCTCCCACAGCAGATGGAGGGCCGATTCGCGGGCCCGGTAGCCGTGGCTTTCGAAGGGGAGCACCACCAGGCGGACCGTGGCGCCGTTCCCCTTGAGGGCGTTGTAGAAGCGGTCGCTCTGGATGGGGTCGGTCCCCGGGTTGTTGTCGGCCTGGCCGTGGACGAGGAGCAGGGGGCGATGGACCTTGTCCGCGTAGAGGAAGGGGGACATCTTCATGTAGATGTCCGAGGCGTGCCAGAAGTCGCGCTCCTCCGACTGGAAACCGAACGGCGTCAGCGTGCGGTTGTAGGCGCCGCTCTCGGCGATGCCGGCGGCGAAGAGGTCGGAGTGGGCGAGCAGGTTGGCGGTGGTGAAGGCGCCATAGGAGTGGCCGCCGATGGCGATCCGCCGCGGATCGGCCACGCCGCGCTTCACCACCTCGTCCACCGCCGCCTTGGCCGAGGCCACGAGCTGGTCCACGTAGGTGTCGTTGGGCTCCTTGTCGCCCTCGCCGACGATGGGCAGGCTGGGATTGTCCAGCACGGCGTACCCTTGAGTGAGCCACACCAGGGGCGACGACCAGGAGGCGCGGGCGAAGCGGTACGGCGAGCTGGTCACCTGGCCGGCGGCGCTGGCGCTCTTGAACTCCTGGGGATAGGCCCACATCACCAGCGGCAGCGGCCCGTCCGCGGGCTTCCAGCCGGCCGGCGTGTAGAGCGTGCCGGTGAGCTGGACGCCGTCCGTCCGGGCATAGCGCAGCAGCTCCTTGTGGATGCCCAGGAGCTGCGGCGTGGGGTGGGGGAAATGGGTGAGCTGGCGCAGCTTGCCGGTCTTCAGGTCGCGGACGAACCAGTTGGGCGGCTCCTCGACCGCCTCACGGCGCACCAGGACGTAGCGCCCCGCGGCGTCCAGGAGCTGCGTCGGATCCTCGAACCAGGGCGCCTCCGAGCGGAACAGGCGCCGCGGCTTCTTCGTTGCCAGATCGAGCGCGTCGAGGAACGGACGGTCCCCCTCGGTCGAGGCGCCGAGGCCGGCGAGGAAGATCGTCCGGCCGCCTTCCGCGGTCTGGATCACCACGCGGCCCCAGGCGTTGGCGACCGTCAGCGGCTCGCCGGGATCGGAGTAGCGGTCCTCGAAGGAGCGGTCGAAGAGGAGCTCCGGTTTTGACTTTTCGCCGGCGCCGGGGCGGACGATCCAGGTGCGGGTGCGGCGCGTCTTCCACCACCTCTCGGACACCAGGGCGAGGCCGTCGTCACCCCAATTGACGCCCTCGAAACGGAACCCGAGGGTCACCAGCGGCGTGGGATCGCCCTGGAACGGGGCGGCGAGCGTGAGCACCCGGTCGCGCTCTTTGGCCTCGCGGCCGGCGTCGCCGCCGTCCAGGGCCTCCACCCAGGCGAGGGTGGCCGGGGCGTCTTCGCGCCACGAGAGGTCCCGCGGTCCGGTGCCGACGCTGCCGAAGGTGATGGGGATCTCCTCCTGGAGAGGCAGGTCGGCGACGGTGCGGACGACGTGCCCCTCCAGGTCCCACACCTCGCTGCGATGGGGGAAACGGTTGGCGGGCACCAGGTAGGAGAACGGCTTGTGAAGCGTCTCCACCAGCAGATTGCGGCCGTCAGGCGACGGCGAGACGCTCGCCACCAGCCCCGGCCGGCCGAGGGGGGTGACCTGGCCGTCGGGCGCGATGCGGGCCACCTGCGAGGTCAGGTAGTACTCGAACAGGGCCTCGTCATAGGCGCTCTTGAGGAGGTCCTGATAGGTCCGCGCCGGCGCCATCTTGCCGCGGTTCTCCTGCAGGACGGGGCCCGCCGGCACCGCCGGGGCTGCGGGCTCGGGGCCCTGGTCCGCCACCAGGAGGGTGGCCACCAGGGAGCCCTCGCGCAGCCATTGCGGCGACGTGCCGGCGGACAGGTTGAGACGCAATGTCTGCGCGCTGCCCAGCCGGTGCGCCTGGCCCGTCGCCACCTCGGCGACCCAGAGCTCGATGCCTTCGGCACCGGTGTTGGTGAAGGCGAAGCGGGCGCCGTCCGGCGAGAAATGAACGTTCTCGATCCGCGCGCCGTCCGGCAGGCCCACGATTTTGCGCTCCGCGAGGTCCGAGAGACGCAGCAGGCGCAGCCCCGTGGCAAAGCCCGCGCGGCTCGGTCCGTGGCTGCGCGGCCGGATGCGCAGCCCGCCCAGGCGCAGCTCCCGCTCCGCCAGCTCGGCGATGGGCGGCAGGCTGGGCAGGTCGAGCAGCAGCATCCACTCCCGCCGGGGATCGAGGCGCACGCCGGGAGTCGGCGGCGCGTCCACCAGGGCCACCAGGGCCGGCGCCGGCGTGCGGTAGAGGCTGGCGGTGCTGTCCGCAGTGTTCGCGGACGTGGGCGTCGTGGGCGCGGTGGCGGCGTGAACGGCGAGGGTGGGGGCCAGGGCGAGCAGCAGGAGCAACGCGAGTAGCCCGGCGCAGGACTTGGCGAATCGTGGGGAAGGCATCTCCATCCTCCTCTTTCTTTCTCTTCAGCGACGGCTCTATCCTACCGGATCTCGACGAGACTCAACAAGATCCTCGGTACAGTGTCTGAGCTGAGACGGTGGCGGAGAGAACATGAGGTTGAAAGTGCTGCGGAAAAAATGGGTGGATCTTCTGAATCCCCGAATCGCGAGGGGTCTCAACCGCCTCGGCCTCACCCGCCTCGAGCGCGGCGAGTACCCGGAGGCCGTCGACTGTTTTGAGAAGGCTCTTCAGTTGCTGGAAGTAAAGGAGACCGTCTCACCGGACAGGGTCGCCGAAATATTGACCAATCTTGGAGAGGCTTATCGTTTGCAGGGCCGGTATCAGAATGCGGAGAGTGCCCTCGAGCGGGCCCTGTCCCTGTTCAGGTCCTCAGGACTGGAGATGGCTGAGCCGCTGAACAATCTTGGACTGGTCCGCTTCGAGAGGGGACGGCTCAAGGAGGCAGAGGAGCTGCTGGCGCAAGCGGTCGAAATCTGGCGGACGAAGAACGGAAACCGGGATCCGGAGTATGCCAGGGGTCTGATGAACCTGGGCCGTGTCCTGCAAGTCGAAGGCGAGCACGGCCAGGCCAGGAAGCTCCTCGAAGAGGCGGCCGAGGTGCTGCGCAGCCTCGGAATGGAATCGGATCGTTGGTACGCCGTGTGCGTCAACAACCTGGCCGAACTCTATTCGGCGCTGGGCAACCTGCGGGCCGCCGCGCGCTTCTATGCGGAGGCGGTGACGGTGATCCGGCAGTCCCTGGGGGAGAAGCACATCGATTACTACCGCAGCCTCGGCAATCTCGGGCTGTGCATGACAAGACTTGGTGACTACCACAGAGCTGAGCCCTACTTGGAGGCGGCCGGCGAAGCCTTCCGCCAAGCCCTCGGTGCGGAGCATCTGGACCTGGCTCGGGTCCTCGAGGCCCTCGGTATCGTCTATGTCGAAACGAAGCGGTTCCAGCAGGCCAAATCGGTGATTTGGGAGGCGTTTTCCATTTTCGACAGGAAGGTTGGAGAACGGCACTTCAGCTCAATTATGAATCTCCAGAACCTCGCGGCGCTATACGGTTTCCTGGGCCGTAACGAGATTGCTGAGCCGCTACAGCGGGAGGCGGAGGTCCTCGCCCGCGAGGTGCTGGGTGAAACACACCCTTCGTATGCGATGGTGCTGACCAGTCTGGGGGCGCTCCTGGCCACCCGGGGACAGCTCGACGAAGCGCAGGCGATCTTCGAGCACGATGCGAGCGTTGAAGACCGACGGATCGCCTTGATCTCGGCGACCAGCTCGGAGCCCCAGCGCGCCGCGTATCTTGCGGCCTCACGGATACGCTTCTGGTTGTACGTCTCCTTCATTCTCTGGCGCCGCCTGCAGTGCCCCGCTTCGCGGCGCCAGGCCATGGACCTCGTTCTGCGGCGCAAGGCCATGGGGGCCGAGGCGCTCCTGACCCAGTGGACGACGTTGCTCGCCGGTCACCACCCGCAGCTCAAGAAACGGCTCGATTGGCTCCTGATGACCCGGCAATGGACGGCTGAGACCATGCTGTCGGGCCCTGGCGCCCGCAGCCCAGAAGAGCATTGGGACCTGCTGGCGAGGATGCAGGACAGTCAGGATCGAATGGAGACGGACCTGGTGAACGAGATCCCGGAGATGCGCCTCCAAGAGACTTTCCTGGGAGCCTCGACGGCGGCGGTGGCCGCGGCCCTCCCGGCAGGCTCGGCGCTCGTCGAGATCGTGCACATGCCGGTCCACGACTTCGAAGCCGTCCTGGCTTTGGGCGGGGAATTGTGGTCCTCGCCACGCTACCTCGCATTCGTGCTGCATGCCGGGATGCCAGACGACGTCCAGTTGATCGATCTCGGGGACGCGAAGGAGATCGACGACAGGATCACGGCATTCCGGCTCTGGGTCACCGGCGCCAAGGGAGAGAGGGAATTCTTCGATGAGGCCGAGGAGCTTGCCAAGCTGGCGGACCCAGGAGGGGAATTACGGGAACGGGTGTTCGATCCTCTCCTGCCAGCTTTGAAGGAGAGCCGGCGCCTCATCATCGCGGCCGATGGCGAGCTCTACCGTCTTCCCGTGGAAGTTCTTCCCCTGGAACGAGGCGGGCGGCTGATCGACGAGTACGTCGTCAGTTATGTATCCGTGGGAAGGGACGTGCTGCGCTTTGGGCGTGAGCCGCGCCTGAGCCCGCAACATTCGTTGGTGATCGCCGATCCTGATTTCGATCTCTCCGCTCCCGCGGGGCAGAATCCTCCGGCTTCAGAGGACGACTCGGACCGGGATTTGGAAGATCTGGAGCGGGGCCCCAGGTTCGCTCGCCTCTCGGGTACGGAGGCCGAAGGACGCCGCGTTGCAGAGCTGCTGGGCGTCGACCCCTGGCTCGGGCCCGCTGCCCTCGAAGGCAGATTGAAGCACTGGCTCCGTGACCAGGGATCGCCCCGCATCCTTCACCTGGCCACTCATGGTTTCTTTCGGGAGAATGGTGAACAGTTGGTGCCGGGAGCCGATCTCACCCGGCTGCCCTTGCAGGTGAACGAGAACCCGCTTCTGCGCTCCGGCATCGCCCTCGCCGGCGCCAATACCCGTTTGCGGCGAGGGCCTCTGCCCGCGGAAGCTGAGGACGGTTTTCTCTTGGCGGAAGACATCGCTGGCCTGAACTTCCTGGACACTGAGATGGTGGTCCTGTCGGCCTGCAAGACCGGGCTGGGCGAGGTCGAGGTGGGAGAGGGAGTCCTGGGCCTGCAGCGCTCGTTCGCCCTGGCCGGAGCCCGGACGCTGGTGATGAGCCTTTGGAAGGTGCCGGACCGCGAGACCAGGGAGCTGATGGAGGAGTTCTATCTACGCATCCTCCAGGGTGAGCCGCGAGTGGAGGCTCTGCGGGGGGCACAGCTTGCTCTCCAATCCCGTCATCCCCATCCCTACTACTGGGGGGCCTTCATCTGCCAGGGTTTTCCAGGACCTCTGGAGAAGAGATCCGAGCTGCGCCCGCGACGACCCGGACGGCGTAGCCCTACCCGCCCGCGATCCGGCGCAGGGCCTCTTCGGCGGCGCGGCGGACGCCGGGGCTCGGGTCGTCCAGCCGGGCGGTCAGCGGGCCGGCCGCGGCCGCCGCCCGGGTCTGCCCCAGGATCTTGATCAGGCACCACGCGGCCCCGGCGTCGAGGTCCGGGCGGGCCACCAGTTCGACGATGCGATCGAGCTCCGCCGCAGTGGGCCGCCACGCTACCGCCTCCTGATGCCGGCCGAGGAGCGAGTAGAGCGCCCAGGCCGCGGCATGCGCCGCTGCCGGCCTCCCCGCGAGGAGGGGGAGCAGACGGCTGGCCATCTCCGCGGGAGTGGCGACATCGGCGATGAACGACGAAGCCATCACCTCCAAGGCCAGGGTCACATCCTCCTCCTCCGGGGTCGGAGGACGCAGGACGATCGGCGGCGGATCGGCCTGGGAAGAGCTCTCGCCGCGCATTGCCAGGGACGTCACGAGCATCTTCACGACGAAGCCGAGGCTCCAGCGTTCCTCCGCTCCCCGCGCCAGGAGCTCCCTGACCAGGGCGAGCTTCAAGGGCTCGACCCAGCGGGAGTCCGCCAGGGCGAGGACCGCCTCGTCGAGGCTCGTCGGCCAGAGGGCGTTGCCGTCCTTCCTGCCGACGTGGCGGGCGAGGCTGGCGAGGGTCTCCCAGGCCGTAGCCTCGCCGGTTTCGATCTCGTCGGCGAGGCAGAGAGCCGCGAGCACGGCCCGGGTGCGGTCCGCCACGCCGGCGGCCTCGCCGGCCCCGCTGGCGAGCGGGCGTAGCAGGGCCGACAGGACTTCGCCAGCTTCCCTGCCCAGGCCGGCGATGCAGAGGCGGATCGGCTCCTGCCAGTGCTGAGTCCTCCCGGTGAGAGCCCGAATCTTTTCCGCCAGGCCCATTCCGGGCTCGCGGCCGGGGTAGTGGCCGTCGACCAACGCGCGGGCCGCCAGGTACTCTTGAAACGTCGGGTGACAGAATTCGAAAACCGGAACGTCCATGCCCTGGTGTCGGCGCTCTCCCGATCGGCGCAGGATCCCCGTGCGCTCCTCCACGCAGCGGAGGAAGTCCGCGGCGGAGTGGGCCCGCACCGGGTGTCCCTCCGGCAACTCGCCGCGCAGGGCGTCCAGGAGCGCGAAGATCTCAGTCTCAGAGAGCTGCTGCTCGCCGCGGTCGCACAGGGCATAGGCCAGGTATTCGAGCTGGGGCAGGGATTCCCGGACCTCGAGCGGCCCACCGAGATCGGCACGCCACTTGAGCAGTGTCTGAATCACCTCCCGGTACAGGTCGGCCCGGCGCTGGGGGAGGTGGCCCACCTGGGGGATGACCAACGTCATGATCGTGAGGAGCATCGGGTTGCCGGCGAGCCGGTCGATGCGAGGGGTGCTGTGGATTTCGCGGATCAGCTCCGCGGCCCTCGTCTGACGGCGCTCCGGGTTGGATTCCATCAAGCCGTACCAACGGTGAACGAAGGACTCTTTCTCCTCTCTCGCGAGCTCGGCCAGGGTGGCGTGCTCGAAGCCACGCCCCAGGCGGAAGCCCAATTCGCGGTAGCCCGCCGGCCGGGAGGTCACCACGATCCGTGCCCGTGGATGAGCGAGGGCGATCTGCTCGATCTGCCGGGCGAAGCCGGCGCGGTCCGGCAGGCCGCCGATCGCGTCCATGCCGTCGAAGAGGAGAAGGACCTCCCCCTGTTTCAGGCGCTGGTCCAGCCGTGGCAGGAGCGACTCGGTTTCGCTCTCGCCCATCTCCGCCTTCCTCAGAGTGTGCCGCAGGATGTCGTGGAGCGACCCTGCAAGGCTGGCGGCATCGAGGTTCCGACAGGAGACGAGCACCGGCAGGAGGTGCTCGAAGCGCAGCGTCGCGATGTCGGGGAAACCGGCCCAGACCTTGAGCGACTGCGTCTGCAGCAGGTAGGCGGTGGCCAGCCAGCGCAGGAGGGTCGATTTACCGGTGCCCGGAGCGCCCAGGACGACGAGCCGGCGTGCTGCGGTGAGCCGGTCGCCGATGGGCGAGCGGCGGCTCTCCAACTCGCCAAGGTCCATCGCGGGGGTGGAGTGGTTGGCGGCGATCACGGTCTTGATGCGCAGTGGAGTGTAGAGTCGCCGAAGGTCCGGCCTCAGGGACAGCCGGCCGCGGGTATCCGGCAGGCCGGCGGGATCGAGCCGGCTGACGGTCCGCAGGGTCAGCTCCCGATAGCGGCGCTCGGCGGCCTCGGCGGGGTCCTCGGCGCCTCGAAGCTCGTTGGCCAATCTCTTTCTCCACAGTTGGGAGGGCGATTCTAGCGCGTTGACCGCCGAGATGGCCCAGCCCGAAGGGGTACCGCCGCCCGGGCCTTACCCTACCTTCTCCCAGGCCCTCTGACAAAGCAGTCTTGGGGTATGCTTTCCGGGGGCCCGAATTGCGGGCTCCGCTCTCTTTTTCGAAGGCTGCGTTGTCCATCAGAGATTCAGAGACCGCGGGTCGCGAGCGCGACACAGCCGGGCCGGAGCCGGCCACGGTCGAGGCTCGGGAGAGCGAGGAGCATCTCCAGGTGGCGCTGACCGCGGCCGGGCTGGGGACCTGGCGCTGGGACATCCGCTCCGACCTCGAAACGCGGGACGCCGGCCTCAACCGCATCCTCGGCCTCCCTCCCGTCCCCTCGACACAGCCGCTGCGCGACTTCCTCGACCGCATCCATCCCGAGGACCTCGGAGCCTTTCTGGAGGCCCTGGACCGGGCGGCGCGGACGCGGGGAATCCACGAGACGGAGTTTCGGATCGTGCGGCCGGACGGCGCCGTGCGCTGGCTGCGCAACCGCGGCAAGGTGGTCCTGGGCTCCGACGGCCACGCCGCCGCCCTGACCGGCGCGCTGATGGACGTCACCGACCTGCACCGCGCCGAGGAGGCCCGTGCTCAGCTCGGCGCCATCTTCGAGTCCTCCGAAGATGCCATCTGCACCAAGGCCCTGGACGGCACGGTCACGGCCTGGAACGCCGCCTCGGAACGAACGTTCGGCTTCACGGCGGCGGAGGTGGTGGGACGGGTGTTCTCGGTGCCCGCGCCGCCGGGCCGCCGCGACGAGGGGCCGCCGGCCGTGGCGGCGGTGCTGCGGGGTGAGCGGGTGCGCCCCTTCGAAACCGAACGCCTGCACAAGGATGGCCGGCGGATTGCCGTCTCGGTCTCCATCTCCGCCATTCGCGACGCTGGCGGCCGCATCTCGGGCGTCGCCCTCATCGCCCGCGACATCACCGACCGGCGGCGGGCGGAGGAGGCCCTGCGGATCAGCGAGGAGCGCTTCCGCCTCGCCACCGAGGCGATCAACGGGCTGATCTACGACTGGGATCCGGTGTCCGGCCGGGTGGAGCGCTCTCAGGGGCTCCTTTCCCTCCTCGGCTACTGGCCGGAAGAGGTGCAGGGGGACGTCGACTGGTGGCGCCGGCAGATCCATCCCGACGACGCCGAGCGGGCGGCGCAGGAGATCCTGGGCGCCGTCGCGGGCGCCGGCTCCTCCTTCCAGGCCGAGTTCCGGCTGCGCCACCGCGACGGGAACTGGGTCCACGTCTGGGACAAGGGGCTGATCGTCCGCGACGCCCAGGGCAAGGCCGTGCGGGTGGTGGGCAGCACCCTCGACGTCAGCGAGCGCCGGCGGTCGCAAGTGGCCCTGGAGAAGACCCATCGCGAGCTCCAGGAGGCCCTGGAGGCCAAGGACCGCTTTCTCGCCACGCTCAGCCACGAGCTGCGGACCCCGCTCACCCCGGTGCTGGCGGTGGTCTCAGGGCTGGCCGCCGATCCGCGCCTGGCGCCGTTCGCCGGCGAGCTGGCCATGATCCAGAGGAACGTCGAGCTGGAGGCGCGGCTGATCGATGACCTCCTGGACCTTACCCGCATCTCCCGCGGCAAGCTCGAGCTGCACCGGCGGGAGATCGACGCCCGGCGGGTGATCGAGCACGCCCTCGCCACCGCCCAGCGGGACCTGGCCGCCAAGGGCCTGCGGCTGGACGAGCGGCTCGCGGCCGAGGAGCACCGCGTCTGGGCCGATGCCCCGCGGCTCACCCAGGTGTTCTGGAACCTGCTCTCCAACGCCGTCAAGTTCACCCCCCCGGGCGGCACCGTCACCGTCGAGTCGCGGATCGAGGGGGACTCCGCCGGCTCCCGGGAGCTGGTCGTGGCGGTGCATGACACCGGCATCGGCATCGAGCCCGAGGTGCTGTCGCGTATCTTCGACGCCTTCGAGCAGACCGACCGCCGCATCACTCGGCGGTTCGGCGGCCTGGGGCTGGGGCTGGCGGTGAGCCGGGCCATCGTGGAGCTCCATGGCGGCCGGCTCACGGCGGCCAGCGAAGGGAGGGGGAGCGGCGCCAGCTTCACCGTCCATCTCCCACTCGGGGCTGTGCAGGAGGACCTGGACGAGACCGCCACGTGGTTCTCCCGTCCTCGGCCGGCGGCGCCCGCTCCGGCCGCCGGTCCGGAACGGCCCCTGCGCATCCTGCTGGTCGAAGACCATGAGGACACCGCGGAAGCCATGGCCGACCTGCTGCGGCTGATGGGCCACGAGGTGACTGTCGCGGGCTCGGTGGCCACCGCCCTCGCCGCCGCCGGGGACGGCCACGGCCGACTCGATCTGGTGGTGAGCGACCTCGGTCTGCCGGACGGCTCGGGGCAGGACCTGATGCGCGAGCTCACCCGGCTTTACGGCCTGCGCGGCATCGCCCTCTCCGGCTACGGCATGGAGGAGGACGTCCGCCGCAGCCAGGAGGCCGGCTTCCTGCGCCATCTCACCAAGCCCGTCGACCTGCAGATGCTGAAGGCCGCCATCCGCCAGGTGGCGGGCGGCCAGGGCTGAGCGGGCGGTGGACCTGCCCCAGGCGCAGAGGTTCGGCGAAATCGTAGGGCGCAATTCATTGCGCCCGCAGGGTCGGCGTCACCTCAGGGTGCAATGAATTGCGCCCCTACGACGCACGCGGGGCATTCGGATGGCGGACAGGCTGACGCCGCAGATTTTCCAAACACCCTCTAATAAGGATGAGCCTCCCCCTCCGCTCGGGACGCTCGTCTTGGCTCGCGGGACGATCCTTCTGGCTCCTTTCACAGAAATCCTGTATATGTATAGTGACGAGCAGTAAGGTTGGAGTAGGCTGGGGAGTTGACTTCCGGGATGTGCACCTCTTGAATAACTTGCCCATGGCGACACTTGCGAGCGATCTGGAAAGCCCGGCCACCCTGCCGGGTCTGCTGAAGGCCCCCACGGGCATCGCGGGGCTGGACGAGATCACTGGCGGCGGTCTGCCGCAGGGCCGGCCGACCCTGATCTGCGGCAGCGCCGGCTGCGGCAAGACGCTGATGGCCATGGAGTTCCTCGTTCGCGGGGCGACCGAGTACGGCGAGCCCGGCGTCTTCATGAGCTTCGAGGAGGGGACCGGGGAACTCATCCAGAACGTCCGCTCGCTGGGCTTCGACCTCGACGACCTGATCGCGAAGAACCAGTTCGCCATCGACTACGTCCACGTCGAGCGCAGCGAGATCGAGGAGACGGGCGAGTACGACCTCGACGGACTGTTCATCCGCCTGGGCTACGCCATCGACTCGATCGGCGCCAAGCGCGTCGTCCTGGACACCCTGGAGGCCCTGTTCAGCGGCCTGTCAAACCAGGGCATCCTGCGCGCCGAGCTGCGCCGGCTGTTCCGCTGGCTCAAGGACAAGGGCGTCACCGCCGTCATCACCGGCGAGCGGGGGGATGGCGCGCTGACCCGCTACGGGCTGGAAGAGTACATCTCCGACTGCGTCATCCTGCTCGATCACCGGGTGACCGACCAGCTCGCCGTCCGCCGCCTGCGCATCGTCAAGTACCGCGGCAGCCTGCATGGCACCAACGAGTATCCGTTCCTCATCGACGAGCGGGGCATCGAAGTTCTGCCCGTCACTTCTCTCGGGCTGGAGCACGAGGTATCGACCGAGCGGATCTCGACAGGGATCCCCGCCCTCGACGAGATGCTCGGCGGCGAGGGCTATTTCCGCGGCAGCAGCCTGCTGATCTCCGGCGGAGCGGGCAGCGGCAAGACCAGCCTGGCGTGCTGCTTCGCCGACGCGGCCTGCCGGCGCGGCGAGCGTTGCGTCTATTTCGCGTTCGAGGAGTCGCCGGGGCAGATCGTCCGCAACATGCTCTCGCTCGGCCTCGACCTCGCGCCCTGTGTGGAACGGGGGCTGCTGCGCATCCAGGCCGCCCGCCCCACGCTGCACGGGCTGGAGAGGCATCTGGTGATGATGCACAAGGCGATCCGGGATTTCCAGCCGCGGGTCGTGGTCGTCGACCCGGTCACCAACTTCCTGTCGGTCGCCACCGGGGCCGACGTCAAGTCCATGCTGCTGCGGCTGATCGACTTTCTCAAAGTGCAGCAGGTCACGCTCCTCTTCACCAGCCTCACCCATGGCACCGAGGCCGAGGAGACCGACGTCGGCATCTCGTCCCTGATCGACACCTGGCTGCTGCTGCGCCAGGTCGAGGTGGACGGCGAGCGCAACCGGGATCTCTCCGTGATCAAGTCGCGAGGCATGGCCCACTCCCGCCGGGCGCGCGAGCTCGTCTTTTCCGAGCGCGGCATTGAGCTGGCGGATTTCCGGCAGACCCGGGGAGGGGGACGATGACTCCCAAGCCGGGCGGGGCCGAGTCCGCAGCGCCCGTCGATCCGGAGGTCTGCGAGCTGCGGCTGTACGTCGCCGGCCAGACCCCAAAATCGGTGACCGCCCTGGCCAATCTGAAGAGCTTCTGCGAGCAGCACCTCGCCGGGAAATACCGGATCGAGGTGATCGACCTCCTGGAGCAGCCGCAACTGGCGCGCGGCGATCAGATCCTGGCGATCCCGACCCTGGTGCGGCGGCTGCCGTCGCCGATGCGCAAGATCATCGGCGACCTGTCCAACACCGAGCGGGTCCTGGTGGGACTGGACCTGCGCGCGCGGAGCTGAGGTCTCGCCGGGGAGCACCATGACCTTCACTGCAAAGTCGCACGAGCAGCTCGCCGGGGAGATCGCGGAGCTGCGCGGACGCCTCCGGGAGGCTGAGGAGACCCTGCGCGCCATCAGCGAGGGCGAGGCGGACGCGCTGGTCATCACCGAGCGGCAGCAGGGCGAGAGAGTGTACACGCTCAAGAGCGTCCGGGCCGAGGAGAACCTGCGCCTCCTGGCCGACGCGGGCGCCATGCCGACCGAGTCGCTCGACCTCGAGGCGACCCTCCAGAGCTCCGCCCTGCTCGCCGTCTCCGGCTTCGCCGACTGGTGCGTGATCGACCTGGCCACTGAGGACGGGAGGATCGAGCGGATGGTCGCCGCCCACGCCGACCCCGACCGGCAGACGCTGGTGGAGGAGCTGAAGCGCTTCCCGCCGCGGGGGGACGAGCCGCACGGGCCGGCGTTCATCTTGCGTACCGGCCAGTCGCAGAGGATCGCGCAGATGAGCCCGGAGTGCCTCGAAACCATCGGCCAGGACCCCGAGCACCGGCGTGTCTTCGCGGCTCTCGCGCCCCGCTCGGCGCTGCAGGTGCCGCTGGCGGCGCGCGGCCGCATCCTCGGAGTGTGGAGCTTCTACTCCTCCTCCGACCGGCGCTACGACGAAGGCGATCTGGCCTTGGCCGAAGAGCTGGCCCGGCGGGCCGCCATGGCCATCGACAACGCTCGGCTGTACGCCGCGGCCCAGGCGGCAAACCTGGCCAAGGACCAGTTCCTCGCCACCTTGAGCCACGAGCTGCGCACGCCGCTGACCCCGGTCATGGCGGTGATCTCCAGCCTGGAGCGCGACGCCGGGCTGCCGGAGACGGCGCGCAAGAGCCTCGCCATGGTCCGGCGCAACGTCGAGCTCGAAGCCCGGCTCATCGACGACCTCCTGGACCTCACGCGCATCTCCCGGGGCAAGCTGGAGCTGAGCCACCGGCGGACGGACCTGCGCCAGCTCGTCGAGCAGGCGATCGAGACCTGCTGCGGAGAGGCCGAGGCTTCCGGCCGGCTGTGCATCGTCAGGGAACTGGCGGACGCGGACCATATCGCGTGGGCCGACGCGCCGCGCCTCTCCCAGGTCTTCTGGAACCTGCTCAACAACGCCCTCAAATTCACGCCGGACAGGGGGACGATCACGGTCCGGTCCTGCGTTGAAGCGCCTCCGTCGTCGGCAGCCCCGGCGGACCCTGAGACGGGCGAGATCGTGATCCAGGTCTCCGACACCGGAGTGGGGATTCGCCCGGGCGCTCTGGGGCACATCTTCAACGCCTTCGAGCAGGGGGACCTGGCCACCACGCGCCGGTTCGGCGGGCTGGGTCTGGGTCTGGCGATCAGCAAGGCGATCGTCGAGCTCCATGGCGGCCGGCTCGGCGCGGAGAGCGCGGGGATCGGTCGCGGGGCCACCTTCACCGTCCGTCTGCCCGTCGGCCGGCAAGGCTACGAGGCTGCGGAGGCGATCAAGGCGGAGCGGCGAGGAGCGTGGGGGGTGGAGACCGGCCGCCCCCTGCACATCCTGCTGGTGGAGGATCACACCGACACGGCCGAGGCTCTCGCCGCTCTCCTGGAGGGGTTGGGGTACCGGGTCACCGTGGCGGGGACCGTCGCCGACGCCCTGTCGGCTGCCGGCGACGCCGCGGAGACGGCGGACGGCACGATCGACCTGGTGATCAGCGACCTGGGCCTGCCCGACGGCAGCGGCCTCGACCTGATGCGCGAGCTGTCCGGCCGCTACCGATTGCCGGGGATCGCCCTCAGCGGCTACGGCATGGAGGAGGACCTCCGCAAAAGTCAGGAGGCCGGCTTTGCCAGGCACCTCACGAAGCCGGTCACCCTGGACCTCCTCAAGGACGTGATTGATCAGGTCCGCGAGGGCGCAGGCGATCCTTGATCGAGGAGGATTCTCACGCGATTGTGAGGAGGTGACAGGTCATGCCTCGACGAGGCTCTGCTGAGCGTGCTCGAGGACAGCGTCGATCTGCTCGCGAGTCACACCTGGAAACCAATCCAGGAGATCGTCTACACGAGCCCCATCTTCGAGGTTTTCGAAGAGAGCCTTGACGGGCACGCGCGTCCCCTTGAAGACCCAGGCTCCACTGACCTTCTCCGGGTCCCGTTCGACCGCCGGACATTGACTCCAATCGAGCATGACTCCAAGCATAAGCTCGCCTGTCTCTGGCTGCAAGGACCATTCCGCCTCAGCCCCCGCCCCCCAGCGCCGAAGCCGCCTGTCTGGCCGCCCGCAACCCGCTCGCGAGCGCGCCTTCGATCGTGCCATTCCTTCCTTCGGTATCGGTAGCTTCGCCGGCGAAGAAGAGGGTGCCTTCGACGGGGCGGGCGAGGCGGCGGCCGGCTTCGGCTCCTCCCACCAGGGGGTAGCTGTAGGCGCCGCGAGAATACGGGTCCTCGTGCCAGGGGTGCAGCCAGAGGTCGAGGACGGCGGCTTCGATGCGCCGGCGGGAGACGCCGAGCTGGTCGGCGAGGCTGCGCAGGGCGTGGTCTTCGATGGCGGAGCGGCCCTGGCGGGCGAGGGCCGCGGCCGGCGGACCGCCGCTCCAGGCCACCGCCAGCGGTGCCCGCGCGGGGTAGGCCGACCACCAGACGCTGAAGGCCGGATCGGCAGTGTGGAGGAAGCTCAGGCGCTCGAGGCTCTTCCCCTTGGCCAGCCCAGGCAGGGGCCGGGTCCACGGCAGGTCGCGGAACCAGGCGACGAGGCGCACGACGGTCCCCATCTCCAGCAGGTCCAGCGCCTGCCGCACCCGCGGCACGTCGGGGCGGAAACGCAGGCCGCCCGGCTCTTCCGGCGGCGCCTTGAGCACCGAGATCGGCACGGTGACGATCACCGCCCGCGCCGAGACCCGCGGCGGCAGGTCGTCGTCGGCCCGCGGCTGGAGGTTGATCTCCACCTCTCCCCGCGTCCATTCGATCTCGCTGACCGGCGCCTCCAGGTGGACGTCCTCCTCCAGCCGGTGGGCCATCCACTCCGCCATGCGGTCGTAGCCGGAGACGACGCGCCCCACCCGGCGGGCCGAGTCGCTGGGAGCCTCGCCGCCGCCCACGGCCAGGGACTGCGTGCTCAACTTCCCGGCGTCCGCGGCGTTGAAGCCCTCGACGAAGTGGCACGCGGCCTTGCGGTCCCTGGCGCGGGCGCGCCCGCCGGGACGGCCGGCCAGGAAGTCGGCGAAGGAGAGGTCGGGTGCCTCGGGATCGATGAGCCCGAGCACGCGGTCGATCTGCGTCCAGATACCTCGGTGGGGGAGGACGCGGCCGTTCTCGGCCCGCCAGTGCTCGCCCGCGATGTCGAGGGCCAGCAGCCCGGAGTCGCGCAGAACGCGATCGGTCTCCGGCGTGTCGCCGTGGAGGAACTCCGCCCCCAGCTCGATGGGCACCGGCACGCGCTCGTCGTGGTAGGTCAGGATGCGCCCGCCGACGCGGTCCCGCGCCTCGAACACCACCACCCGCAGTCCCCGGCGCCGTAGCTCTCCCGCCGCCGCGAGCCCTGCGACCCCGGCCCCCACCACGGCGACGTCGAACCGTTCCATGCCTTCTCCCTTTCCGCAAACTTAGTCCGAGGCCGGCGCTGAAGCCGAGGCAGCCGGGATGGTGCGCGATTATGCCGTCGCGGTCTGGCACATCATCGCCCGCCGCCCCAGCTCCCAGGGTGGCTACGTCACGAGCGCCCCGGTCTCGTCCGGCGAGCGCGAAGGGCGCTGGGGCGGATGGTACGAGGGTAGCGCGACTTGTCCGCCGCCGGCGCATAGCCGGTCATCAGGAAGAGGAGATCGTTCGCGATGTTGTAGACGGCGTCGCCGTTGCTGTTGGTGAGGACGAAGACCCCGGCCTCTGAGGGCTTCGTTCCCGGCTGCGGGCTCTGGAGGAGCGCGATGTAGCTGCTGAAGCCGTCCAGATCGCCGTCCTTCCAGACCGTATTGAGCGTATTGGTGCCGTTGCTGACGCTGGTGAGGAACCATCCCACCCCCAACTGGCTGTTGTCGAAGGGAATGACGTTCGTCGAAGGGCTCTGGAGGAAGTAAAGCAGGGCGGTGAGTGGGGGGTTGTCGACGAGCCCCATGTTGAAAAGCAGCCAGGTCATCATGTCGTCTGGCGTACTGACCAGCCCGCCTGCGCCGTTATAGGCCGGAAACGGCGGCCAGCCGGGTTTTGCGGCCACGGGAGCGCCCGTCTGGCAGTCTAGGTAGAGGAACCCGACGGGCAGGCCAGAGCTCAGCGGGTCATACATCTGTGTGCCGTTCAGACCCAGGGGTTGGAGGATGAGCTGCTGGAACAGGGAGGAGGAGGAGGAGGTGGGCTCCGGCCCCATGGCGTAGCTGATGACCTCTGCCAGGAGTGCGAAGGCCAGATTCGAGTAGGTGTAGGTCTGGTTGGGGGGCGACGGCTGCAGGTCCGTAGTCACCAGGTACGCGAACAGATCCTTCACGGTGTAGGGACTGGGCAGCGGCGAGGGCTCGTCCACCGACCCGTCATTGTTGTCCTGCGGCAGGCCCGACGTGTAATTGCCGAGGGTCAGGAGGGGGATGTCCAGGAATTGCGGCCCGATCAGCGATTGCCCGTCCGGGAGGATGTCGCTCAGCAGGGTATCCAGGTGAATCCAGCCCGCCTGGATGTAGGATCCATAGAGCGCAGCCGTGAAGGTCTTGGTCACCGAGGCCAACTCGAACGGCGTCAAGCCGCCGAGCGTCATCGAGTTCCTTTGCTGGTCGACCAGGTTGCCCTGAAAGTGGAGGCCTTGGAAGGAAGGGCTGGCGTAGCCGATCACGATGGCGATGGGAGCCGAGGTCTGAAGATATGGAGTAGCCAGGTCCTGGAGCTGTTGCTGGGTGGGTTGAACGACGGGGCTCATGATTTTCCTTTTGCTGCCTCGGCTGTGGAGGCTGCCGGAACTCAAGGCACCTCGATCTGGCGCTTCTCGGGATCGGGATGCTGGCGGTAGAGGGTGACCACGTTGCCGACCAGGCCCACCCAGGCGC
The DNA here is from genome assembly GCA_021154885.1 of Thermoanaerobaculum sp. Classification (GTDB taxonomy): domain Bacteria; phylum Acidobacteriota; class Thermoanaerobaculia; order Multivoradales; family UBA5704; genus DATARR01. Next base: position 87,994 of record JAJKHS010000136.1, read on the forward strand.
TCCCCGAGCGGCCGGTGACCTCCTCGGCGAGCTCCTTCTTGCGCCCCTGGGGATCGGCGAGCTTCACCTTGATCAGCTCATGGTAGTCCAAGGCCTCTGCGATCTCCTGGAGCACCGGATCGGTGACGCCGTTGCGTCCCACGTGGACCACCGGCTTGAGGTGATGGGCCAGTCCCCGCAGGTATTTCCTCTGGGCGCCGCTCAACGGTTGCATGTCATACCCTCCTAGCTCGCGCCAGCAAACCCGCCCAGCAGGGATTCTCGTTCCTCCAGGTCTTCCCCGGTGACGTCCGCCGCTGCTTCGTTGAACGTCTGAAGAAGCTCCTGTTCTCTCTCGCGAGCCTTCTCTTGCTCGATGATTTCGCTGGTGATCCGAATACTGATCTGAGGGTCTCGAGCTGGGACTGGCATTCCGGATCCCTCCTGACACTCGATAGGATACCAATCAACTGTCAGCCAGCAGCGGCCCTTCGGGCCTGAAAACTTTCCCAGACACCCTCTCACCCCGTCACGCCGACGCCACCACCACGGCCGTACCATAGCAAAGGACCTCGGTGACACCCTGCATGATCTCCGTCGCATCGTAACGGATGCCTACGATGGCGTTGGCGCCGAGCCGCTGGGCGTGCTGCATCATCAGCTCGAAGGCCTCCGCGCGGGTCTTCTCGCAGAGCTCCGAAAACAGGGTGATGTTGCCCCCCACGAGCGTCTGCAGCGAGCCGCCGATGGTGCCGAAGATCGAGCGCGAGCGGACGGTGATCCCCCGCACGACGCCGAGGGTGCGTTGGATGGCGTAGCCGTCGAGGGTGAACGCCGTAGTGGTCAGAGCGTGGTCCATGGGTTTCCTCCTCTCCTTATCCTACGTCCCCCCTCGCCCCGGGTTTCGCTCGTCACCAGGTGCCGGTGGCGTCGCTCGCGGCCTGGTCGAGCATGATCCTGCGGCGGCGATGGTGAGGAGGGGAATACAAGAGCTTCAGGGAGATCAGCCATGCGGCAAGGAGGCCGCCGCATAGGAGTCCCATCCCCAGCAGGAGACCGGAGGCGCCTGGCAAGCTCGCCACGGACGAGGAGGGGGAGTCGGCCGGCGGCGCGGGCAGGAGGGCGGTCGAAGGGAGGGGGTCATCGAGCGCCGGCAGGCGGGCGCCGGCGTCGGGATCGACGACCGGCAGTGCTGCCGTCACATGGGCGCCGAGGAGCCGGCGGGCACAGGCGGCCGCTCCCAGCAGGACGGCGCCGGCGGCATCGCCTTGCCGAAAGCGGGGCGTCATCTCCTCCCGCACCACGGCCTCGCCCGCCCGTGCTCGGGCCGCGTCGCGAATCTGGTCGCCGAGGACGATCTCGGTCCTCTGGTCGCCGAGCGATACGAAGACGAGCAGTCCCTGGCCTCCCTCGCCGATCCCCCAGGCTTTGAAGAGGTGGGTGGCGAAGGCGCGTGCCGGAGCGCCGTCGATGGAGCCGACCACCACGACGGCCATCTCCACCCCCGTCTGGTCCTTGACCTGATCGCCCACCCGGTTGAGCTCGGCCACGGTCTGGAGCGGCAGAGTGCCCGTCAGGTCCGTGACCCAGCCCGTGGGCCGGGGACTCGGGATCTGCTCGAGGGTGGCGGCCCCGGCCACCGTGGACATCCCGAGGGCCGCGAAGAGGAAGATGGAGACCGGACGGCGGAGAGGGTTCATTTCGATCCTTCCAGAGAGGTTCACCCTCTTCATGGCCGGCGCCCGGAAATCGTTTCGCTCCTCCCGTTACCAACTCCCGCTGGCACCGTCGCCCGAGGAGCTGCCGCCGCCGAATCCGGAATCGGACGAGGAGGAGGATGAGCTGGAGCCGCTGCCGGATAATCCTGAATCGTGCGCTGAGCTGGAGGAGCTGTCCGAAGACGAGAAGAGGGAGAAGGTCGAAGACGACGGGGATGAATCGGACGAATCATAGAAGGACCGAGGGGAGGACGAGGACCAGGACGACCGCCGCATGAAGGCGGCCAGGACAATGAAGAGCAGGAAGAAGAGGATGAAGATCAGTCCGTTTCCCAACAGGCTGCTCACATCGCTGACGAAGGAGGTGGGTGGGAGAGCCCCGTCGGGACCGAGAGCGCCGAGCTGGCGGCGGGTGTCGAGCGGCCGGTCCTCGCCAGGCGTGGGCACGACCGCCGCCTCGGGGCTCGCCGGGGTCTCCAAGGGGGCCGGGGTCGCGGCGACCGGCTCCTGGATCGCCACGTCCGCCCCCAGGAGCCGCTGCGCGCACGCAGCCGCTCCGTGGAGGACGGCTCCCGCGGGATCACCGCTCCGGAAGCGGGGCACCATCTCGCCCTGCATCACGGCCTGGCTCTCCTGCACCCGGACCTCGTCGTTGAGCCCCTTGCCGAGGACGATCTCGGACTTGTGGTCGCTGAGGGCCGCGAAGACGAGCAGGCCGTTGTGCCTGCGCTGCTGGCCGATATGCCAGGTATTGAACAGGCGAGTGGCGAATTCCCGGGAGGGGACGCCCTCCGTCGAGTCCACGACGACGACGGCCATCTCGGCCCCGGTCTGGGCTTTGACCGCGTCGCTCAGGTGATTGAGCTGGGCCTGGATCTCGGGGGAGAGGGTGGCGGTGAGGTCCACCACCCAACCCGCGGGCCGTGGGCTGTGGATCTGCTCGACGGTGACGGCGTACGCCGGGGCGAGGGCCGCCGAGAGGAAGAGGACGAGGATGGGAATGGGGGACAGGCGGTGGACGGTGCGCATCGCGGGCCTCCTTCCAGAGTTGCTTCAACCCATAGTGGCCTGAGTCGGGAAATCGTTTCGCCCGGATGGACACTCCAGAGTGAGGGGACCTCCGCGCCGTTGTAGAATCCACCCTTCGCTCGTTCCGGGGTGGGACGTCATCCAGGAGAGACTACAATCTGAGGACGCGGGAGACGCGGGCCCGGTCCCCGGCGCTGTAGACGCAAGATGCCAATCGACAAAGGGACGCTCCTCAAGAAGAGCATCGCCAAGGCCGTCCAGTCTCCTGGGAACCTGGTGGGAGGAGCGGTGTGCCTGGCCGCTTCGGCCGTGCTGTGGAACCCCCTCCCCCTCATCCTCTGGGGGCTCGCCGCCACCGGCTGGGTGAGCCTGGCCGCCACCGGCGACCGCTACATCAAGCAGATCGAGGAGGAGGAGCGCCGCGGTGAGCTGGCCAAGGCGGAGAAGGACCGCGAGGTGCTGCGCCAGCGGGTGGAGGCCCTGCTGGCGGACCCGCTCGTCGCCGGTTGGGTCCGCGCCTGCCTGCTGCCGGACTACATGGCGAGCTACCGCCGGCTGGCGGAGATCCGCGGCCGTGTCACCCAGGTGCTCGCCGACCGCACCGACCTCGACGCCGGCACCAAGGCGAACATCCTCCAGCAGCTCGGCTACATGCTCACCACCTATCTGAGCTTCGTGCGCGAGCGGGTGGCCTATCTCCAGATCCTGACCAACGTCCGGCCCGCCGCCGACTCGGTCTCGGACCAGCCGGCCGCGTCCCCCGCGCCCATCGCGCCGGCGCCGCAGCCCGCCCAGCTCGCAGCCGTCCGGCGGGACCGGCCGCAGGCCGTGCGCCCGTTCCCCCAGGCCGTGCCGGCGCTGCCCAGCGTCGAGAAGCGGCTGGCCGAGGTGGACGCCAAGTGCCAGACGCTCAAGGGGCTGGCGGAGAAGGAGCCGGCCACGGCCCGCACCCGGCAGTGGCATATCGGAATCCTCGAAAAGCAGCGCGAGCTGCTGCTCGAATGCCAGAAGCGCGACCAGATGGTGGTGGCGCAACTGGGCGCCTTCACCGACGTATTCGAAGTCATCCTCGGCCGGGTCAGCGCCTCGCAGTTCAGCGCGACCGAAGTCGCCAGCTACATGGGCGCCGTGGTGGAGCAGATCGTGGAGACGGAGAAATTCGTCGACTCGCTGCGGCCCGCCATGGACCAGCTCGTGGGAGGCATCGTCCCGGCGTGAACAAGGAGAAGAGAAAATGAAGCTCACCCCTCTGGGGAAGGTCATCATCGTCCTGGCACTGCTGGTGGCGGCGTTCTTCGCCGTCCGCCGGTTCGCTCCCGACCTCAAGCTCTGGGCGACGAAGGGCACGGCGAGCACCGGCGCCAAGAACGAGGCCGTGAACAAGGGCGACTTCGACTCGCTGAAGAACGCCCCGCCCGACCCTGAGCGCGGCAAGGGCTCGGAAGGGGTCGCCCCGGCGAGCAACAACCTGGGCGGCGGCAAGCTCGACCGGCCGCTGGTGGTGGCCATCAACACCTGGGCCGGCCACTCGCCCGGCATCGTCTTCAACAACGGCATGGACCCCAACCCGGGCTCCAGCTTCAAGAAGAAGTACGGGCTGGACGTGAAGTTCGTGCTCTTCGAGGACCCGGCGACCAAGCTCGCGGCCTTCCGCAAGGGCGACGTCGACGTCATGTGGGACACGGTCGACAACTGGGCGCGCGAGGCCTCGATCCTGGCCGAGCAGAACCAGAAGGCCAAGTCCTTCATCATGCAGGACTGGTCGCGCGGCGGCGACGGTATCGTGTCGCTGGCCTCGATCACCTCGATCGAGGGGCTGAAGGGGCACAAGATCGCCTGCACCCAGTTCACCCCCTCGCACTTCCTGCTCCTCTACCTGCTCGCCCAGTCCGGCCTCTCCCCCAACGACCGCGCGGCCGTCGAGCAGGGGATCATCTTCACCCAGGACGCGCCGGCCGCCGCCGCCGCCTTCAAGGCCAAACAGGTCGACGCCGCTGTGACCTGGGAGCCGGACCTCTCGTCCGCCGTGACGGCACGCGGCGCCGAGGCGCACGTCCTGGTGTCGACCGCCGCGGCGACCAACATCATCGCCGACACCCTGGTGGCCCGGCAGGACGTCATCGACAAGTCCCCCGACTCGCTGCGCGACTTCGTCCACGGCTGGCTGGAGGGGATCGACGTGATCAAGAACGATCCGCAGGGGTCCTACGCCCTGGTGGGCAAGGCGCTGAAGCTCGATTCGGACACCGTCTCCGGCATGCTCTCAGGGCTGAAGCTCACCCCCTATGCCGACAACGCCCAGTTCTATGGCCTCTCGGGCGGCAAGGCGCACTATGAGACGCTGTTCGACACCGCCTTCGTCATCTGGCGCAAGAAGGGGCTGGTGACCCGGCCGGTCGAGGCCAAGGACTGGGCCGACACCCGCTTCCTCCAGGCCCTGGCCGCCGCCTACCCCGGGCAGAAGGTCGAGGAGCCGAAGCTCGCGGCCAAGGCGCCGTCGGAGAAGGACCGGGCGATCATCAACAAGCAGATCCAGATCCACTTCACCCCGGGCTCGGACGAGATCATGGCCGGCTCCTACCTCGTCCTCGACGCCCTGGGCGAGACCATGACCTCCTTCGGCAACACCTATTTGCGCGTCGAGGGCAACACCGACGCCACCGGCTCGCAGCGCAACAACCTGACGCTCTCCGAGAAGCGGGCCCTGGCGGTCAAGGACTACATTCTCAAGAGCTTCCCCAACATCGAGGCCAGCCGCTTCCAGACCATCGGCCACGGCGCGGCCAACCCGGTGGCGGACAACACCACCGAGGCGGGACGCCAGCTCAACCGCCGCACCGACATCAAGGTGGTCCTCGCGACCCAGTAAGACATGGCACGCAAGAAATCCAGCCTGTTCGCCCTGCGCGAGCCGCTGCCGCGGGCGACCGCGACGATCATCGGGCTTCTCGCTCCGATCCTCGTGGCCGCCCTTTGGTGCCTGCTGAGCTACGGCCACCTCGTGCAGCCCGACTTCCTCCCCTCGCCCACCGAGACCCTGCGCGGCACTCTGCAGCTCTTCCTCCAGTACGACCTCTTGGACGCGATCGTGGGCTCGACCCGGCGTATCGTCCTCGCCTTCCTCCTCGCCTCGGCCGTGGCCGTGCCGCTCGGCGTGCTGATGGGCGCGTTCGAGCCGGTCAACCGCTTCTTCGAGCCGATCATGGCCCCCCTGCGGTACATGCCGATCTCGGGCTTCATCAATATCCTCATCCTCTGGTTCGGGATCTACGAGAAGCAGAAAATCGCCTTCCTCTTCCTGGGGGTCTTCGTCTACCTGCTGCCGGTCGTCGTCACGGCGATCCGGACGGTGCCCGAGGAGCTGGTGCAGACCTCGTTGACCCTGGGCGCCAGCCGCTGGCAGGTGATCCGCACGGTCCTCGTACCAGCGGCCCTGCCCGAGATCTTCGACTCCTTCCGGGTGATGAACGCCATCTTGTGGACCTACGTCATCCTCGCCGAGTGGATCAATCCGGGGCACGGGCTTGGCTACGTCATCGAGCTGGCACGCACCCACCAGAAGTCCTCCTGGTCGTTCGCCGGCCTGCTGGTGATCGGCGGCATCGGCCTCCTCACCGACTTCGTCATCCGCTTCGCGAGTGGATTGCTCTTCCGCTGGAGGGAGACGGCATGAGTGACCACGAAGCTCCCGAGGTCCCGAATACCGGCGGCGAGCCGGGGACCGTCGCCGTCACCGTCCCCAGGGGCCACCAGGCCGCGACCTACCGCCACGAGCCGGGAGCGGAGACGCCCAAGCTCAGGGTGTCGAAGGTCTTCATCTCCTACCTCGACCGCGCGGGGCGGGCGACGGAAGCGGTACGGGACGTCTCCTTCGATATCCTGGACAAGCCCGGAATCGGCGAGATCGTCGTCTTCCTCGGCCCCTCGGGCTGCGGCAAGTCGACGATCCTGAAGGCCATCGCGGGCCTGCTCACTCCGACTCAGGGGGAGATCCTGGTCGAGGGCAAGCCGGTGGAGGACGTGGGCCGCGACCGCGGCATGGTGTTCCAGGCCTACACCTCCTTCGGCTGGCTCACCGTGCGGGAGAACCTGGAGTATGGCCTGCGCCTCCAGGGGGTGCCCAAGGCGGAGCGCCGGGAGCGCTCGGAGAAGTATCTCCACTCGGTCGGCCTGGCGGACTTCGCCGACCGCTACCCCAAGGACCTCTCCGGCGGCATGAAGCAGCGGGTGGCGATCGCCCGCACGCTCATCAACCGGCCCAAGATCCTGCTCATGGACGAGCCCTTCGGGGCCCTCGATCCGCAGACCCGCTGGGGGATGCAGAGCCTGCTCCTCGAGGTCTCGCGCAGCGAGGACAACACCAACCTCTTCGTCACCCACGACGTTTCCGAGGCGGTCTACCTGGCCGACACGGTCTACGTGCTCTCCTCGCGGCCGGCGCGCATCCTGCACAAGGTGGACATTCCCGCCTTCCCCGTCCACGACGTGGCTCTGAAGTCGGCGCCCGAGTTCCGGGCGGTGGAAAAGCAGCTCCTGGATTTGCTCTACGCGCCGGCGGATGCTCACTCCTGAACCTCATAGGTGCTGACTTTGGCCTCGATGCCCCCCACCAAGACCCTCATCACCCCGGCCCTCTTCTCCCGCCCCCTCCCAACCCCCCTCACCGGGAGAAGAGGGAGAAAGGCAAGAACCCTTCAACCGGGTCCCCCTCTCCCGGTGAGGGGGGGTGGGAGGGGGCGGGAGAGGGGACAGGGGTGAGGGCCCTCGGGCGGGGGCGCTCTGAGGATAAGGGAGAAGAGGGCCGGGGTGATGAGGGCCTCCTCGCCCTCGCCGTCCTCCTCCTCGTCGCCGGCTGCCTCCTCCAGATCTTCGCCGGCTACTCCCATCCCGACCTTTCTGGCCATGCCTGGGGGAGCGACGACGCGTACATCTCCTATCGCTACGCCCAGCATCTCGCCTCGGGCCAGGGGCTGGTCTTCAACCCCGGCGAACGGGTCGAGGGCTTTTCAAACCTCCTCTACGTGCTGCTCCTGGCGCCGGCCGCGGCGCTCGTCCCCCCGGCGCGGCTCTACGCCGTCTCCGCCGGTCTCAACCTCCTCTTCGCGGCCGCGGCCCTGGTCCTCCTGTATCGCTTCACCCGGCGCCGCCTTGGAAGCTTCGCGGCGGCGATCGTGGCCGGTCTTTTCGCCCTCGGCCCCTCGGTCTGGGTGGCGGTCGCCTCGGGCCTCGAAACGCCCATGGTCCTCCTGCTCCAGATTGGCACCTGGATCCTGGTCGAGCAGGCGGTGGAGGAGGGAGGGGCCCGCGAAAGGAGGGCGGTCGCGGGCCTGTGCCTCGTGGCGGCGGTCTTGGTCCTCGCCCGGGTGGACGGCTTCATCGCGCCGATGCTGGCCGCCGCCTTCCTCACCCTGCGGGGCCGCTGGCGCTCCGCCTTCGCCGTAGCGGGCTCGGCCCTCGCCACCTTCGGCGCACTGACCCTGTGGCGCCTGGCCTACTACGGCTGGCCGCTGCCCAACACCTATTACGCCAAGATGACGAGCACCCTGGGAATGCGCCTGGAGGCTGGCGGCGAGCAGCTCCTGACCATCCTTCTCGGCACCGGGCTCGTCATCGCCCTGGCGGGGTTCGTCATCGCCGGGGTGCGGAGCTGGAAGGTGCTGCCTTTCCCGGTGCTCTTTGCCGCCGGCTCGCTGGGCTACTACCTCTACATCGGCGGCGATCTCTTTTACGACCGCTTCGTCGTCGTCCTCTTCCCGATGGGCGCCTGGCTGCTCCTGGCCCTGGCCCTGCAGTCCGGCAGCCGGCGCGCCGTGGCGGCCCTCGCCGTGCTGCTGGCCGCCGCCCAACTCGTGCCCTTGGGAACGGACCCGCGTTTCCACTACCGGCTCCACAAGTACGACCGCTGGGTGACCCTGGGCCAATTCCTGGGCCGCGAGCAGCGGGGCGCCGTGCTGGCCGTCGACGGAGCGGGAAAGGTGCCCTACTTCTCGAACCTCCGGACGATCGACATGCTGGGCCTGGCGGACGTCCACATCGCCCACCGTCAGGCGGACGCCCGGGGTTATTTCTGGGCCGGCCACGCCAAGTCCGACCTGCCCTACGTCCTCTCCCGCCGGCCGGACCTGATCGCCACCTGGCTCGGCAACCGCTTCGCCCTGCGCCAGGGTCCGGTGGCGGAGCCCGAGGTCCTGGCCAGCGCCGGCTATCGCCTGCTCTACCTGACCAACATCGATCCGGAATCGAAGGGCCGCGACGTCCTGGACGTCCGCCGCACGAGCAGCGATGAAATTCGGCGGCTGTTTGGGAATGGGTACCGGTACGGGGTGTTCGAGCGGGTCCGGGTCAACGAGGCCGGGCCACGGTGAGCCCCAGGTGCCTCTCGAACGGCTCGTAGCCGGCTGACGAGTGGAGCAGCGCGAAGCCCTGATCGAGACAGAAGGTGGCGAGGCGGCACTCGGCGGTGCGCACGGGGATGCCCCGGGCGCGCAGGGTGTGGTAGTGCACCGCGGCCTTTTCGGCGAGATCGAATCCCGTCAGCTCGACCAGCCAGAACCTGGCGAGCGCCTCCCGGGCCTGCTTGCGATGCAGCTCGTCCGGCAGCCCGTGCAGCACCTCGGTCAACACCATGTCGGCCACCACCAGCGGGGAGCGGCCGAGGAGCGAGTCCAGATGATCCGCCTCCGGCGTGGCCGCGCCCGTGAAGTAGTCGATCCAGACGGACGAGTCAACGAGGACCTGCACCACGCTCCCCCCGGATCTCGTCCAGATCCCCCTGCCACACCAGCTTGCCGCGGAGAGAGCGCACCCCGGCCTGCTCGTGGAGCCGGACGTACATCTTCAGCGCCTCCTCGATCAAGCCCTTCTTCGTCCTGATGCCGGAAAGCGCCCACGCCTTCATGAACAGCCCTTCGTCGATCTCCAAGCTCGTGAACAAGATCCCTCCTCGCATGGACCCCATCGCCAAAGGCTCCGGAGGTCGTTGCCGTATATGACTTCCGTCCGAAAGCATATGCCACGAGGGAACAAAAGGCATCCAGGACCTCCAAAGTATATGAACTCTCAGCACAGGTATATGAATCAGCCTCCTTGAGATGCCGATGAGCCCGCCCGTCCAGCCCTTTTGGGGCGCCCCTCAGCTTCCCAGCGCCCTCTTCATATGAAGAGCCCATCGCTCCATATACCAAGGGGCTCCATTCATATGAAATTATGGCGTTCTCATATGGGGTGAGGCTCGGCGTCCGGTCTGTGGGCACGGTTTCATATAGAGACAGAAATATTTCATATGCTTTGGACCCGAAAGGACATCAGGGACGACAAGGACCTCAAAGACACGAAGGACAATGCCAGGTCCGGTATTTTATTGTCCCTGCTGTCCTTACAGTCCTTGATGTCCTTGATGTCCTTGGTCAATTTTTCTGCCGCGCCGGCCCCTAGCTCTCGTCCGCCGACGGCCCGTACAGACCCGGCAGGGGGATGTCGTTGAGCCGCAGGTAGATGGTGAGCTGGCCGCGGTGGTGGATGATGTGGTTGATGACGAAGGCGCGCAGGACGGCGATCTTGGGCATGGAGAAGATCGTCTGCTCTCCGTTGCGCAGGGTCCACGGCTCAAAGAAGGTCTCGTCGCTCACGCCGGCGAGGGCCGTGCGGGCGTCGGCAACGCTCTTGTCGAAGACCGCCAGGATCTCTTCGGTCGAGCTCGGCTTGGGCTGCTCGAAGGGTTGGCTGAGATCAAGCTCGGAGGTTTGGATCGTCATGGAGGTCCAGTTGGGCAGGGTGGCCAGATGGGTGGCCAGCTTCTGGAAAGGCCAGGACTTCGCGTGCGGCTGCCACGAAAGCTTGTCGTTCGGAACCCGCTCGAGGACGCGGCGGGTGTTGGCCATCTCCTGGTCGAACTCGGGAAGTAACATAGCGCTGATGCTCATGCTCTCACCTCTCTGGGAAGAAATCGGTCGCTGGGGTGGTAGACAAAAATGTCACTCGTCGGCAATGTCAGGATGTTACGGTGCGGTGTCGAAGAGGGACGGCTGGTCGCCGGCCGGTCCGGCGTAGAGGAGCCGGCCGCCGGGGAGGATCCGGGCGTTGGGGTCGAGCTCGTGAGGGTCCGCCCGCCCTGGGCCCAGGATGTGCAGGACGGCGATTCCGCGAGCCACCAGGGCGTCGGAGATGAGGCGTCGGTGGCAGCGCCAGGGGACGGCTTCGGCGCAGAGGATGGCGACGGTCTCTCCTTGAGAGCGCCAGATGAGGCGATCCAGAGCGGCCTGGAACTCCGGGGTCTCCATGTAGTCGGCATAGCCCCGGAACGCCTCCACCCGCCAGGCCGTGTGAGGGGAGCCGGGGTGGGCGGAGCGGCGCCCTCCCAGGTCCGGCTCGTGCACGTACTGAATTCCGGCACCGGCCAGCGAGGCGGCCAGGGCGTCGCGGGAGAACTGGGGATGGCGGCGCGAGGCGGGGTAGCGCCGCACGTCCACCAGGGTGGTCACACCGTGCCCGGCCAGGAGCGCGAGCAGCTCCTCGATCGAGCGGGTGGAGTGGCCGGCGGTGTAGACGGGAGGCATGGGAGCTACTATAGCAAGCGGCTCTCCGTGGGAGCGCCGGCGCTCCCAGGAAGAAAACTGTCAGGATCGAAGTTCTCGCATCGGGGGAGTTGTCGATTTGCTGCTACGGGTCATCACGTACAACATCCACCGGGCCATTGGCGTGGACCGCCGGTTTCGCCCGGAGCGAATCGTGGCCATTCTCCGCCACTATGACGCGGACGTGGTAATGCTCCAGGAGGTCGACGAAGGGGCCCCGCGCTCGTGCGAGTTGAACCTCGCCGAGGAGCTCGCCCGCAAAGCCGGCTACCCGCATTTTGCCCTCGGCCACAACGTCAGCCTGAAGAAGGGACGCTACGGCAACGCGACGCTCAGCCGGTTTCCCATCGTCCGCGAGCGGAACATCGACCTGTCGATCACGGAGAGCTGGATCCGCCGGGGCTGCCAGCACACGACGCTGGAGCTCAACGGCCACGGCGAGCGGCTGGAGGCGTTCAATCTCCATCTCGGGCTTTCGGCGCGGGAACGCAAGAAGCAGATCGAGCTGCTCAAACGCTCGGCCGAGTTCAGCGGCGTGGATCCCCAGACTCCCCTGATCGTGGCCGGCGACTTCAACGACTGGCGCTCGCTGCTGTTGCCCGAGTTCACCAACGGCCTCGGCTTCGGCTGCGCCACGGAGCGCAAGCGGGGCCCCTACCGCTGCATCCCCACCTATCCCGCCTTCTCGCCCCAAGGCGGCCTCGACCGCATCTACCACCGCGGCCCGCTCCAACTCCTCTCGGTCCACTCCTGCCGGCTGCAGGTGGCCCGGGTGGCGAGCGATCACCTGCCGATCGTGGCGGAGTTCAAGGTGGAGTAGTGGCTGGTCAGAGGCCGCGCTCCGCGAGCGCGGCCCGCAGACGAGCAACCTCGGCCTCCGCCGCCTCGGCGCGCTGGCGTTCGGCCTCGGCGCGCTGGTGCTCAGTCTCGGCGCGCTGGTGTTCCGCCTCGGCGCGCTGGCGCTCTACCTCGGCGCGCTCCTCGGGCGTGGGCACCAGGCTGCCATCGGGACGGAAGAGCCGGACCCATTCCCCCGTCCTTCCTTCCAAGGCTCCGTACCAGAGGCCGAAGGACACTCCGAGCTGCTCGCTCCAGAGCCGTCCCTGCTCATCCGGCGGGATCGGCCGGTAGAACCGGTCCGCCAAGCGCAAACCTTCCAGCTCCCACGTCTCCGGGTCGCACAGGAAGTACTCCGCGGTACGGAAGACCCGGGCGTAGAGGTCTCTCTTTTCCGTGCGGTCCTTCTTCGCCGTGGAAGGGGAGAGCAGCTCGACGATGACGTCCGGCAACCGCCCGCCCTCCTCCCAGGCGATCCAGACCTTACGCTCGCGGTCCGGATCGACGCCGCCCACCCAGAAGACGTCCGGTCCGCGGAAGGCCCGCCACGGCAGGCCCTTCGTCATCTCCTCCGAGACCTCCCGTGCCTGCTCCACGGAGAAGTAGACGAACATGTTGCCGCCGGTGTAGAAGTCGGTGCGGCCGGCTTCCGTCATGACCTCGCGGAACAGCCTCCGCAGGATGGGGTACTGCAAAGTATGCCACTCGGTCTCCAAGGGCTCTCCGTCGTCGTAGACGAGCTCGAAGGGCAGAGGCGCGAGCGCGATGGCTGGCTGGCTCATGGCGTGCTCCCTTGCGGAGTCGTGTCTGGGGGAATCTTATTCCGCATGGCCGGTAAAGACAAGGGGAAGGTTGCACCCCGGTCTTCCTCCTCGACGACAGGATAGCATGAGGAGCGGAGTTATTCGTCCTGCTCGAGGAAGCGGAAGGTCTCGGCGGGGCCGGGCACGGTGCGCAGGGCGCGCAGCAGGCCGTGGCCGCCCACCTCGGGAGCCAGGTAGAGGTGGTCGCGGGTCTCGAAGACGATCGAATCGCCGTGGCGGATGGGACCCTCGGGGCCGTCCCCGCCAACCTTGTGGACGATGAGCTTCTCGGCCCGGCCGGCGGTGGAGGCGCGGGCATGGACCCGGCCCCCCACGCCGCGCTCGACGGCGAGGTAGAGGCCGTCATGGGTCTGCAGGGTGATGACGTCGCCGCTCTCGAGGCCGCCGCCGTTCCAGTCCTTGATCGTGAAAACGGACCAGGGGCTGCCCGGCAGCCAGCGCTCGGCGGCCACGGCGCGGTCGTCCGGATGGACGGCGAGGTACTGGTTCGCGAAGCCGCTGAAGGCGCCGCGGTGGAGCGACGCGGAGACCTGACCGGCGAGGACGTTCCACATCCGAGCCCGGAGGCCGTCCGGCCGCACGAGCCAGAAGCCCCGCATGTCGGAATTCTTCGGCCGCCCGGCGAGGTGCTCCGGGACCGGCTCGTTGCAGTAGACCTGCCAATAGACAGCGTAGCGCACGCCCCAGCCGAGGGCCGCCTCGGTGAGCTCGCGGATGCGCTCGGTCCGCTCCTCTTCGGAGGTGCCGGTGTTCTTGGCCATGCCGTACTCGCCCAGATAGACGTTCTGGCGACCGAAGCGGCGGCTGGCGGGCGCCTTCGACTCCAGGTAGTCGAGGGCGCGGACCAGCTCGCCCGGGTCAAAGCCGACGTCCCAGCTCGAATAGGAGTAGAGGTCGCACCGGGTGAAGGGGAGGACGTCGTTCGTCGCCGTCACCTTCCCCTGCATCGCGGCACCGAGGAAGTTGACCTCGCAGGCGTGGGCCACGTCCACATTGCGCGGCCGCAGCTCGTGGCGCGCGGCCTGCACCCCGCCCTGGCGGGCGTTCCACCAGTCGATCATCCCCTGGATGCGCGCCGGCCCGGGCGCGGTGCCCGCCGGCAGCCCGGCGTGCAGGAGGTGATCGCCCTCCCAGTTCTGCAGGATGAAGGTCTTACCGGAGCCGGCATAGGCGGTGAGGAGGTACCTGGCGAGACGGTACATCTGGTCCCGCTCGGCCGCGGCCTCCTCGGCAGTGAGGCCGTCGTCGAGTTGGACGAGCGGCGCCGGCGGAATCTCCAGGATGATGGTGAAGAAGGGCTTCGCGAAGAGCTGCTGGAAATACGGGCGCTGGACGAGCTCGACGACGTCGGTGGTGAGCGGCGACCAGTTGGAGTTGAAGCGATACAGCTCGTCCATCTGCGCGGGATCGACGAAGACCTTGATCACCCGGGAGCCCAGGTCCAGGATCTGGTCGGCTCCCTCGTTGAGGTAGTCCTCATCGGAAAAGTTGTACTTGCCGGCGGCGTGGGAGACGCCCAGGACGTCGCGGATCTCGACGGCTCCGGCAGCCGGCAGGAGGGTCAGGAGCAGGAGGAGGGCTGCCCGGAGAGGCCGCATTCCTTATATCCTAAACCCGGGAGGGGAGAGAACGATGAAAGCGGCGGTGATTGACAGCTACGGCGGCAGCGACAAGCTGGTGGTGCGCGAGGTGCCAGACCCGGGACCGCCAGGACCGGGGCAGGTCCTGGTGCGGGTCCGGGCAACGAGCATCAACCCATTTGACAGAATGGTCCGCAGCGGCAAGGTGCGGTTCCTGATGCCTGCCAGGTTCCCCCTGATCCTCGGTCACGACGCCGCAGGAGAGGTGGCGGCGATCGGTCCCGAGGTGACCCGCTTCCAGCCGGGGGACCCGGTCTTCGGCGGCGTGGACGTGAAGCGCCACGGCGGCTCCTGCGCGGAGCTGGTCCTGATTCGGGAAGGGGCGCTGGCGCCCAAGCCGGTCTCCCTGTCTTTCGAGGAGGCCGCGGCCCTGCCCGTGTCAGCCCTCACGTCGCTTCAGGCTCTGCGCGACAAGGGGGGGCTCAGCGCGGGGGAGAAGGTGCTGATCAACGGCGCCGCCGGCGGCGTGGGCCACTGCGCGGTGCAGGTCGCCCGCGCCCTGGGAGCCCAGGTGACGGCGGTGGCGAGCGGCAGGAACCAGCAATTCCTCCGCGAGTTGGGGGCCGACGAGACGATCGACTACGAGGAGGAGGACTTCACCGGCCGCGACGAGCAGTGGCACGTGATCCTCGACGCCGCCGCGACCCTCCAGTACACCGACTGCGAGCCCGTCCTGGCTCGGGACGGCGGCGTCTACGTGAGCACGGTCCCCGGGCCGAAGCTCTTCGTCTGGATCGCCCTCACCACCCTGGGCGGCCTCTTCGGTCAGAAGAAGCGGGCGCGCACGATCCTCGTGAAGCAGCGGGCGGAAGACCTCGCCGTCCTCGCCCGCATGGCGGACCAGGGAAAGCTGCGGCCGCACCTCGCGGAGGTCTATCCCCTGGAGCGGATCGCCGCGGCGCACGACCACAGCGAGTCCGGACATGTGCGGGGGAAGGTGGTGGTGCGGATCGACTAACCGTGGCCCTCATCCCCCGCCAACTCCCCCAGCACCGCCTTCAGCAATTCCCAGAACCGCCCCACCGAATCGATCTTCACCCCCTCGTCCGGCGAGTGGGCTCCCGTGATGACGGGGCCGAAGGAGATGGCGTGCATGCCGGGGAGCTTCTCGCGCAGGATGCCGCATTCGAGGCCGGCGTGGACGGCCAGGATCTCGGCATCCTTGCCGGTGAGGCGTTGGTGGACCTGCTGGAAGCGGGCGAGGAGCGGCGAGGCGAGGTCGGGTTTCCAGCCGGGGTAGCCTTCGGTCTCCGCCAGCTCGGCGCCGGCCAGCTCGGCAATGGCGCGCAGGCGGCGCCTGGTAGCCCTCATTCCTGAGGC
The DNA here is from genome assembly GCA_021154885.1 of Thermoanaerobaculum sp. Classification (GTDB taxonomy): domain Bacteria; phylum Acidobacteriota; class Thermoanaerobaculia; order Multivoradales; family UBA5704; genus DATARR01. The sequence continues at coordinate 103,914 of JAJKHS010000136.1, forward strand.
CACGGAGCTGCGGGTGCTCATCAGGATGGCGAGGGAGTCCTCGGCGCTGGTGACGGTCGCGAGGTTGGTGCTCGTCTCCACCAGGCCGGCGATGTCATAGCTCATGGTCAGGACGCCGTGGGGGAGGGCGTTGAGCAGATCGAGGGCCTGGCGGCTGGCGGCCACGGTCCAGACGCGACGGGGAGCCGCGTCGGCGTCGAGGTTGGCGATTTCCAGCTTCACGTCCGGGTCCGCCGGCCGGATCTCGGCGGCGATGGCGGCGATCTCCTGCTCGGCGGCGGCCTCGAAGGCGTCGCGGCTCGCGGTGGGCACCACCACCCGGGCCGCGGCTTCACGGGGGATGGCGTTGTGCTTGTTGCCGCCCTGAAAAGAGGCGAGGTGGAAGGGGGTCTGCTGGGCGGCGGCGAAGAGGACGCGGGCCAGGAGCTTCGAGGCGTTGCCTCGTTGCAGGTGGATCTCCATCCCCGAGTGGCCGCCCTTGAGACCCGAGAGCCTGACGTCCAGGGCCGCCGTCCCGTTCGGCGCCGGGGCCGACTCCAGCGGCAGCGTGAGGCGGCTGGTGGAGCCGCCGGCGCAGCCGATGGTCACCGAGCCCTCCTCCTCGGAGTCCAGGTTCAGCAGCAGCCGTCCTCGGAGGCCGAGGGTCGCGGGGTCGAGGTCCAGGGCGCCCGTGAGGCCGGTTTCCTCGTCGACGGTGAAGAGCAGCTCCAGGGGGCCGTGAACCAGGTCGTCCGCCTCCAGGACGGCGAGGAGGGTGGCGGCGCCGATGCCGTTGTCCGCTCCCAGGGTGGTGCCGGTGGCGCGCACCCAGTCGCCGTCGCGGCGGGGGACGATGGGGTCCTTGTCGAAATCGTGCACGGTTCCGGCGTTCTTCTCCGTCACCATGTCCAGGTGCGCCTGGAGGACGACCGTGGGCGCGCCCTCCTTGCCGGGAGATGCGGGCTTCTCGACCACCACGTTGCCGATCGCGTCCTCCCGGTGTCGAAGGCCTTTCCGCTCTGCGACGCCGATCACGTAGCTGCGGGCCCGCTCCTCGTGCTTGGAGGGGCGCGGGATCGTCAACAGCTCATCGAAGTGCTGCCAGAGGGGGCGGGGTTCCAGCTCGGCGACGAAGGACATGGGGACCTCCCGGAGTCAAGGCTTCGTCTGGAAGGATATACCGGCTGGAGGGCGGCGATCCTCACCCGGCTCCTCCGTCTATACTCCCCCTCCATGTCCTTCCTCTTCCTGAATCGTGAAGACGTCGAGTCTCTCCTGACCATGGCGGATTGCATCGAGGTGGTGGAGGAGTCCCTCCGGATCCTCGCCCGCGGCGACGCGGTCCAGCCCCTCCGCTCCGCTCTCTGGATGCCGGACCGCCATGGCCTGCTGGTGGTGATGCCGGGGATGCTCGGCCGCGCGGAGGATGGCGTGGCCGGCGCCAAGGTGCTCACCGTGGTGCCGGACAACTTCACGCGCGGCGAGGACTCCCACCAGGGACTGGTCCTGCTCTTTGATCAGAAGCGGGGCAGGCCGCTCGCTCTCTTCGATGCGGGCGCTGTGACGGCCATCCGCACGGCGGCGGCGAGCGCCGTGGCCACCCGGGCCCTGGCGCGGCAGGACGCGGGGGACCTGGCCATTCTCGGCACGGGCGTCCAGGCCCGCAGCCACCTCGAAGCCATGCGGTCCGTCCGGACGCTGCGGCGGGTGCGGGTCTGGAGCCGCAATTTCGAGCACGCCCGCCGCCTCGCCGAGGAGGAGGGGGCGCGCCTGGGCTTCGCGGTGGAGCCGGTGAGCACGGCGCGCGAGGCGGTCGCGGGCGCGGATCTGATCTGCACGGTGACGGCCGCGACCGCGCCGGTCCTGCTCGGAGATTGGATCTCCCCCGGAGCCCACGTCAACGCCGTGGGCGCCTGCACGCCGAACGCCCGCGAGTTGGACGCCGCCGCCGTGGCCAAAGCGCGGCTGTTCACCGATCGCAAGGAGTCCCTGTTCGCCGAGGCCGGGGACTTCCTGCTCGCCCGCGCCGAAGGGACGATCGACGACTCTCACTTCCAGGGCGAGTTGGGAGACGTTCTCGAAGCGAAGGTCCCCGGCCGCCGCTCGGACGACGAGGTGACGCTCTTCAAATCGCTGGGGATCGCGGTGGAGGATCTGGCCGCAGGGCGCTTCATTTATGAGAAGGCGCTGGAGTCAGGGCGGGGAGCCTCTCTCGCCCTCTGAGGCAGGTTGAGCATTTGCAAGAAGCTACCTGTTTGAGTAGTTGACCTCTTAAATCCCGGGTGATAGCCTCGCTCCTGTTGTACCGGAGCATTGGCGCGGCTTCTTCGCGCCCCTTGGCTATCCAGTGTCCCCTGCCCCGCGGCATCGGTCTCGCGCGCCGGGGAGCGAACGCTGAAGGAGTTGGCACATGGCTACGCTTCCGTGGAGCCGCAGTTTCGGCGCCGTTCTGGCGCTGGTCCTTCCAGGCTTTTTCCTCCTCCCCGCCGCACCCGTGAGCGCCCAGCCCGCCACCGCGGGAGTGGCCTACCTGGCCGGCAGCCAGGCGGCGGACGGGAGCTGGCCGAGCTCCCAGGTGCGGCAGGTGCTCGCCACCACGGAAGCGCTGCGGGCGCTGCAGGTTCTGAGCGCCTCGCCGGCGAACCGCGCGACCGCCGTCTCCTTCCTTCAGGCGGCTCCTGTGGAGGACACGGACGACCGCGCCCGGCGGCTCGCCGTGCTGGCGGCCGAAGGGCAGAGCGTGACCGCCCTGCTCACCCAGCTCCGGAGCGACGTGGACTCAGGCGGGGGATGGGGATTGACTCCCAGCTTCGTGTCCGATCCCCTGGACTCCTCGCTCGCGCTCACGGCGGTGGCGCCGCAGCCGGCGGTCGGCAACGACGTCCTGCTGCCAGCGCTCTCCGCGTTGCTCGCGGCTCAGCGGTCCGACGGCGGCTGGGCGTGCGTCGACTCCACGGCGGCCGACAGCGAAATTTTCTGCACCGGCGAGGCCGTGCAGGCGCTCGCCGCCTACCGCAGTCGTTTCCTCCTGACCTCTCAGCTCGCCTCGGCCACCGCCTTCCTGCGCGGCAGGCTCAATGCGGACGGCAGCTTCGGCGCCGCGGGCTCCGGCGTGGTGATTCAGACGGCGGAGGCCTCCCTGGCCCTCGCGGCGGCTGGTGCCTTCGGCAGCGAGGTGGCGACGGTAAACGCGTTCCTCCAGGGGCGGCAGGGGCCGGACGGGAGCTGGGACGGAGATCCCTTCACTACGGCGCTGGCGCTGCGCGCGCTCAAGGCCGTCTCCGGGGTGCCGTACTGCGGGAACGGCCTGATCGATCAGCCGGGGGAGGCGTGCGACGGCGGGGTGCCGGCAAGCCTCACCTGCCAGTCGCTGGGCCTGGGACCGGGAACGCTGGCGTGCAGCGCCCAGTGCACCCTGGTCACCTCGGGCTGCACGGCGGCCCCGGTGTGCGGCGACAATCTCCGCAACCAGCCGTTCGAGGTCTGCGACGGCACCGACCTCGCCGCCCAGACCTGCAAGACGCAAGGCTTCGCGGGCGGCTCTCTCGTCTGCGCCGGCGACTGCCGGAGCTTCAACGTCAGCGGCTGCAACGCCGCTCCGGCGTGCGGCGACGGCGTGGTGAACCAGCCTTCGGAGGTCTGCGACCTCTCCGACCTGCGGGGGCAGAGCTGCCTGTCGCTGGGGCTCGGCGGCGGCATCCTCCGCTGCGCGCCGGACTGCAACTTCGACACCAGTCAGTGCAACGCGTCGACCCAGGTGATCTCCAACAAGGGGCGGGAGTTCTTCACCGGCTTCCTCTCCAACCCGCTCGGCGCGGTGACGGCCTCGGTGCAGTTGACCAGCGACGTGCCCACCTCGGTGACCGTCCAGTACCCCGTCAATACGCCGAGCTTCTCGCAGACCGTGGCGTTGACGCCGGGGCAGGTGACGATCGTCGACCTGCCGAGCTCGGTCGCCTCCAACTGGCCCGCCGGCCAGGTGCGCAACAACGCGGTGCGCCTGTCCGGTCCCAACGACTTCGTGGCCTATGTCGTCAACCGCGCCCAGTTCACCTCGGACGCGGGCATGGGCCTGCCGGTCGAGGCGCTCGGCACGTCCTACATTCTGACCACTTATCAGGGCTCCGCCATCAACGGCGGGGACCGTCCCGAGTTCCTGGTCGTCGCCCCGTTCGACGGCACGACGGTGACGATCACGCCGACGGCGAGCCTGCAGATCCCGCCGCCGGGCCTCACCGCGCAGCCGGGCGTGCCGTTCACGATCCAGCTCAACCGGGGCCAGGGCTTCCGCGGCGAGGCCTCGTTCTTCAGCGTTGACTTCACGGGCACGCTGATCGAATCGAACCGCCCGGTGGCGGTGCTCAACGGCAACACCTGCGCCAACGTCCCCATCTTCGTCACCTTCTGCGATCACATTTTCGACGTCGCTCACCCGGTGGCGAGCTGGGGGACGTCGGCCGTGGTGGCGAACCTGCCGGGCCGGCCGGGAGGCTCGGTCTATCGCGTGGTGGCCTCGGCGGACGGCACCCAGGTCTCGCTCGACGGCGCCGTGCAGGCGACCCTCAACCGCGGCAAGTTCCTCGAGGTGGGTCCGATCGCCGGCAATCACAGCTTCACGGCGGATCACCCCGTCTTCGTCACCCAGTTCATGACCGGCAGCTCGAGCCCCGGCGCCGTCCTGGGCGATCCATCGATGGTCAACATGATCCCGCCCGATCAGTACCTGAAGTCATACACCTTCTCGACCGTGGGCGGCTCGCAGTTCGCAAGCCATTACGTCACGGTGATCGCTCCCACGTCTTCGATCGGCGCGCTGACGCTCGACGGCACGCCGATCGCGGCGAGCCGGTTCTCGCCGGTTCCCAGCAGCACCTTCTCCGCCGCCGTGGTGCCGATCGCCCAAGGGGCGCACACCACCGCCTCGCCGCAGCCGCACGGCATCACGGTCGAGGGGGTCAACCAGGACGACTCCTACATCTATCCCGGCGGCGCGCAACTGGCGTTCATCAATCAGTTCTGCGGCGACGGCCGGGCCAACCGCGACGCCGAGCAGTGTGACGGCAACGATTTCCGTGGCAACACCTGCGGCTCGTTCGGCTTCTCCTCGGGCCTCCTGCAGTGCACCGCCGACTGCCGTATCGACACCACCCAGTGCGCGGGCTTCACCAGCGTCGATCAGGACGGCGACGGGTTCCCGGCGAACAAGGATTGCAACGATCAGGATCCGCTGGTGAACCCCGGCATGCCGGAGATCCCCGGCAACGGCATCGACGACGATTGCAATCCGCTGACGCCGGACGTCATCCCGCAAGGCTCTGTGACCTGCCGGCTGACCACCGACCGGCTGAGCTATGACGCGACGCAGGTCGTGAGCTTCCAGGGAGAGGTCGACAACACCCACCCGTCGCTCACCATGGTCGGGCTGAACGCCGCGCTGGACGTCACCGGCGGCGCCAGCATCCAGGCCGGCACGCGCCAGCTCGCGCCGTTGCCGGCCGGGGGCCGCGCGCTGCAGAGCTTCACCCTCTCCGCCGCCGGCCATCCGCCGGGGAGCTACGTGGCGAACCTCACGGTGACCGCGGGGACGGGCGGGCAGCCGGTGACGCTGTGCTCGGCCGCTTTCACCATCGCGGATTCGGGCACCACGGGAGCGGGGCTCACCGGCACCCTGGCGCTCACTCCGAGCCGGGTCAACGCCGGCGAGCCGAGCAATGCCACCTACACCGTCCACAACGGAGGCAACGCGGCGCTCGCCGGCCTCGCCCTCCGCGTGCTGCTGCTCGATCCGCAATCCGGCGCCATCGTGGGCGAGATCGACGACACGGCAAGCTTGAGCGTGGGCGGCGGCTTCAGCAACACCCGGCCGTTCTCGACGGTGGGCCTGGCGATCAACAAGGTTTATCTGGCGGTGCTGCTGGCGAGGCCGAGCGGCGCGGCCGCCGAGCAGACCCTGGCCAACGCCTCGCTGACGGTGGTCAACTCGCCGCCCGACTGCTCGCACGCCGCGGCCAGCCCGGGCAGCCTGTGGCCGCCCAATCACAAGCTCAACGCGGTGCGGATCGCCGGCGTCACCGATCCGGAGAACGATCCGATCACCATCACCGTGACCGGCGTGCTCCAGGACGAGCCGACGAACGCGCTCGGCTCCGGCGACACCTGCCCGGACGCCACCGGCGTCGGAACGTCCCAGGCGAGCGTCCGGGCGGAGCGTGCGGGGCCGCAGGATGGCCGCGTCTACCACGTCTTCTTCAAGGCCGGCGACGGGCGGGGCGGAGTGTGCGAAGGGCAGGTGCAGGTCTGCGTGCCTCACGACAACGGGCACGGCGGGACCTGTGGCGATCAGGGCGCGCTGTTCGACTCCACCGTGTGCCATTAGACGAGAGGAATGGAGAGAGCGGAGCCCCGAGTCATGGACAATACGGAAGGTAACCTAGTGGGGTAGCTTTATGTACTCGTTCTGGAAACGCTACTTACGGCCGCTCACACCCGCCGTCCTGCTCGTCTTCACCTGGTACGGTTCCGAGCCCTGGAACTACGCTCAGGCGGCTCAGATCTCATCGGTGCCGAAGCCCCAGGCGGCCCCTGGTGCACCCGGGGCGGCTTCCGGGGAGGGTTTGGAGATCGCGGTCGACGATGTCGATCGCGCCCTCGGCGAGCTGAGCCGGCAGATCTCCCGGGGAGAGGCTCCGGCGTCCTCCCTGAACCGTCTGGCGGAGCTTCACCGCCAGCTCGACGCTGCGGCCACGCGAGCTCGCGAGGAGCTGAGAACTCAGGCGACAAAGCTTGCTGCGGCCGGCCTGCCGGACGAAGTCCTCGGTCGCCATCGCCAGGCGGCGACGAGCTACGATCTCCAGGTCCGCAAGCTGAGGCAAGATCTGGAGCGGGTGGAAGCTCTCGGGCGAGCGCTTCGCCGGGCGCCGCTTCCAGAGTCCAAGAGGCGGAGCGAGACGACCCAGCTTCAACGGGCGATTGGAAAGATTCAGACTCGCCTGCGGGAACAGGCCGCTCCGCGGAGCCACACCCCTCTCGACCCCAAGGCCCTGCCGCATCGCGCGGTCAAGACCAGGGAGCGCAAGCCGCGGCTCAAGAAAGAGCAGTTTAACGAATTGCTCAGGCGCCGGGCGCCGGTCCTCAAGACCACGAAAGCCCTGCCGACGGCGGACGACCTCGCCCCCAACGAGGACGTTCAGATCACCCCTGCGATCACCGCCCTCGCCGTCAGTCTGGGCAAGGACCCGCTACGAATCTACCGCTGGGTGCACGACAACGTCGAGTTCATTCCCTCCTATGGGTCCACCCAGGGCTCGCAGATGACCCTGAAGGCCAAGCAGGGGAACGCGTTCGACATCGCCACGCTACTGATCGCCCTGCTTCGGGCTGCCAACGTTCCGGCTCGCTACGCCCTCGGCACGGTGCAGGTCCCGACGGCCAAGGTGCTGAGCTGGTTGGGCGGCGTCGAGTCGGCACAGGTGGCCCAGCAGCTCCTGGGCCAGGGCGGCATCCCCAATGTCGGGCTGCTCCAGGGGAGCGAGATCACGAGCATCCGCCTGGAGCACGTATGGGTGCAGGCCTGGGTCGATTACGTGCCCAGCCGGGGAGCCCGCAACCAGCAGGGAGATACCTGGGTGCCCCTCGACGCGAGCTTCAAGCTCCATCAGCTCAGCCCGTCCGCGGGGTTGTTCACCGCCCAGCCTTTCGACCTCGGGGGGCTGCGGACGCAACTGCTCGCGCAGGCCCAGGTCGATCCCTCGCTGGCGCGGATCTCCAACATCAGCGAGGACCAGATCCTCAACGCCATGAACAATTATGCCGAGTCGGCGGGAACCTACTTCAAGGCTCACGGGGTCGAGCCCTCGCGGGACGCACTGCTGGGTGGGCGGACGATCGTTCTGGAGACCGCCAGCGTGCTTCCGGCCAGCCTTCCCTACGGGGTCGTCGCCATGGGCGATCCGGTCTCGACGCTACCCGATCGCTTGCGGCTCGGCGTCACGCTGAACGGATTCTCCTCGGTCCTGGACCGGGCGCTGGGGAGCCCCTCCTACACCTACAGCATCAGCCTGCCGGCGCTCAACAGCAAGCGCCTAGGCATCACCTTCGAGCCCGCCTCCCCAGCCGATGCCCAGGTCCTGCAGAACGCCATCGACAGCGGCGCCGGCTCCCTGCCGGTGTACCTGGTCAACGTCCGTCCGGCCGTCACCCTGGATGGCGCGACCGTGGCCAGCGGACCCAGTGTGGGGATGGGTAGCAGCCAATTCATCGACGTCCTGCTCAAGGACGTCGACGAGACCGCCACCGTTTCGTATCAGCAGGTAGCTGGCGACGAGATCGTCTTCGGCCTCACGGCCAACGGCGTCGCTCCTGACGTCGTTCAGGCCCGCTTCAACGACGTACCGCCCAACACCGCCGCCGAGAACCTCCACCAGGCGGCGTTGCATTACTGGATGGAGTCGGACTTCTTTGACCAGTTGACGGCTCAAGGCCTGGGCGTTCACGCCCTGCGCCGTTTCTCGGTCGGTCTCTTCGCTTCTCCCTTGACGGTGAGCTACTTCTTCGGCGCGCCGCGCAGCGGCTTTTACGCCAGCCGCATCATGGACGTCAAACGCTCGTTCGTCGGAGTTGCGGGGCAGGATCCCGCCCGGGTCCTCTCCTTCGTCAAGCAGTCCGGCATGGCAGGGTCCTTCCTGGAAGGCCTCGTCTTCGACCAACTGTTCAGCCAGGATGCCGTCAGCCGTGGTTTCTCGGCCATGGAGCTGATCGGCGATGCGAACCGCCGCGGCGTCCCCATCTACTTCATCACCGCCGCGAACTCAGCCGCCGTGCTGCCTCTGCTGGGGGTGAGCGCGGTGGTCAAGAGCGACATCGAAAACGCCGTGGGCACGGGCAAGACCGTTCTGATCCCGGAGCGGGAAATCAACCGCGGATCGTGGCACGGGGTGGGTTACATCGTGCAGGACGAGGAAACCGGGGCCGGCGCCTATCTGATCTCGGGCGGTATCAATGGGGGCAGTTGGCTCGACTGCCACCCGGAGCTTCGGCCCCTGGTCGAGTTCCTCCTGTTCGTCCTCCTGGCCGCCATCCTGATCCTGATCATTCTCGCGATCATCGAGAGCCTCGGCACTCTGGGGCCCGTCCTGGAGCCTGCGCTGGCGGCAATCGTGGCGTTGATGGCGATCCTGCTCGGAACCTCACCCGCCTATGCGGCAGGCGGCGGGTTCAGAAAAGGCGGGCAGGCCGATCCATGCAACTGTCCGCCGTTGCCACCGACGCCGCCCTGCGACTATCACACGGACCACGACCACTTCCCGTGCATTCTGCCGGTGACCCACTGGCACTACTTCACGGTCAATCAGGGCCCGGCTCCCGAGTGTAATATCAACGTCAACCGGTACTTCGGTGCCTGTGGACCGCCCCCGGTCCCCTGCCCGCCCTGAGGGCCGAGGCGTATGGAGCGTGGCCTGAAGCTTCTGAACGAGGTTGACGGTACTGGAAGACCCGCAGGGAAGGGTGATCGCGTAACCTACAACCTGCGGATCTTCCTGAATCGGGGCGACGAGGTTCCGCTCGACGAGGCCCAAGCTGAAGAGGTTCCGGCCGCCAGGCTCAGAAAGGAGGGCGGCCGGCCGGTCGTCGACCGCACCATCACCCTCGGCAAACGTCAGGTCATGGCCGCCGTCGAGCATTCGTTGACCGGCATGCGGGAGGGAGGCTACCGTAAGGTAAGAGCGAGTCCCCACCTGGCGTATGGAAAGCAGGGGATTCCAGGCCTGATCCCCGAGAACGCCGTCCTTATCCTGGAGATCTGGTTGCGGGCTCTGGCGGACGACGATCATGCCTTCCGCGACGCTCATATGGCGCGCGAAAGCGAAGGGGAGCCTTGCGAGTCTCTGGAGGAGGTCCGGCAAAAGCTGAAGGCGCAGGGAAAGCTTGCTGAGAGTGAGTAGCTACGCCATGACCTTCACCCGCTCTGCGAGGAAGGACCAAGGACATCAAGGACTACAAGGACAGCAGGGACAATAAAATGCCAGATTTGCACCGTCCTTCGTGTCTTTGGGGTCCTTGTTGTCCCTGATGTCCTTTACGTCCTTGCTTCTTGTTTCTGCCGCGCAAGCTCCAAGGCCCCTTCACTCCTCCGCCATCGCCCGCCGGAGCTGCACGGTCAGCGCGTGGTCCTCTCCCAATGAGGTTTCCGCCATGGCCAGGGCCTGCTCGAGGTGGTCGCGGGCGGCGTCCAGGTCTCCCAGGTCGCGCTCGACGAGGGCCAGGTTGTTGAGGTCGGCCACCACTTGCGGATGGGCTTCGCCGTAGGCCTGCTGGTCGATCTGGAGGGCGGCTTCCAGGTGCAGACGGGCGCCCTCGGACTCTCCCAGGGCGCGCAGGAGGCTGGCCACGTCGGTCAGGGCCTCGGCCGTGCTGGGATGAACGTCGCCGTACATCTGCCGCAGGATGTCCACGATGGGACGGGCGAACTGCAGGGCCTGCTGCGGATCGCCCAGGTCGCGGGCGATCACCGCCAGGTTGCGCAGGTCGTTGGCCACGGCGGGATGGACGTCGCCGAAGGCTTGGCGGTGGAGCTCCAGGGCCTGGAGCAGGTGCTCGCGGGCAGCCTCCCGCTGGCTCAGGTCGTAGAGCGTCAGGCCGAGGCTGGCCAGAAGGGTGGCGAGAGGTGCGATCCGCTGCGGATCGTCGGCGGGCGCGGCGGCGTCTCCCGGCTCCGGCGTGCCCGCTTCGCGGCCCCGCAGCTCCAGGGCGCGCTCCAGGTGCAGGCGGGCCTCCTCGGGTTGCCTCGCCTCCCGCAGCAGGACGCCCAGCAGGCTCATGGCGTCGATCGTCGTGGGGCCCTCGGGTCCGTGCACCTCGCGGGCCGCCTCCAGGCCGGTCCGGGCCTCCTCCAGGGCTTCGGGGCGGCGCCCCGTCTCGCGCAGCAGGCTGGCCCGCAGGAGGTGATAACCCACCCTGCCGGCCGGCGTGAGGGCGTCCGGCCGGCGCCGCACCGCTTCGACGAAGGCCAGGCGGACGTGGGGAGGCCAGCGACCCTCGGTCTCCTGGGCGGTGCCCAGCAGGTTCTCGGGCGTGAGGAGGCCCCCCTCATCCGGGTCCAGGGCGCGGGCGAGATCGGCCGCCATCTCGTCCACCTCTTCCTCGCCGATCCAGACCCGCAGGTCGCGGACGTTGGAGGTCCGGCGGCCGGCGTCTTCCAGGTGCTCGGCCAGGGCGAGGCGGAGCAGGGCCATGCCCCGCGTGTGGAGGGGCATCGACTGGTCGACGAACTCCAACAGCTCCAGGGCCAGCCGCCGGCGCTTGTCCGCGGTCAACGGCTCCAGGAGGGCCTGGTTGAGGAGGGGGGAGAGGAAGCTGTAGGTCAGCAGACCGGGGAACGAGGGATGGCCGTACTGGTGGTCGACGAACAGGCGCTGCTCCTCGTTCTCCACCAACTCCTCGTCGATCGTGTCCAGGATCTCCTCCTGCTGCTCCTCGTCGAGCTCCAAGTGGTGGAAGAGCAGCTCGGCCGGCACGCTGTCGCCGCACAGGGCGGCGAGGTCGAGGAAGCGCTGGAGGCGGTCGGCCGTCTCCAGGTCGAGGTCGTCCAGCAGGTCCTTGACGGGAGCGAGGAGGTCGCCGGCCGGCAGGGGCGTGAGGTCGAGGCGCAGGCGCTCACTCCGTGGCGCGACGCGCTCGTCCGCTTCGCGCGGCGAGCAGGAGACGGCGAGCAGGAGGTTGGGATTGGCTCGCGCCTCGTCGAGCAGCCGCAGGCGCAGGGGATCGGTGAGCTGGGGGCTCGCCACGGCGTGGAGCACGAAACGGCCATCCCGCGCCAGGAGGCGGAGCAGGGCGGTCAGCGACTCCCGCGGGTCGGGGCGGTCGGGGAAGATCTCCCGGGCGGCGGCGCGCGGATCGGGGACGCGCAGCAGGAGGGCAACCACGGCCGCACCCGACAGCGAGGGCGCGATGCCGGGCAGCATCGGCGAGAGGGCGCGCCCGAGCTCTTCGCGGCCGGCTTCGTTCAGCTCCCAGCGCCTGGCGATCTGGATCTCGGCGAAGCGCAGGAGGTCCAGCCCCTCCTCGTAGCCCTGGAGGTCGAGGGGGAGGACGAGGACCTCCCGGCCGTCGCGACTCACGGCGTCCGGACCGTCCGGGCCATGGGCCGCGGCCTCCAGCAGGCCAGTGCGGCCGCAGCCGGGCTCGCCGGCGAGGATGAGCACCGGCGACGGGCCGGGAACGGCGAGGACGCCCTCGATCGCGGCCAGGGCCTGCGGGGAGTGCTCGGTGTAGAGTCTGTGCTTCTCTGCGGGAGACTGCGAGAGCATCTCGTCGAGTCCTGGCGCCATGCGTTCACCTCCACCTGGCCGGCGATGCTAACCCAACTTCGGCGGGCCGGTGGCCGGCGCCATCCTGCTCGGCGTCTGGCTGATCAACCGGCGGCCGGCGGACCGCCGCCGTTGACGTCGGACCGCAGCGAGTCGATCTTGCCCGGAATCCGCAGGATGGCCCGCAGGACCTCGACCAGCAGGGCGGAGACGACGAAGCTCAGGTAGGCGAGCAGCGGCAGCAGGGCGACGCCGAGGACGCCGTGGGCGATCTGGTGCGCCTGCTCGACGAGGAACACCGGCGCCTGGGTGAAGACGAGGTAGAGGAGATAGACCGCCGCGCACACTCCGACCACCGCGCCGACGCCGAAGAGGAACGGCACCAGCCGCACCGGCACCTTGAGCAGGAACAGGAGGATTCCCAGCGCCTCCTCGCCGGCCGAGAGGCCGCTGGCGGGATTGACGTTCACCGTCGCCGGGTTGAGGGCGATGCCGCAGGCGTAGAGCAGCAGGGCCGCCAGGCCCAGCGCGTACCCGAAGCTGAGCAGGCTGCCGCCGAGGATGAGGCCGTAGACCCCCAGCGCGAAGCTGAGCACGCTGCCGGCGAAGAAGAGCAGCGCGAAGAAGGACAGGATGGCCGGGGACGACAGCTCGCTGGGGGACTTGCGCAGCAGCGAGAACCCGGCGTCGAGGAACAGAACCGCGACGTAGTGGAGGAGGATGGCGGCCGGCGCGATCAGCAGCAGCCCGCCGAAGGTGAGGCGGAAGCTGTCGCTGCGGATGCCCAGCACCAGGTAGTCCAGCACCAGCAGGACCGCGGCCAGCACGTAGGCCAGATGGCCCGTCTGCCGGGCCACGAGGTCGGCGGCGCCCAGGCCGCTCTCGGTGAGGCCGCGGCGCAGCCCCTTGAGCAGCAGACGCACGAGCCGCAGATGAGGGAGAGTTTCGGTGACGTCGTCCGCACCCGCCACCCGGTGCAGCCGCTCGGCGAGGTTGCGGCCGGCGGCCAGGACGTCGCGCCGGGGGCCGACGCCGGGAGGGAGGGGAGGTCGCATGGCCGATTCCTGCGGGAACAGCTCGGGCACCAGCTTCGCCGGCAGCCAGTCGGCCATGCCGATCCGGGTGACGAGGCTGTCCGGCCGGAGTTTCCCCTGATCCGCCAGCGCGCGCAATGCCGCCAGCGGCAGCGGACCCTGTTGGGCGTTGTCCTGGTAGTAGTACCAGAGCGGGTCGGGCATGGTGGGTGAACCTCCTGGGGAGAGTATAAGGCTTTGCGATTGCGGCCTCATCAAGGGACTGCAGGGACTTCAGGGACAGCAGGGACTCAAGACAGGAGCTTTTTTCGTCCCTGAAGTCCCTTAGTCCCTGAAGTCCCTGCTTTCGGCTTTCTTCTGCGACCTGCGATACCATCTCCCACGGAGATCCCGTGAACCCCGACGTCGCGAAAGCCATCCCCGAGCTGGCGGCAAGCGGTGCGCTGCCGCCCGAGACGGCGCCCCGGTTGCTGCGCGTGGCCCGCGGCGAGCTGCTGTCCGTCCACGGCGAGCTGCGGGCCCTGCTCTATGCGGGGGTGCTGATGATCACCGGCGGCGTGGGGCTGCTGGTGAAGGAAAACCTGGACCGCATCGGCCCCGTGGTGATCGCCGTCGGGATCGGCCTCGCCGCTGTGGCGGCCCTGGGATGGGTGATCGCCAAGGCGCCGCCGTTCTCCTGGCGGGCGGTGCCGTCGCCCAACCTGGCGTTCGACTACGTCCTCCTGCTCGGGGTGCTGCTGGCCGGGGCGGACCTCGCGTACGTCGAGCTCAAATTCACACCGCTGGGCGCCCACTGGCCGTGGCACCTGCTGATCATGGCCCTGCTGACGGGCGCCGCCGCCTGCCGCTTCGACTCGCGGGTGGTCTTCTCGCTCTCGCTCTCGACCTTCGCGGCCTGGCGGGGTGTCGCCGTGGCCCTCCTCGGCTCCGGTCTCTGGAACGGGTCCGGAGAGGCCGTGCGCTGGAACGCCATCGCCTGTGGCGCCCTGTTCGCGGGGCTCGGGCTCGCCCTTGCCCGCACGGATCGCAAGGCGCATTTCGAGCCGGTGGCCGTGAACCTCGGCTGGCTGCTGGTGCTGGGCGGGATCGGCTCGGGGATCTTCGCGCCTGGGGGAACCGGGCTCGCGTGGGCTGGGGCCCTGCTGCTGGCTGGGGCCGGGCTCGCGGCCGGCGCCTTCCATGCCCGGCGGTTCCCGCTGTTCGCCTACGGCGTCCTCGCCGCCTACGTGGGGCTCTCCCGGCTGGTGCTCGAGCCCCTCAAGCTGGGGGTGAGTGGCTGCTTCTGGTTCAGCATCACTTCGCTGTTGCTGATCCTCGGGCTGCTCGCGGCCCAGCGCCGCATGGAGGAGCCGCTGTGACCCCGGACTGCGAGCGGGCGGACCGCAACGCCGCCGTGCGCTGCGCCGCCCGGGACTGGCAGCGCGCCGGCGCCGTCGACGCGGCGACGCTCCAGGCGATCGAGGCCGCAGTGCCGGATGACCGGGTGCGGGCGGGGCCGGTCTTCCGCGTGCTGCTGTTCATTTTCACGATCATCGCCGTCGACGCCGGTTTCGGGTTCCTGTCGCTGTTCCTCGAGCTCGCCGATTCAAAGAACGGTGGCGTCCTGGCCGGATTCGCCCTGGTGACGGGAGTCGTCCTCGCGGTGGCGACGGAATACCAGATCGGCCCCATGCGCCGGGCGCAGGGCGGCACCGAGGCCGCGGCCTCGTTCCTGGCGCTCGGCTACCTCATGGGTGCG
Organism: Thermoanaerobaculum sp.; assembly: GCA_021154885.1. Lineage (GTDB taxonomy): Bacteria > Acidobacteriota > Thermoanaerobaculia > Multivoradales > UBA5704 > DATARR01. The sequence goes on from JAJKHS010000136.1 coordinate 118,970, forward strand.
GCGACCTGGTTCGTGTTCGAGCCGCTGAAGCTCGACTTCCGCGACGCGCTGCCGGTGCTCTGTCTCGCCGGGGCCGCGCTGGCCGTTGCCGCGGCTTGGCGCTGGGGCTATCCGCTCTATGCGGGGGCCGCCGCGGCGGCGCTGCTGGTGGCTCTCGCCCGTCTGCCCGCCGGCCGGCTGCTGTGGATCGCCCTGCCGCTCGCCGCCGCGCCGTTCCTGCTGCGCCTTGCGGAATCGCCGCGCCTGCCGCCCGCGCACCGGTCCTCCTTCACGGCCGTCCTCCTCGTGGCGCTGGTGGGCCTCTACGTCGCCGTTCACCTCGGCTCGTGGGAGACGCAGCTCGTCGAGGAGATCGGCGAGGCGCGTCGCGGCCTGCCGCCGCAAAACGACACCTTGTGGTGGCTGTCGGTCGTCGCCACGGCGCTGGTGCCACTGGTCCTGCTCGGGCTGGGGATACGCAGCCGCCGGTATCCGCTGCTGATCGTGGGCGCCGGCACCGCGGTCGCCTCGCTGGTCACGCTGCGCTGGTACGTGCACCTCGCACCCCTCTGGGTGGTGATCACGGCCTCGGGAGCCGTCCTGGTGGGGCTCGTCCTCGGCCTGCGCCGCTGGCTCGACGCCGGACCGGGGAAGGAGCGGGGAGGCTTCACGGCCGAGCCCCTCTTCCAGGACCTCGCCCGCCAGCGGCTGCTGGAAATGGGCGCCGCCGTCGCCTCCTTCTCGCCCGACGCGCGGGACCTCCACGAGGAGCCGAAATTCGAAGGCGGCGGCGGGCAGTTCGGCGGCGGCGGATCGAGCGCGGAGTTCTGAAATAAGCTCTCCCCATGCTCGACGCCTTCGCCCGCCAGATGCTCTACCCGGCGCCGCCGGTCGCCGTTCCCTCCCCGCCCCCTGCCCCTCTGGAGGAGATCGCCCTCGACCTCGCCACCGGCGACCGCGCCGTGGGGTGGGCGTGGGAGGACCCCGGCCTGCCGCCGGCGGCGCCGCTGGTCCTCTTCTTCCACGGCAATGGCGAGAACCTGGAGACGCTGCGATGGTCCGGCTTCTACGATGAGCTGCGGCGCATGGGGGTGCCCTTCCTCGCCATGGACTTCCCGGGCTATGGCCGCAGCACCGGCACCGCCTCGGAAGAGGGATTGATGGCCACGGGTGACGCGGCCGTGGCCTGGGCCCGGGAGCTGCACGCGGGCCGGCCCGTCGTGGCGTGCGGATGGTCGCTGGGCGCCGCGGTGGCCATCGGCGCGGCAGCCCGCCATCCCGAGACGGTGAAGGGGCTGATCGCCCTGTCGCCCTGGACGACGCTGGCCGAGGTGGCGGTGGGGATCTTCCCCGAATTCGCCGTCAAGGCGATGCTGCGGGAGCGCTACGATTCGCGGGCGGCGGCCCGGGAGGTCCGGGTGCCCGCGCTGGTGGTCCATGGCGAGCTCGACGACCTGATTCCCGTGGCACAGGGGAGGGAGATCGCCGCCGTGCTGGGAGGCCCCGCGCGCTGGGTGCCCGTGCCGCGCACCGGCCACAACGACCTGCTGGGTTGCCCGGTGGTCTGGCAGGAGATCGGGGCGTTCCTGGCGGCGCTCTAAGGGCTGCCGCAGCCCTCCTGTGCTAATCTCTCAGGGCACTCTTCACCTTCAATCCGAAGCGGGGTCTCCATGGCGAACGGCGTGTCCCGGCAGGTCTACATCATTTCCGACCTTCATCTCGGGGGCGTCTATCCCGAGAGCGGCGATCCGGAGGACCGTGGCTTCCGCATCTGCACCCAGGGCGAGCGGATTGCGGAGCTCGTGGAGGCGGTGGCGGCCAAGCCGGCCGGCGGGCCGCGGATCGAGCTGGTGATCAACGGCGATGCCGTGGACTTCCTGGCGGAGCGCGAGGAGGCGCCGCCGTACTGGTCGGCGTTCACCGCCGATCCGGCGGCCGCCGCCAGGAAGCTGGAGGCCATCGTCGCCCGCGACCGCCGGTTGTTCGACGCCCTCGGCCGCCTGCTGGAGAACGGCCACCGGCTCACGATTCTGCTGGGCAACCACGACATCGAGCTGGCGCTGCCGCAGGTGCGGCGCCGGCTCAAGGAGCTGATCGGCGTCGAGGGGCGGCACGACTACGAATTCATCCACGACGGCGAGGCCTACGCGGTGGGGGACGTGCTGATCGAGCACGGCAACCGCTATGACAGCTTCAACGTCGTATCGCAGGACGCGCTGCGCCGCATCCGCTCGCTGGCGTCGCGCCATCAGCCGGTGCCGGCACAGTACGCGTTCGATCCGCCGGCTGGCAGCAAGATGGTGGCGACGGTGATCAACCCGATCAAGGACGCTTATCGCTTCGTCGACCTGCTGAAGCCGGAGACGGGTGCGGTGGTGCCCATGCTGCTCGTCCTGGAGCCGGGCTACCGCAGCATCCTGAGCCGGGTGGCGGCCCTGGCGCTGGCGGCCGGCAAGCACCGGCTCGCCGCGCCGGCCCTGCCGTCCTTCGGGGGCGACATCAGCTCCGAGATGAGCGGGCTGGACGGGTTCGGAGACGACATGAGCGGCGCCTCCTTCGGCTCGGACATCAGCTCGGGCGGTGCAGCGGGGAACGATCCGCTCGATCGCATCCTCGCGGAGGCCCTGGGCGAATCGCCGGGGGCCTTCCTGGCCGCCCTGGAGCCGGAGCCCGCGTCCTATGCCGCGGCGGCCATCGGCGAGGACATCTCCAGCTTCTCGGCGGTGGATTCGACCCTGGGGCTGATGCAGCTCCTGCTGGGCCGGGGGAGCGTGGGCGTCGAGCGGCGCCTGCCGGCGCTGCTCAAGGCCCTGCGGGCGGTGCAGAGCGACCAGAGCTTCGATCGCGGCGTCGAGACCGCCCGCGAGTATCTCGACGCGGCCCGGGATCTCAGCAAGGGCGGTTTCCGCTGCGTCGTCTTCGGCCATACGCATCTGGCGAAGAAGATCGATCTCGGCGGCGGGGCCTGGTACCTGAACTCCGGCACCTGGGCGGACCTCATCCAGTTCCCCGTCGAGCTGCTCGCCGGCCCCGAGCCGGAGGCGCTGGCGCGGGTGCGGGAATTCGTCGACGACATGCAGCAGGGGCGGCTCAAGCGCTGGACCCGTTTCAAGCCGACCTACGTGCGCATCGACCTCGACGGCGACGACCGCATGACCGCCGCCGAGCTGTGCGACTACGCCGGCCCCGAGGGGGTCTGAGCCCGCGCTCCCATGGAAGAAGCCGTCCGCCGGGCGATCGCCCGCATCGACATCATCGACGGCGCGCAGGTGCTGAGCCGGGGCACCGGTTTCCTGGTCGGCCCCGGGCTCGTGCTCACGGCTCTCCACGTGGTGGCGAACCGCCATCAGGACCCGCCGCAGTTCCTCCCCGGCCGCATCGTCCTCACCTTTCCCGGCGGCAGCCGCGAGGCGCGGCTCCATCCCAGCTTCTGGGACCGCCGCGCCGACTGGGCCCTGCTGACCTGCGACGAGCTGGAGGGCGTCCGCCCGCTGCCCATGGCGGACCTCCAGAGCTCGGGGGGCTCCTGGGAGACCTACGGCTTCCCGGACGCCAACCCCCGCGACGGCATGGTGCAGCGGGGGACCGTCGAGAACCACCTCGGCGACCTCGAAGGCGTGCCCGCCTTCCAACTCTTCAGCCGCCAGGCCGCCGCCGGCCACGGCGCGCCGGTGAAGGGGCTCTCGGGCGGCCCCGTGCTGGTCGACGGCGCCCTCGTCGGCCTGCTGCGGTTCGCCCTGATGAAGGACGGCCAGGCGGTCGCTGGCACCCTGTACGCCTGCCCCATCGCCGCGCCGCTGGCCCGCACCGGCGACCTCTTCCCGGTGCCCGACCCGTGCCACGGCCTGCCCGGGCTCAAGCGCCGCCCGCTGCCGGCCAAGCCCTTCCGCTACCTCGACCGCTTCACCGCCAGCGACGCCGAGATCTTCTTCGGCCGCAACCGCGAGATCCGCGAGCTCTACCTGCGGCTCACCGACGCCGGCAGCTCGCCCATCGTGCTGCTCTACGGCCAGTCGGGGGTGGGGAAGTCCTCGTTCCTCGACGCCGGTCTCCTGCCGCGGCTGGAGTGGTACCACGAGGTGCGCTACGTGCGGCGCGACTCCCACCGCAGCCTCGCGGCGACGCTCCTCGCGGCGGTACAGCCGGCGGAGGTCGCCGAGGGAGCCGAGGGAACCTCGCTGGCCGCGGCCTGGCGGCTGGCGGAGAGCCAGACGGGCCGGCCCCTGGTCGTGATCCTCGACCAGGTGGAGGAGGTCTACACCCGGCCCGCGGCCGAATACCCGGGAGAGCTGGACGAGCTTTTCGGCGTGCTCGTGGAGCTCTTCGGCGATCCCGCTCGCCGGCCGCAGGGGCGCCTCGTCCTCGGCTTCCGCAAGGAGTGGTTCCCGGAGATCCAGAAGCAGCTCGAGATCCACGGGCTGGATTACGGCAAGGTGTTCCTGGAGGGGCTCGACCGCGCGGCCATCCTGGAGGTGGCGACCGGGCTCACCCTCACGCCGCGCCTGCGGGAGCGCTACGGCCTGGAGGTGGAGCCGGGGCTCGCCGAAATCATCGCCGGCGACCTGCTGGCGGACCGCGACTCGCCGATCGCTCCCACGCTCCAGATCCTGCTCACCCGCATGTGGCAGGAGGCGACCGCCGAGAGCCAGTCCGCTCCCCGCTTCACCTACATCCTCTATGGGCGGTTGCGGGACGAGGGCTATCTGCTGGGGGATTTCCTCGACCAGCAGCTCCAGAAGCTCGGCCGGAGCGCGATCTCGCCAGAGGACTCCGAGCGGCTGGGGGATTTCCTCGACCGCCAGCTCGAGAAGCTGGGCAGTGCCCATGGACTGGAGGGGTGGTCCGAGCGCACCGCCGAGGAGCGCGCCGAGGTGGTCGAGTCGGGGCTGGTGCTCGACCTCCTGGCCCACCACACGACGCCGCTGCTCACCGCCGAGCAGCGGACGGAGAGCGAGCTGCGGGAGCGCTACGGCCACCGCGCCGGCATCCTCTCCGACCTCGTCCAGGCGCTGAAGGGACTGTTCCTGTTGACCGATCCCGCGGGGGACGGCGCGCAGGCCGCCGGGGGAACGCGCCTCGGCCACGACACCCTGGCGCCGCTGGTGCGGCAGCGCTACGACCTCTCGGTGTGGCCGGGTCAGCGCGCCCACCGTATCCTGGCGAGCCGCGGCAGCGAGTGGAAGGGCGGCCGCACGGCGGCGCCCCTCGACGCCTGGGACCTGAAGGTGGTGGAGGCGGGGCTCCCCGGGATGCGGGCGCTGCAGCCGGACGAGGAGCGCCTGCTCGCGGCCAGCCGCAAGCAGCGCGGCCGGCACCGGCGCAACCTCTGGCTGCTGCGGGCCGCGGGCCTCGCCGTGCTGGCGGGCCTCGGCGTGGTCCTCTGGCTGGCGCGGCGGGTGGAGGAGCGCCACCGTCTCTTCGCCACTCCGCAGGAGGTGCAGCGGCTCCTGGCGGTGGAGCCGGTGGCGGGTCTCACCGAGGCCATCGCCGCGGCGGGCGACAGCCTGGACCATTTCGGCCAGGTCTTCACGCCTGTCCAGCTCAGCCTCCTGCGGGCGGTGGAGGAGGCGCGGGAACGCAACCGCTTCAACCACGGCGCGGCCGTCTCCTGCGTGGCGGCCAGCCCGGACGGCCGGATGGTCGCCAGCGCTGGCGAGGACGGCGCCATCCGCCTGTGGGGCCTGAACGGGGAGGCGCCTCGCGTCCTGCCCAAGGCCGGCACCGTGCCCCGCGCCATCGCCTTCAGCCGCGACGGTCTCCTGGCGAGCGTGGGCGACGACGGGCGGCTGCGCCTGTGGTCCGCCGTGGACGGCACGCTGCGGGCCACCTCGCAGGAACAGCACACCGGCATTACCTGGACCGTGGCCTTCAGCCCGGACGGCAAGCTCGCCGCCACCGGCGGCGACGATCGCCTGGTCCGCCTGTGGGACCTGCAGGGCAGGCTTGTGGCGGCGCCATTCGAGGGGCATGACGGCGCCGTCCACGAGCTGGCCTTCAGCCCGGACGGCAGCACCATCGCGAGCGCCAGCCAGGACGGCTCGGTCCGCCTCTGGGACCTGCAAGGCAGGCCCGTGGCCGAGCCGTACCGGGGGCACAGCGGCCCGGTGTATGCCGTGACCTTCAGCCCCGACGGCAAGAGCCTCGCCTCCGGCGGCGAGGACGGCTCGCTCCGCCAATGGACGCCGGACGGCAAGAACGCCTATCCCCCCCTGCGGCGCCATGAGGGCGCCGTCAATGCCGTGGTCTTCCTCGATGGCAACACTCTCGTCAGCGCCTCCGAAGACCAGACGGTGCTGTTCCAGGACCGCGACGGCCACCGTCTCTTCGCCCCTTTCGCCGGCTTTCATGGCAACGTCTCCACGATGACCGCCGTCCCCGGCCGGCGCGAGCTGGTGGCCGGCAGCGACGACAAGTCGGTGCGCATCCTCGACCTCGAGCACAGTCAGCTCGGGCCGCCCCTGGTGAAAGAGCCGGGCAGCGGCAGCATCCGCCTCCTGGCCTTCGCCTCCGGCGACCGCCTCCTCGCCCTGGGCAGCGCGCTGTGGATGTTCGACACGAAGAGGAGCGATCACCCGAAGCTGCTGACCCTCGCGGACGTTCCCCCCGACTCTATTTCGGCGCTGGCCCTGAGCCCCGGCGGCAAGCGGCTCGCTGCCGGTACGAAGGACGGCTCGATCCAGCTCTGGGACGACAACGGCCGGCGGCTGGGCCCTCCCTTCGCCGAGGGCGACCAGAAGATCCTGGCCCTCCGCTTCTCCCAGGACGGGGGCAGGCTCCTGAGCGGCGACGAGAACGCCAACGTCGTCGTCCGGGAGGTCGACGGCAAGGTCCTGCACAAATTCAGCGGCAACCGCAAGCTCTCCGCCGTCGCCTTCCGTGCTGACAGCGAGCACGTCGCCGCCGGCACCGACGACGGCACCGTCCTCCTTTGGAACGCCGAGGGAAAGGCTCTGCGCAATCCCTTGCGACCCTCTTCAGTGCGCATCGTGTCGCTGGCCTGGAATCCGGCCGCCCCGTACCTCGCGAGCGGCGACGACGACGGCTATCTCACGATCCTGAACCTCGACTCGGGCAAGAAGGTGTGCCAGGCGAAGGCCCACAACTTCGAGGTCTCCTCGCTCGACTGGAGCCCGGAGGGGGACTCCCTGATCAGCAGCGGCAGCGACCGCTCCGTCCGGCTCTGGGATCTGCAATGCAAGAAGCTGGGGGAGCTCAACGGCCACTGGAAGTCCGTCGCCGCGGTCGCCTTCTCCGATGCCGGGGAGGTCGCCGCCAGCGCCGGCCAGGACGGCACTCTGCGGCTCTGGCGCGCCGACTGGCACGACTGGCTCAAGTTGGGCTGCGAGCGCCTGCGCCAGCACCCCGTCTTCACCCACCCTCGCGATGACCGCAGCCGCCGGGCGCACGAGGTCTGCCAGTCGCTGGCGCGGCTGGAGAAGAAGCCCTAGCCGCGGATTTGCTAGTGGGCCCGATCTCCCCACGCGGCGATCCTCTCCCGGTCGCTCGCGCAACAGACGCTCCCAGCACAGTCCTCCACTTGGAGTAGGATGTGGTAGTCCCCGAGGCGAAGCAGCCTTGGACGCTCCCGCTCCAGTGGACATCTTCAAGAAAGGAGGCCAGGCATGATCTCCGATCCAGTGGTCGAGCGTGTGGTGAAGATCATCGCCGAAGCGATCCATCCCCAGAAGATCATCCTTTTCGGGTCGCGGGCCCAGGGCACTGCTCGGCCGGACAGCGACCTGGACCTGGTCATCATCTATGCGGGTGAGAAGTCCAAGCGGCAGATCAAGCTCGACATCCACCGTTTGTTGGAACCCGCGAGCTTACCCATGGACCTCTTCGTGCTGAGCCCGGAAGAAATGCTGCGGCAGCGGCACGTGGCCAACACGCTCGCCAGAGAGGTCGCAGAAAGAGGAGTCACGGTGTATGAGGGGAGCTTTGTGACCGCAGGCCTTGCGCGAGCCGTTGGCCCTCATCACCCCGGCCCTCTTCTCCCAGCCTCCCCCCCGGCCGCCGGGAGAAGAGGGAGTGGTTAGTTCTTCTGAAAAAGCAGAAAGCCCCCTCTCTCCCGGCGGGCGGGAGTGCGGTGGGAGAGAGGGGGTTGGGGAGTGAGGGGCTCGGCGGCGCGGATACCGCTTGGACCAGCCTCTACAGGCGAATCGGAGAGGGATCTACTCCCCTCCGAGCTCAGGTTCCAGAGCGCGGCGGCACTGGCCGGCTAGGGGCAGGGCGTGCTCGAAGGCGGCGGCCGAAGGGGGGCCTGGGCCCCACGCCGGCCGAGCCGCCCCGGCTTTTCCACCACCGGCGCGCAAAATCCAACTCAGGGCACCTTCTTCAATGAGGCAAGGTGAATTTCCTCATGACCGGGGAAGCCGGTCCACCGCTTCCCATACCCTCCCAACCGGGAGCCCGCGCTCCGCCCTGGAGCTCTGAAGCGGAACAGCGTCCTTCACCGTTCAAAATCAAGTCCGAAACGGAGAGGAGAGAAGGTATGAAGAGGCTTTCCGCAATCTGCATTCTCGGTCTGATGGTACTCGCAGTCCCGGCGCTCGCCGGCAATCACACCATCTACAACGGCAGCGATCTCTGGATGACCAAGGGGGACGGTACGACGTTCGCCGACTTCACCAAGCAGCCGCTTCCCGCCGGCTTCTTCTGCAGCAAATCAGAGGCCTTCACCGGCCGGATCGTCCTCAAGGGAGTCCCCATCGCCGGCGGCCAGCCGGGCGTCCTGGGCGCCGCCGACACGATCATCCAGCGGCTCGACAACGCCTCGTTCAACAAGAACGGGGTGGCGGTGACGCGCATCCAGATGCGCGCCATGCAGTTCCAGAGCGTGGCTCCGGTGCAGACGGCTTGCGGCCAGTACAATGCTTTCGTGACGCTCGACGGCCAACAGCCGGTCACCACCATGCGCATCCTGCGTGACAACGAGAAGGGCGGCCGGTTCTTCGCCCCGATCTTCGTCAACGTCAAGATCTCCTTCAAGCCTGTCGGGCGGGCCACCACGGAAGCCCTCGAGCTGCGCAAGTCCCTGCGCTTCCCACCCGCCGTGAACGCCCAGTGGTCGGACCGCGGCACCACCGGCGCGGCGCGCGAAGGCTTCCTGAAGGTGGATACGGACAGCGACGGCATCCCCGACACCTTCGTGCCGGGAGCGTCGAACTTCGCGGCCGGCCGGCCCTCGGTGGCCCGGAAGTCGGCCGTGTTGGACCAGCCCGCTCCTATCGACGGCAGCGGCTGCCACATCGAGGATGAAGGGCAGCACTGCCCCTCGCCGTTGAACTGACCCCTTCTTCATGCCGGGCCCGGGGCTCCTGCCGGGCCGGCATCTCTACCTCTACGTCCCCCCGATCTCCCCCAGCGCCCGGCGGATCTCCGGCTGGTTGGGGTCGATCTCCAGCGATCTGCGAAAATTGCGCGCGGCGCCGGCGGCATCGCCCAGGCAGAGGCGCGCGAGTCCGGAGGAGGCCTGGGCCAGGGCGCTCCTGGGATCGGCGGTGGCGGCGTCGAAGTCCGCGAGGGCCTGCTGGCAGTGCCGGCGCTCCAGGTGGTAGCGGCCGCGCAGGAGGTGGAGGCGGGGGTCGGCGGGCTGGGCCTGGAGGGCGCGGTCGAGGAGGCTCAGGGCCCGCTCGGCCTCGCCCCCCTTGGCATAGAGGACGGCGCGGCCCGCCGTGTAGTCCACCCCGTCCGGCAGGCCGGCGGCGAGAGCGCGGACGAGCAGGTCGTCCGAGCGGTCGAGGTCCTGGTGCTGGGAGTGCAGGAGGTCGCTCAGGTTCCAGAGGGCGGCGGCGCTGGCCGGCTCCAGGGCCAGGGCGTGCTCGAAGGCAGCCGTCGCGGCGGCAGTCTCGCCGCGCTCGCGCCGGAGCAGCCCCTCGTTGTTGAAGGAAGCCGCCGTGCGCGTGGAGCCATCCGCCGCGGTCTTCCCTGAGGCGCCGACATAGCCAAGAGCGCGGAGCTTCTCGATCTCCTCCTGATTGGCCTTCGGGTCGGTCTGGCGGGCTGGAGCGGCGGGCCGCCAGTGGTCCCGGTAATTCGTGAGCACGTCCGGCGAGGCCTCGACGCCGGTGAGGGGAGGGCCGGCCACGCCGCCGGAGGGCGGCATGCCGAGGAGGTTCATGAGAGTGCCGCAGACCTGGATGACGTTCCCCTGGCCGCGCACGTCCGACGCCGGGACGCCCGGTCCCGCGACGAGGTAGATCCCCTCGTCCCGGTGCCACCGGCCGGCGGTGGCCGCGGCGGCGCTGGAGAGCTGCGCGGGCCGTCCCTCCTGCCAGCGGAAGCCGTGGTCGGAGGCGATCATCAGTACGGCGCCCGAGGCTTCGGCCAGCTTGCGGTAGTCGCCCAGCAGGCGGTCGACCTCGGCGAAGTAGAGCTCCGGCACGCGGGAGAAGCGCTGGAAATCCTCCGCGCTCACCGTCGCCTGGCGGGGCGGCGCGTAGGGAGCGAAGACGTGGCCGAGGGTGTCCGTGCCCTGGAAGTAGATGACGGCGAGGTCCGGCCTCTCGCGGCCGAGCCATGAGGTGGCCAGGGCATGATAGGCCCGGGTCTCGACGAGGATGCGGCGCAGGGCGCTCACCGGATGGGCGTAGGGGTCGGGCGCCGCCTTCCAGCGCTCGTACTCCTCTCTCCCGAGCCAGGGGAGATAGGCGCGCAGGGCGTCGTAATCCACCTCCCTGTCCGCCTTCGCCAGCGTCTCGCGCGCCCACGCCTCCTGGGCCGGCGGATAGACGACGCCGGGCGGCGGCGGGTCCCCGGCGGCGCCGGAAGTGAACGAGGAGAGGCGGTCCGCCACCAGCAGCCCGCGCACGGGCTCGGCCGGCCACGTCGCCCACAGGCCGAAGATGGCGACGCTCTTGCCCGCCTCGGTCGCCAGGTTCCAGATCGCCGGCACCTGCCGTTCGCCGCTGGTGATGGGCTCCAGAGTCCCCGTCTCGGGGTTGCGCCGGGTGAAGTCGAGGATGCCGTGATCGAGGGGCGAGGTCCCGGTCATCATCGTCGTCCACACCAGGGGGGAGAGGGGAGGGTGGATCGTGGTGAGCACGGCGGTCCGCCCCTGCCTGGCGAGGGCCGCGAGGTTGGGCATCCGCCCGGACTGCACGTAGCCGTCGAGGAGCTGCCAGTCCGCGCCGTCGAGGCCCACGAACAGCACCCGCCGGCCGTCGTGCACCGCGCGGGCGATCTCGGGCACGGTGGCGGGGACGCGGAGGTCCGCAGTCTTCGGCGCCGGCTCCGGGGTCCGCCGGCAGGCCAGGGCGGCGAGGAGGAGGGCGAGGGAGAGACGACGGAGGTGCATGGGGGTGAGCGGGGAGCTTATCCCGAAACATCCTCTTCTTCCCCCTCGTAGTGCCCACCAGACACGGAGGGACTTGCCGCCATGACCTCGCTGCTCCACAACCTTCGCTATGCCGTCCGTACTCTATGGCGGGCCCCGGGCTTCAGCCTGGTCGCCCTGCTGACGCTGGCGCTCGGCATCGGCGCCAATACGGCGATCTTCAGCGTCGTCAACGGCGTCCTGCTGCGCCCGCTGCCGTATCCGAAGGCGGAGGAGCTGGTGCAGCTCGAGCGGGGATTCAAGGATGGACGGTCGACCTCCGTCTCCATTCCCAAGTTCGTGTTCTGGCGGGAGCATGGCGGCGAGGTCTTCAGCGGCGTCACCGCCTACGAGGTGGTGAGCTCGGGGTTCAACCTGGCGGGCGACGGGCCGCCCGAGCGCATCCCCGGGTCGCGGGTGAGCCGCGACTTCTTCGCGGTCTTCGGCCGCCAGCCGGAGATCGGGCGGGTCTTCCTGCCCGAGGAGGACCGTCCCGGCGGGCCGAAGGTCGTGGTGCTGAGCCACGAGCTGTGGGCGCGGCGCTTCGGCGCCGACCGTGCGCTCGTGGGCCGCGCCGTGGTGCTCAACGGCGAGCCCTACACCGTGGTGGGGATCATGCCCGCCGGCTTCCACTTTCCGTCCGCGGCGGACCTCTGGGCGCCGGCGGACGTCGATCCGGCCAGCCAGGAGAAGGCGAACTACCTGGACGTCGCGGCCCGGCTCAGGGACGGCGTCTCGCTGCCGCAGGCGGCGGCCGCCTTCAAAGTGGTCGCCCGCCGGTACCGGACCCTGAGGCCAGACGACATGGACCGGACGGAGACCGGCTTCGTGGTGCCCCTGCGGGAGAGCCTCTACGGCCAGCTCCGCCCGGCCCTGCTGGTGCTCCTGGGGGCCGTGGCCTGCGTGCTCGGCATCGCCTGCGTGAACGTGGCGAACCTGCAGCTCGCCCGTGCCGCGGCCCGGCGCCGGGAGGTCGCCGTGCGCACCGCCCTGGGGGCCGGGGCGGGACGGATCTTCGGCCAGCTCCTCACCGAGAGCCTGGTGCTGGCCGTGGCCGGCGGTCTCGCCGGCCTGCTGCTGGGCTACTGGATCCTGAAGCCTCTGCTGGCCCTGAGCCCGGTGGACGCGCTGGGGATCCAGGGCAGCGGCGGCCTGCCGCCGGTCGGCATCGACGGCCACGTGCTGGCCTTCACCTTCGGCCTCTCGCTGCTCTCCGGCCTCCTCTTCGGCCTCGTCCCGGCCGTGCAGACGGCGCGCGTCAACCTGCGCGAGCCGCTGCAGGAGAATTCCACCCGTTCCACCGGCGGCGCCCGCGGCGCCCTCGCCCGCCGGCTGCTGGTGGTGAGCGAGGTGGCCCTGGCCCTGGTGCTCATCACCGGCGCCACCCTGCTGGTGCGCAGCTTCAGCGGCCTGACCCACACCGCCCCGGGGTTCCGGCCCGAGGGCGTGCTGACCGTCAAGCTCTCCCTGCCGGCCGCGCGCTACTCCGACCCGAAAGCCCTGGAGCGCTTCAGCCGGGAGGTCACCGAGCGGGTCGGCGGCATCCCCGGCGTGCGCCAGGCGGCGATCGTCTCCACCCTCCCGCTGGAGCCGGGGCCGGACCTGCCGTTCGCCGTCGTGGGCCAGTGGCCCGGCGGCAAAAGCCAGGAGGGCGTCGGCGAGGCGCAATACCGGACGTCGACGGCGGGCTATTTCCAGGCCCTGGGCATTCCCCTGGCGCGGGGGCGTTACCTCGCCGCCGGCGACCGGCCGGGCGGCGAGCTCGTGGTGGTGATCAACGAGACGCTGGCCCGGCGCTTCTTCCCCGGGCAGGACCCCCTGGGCCAGCGCATCCACGTCGGCATGCCCTTCCTCTCCGACCTGGCAGATCCCGCACCACGCCGCATCGTGGGCGTGGTCAAGGACGTGCGGGAGACGGGCCTGGACGAGGCGGCGCCGCTCATCCTTTACCTTCCCCTGGGGCAGATCCCGGCGCCGGTCGCGGCCCTGCTGGTGCGCCTGATCCCCGTCTCCCTGGTGGTGCAGACCGACGGCTCGCCGGCCGCGCTCACCCGGCAAATCCAGCGGCAGGTCTGGGCCGTGGACCCGCAGCAGCCGGTCTCGGCCGTGACGCCCATGACCGCTATCGTCGAGCGCTCCCTGGGCTCCCGCCGCTTCAACACCGTGCTGCTGGGCGCGCTCGCCCTGCTCGCCCTGGCGCTCTCGTCGGTGGGGATCTACGGCGTCCTTTCCTACCTCGTGGGGCAGCGGACGCGGGAGATCGGCGTGCGCATGGCCCTCGGGGCCACGGGCCGGCACGTGCTGCGGATGGTGGTGGGACAGGGCCTTGTGCCGGTGCTCCTCGGCGTGGTCGTGGGCCTCGCCAGTGCCCTGGGCCTCACCCGTCTTCTCGGCAGCCTGCTGGTGGGCGTGAGCGCCACGGACCCCGCCACCTTCGTCCTGGCGCCGGCCGTGCTCACCGCCGTGGCCCTGCTGGCGAGCGCCATCCCGGCTCGCCGCGCCAGCCGGCTGGACCCGCTGCAGGCACTGCGGGCGGAGTGAGACCCCGGCAAGCAAGTTGCAGTCCTCCTCCCGCCCGGGAGGACGCGACTTGGCCTACCAGCCCATCGAGAACTACGGGATCATCGGCAACATGCGGACGGTGGCGCTCGTGGGCAAGCACGGGTCCATCGACTGGTACTGTTTCCCCTACTTCGATTCGCCGAGCATCTTCGGCGCCATCCTCGACGACGGCAAGGGCGGCCGGTTCCAGATCTGCCCGGTGGGCGACGAGGTCGCCACCAAGCAGCTTTACTGGCCGGAGACCAACGTCCTCATCACCCGCTTCCTGTCGACGGACGGGGTGGGGGAGATCGAGGACTTCATGCCCGTGGGGCTGTCGCCGGAAGAGGGCGGGCGGGACCAGCTCGTGCGGCGTGTCCGGGTGGTGCGCGGCGCCGTCCGCTTCCGGCTGGTCTGCCATCCGGCGTTCGACTACGCCCGGGGCGCGCACGACACGGTGATCGAAAAAGGTGGTGCCTGCTTCCACTCGCAATCCCTGAGCCTCGGCCTGGCCTCCGACGTACCCCTGACGCGGGACGACACGGGTGTGACCGCGGATTTCACCCTGCAAGAGGGGGAGGTGGCGTCCTTCATCCTGCGGCCGGTCGACAAGGACGGCTGCGGCGCGGCGCCGTCCACGGCCGAGACCGAGGATCTGTTCCATCGCACCGTGGGGTTCTGGCGGCGCTGGCTCTCGGCCTGTACTTATCACGGCCGCTGGCGCGAGATGGTCCACCGCTCGGCTCTCGCCCTGAAGCTCCTCACCTTCGAGCCCACGGGAGCGATCGTGGCAGCGCCCACCTGCAGCCTGCCGGAGCACGTCGGCGGCCAGCGCAACTGGGACTATCGCTACACCTGGATCCGCGACGCCGCCTTCACCATCTACGCCCTGCTGCGCATCGGCCTGATGGACGAGGCCACCGCCTTCATGGCCTGGCTCGACGCCCGCTGCGCCGAGGCGGACCGCGACGCCGGCCTGCAGATCGTCTATGGCATCGACGGCCGGCGGGACCTGACCGAGATCACCCTCGACCACCTGGAGGGGTATCGGGGCTCGCGGCCGGTGCGCATCGGCAACGGCGCCGTCGACCAGCTCCAGCTCGACATTTACGGCGAGCTCATGGACTCCGTCTATCTCTACAACAAGCACGCCTCGCCCATCTCCTACCAGACCTGGCTCAACCTGCGGGAGCTGCTCCACTACGTGGCCAAGAACTGGCAGCGGGAGGACGAGGGGATCTGGGAGGTGCGGGGGGGCCGCCGGCACTTCGTCTTCTCGAAGCTCATGTGCTGGGTGGCCATGGACCGCGGGCTGCGCCTGGCGGACCAGCGGGCGTTCCCCACCGACCGCGCGAAGTGGGGAGCGATCCGCGACGAGATCTTCGAGAGCCTGATGAAAAACGGCTGGAGCGAGAAGCGGCAGGCCTTCGTCCAGTTCTACGGCAGCGACTGGCTGGACGCTTCGAGCCTGCTGATGCCGCTGGTCTTCTTCCTGGCGCCCAGCGATCCGCTGACGATCAAGACCCTGGACGCGATCCGCAAGCCGCCGGACCAGGGGGGCCTCGTCTCCGACGGCCTGGTCTACCGCTACAACGCCACCCACGGCATCGACGGCATTCAGGGCGACGAGGGGACGTTCAACGTCTGTACCTTCTGGCTGGTCGACGCCCTCACCCGCGCCGGCCACCGCGACCCCAAGCTCCTGGACGAAGCGCGCCTGATCTTCGAGCGCGTCCTCGGCTACGCCAACCACCTCGGGCTCTTCGCCGAGGAGACCGGCCTGCGGGGCGAAGCCCTGGGCAACTTCCCCCAGGCCTTCACCCACCTCGCCGTCATCAGCGCCGCGTACAATCTCAACCAGGAGCTGGGGAAGGAGCGGTCGGAGGGGTTGTAGGGAGGGACCCTACGTGCTCTGGGAAAGAAAGGACACAAAGGACCTCAGGGACAGCAAGGACAAGAAGGATGATCGCTGGAACCGAGGCTCCCTCGTCCTTGACGTCTCTGATGTCCTTTATGTCCCTGCTCCGGCTTTTCTTTTCTGCCGCTTGGGTCCCTACGACGCCGGCGTCAGCGGATCCCCCGTCTTGTGGTCCTCGATCTGATCGCGCAGGAACTCGTGGACCGCCTTCAGGGCTTCAGGATCGGTGGTGGTGATTCGCACCCGGGCGCCCCGTTCGGTCTCCTCGTAGCGGTACGAGATGGCATCCTTGAAGTGGGACATCTCCGGAATTCCCGCCAGGGTCCGGTCGTGCACCTTCTGCGGCATCTCGAAATCACCGGTCGAGAACGCTTTGGCCACCTGGGTGAGGTGACCGCGGATCTGGGCCAGGCTCTCCGCGTCTTTGGGATCGTTCGCCTCCACCTGGATGGCGCCGCCGTCGCTGGCGAGCAGGAAGTGATGGGTGGTGCGGGCGTGCTCGAAGCCCATGACCGCGTCGCCCCGCTGGTCGACGGTGGTTCCGTGGTCGTGGGAGGCCGCCGCCATGTGCTGGGCATGCAGCGGGCAGGGGTTGGGATCGCTCTGGGCCACGAGAGTGCCCACGGTCGCGCAGGTCAGGAGGGTCGCCATCAGAATCGTTCTCATCGTATCTCCACCTTTCGTTTCGAGGTGCCCTTCCGGGGCGGCTCTGCGGACAGGGAGTCGAGCAGGCCCGCTCGCTCGCCGGGTCCGACGGCAGCGAGGCGGCGGTCCCAGTCCGCGAGCAGAGCAGACAGGGAGTCCCGGGCCGCTGTGAGCTCGCGCAGGCGCTCCTCGATCTCCGCCAGCCGGGCGGCTCCGAGGTCGCGCACCTGTCGGCAGGGGACGCCGCCGCGCTCCCTCTCGGCCAGGATACGGGACAGCTCCTCCACCGTGAAGCCGGTCGCCAGGACGCGACGGATCCACAGCACCCGCTCCACCGCCTGGGGTGGATAGACGCGGTAGTTGTTGGGGAGGCGCTCCGGCCGGGGGAGAAGCCCCTGGCGCTCATAGAAGCGCAGGGCGTCCTTGCTCACCCCCGTCCGCCGGGCCAGTTCGCCGGCTTGCAAGGGTCGCTCGGAAGGGCATGGATTCATGATGAAGGCACTGTAAAGGGTGGAGTCGAGTCCAGAGTCAAGGGGGGATGATCGTAATCCGGGAAACCCGGTCCGTCGAGTCTCGATGCGGCAGATTTGAATTGGCATGCCCAATGCCAAGGGCGTAGAATACGCCTCCCATGGAAGTTGCACTGACCAAGGATCTCGAAGAGCTGATCGCAGAGCAGGTAGCGAGCGGCCAATACCCCAGCCCAGGCGAGGTGGTGCGCGATGCTCTGCGCCTCTTCCAGGAGCTGCTCGTGCTCCGGGAGCGGAAGCTCGACGCCCTGCGCCGGGATGTCCACACCGGTCTCAAGGCCCTCGAAGAAGGCGAGTACGAGGACTATGACGCCGATGACACCCGGTCGCTGGCAGCCGAAGTCAAGGGCAGCGGTCGAGAGAGGCTGAAGGCGCTCGGAAAAGATCCGGTGGATGAGTAGGAAGATCAGAATTTCTCGCCCGGCCAGAAGGGACCTGGACGAGATCTGGTTCTTCATCGCTCAGGACAGCCTTGCTGCCGCGGACGGCTTTGTCGATGATCTGACCGGCAAATTCTCGCTCTTGGCCTCTTTCCCGCAAATGGGCCGAAGCCGGGAAGACCTTGGGCCCGAGCTCCGGAGCTTCCCGGTCAAGAATTACCTGGTGCTCTACCGCCTCATGAAGGGCCATGTCGAAATCGTTCGAGTCGTCCACACCGCTCGTGACCTGAAAGCCCTCTTCAAGTAGCACCCGGCCCTCCTACCACCCCTACCGCCCCCGCACGGCGATGAGGTGGGTGACCACCGGCCGCTCCTCGCCGACGTGGAACGCCTGGGCCTGCGCTTCGACGTCGCGGTCGGCGTGGGTGGCGCGCTCGTGCTGGCGCAGATGCTCGATCCAGGATTTGACGAGGAACACCTCGGTGTAGAGGGCGGGATCGGCGGAGTCCACGAACAGGCCCCACTGCATGGCGCCGTCGCGCAGGCGGATGCGGCGGACGCCGCGCATGGCCGCCGCGAAGTCGGCGGCGCGGGCGGGGTCGATCTGGTAGCGGACCTCCACCAGCACGGGGCCGCGCTCGGGCTCCAAGTCGTGGGAGACGATCGGTGCCGGCCACTGGCGGGAGGGCGCCAGGTTGAGCCCCTCGCCGGATTGGAGATGAATGCGGAAGGTGCCGGCGAGACCGGCGATCATCCCGGCCGCCGAGGCGAGTAGGGACTTCGACAGGCCGAGGTGCTCGGCCACGGCGCCCCAGAGGACGCTGCCGCCGGCCAGACCGGCGTAGAAGATCAGCATGTAGACCGAGAGCGCCCGCCCCCGCACCCACGACGGCACCACCGTCTGCACGGCCACGTTGAGGCTGGAGAGGAGAGAGAGCCAGGCGCCGCCGGCGAGGAGCATGGCGATCATCAACAGCCAGAAGATGCGCACATAGGCGAGGGTCACCGTGGAGCCGGCGAAGACCAGCGTCGCCGCCGTCACCACTCCGTCCATCGAGTTGTTGCGCTTGAGACGGGGGAGGACCAGGGCTCCCGCCACCGCGCCCACTCCCAACGCGCCGAGGAGGAGCCCGTAGCCCTCGGCGCCGGCGTGCAGCTCCCGCTTCGCGATCAGCGGCAGGAGGGCCCAGAGCGAGGCGCCGCAGAGGACGAACGTCGTGCCGCGGATGATGGGAGCGGTCACCTCCGGCGCATGGCGGACGTAGCGCAGGCCCGTCGTCATGGCGCCCCAGATACGCTCGGCTGGCAGCATCGCCTCCTCCGTGGGCCGGCGCCAGAAGAAGAGGACGACCAGCACGCCGAGGAACGAGACGGCGTTGACCAGGAAAGTGACGGCCGGCCCGGACGCGGCCACCACCAGGCCGGCGAGGGCCGGTCCGGCGGCCCGGGCGATGTTGAAGCCGATGCTTCCCAGGGTGACGGCGGCGGGGAGGTCCTCCCGCGGCACCATCTCCGGAATGCTCGCCTGCCAGGCCGGCCCGTTCAGAGCGGCGCCGAGCCCCAGCAGGAAGGTGAAGCCGAGGAGGATCCAGGGGGTGGTCGCGCCCGCCGCCGTGAACGCCCAGAGACCGAAGGCCGCGACTGTCATCCAGATCTGGGTGATGAGGAGAAGCCGGCGTTTGTCGAGCACGTCGGCCACGGCCCCGGCCGGCAGCGACAGCAGGAACATCGGCAGGCTGGTAGCTGCCTGAACCAGGGCCACCAGCGCCGGCGAAGGCGTGAGCGTCGTCATCATCCACGACGCGCCCACGTTCTGGAACCACGTGCCGACGTTGGAGGCCACGCTGGCGATCCACAGCCAGCGGAACACGGTATGGCGCAGCGGGCTCCAGGTGGAGCGGACCGGGGTAGCCTCAGCCGTCGTCACGCCCGCCACCCTCCACACCCGGATGCTCGTCGAGATAGCGGGTGGCCGCGGCGAGGAATCTTCTCCCTTCTGCCATCAGCTCTTCGACGACATCAGGATCGACCGCTCTGGCGGTCTCGTAATCGCCGATGTGCCGGAGGTCAAAAGTTCTCGTCAGCAGATGATGAAAAGCGGGATCCAAGAGGCGAGTCCGCGAGAAGTGAAAACCGTATTGAGCAATGACCTGACCATGACGAGAGAACTCCAAGCCATGGGAGAGAAGCAGGGCCTCCGCGATATAGAAGCAGGCGAAGTAAACCCGCGAGCCTGCAATTCCAATGTACCCGCTTTTCCGGAGTAGCTCAGCGGCGTCCAAGGACTCTTCAGCCTTCTCCAGAAAAAGACGAACCTCGTTCATGCCGCGGCCGGGATGGCCTCTCGCCGGACCGTACGCAGGAAGATGGTCCCGGCCTGTTCGAAGTCCTCGATGCTGACCGGTATTACCGAGAGAGTCAGGCCCGATTCCAGCGACAGGGGCCACTTCACGGATGACAAGTGCATAATCTCCCGAGCCGCGTTGACCGGTCCTTCGAGGAGCAAGAGCAGATCCACGTCGCTCCCCTCGCGTTCGTCTCCCCGGGCGTAGGATCCGTACAGAAGAAGTCCGCGAAACCGCTCTCCGTAGAGATCCTTGAGCCCCTTCTCAAGCTCCGAGACGACGTTCCGGATGGGTGCTGGCACACTCATGGCGTCCATTGTACCGGGGAATGCACCACCTCGCCGTACTTCCGAGCCTGCTGCTCGCGCGCCAGCTCGTAGGAGCGGCGGAGGAGGGCGACGGCGGCATCCACGTCCTCTTCCTTCCTGATGTGGAAGCTCACCCAGCCGCTGTCCGGCAGAATGTGGTGGGGCTCGGCGAGACCGGCGGCCACCACCTCGTCGCGCACCGGCTTGGGGAAGGCGATGTCGAGGAGGCGGTCGCCGTGGATGTGACCCACCTCCCGCTTGCCGAGAACGAACTCGGTCCCGCCGAAGCGGTGAGGCTGGGCCACGACGCCCGGCCAGGCCAGGACTGCCGCTTCGATTTGCTCTCGTGCTCCAGGGACGGCCATAGTTTCTCCTTCTCCCTCCTTGAACAGCTCAACAGCGGCAATGGGACAGGGGATTCCGCTGCTGCATCCTCCGCAGCCGCAAATGCCTTGTCAGGTGTTGCCACTCCTGGAGCGGCTCCTGTCGCCGCACATCTGCCAGCCTTCTACTCCGGAAACTAGGCTGCAAATAACTCTCTCGCAGAGGCACGCGCCGAAGTATGAGCCGCAACTGCATCTTCATATGTTGCCAATATCGCGGCGCGCGGTGCCTTGGTCAATCAAGGTGCCGCATACTCCGGAATCGTGCCGGTTGACGCTGGCCAAGTTGCAGCAGCGGGCACGAAAGCAGCTCCTCCGGCTTTGGCTCTGGCGGCAGGCATAGAGCCAGTTGCGGCAAATAGTGGGGACGATGCCGCTGCTATTGCGAGGCGAACGGCCGCTTTCACGACAATTGCGGCTGCTTGACGTTAAGCTGCGGCTTCTGTGTCGGAAGGAATCATTCCTGTTCTGATGTTAGCGGCTCAGGAGGCATATTTCGCGGCACCTCAAGGTAGGTTTGCGGCTGATAGCACGACCTCGAGCCTAACCACGCCCTCCCTGCGGCTCCCCGCCGTTGTCGAGGAGGTTCTCGAAGACCTGAAGGAGGCGCTCGGGGCTGGCGCGGACGGGGAGGGGGCCGCCGGGCGCGGACAGTACGATCTTCACCGCCTTGTCGGCGCGTCGGCAGAAGCCCTCGGCCACCTCTCGCAAGAGAGCGTCCAAGTCCACGACGGCAAAGGCTGAAAATGGTGGCCCGCCTACCGCGAAGTGTTAGAATCTGGCTAAACAATCAGCGGCGAACAGGTTCTACTACTAGTGGTCTCTTGAAGGGAGGGCGCATGGCGGACTTCAACATCTCCAGCATCGCGGCGGGTCTGTTGGCCTATGGAGTGGCGGTTCTCGTCGGAGCTGCCCCGCTGATCTACCTACTGTTCCGGTTCGACATCGAGCTCACGAAGAAGACCGATGAGGAGGCCTTGCTGCGAGCAGGGCGCCGCTCGATTGCAATTGAGTTGGGGGCGAAGATCTTCTGTCAGGCGCTCCTCGTCCGCCACGCGGTCTTCGTGGTCATGGCAGTGGTGAGGAGCTTGTTCGTCGACGAGTATTCGTCGAGCGAGGCTGTCTGGCTCGTCGTCCGATGCCTGCTCTCTATAGTCGTCATCGCCGCTCTTGCTCTTGTCTCGGTCGAGGTGGCCGGGAGGCTTTTCAAGCGTCTGACCAGGAATTTGCAAGAGGATAAGGAAATCTACGAAAGGGATAACGCCGCGATGGCGATATTTTTCTCCCTTGTTCTCCTGTCGATCACTCTTGTTCTTAACGAGGGAATGGCAGATTTTTCCCGTTCTCTGATCCCATTCGGCCGCACCGGCATCCAGAGTCTGAAATGAGAAACTCCTCTAAATCGCTATGGAGTGGCGCCTTGGCCTTTGCTCTGTCTCTCGTTGCGCTCGTGGGGCTGAGCCGTCGCGGCTTGGCAAACCCAGACGACGACCCAAATGCGACCCGGCTTACGTTGAGAGAGGAGGAGAGGCAATGGGTGCTGCAGTACTCTTTTAGTGGTCCTCTCGGCAAGAGGCGCGAGTTCACGTGCAGAATCAGTAAAGAAGGAGACCGGAAACTGAGGGAATCAGAGGGTTATCTTCAACAGGATTGGGTGCGGCTCAATGCGGAGCTGGCCGCGAAGCTGACCGAAGAAGCCAGGAAGGAAGGCGCACTGCCGTACGGCCAAGCGAAGATCTTTGGCAGGCTTCAAGGCGGGTGGGAATGGGATCCATACGAGCCCATGAACCGCAATGATGAGGCCTATCACCGAGACCTGCAGGGAAGGCTTGAGGAGTGGCTCGCGACAAACCTTCAAAAAATGAAGGACGATATCAATTTAGAGTTCATGATCAGCCGGGGGTTCTTGCCTCACCAAGGAAAGTGGTTCCTCGACTATTCGAACCTTATCGCCCGAGCGACTCCCGAGCTCGAGGATTGCATTAAGGTGCTCAATCAGGCGACTTCCGGGGACGCCGAGACGCTGATGGGTTTCTTCCAGATGATGCATTATAGAAAAATCGACGACGTGGAGGGTGGCCGGTTTACGAATGGATTCCGAGTCCCTACGTCTGTGCTGATCAAAAATGAGGGTGACTGCGACTCTAAAGCTGCCACCTTCTGTGCCATACAGAGGAATAATCCGGCCCAGTTGGTAATCTTTCGATCTGCCTGGCCCTCCAACAATCGTAAAAAGGGGCATGCCCTGGTGGGTGTGGAAGCTTGGAAAGAGGGGATGTCCCCTCTCAAAAGAAGCTGGAATGACGGACCCTGGAAAACTCAGAGGTTGACCTCAATGCTCTATGGAGACCCAATTCTTATGGAAAATCGGTATTACACCCCTGTCGACGTTGCTGGATTTGGTCGCACTGAATTTGGCCGGGTATTACCCGGCCGGGAAGGCGAGTATTACGTGATCCCCATCCGTCCGCTCGACAGGTACATTCAGAAAGCTCCGGCTCGGAAGAGCTCTCACGCCGGAGGCTGAAGGCTGACAATTTACCCCGGCAACACCACCTCAAACCGCGCCCCGCCCTCCCCGCGGTTCCCCGCCCGCACAACCCCGCCGTAGCCCTCCACGATCGCCTTGGTGATCGCCAATCCCAGGCCCGTATGGCCGCTGCGGGCGTCCGGCTCGCCGGGGCGGTAGGTGAAGAAGCGGTCGAAGATGCGGTCCAGGTGGCTCTCGGGGATGCCCGGGCCTTCGTCGTCAATGCGCACGGCGGCGGTCCCGTTCCGCCTTTCGAGAGTGACGGTCACCGTGCCGCCTGCGGGGGAGAAGCTGCGGGCGTTGTCGAGCAGGTTCTCGAAGACCTGGAGGAGGCGCTCGGGGCTGGCGCGGACGGGGAGGGGGCCGCCGGGCGCGGCAAGCACGATCTTCACGTCCTTGTCGGCGCGCCGGCAGAAGCCCTCGGCCACCTCTCGCAAGAGAGCGTCCAGGTCCACGACGGTTGGAGCCTCGGTCTCCAGCCGGACGTCGATCTCGCCGATCTCCCGCAGGGCGGTGAGCAGCCGCTCCATGCGGGCCACCTCGCGCTGGACCACGGCCACGAAGTGCTCGCGGTCGGCCGGATCTTCGATCTCGGCCAGCAACTCGGCGGCCGAGCGGATGGAGGCGAGGGGGTTCTTGAGCTCGTGGGAGACGTCGGAAGCGAAGGCTTCCAGGGCGTGCTGGTGGGCGGCGAGGCGCGCCGTGAGCTGCTCCAGGGCGCGGGTGAGGTCGCCGATCTCGTCCGCCCGGTGCGGGCCGCCGAACCGGCCGCGCAGGCGCCCGCGCCGGTCGAGGAGGGCGTTCGCCTCGTCGCGCAGCCGCCGGATGGGGTGGGTGATGGTCCCCGCCAGGAGAAGGGAGAGGACGGCGGCCACCAGCACCGAGCCGAGAAAGACCTTGAGGACGGCGAGGCGGACCTGATCCAACTCGCGCAGGATGCGCACCGTGGACTGGGAGACGAGCACTGCACCCACCACTTGGCCGGCGCTGCGCACCGGGATGGCGCTGTGCAGGGTGAGCGACGGCCGCCACCGCTCGCCGCCCGTGGGCCGGACGGCGGCGCCGTACTTTCCCGCAAGGGCGGCGGCGACGACGCGGGCGGGGTAGGGCTCCGGGGGCGAAGCGCTCCGCCTCGCCGGTGAAGGAGCCCGCGTCTGGCGGTACAGCCGGTAGAGTCCGGCCGCGACCTTATATAAGAGGCTGTCCCGCGGCTTGGACGCGGACCGGGAGTAGGCCGCGTCGTCCTCCACCCGGCGGAGACCCAGCCGGCTGGAGTCGGCCAGGAGGCCGCCGTCGAGGCCGAAGATGCGCAGGCGCGAGTCGGTCCGCTGGTCCAGGCGGCGCAGAACGGCCTCCGCGCCATTCTGATTCAATGAATCTAATAAGGTCTGCCCGCCCACGGCCGCGGCCAGGAGCCGGCCCTGCTGCACCATGGAGCGCTCCTGGTCCTCGAGGAGCTGCTCTTCGTAGACGCCCAGGTAGAGGAAGCCCGCCGCCGGCAGGAAGACCAGGAGGACGTTGAACAGGAGGAGCCGGATCGAGATCCGGGAGGGGAGGCGCACAGCTCACTCCGGCCGCAAGCGGTAGCCCAGGCCGTAGACGGTCTCGATGGCGTCGAAGCCCGGGTCGGCTTCGGCGAGCTTCCTGCGCAGACGCTTGACGTGGCTGTCGATGGTGCGGTCGCTGGCGTAGGCGTCGTGAGGGTAACCCTCCTCCAGGAGTTGGGCGCGGGTCTTCACGTGGCCGGGGTGGCGGGCGAGGGCCTGAAGGAGGAGGAACTCGGTGACGGTCAGGGGCACGGGGACGCCGGCCCAGTGGGCCTGGTAGCGCTTGAGATCGAGGCGCAGACGGCCGGCCTCCAGGAGACGCTCGTCCTCGCCTCCCGCCGGCTCCCCCCGGTGCGCGGCGCGGCGCAGGAGGACCTTCACGCGGGCGGCGAGCTCGCGCATGGAAAAGGGTTTGCAGAGATAGTCGTCCGCCCCCAGCTCCAGGCCCAGCACGCGGTCGAACTCCTCGTCACGGGAGGTGAGGAAGAGGATGGGCAGGCGCTCGGAGAGGGCGCGCAGGCGCCGGCACAGCTCCCGGCCGTCCATGCGCGGCATGAGGACGTCGAGGATGGCGAGGTCCGGAAGATCGCGGACATCGCGCTCGAAGCTCTGCCAGGCGGCGAGGCCGTCGGAGTAGAGCTCGACGCGGTAGCCCTCGCGGCGCAGGGCGAAGCCTACGGTCTCGCGCAGGCTCTCCTCGTCGTCCACCAGGGCGATGCGCCCGCCGATGCCCGCGGTCGCCGGGGTCGTCATGGAGAGAATGTAGCGCAGATCTCCGGCTCCAGGCCGCTCTCCATGTTTCCGCCACAATCCTGCGGGTTTCCTCCACGGTTCCGCCGTTCTCGCTCCTGGCCGGCGCGGTCCAATTCCCTCAGACCGTAAGGATCCAAGGAGGATGATCCGTGATTCCAGGTGAAACCGAAAAGCGCAGACTCCGCGACTCGACGGGGGTCAAGATGTTGGCCATCGGCGGGCTCATCGTTCTACTGCTCATCCCGCTGATGATGGTGGGGTCGCTGGTGTCCGAGCGCCAGTCGCGCCGCCAGGAGGCGACCCGGGAGATGGCTGCGATCTGGGGCCGGCCGCAGGTCCTCGCCGGGCCGGTGCTGACCGTGCCCTATCTCGTGCACGCCAGGAATGAGAAGGGGGTCGTGACGGAAACCACGACCTCTTTCGCCCGCTTCCTCCCGGAGACGCTCAAGATCGAAGGCAACGTCGACAGCGAGCGGCGCAACCGGGGGATTTTCGAGGTCGCCGTCTACCGCACCGGTCTGCATTGGACGGGTGCGTTCGAGCGGCCGAGCTTCGACGCCTGGCGCATCGCTCCTCAGGACGTCCTCTGGCAGGACGCCTATCTCGGGATTGGAGTGCCGGACATGCGGGGCATCACCTCCGGCGTGGGCCTGACGTGGAGGAACCGCACCCTTCAGCTCGCTCCCGGCGGCGGCGAGCCGGAGCTCTGGCAGTCGGGCCTCAAGGTGACGGTCCCGGACTTGGCAGACGGCAAGCCGGGGGACGTCTACGCCTTCGCGTTCGACCTCGGAGTGAACGGCAGCGAGACGCTGAGCTTTCTGCCCCTCGGTAAGGAGACCACGGTGGCACTGAAGTCGAACTGGCCGTCGCCGAGCTTCAACGGTGAGTTCCTGCCAGCCCGGCGGACGGTCCGCGCCACGGGCTTCGACGCCTTGTGGAACGTCTCCTGGTTCGGCCGCAGCTACCCGCAGCAGTGGCGGGAGAGCGAGGCCAGGGAGCTGGCGCCGGCCCAGGCCCTCAGCGCCTCGGCCTTCGGGCTGCAGCTCTTCCAGCCGGTGGACGCCTATCAGAAGACGGAGCGGTCGACGAAATACGGGGTCCTCTTCCTCGTCCTCACCTTCCTGACCTTCTTCCTCTACGAGCAGTTCAACCCGTTCTCCCTCCATCCGGTGCAGTACCTGCTGGTGGGCTTTGCCCTCTGCCTGTTCTACCTGCTGCTGCTCTCGATCTCGGAGCATGCCCCCTTCGGCCTCGCCTATCTGGCGGCGTCGGCGGCGACCGTGCTGCTCATCGGCGGCTATTCGGTGGCCATCCTGCGGGGAGCGCTGCGGGCGCTGCTGATGACCGTGGTGCTCGGCACGCTCTACGGCTATCTCTACGTCCTCCTCCAGCTCGAGGACTACGCCCTGCTCCTGGGCTCGGTCGGCCTGTTCCTCATCCTCGCCCTGGTGATGTACCTGACCCGGCGCATCGACTGGGCGAGCCCGCGGCGGCCCAAGGGGGAAGCCGTGGCCGTGGCTTGAACGCCCTCATCACCCCGGCCCTCTTCTCCCGCCCCCTCCCATCCCCCTCCCCGAGAGAAGAGGGAGAAAAGCAAGAAAGGACGACAAGGACAGCAAGGACAAAAAGGACGAGACCAGCAAGACCGCTCCAACCGGGTTCCCCTCTCCCGGGGAGGGGGGTTGGGAGGAGGCGGGAGAGGGGACAGGGGGGACAGGGGTGAGGGCCCTCGGGCGGGGGGCGCTCTGAGGCAAAGTTAGCGTCTATGGGGCCAGGAGGTGAGGGCTTGAGCCTCGGAGGTACGTTGAAGAAGAGGTGACAACCGTGGTGACAAATTCGTAGCGCGGGGGTCTAGACAAGCGTAGAGAAAGATAGTAGAGTGGTCACAAATGAACACGAGGCGCTCCATCTCCCCCCTTGCTTCTCCCGCCCAGGTGCTTTGTACCTGTAGCTGGCGGGTGTGACGGCTCGCGCCAGCCGTCGACATCCGCCTCTCCTGACCTGACAACCCAAGCTTGATTGACCGCCGCGCTCTCGTTTGAGGAGAGCTCAGCGGACGCGACAGGTTCATCCCGCTTCGTGGCGGGGTGCAGGAGCCCGTGCATGCCCGAGAGAAGCTCAGAGACCGCGGCCCCAACGGTCGAAATCACCTGGGATCTGGTGCGCAAGCGCAATTTCGTCGAGCGCTTGAAGCACGAGAAGGGTGGTCTCGACGTGATCCGCGACCTGCCGGCGATGATCGCGGCAGGCTACGAGGAGGTGCCCGAGGAGGACTTCGTGCGCATGCAGTGGTACGGCCTCTACCACGACAAGCCGAAGGTGGGGCATTTCATGCTGCGGGTGAAGACCCCGGGGGGCGTGCTCACCCCGGCCAGGCTGCGGACGATCGGCGAGATCTCCCAGCGTTTCGGCCGCGGCCATGGCGAGATCACGACGCGGCAGAACTTCCAACTCCACTGGATCGAGCTGGCCCGGCTGCCGGAGGTCCTCGGGCTTCTGGAGTCCGCCGGGCTCACCACCACCGGCGCCTGCGGCGACAACGTGCGCACCATCACCGGCTGCCCGGTGTCGGGCCTGGCGGCCGAGGAGCTGTTCGAGGTCCAGCCGCTGATCGAGGAGGTCACGGATTTCTTCATCCGCAACCGCGAGTACTCCGACCTGCCGCGCAAGCACAAGATCACCATCTCGGCCTGCCCCCATCAGTGCAACGCGCCGGAGATCCACTGCATCGCCCTCATCGGCGCTTTGCGGGACACCGAGCCGGGGTTCGGCGTGCGCGTGGGCGGCGGCCTCTCCACCTGGCCGCGGCTGGCGGACGACCTCGGGGTCTGGGTGCCGGCGGCGGAGGCCGTGGAGGTGCTGCGGGCGATCGTCGACGTCTGGCGCCTGGACCTCAAGTACCGGATGTCGCGCGCCAAGGCGCGGCTCAAGTTCATGGTCCACGACCTCGGCCCCGAGGCCTTCCGGGCGCGGGTGGAAGAGAAGCTCGGCCGCCGCCTCGCGGACGGCGCCGCGCCGCTCGCGCCCGTGGCAGAGCACGACCACACCGGCGTCCACCCCCAGAAAGAGGACGGGCTGTTCTACGCCGGCTTCCCCGTCCACCTCGGGCTGATGGACGGCGCCACCATGCTGCGGCTCGCCGACCTCGTCGAGACCTGGGGGGGCGAGATCCGGCTCACCCGGCGCCAGAACTTCATTCTCAGCCACATCCCGGAAGCGCGGGTCGCAGAGGTCGTGCGCGAGGTGGAGGGGCTCGGCTTCCCGCTGGCGGGCACCGGGCTGCGGGGAGCCAGCATCGCCTGCACGGGCGATCCCTTCTGCAACTTCACGGTGGCCGAGACCAAGGGGAAGCTGCAGGAGATCGTCGAGCACCTGGAGCGGGTGTTCGGCGACGAGGCCGCGGGCCTGCGCTTGAATCTCGACGGCTGCCCCCACGCCTGCGCCCACCACTGGATCGGCGACATCGGCATTCAGGGGACCACCCTGCGCGAGCGCGGCCCCCAGGGCGAGCGGCTCGACGGCTACGACCTCTTCCTCCGCGGCGGCCTGGGGCGGGACGCGGCCATCGGCCGGCCGGTGCTCAAGCGGGTGCCGGGGGACGAGGTCCACCTCGTGATCGAAAGGCTCTTCCGCGCCTGGCTGGACGGGCGCCTCAAGGACGAGCCCATTCAACAGTTCTTCACCCGCCAGGCCGACGAGGAGCTCGTGGCCCTCGGTTCCGGCGCGGCGGTGTCCGTTGAAGCCTGACGTCCGTTTGAAGACGATTTGAAGCACGACCGAAAGGAAACGACGATGTTCGAGAGAGCGACCGCCATCAAGATCGACAGCCGGGACCTGTTGGACGAGTTCGAGGCCGGACAGCTCGCGGTGGAGTGGGACGACGCCACGCCGCAAGAGGTCATCGCCTGGGCTCTCGACCGCTGGGGGTCTCAGGTCGCTCTCTGTACGAGCTTCCAGGCCGAGGGCATGGCCATCCTGGACATGGCTTGGCGGATCGATCCCCAGGTGCGGCTGTTCACGGTCGACACCGGCCGGCTCCCCCAGGAGACCTACGACGTGATGGAGCAGGTGCGCCAGCGCTATGGCATCGAGGTCGAGGTCTACTTCCCTGACGCCCGGCAGGTGGAGACCATGGTGCGGCGCTTCGGTCCCAACCTCTTCCAGAAGAGCGTCGAGGCCCGCCTCCACTGCTGCAACGTGCGCAAGGTGGAGCCCATCCGTGGCGTGCTCGAAGGGCTGGACGCCTGGATTACCGGCCTGCGCCGCGACCAGTGGGCCAGCCGGGCCAACATCCGCAAGATCGAGATCGATCACGACCACGGCGGCCTGGCGAAGATCAACCCCCTGGCGGACTGGACCCTGGAAGAGGTGAAGGAGTACAACGAGGCGCACGACGTGCCCGTCCATCCGCTCTATGCCAAGGGCTACACCAGCATCGGCTGCACCCCCTGCACCCGGGCCACCCAGGCGGGGGAGGACCCGCGGGCCGGCCGCTGGTGGTGGGAGAAGAACGCGCCCAAGGAGTGCGGTATTCATTGCCCCATCGAGACCGGCGCCTTCGAGCACGAGGTGGATGCCCTGGTGCAACTGCGGCCGACCGGGCTGCACAGGGTCACGGCATGAGCACGGCGGCCGCAGCGATCGCTCCCGGCGCCGTCACCCTCGACGCCGCTCAGCGGGAGGTATTGGGGGAGGAGCTGGCGACGCTCGCGGCCTCGCTTCGGGACCCGGCGGCACGGGCTCCGTACGAGGAGCTCGCCGCCGCCGTGACTGCCGGGGAGGTGGAGGAGGAGCAGCTCCGGCGGCTGGAGGGGATCCTGGAGATGACGCTCCAGACCGGCCGCGTCCGCAAGGTGTACGGCGCCCAGAGTGAGCAGGCCCTGCTGCGGCTTTTCCACCAGACCCCCCGGGGCGCCGCGGCCCGGCGGGCCACCCAGGCCGTCAACGACGCCCTCGCTACCCTGGCGGGGCAGACTCTCGAAGGAATGCTGTTCACGGTTCAGGGGCCCGGGGTCTACCGTCTCGGGCTCCAGACCGACCTGTGCCGCCTGACGCTGGAGATCGACCGCCACGGTTTGACCGTGGAGAGCCTGGAGGTCTGAGTCGTGCAGCACTATCCGGTGTACCTGAGCCTCAGGGGACGCAACTGCTTCGTGCTCGGCGGCTGCGCCCTGGCCGAAGAGAAGGTGAGGGGCCTGCTGGCGGGTGACGCCAGGGTGACGGTGCTGGCTCCGGAGGTCACCCCCGGCCTCGCGGAGCTGGCGATGCGCGGGCGGATCGACCTGGTCGACCGGCGCTACCGGCGGGGGGACCTGCGCACGGCCTTCCTCGTCCTGGTGGTGAACCAGCCGCGATCGGTGGTGGACGGGGTGTGGGAGGAGACCCGGGGGCGCAACGTCCTGGTCAACACCCTGGACGACGTCCCGCACTGCGACTTCATCGCTCCGGCGATCGTCCGCCGGGGCGACCTCGCCGTGGCTATCTCGACGGGCGGCAAGGCCCCGGCGCTCGCCGTGCGCCTGCGCCAGCGGCTGGAGTCGGAGCTGGGGGAGGAGCACGCCCGCTTCCTGGAGATCGCCGGCGACCTGCGCGCCCCTCTGGCCCGCCGCTGGCCGGATTTCGAGACCCGGCGGTCGCTCTGGTACCGGCTCGTCGACTCCGACGTGCTCCACCTGCTGCGGCGGGGGGACGAGACCCGGGCCCGCGCCCGCATCGAGGAGATCCTCGGCGTGCAGCCCGACGCCGCAGACGTCAACAGAGCAGAGACGGAAGTCCTGGTGGAATGAACGGCCGCGGGATCGTCTACCTGGTGGGCGCAGGCCCTGGCGATCCGCGGCTGATCACCGTGCTGGGTCTCGACTGCCTGCGGCGGGCGGACGTGGTGATCTACGATCGGCTGATCTCGGACGCCCTGCTCGCCGAGGCGCACCCTGAGGCGGAGCGGATCTTCGTGGGCAAGGCGCCGGGCGAGCATTCGTGTCATCAGGAAGAGATCAACGCCCTGCTGATCCACCACGCCCGGGCGGGCCGCATCGTGGTGCGCCTCAAGGGGGGCGACCCCTTCGTCTTCGGCCGCGGCGCCGAGGAGGCGCTCGCCTGCGCCGAAGCGGGCGTGGCCTGGGAGGTGGTCCCCGGAGTCTCCAGCCCGGTCGCCGTGCCGGCGCGGGCGGGCATTCCCGTCACCCACCGCGAGATGGCGGCCGGCTTCGCCGTGGTGACCGGACATTGCGCCGAGGGGGACCGCCAGGACTGGGCGGCCCTCGCCCGCGTCGAGACCCTCGTCATCCTCATGGGTCTCACCCGCCTGCCGGAGATCGCCGCCGCCCTCCTCTTCCACGGCCGGGGAGCGGACACGCCCGTGGCCGTCATCGCCCAGGGGACCCTGCCGGGAGAGCGGGTGGTGGTGGCGACCCTGGGGACGATCGCGGGCGAGGTGGCCCGGGCCGGCCTCAAGGCGCCGGCGACGATCGTGGTGGGGGAGGTGGTGCGGCTGCGGGAGCGGCTGCGGCGGGGTGGCTCAGCGCTCCACGATCTTCCGCAGCCAGAGGTCGTCGGCGCGCTCCCTCTCAGCCCAAATACCTGGTAATGTCCAGCGCCCCATGGAAAACGCCGAGAATATCGACGTTCCCTTTCTCTCTGACCAAGTAGGCGATTCGGTAATGGCCGTAGAGGAGGATTCTTACGGTGCTATCTGGCTGATCGTGGTAGCGGTAGCCCCTCTCCGGAAATCGTGAGAGGCTTTCGGCTTTCTCATAGATGCCTTGAACTGTGCGGAGAGCGGCAGCAGGGCTATCCGCGGCGATGTAATCGTGGATCTCGCGGAGCCAATCCTCCGCTTCTCGTGTCCACCTTATCTTGCCCATGAAGAGATTCTCTGGCCCATCTCCTCATGGCTGATCGTACGGTCGTTCTGCGAATCCTCAAGGCCGCGTTCAATCATGCGAGCCAGAGCCAACTCTTGCAGGATCTCGTCGAAAGCGCTGTCGTCCGGTTGGCCGTGGACAATCTTCAAGATTCGATCCTTGGCTGTCTCCCTGATGATCGCCATGAATCCCTCCTTTCGCCCTGCCCGTCTCCTTCGCGGACCAGAGTACCGGCCCACTCAGAGGGCGTCAAGGCGTGGATCTCCAAGAAAGATATCGAGATAACGCAACCGGGTCAAGAGGATCCCGGCATCTCCCCCACGTACGCCGCCCGCGGCCGGATCAGCTTCCCCAGGGCGTATTGCTCGATCGCATGCCCGATCCAGCCGATCGTGCGGCCGAGGGCGAAGAGGGCTAGCGGGGTCCGTTCCGGCAGGTTGAGGGCGCGGGCCAGGGCGACCAGGCCCAAGTCGATCGTGGGGTGCTCACGGATCAGCTCGCGGCCGGCTTCAGCCAGGGCCAGGGCGCACTCGACGGCGGGGGAGCCGGGGGCGACCTCGGCGGCGATATCCAGCAGGGCCGCTCCCCGCGGATCGCCGTCGGGGTAGAGGGGGTGGCCGCAGCCGGGGATGTCCTCGCCGCGCCGCAGACGGTCCGCCAGGGCGCGGCGGGCGCCGGCGGCCGATCCCGCCTCGCGGAACAGGGATTCCACCCGCTCGGTGTGGCCGCCGTGACGGGCTCCCTTGAGCGCCGCGAGGCCGGCGGACACCACGTCGTACGGCGAGGCGGCGGCAGAGGCCACGCAGCGGGCCGTGAAGGCCGAGACGTTCAGCTCGTGGTCCGCCGAGAGGATGAGGGCCGAGGCGATGGGACCCGCGGCCTCAGGGCGACCCGGCGCCCAGCCGGCCTGGAGGATGTTCGCGATACCGGCGGGTGGAGGAGCGGGGACTTCTGCGGCGATCCCCGCCAGGAAGCGGAGGATGCGCGCTCCCGTCGCGGCCACCGCCGCCGGCCGCAGGTCCCACGCCGCGAGGTCCGCCGCGCCCGCCAGCGGGAGGGCCACCTGGCAACGCTCCACGGGCGTCAGGTCCGCGCCGAGGATCGCGCCGGCCAAGGGCGGCAGGGCCGGCGGCTCGCTCTCAAAGATCTCGCCGGCTGACGGCTCGCCTGTCCAGATGAGCGCCGCCACCTCTTCGACGCTGGCACTGCGGGCGAGCGCCACGGCGTCCCGTCCCCGGTAGTAAAGCCGGCCATCCTGTACCAGGGTGATGGCGGACTCCAGCACCGGCGCCCCCCAGGAGAGGGCCTTGGGCGCCGCCTTTTCCGGGTCCTTGCGCAGCTCCTTCTTCTCCTTGAGCCGCAGCACGTCCTCCCGCGGGTACCGCCGGGCGCGGGGATCGCCGGGCACGGACTCGGAGCGGAGCATCCCCCGGCTGGCATAGGCGTAGAGCGTCGCGAGCGAGATCTCCAGCTCCGCCGCGGCGTCCTGAGCGGTGAGAAACCGATCCTCCGCCATGGTCTCAAGCTCCCACACATTGATCGATAAATCAAGATTGACAAGCTATGCGCGCGGGTCGAACATGGACAGGAAGGAGAGGACCATGAACGACACCAAGCACCAAGGACTGGAAGGGGTCGTGGCCGCCACGACCCGTTTGAGCAGCGTCGACGGCGAGGCCGGCGAGTTGCTGATTGCCGGCTTCCCGGTAGAGGAGCTGGCCCCCCGCGCGACGTTCGAGGAGACCGCCTGGCTGCTGTGGCACGGCAGCCTGCCCACGGCGGACGAGCTGGACGCCTTCCGCCGCCGCCTGGCCGGCCGGCGGTCCCTGCCGGCGGCGACCCTGGACCTGCTGCGCGCCGCAGCCAGGCGGCGGGTCCCCGCCATGGATGCCCTGCGCATGGCCGCGGGCACCCTCAGCCTGGTCGAAGGTGCCGGGGAACCGCGGGAGGACGCCCTCACGCTGGTGGCCGCCTTCCCCACCATCGTGGCCGCGTACTGGCGGCTGCTCAGGGAGGAAGAGCCGCTGCCGCCTCGGGAGGACCTGGGGCACGCGGCGAGCTTCCTCTATCTGTTGACAGGCGAGCAGCCGGCGACGGAGCGGGCGCGGGGCCTGGAGACCTATCTGAATACCGTCTCGGACCACGGCCTCAACGCCTCGACCTTCACCGCCCGGGTGATCGTCTCCACGCGCTCGGACCTGATCTCAGCAATCACCGGCGCCGTGGGAGCCTTGAAGGGCCCGCTTCACGGCGGCGCTCCCGGCCCGGCCCTGGACATGGTCTTCGAGATCGGCACTCCGGAGCGGGCCGAGCCGGTGCTGCGCGAGAAGCTGGCCCGGGGCGAGCGGCTGATGGGCTTCGGCCACCGCGTCTACCGGGTGCGCGATCCGCGGGCGGACGTCCTGGCCGCCGCGGCGGAGCGCTTCTATCGGAATGGCGGCGACAGAGAGCTGTACGAGCTCGCCCGCTCGGTCGAGGCCACGGCCCTGCGCCTGCTGCGGGAGAGCAAGCCGGACCGGCGGCTGGATACGAACGTCGAGTTCTACACCGCCCTCCTGCTCCACGGCCTGGGGCTGCCCACCGAGCTCTTCACCCCCCTCTTCGCCGTGGGCCGCGTGGCCGGCTGGACGGCCCACGCCCTGGAGCAGCTTGCCACGGGCCGGCTCATCCGGCCGCAGTCGGAGTACGTGGGGAAGCGGGGGCGGCGGTGGGTGGCGGTGGCGGAGAGGGAGGCCGTGACAGTCTGATTGCTTTTCCCCTGGGACCGCCGGCGTCCCGCCGGCCTGCTAACTGGCTTTTTTCTCTTCCCGCTCGGGAGTAAAAGCGGAGTTAGCTGGCCGGCGGGACGCCGGCGGTCCCAGGGGGCGTAGCTGAGGGACCGTGGAAGCAGACGACGATCTGTGATATTCCGCTCGGGCCAATCTGGAAGGAGGCCCGGTGTTGGAGCTGCGATCCCTCTCCCCTGCGGCGCTCTGCGACGTCCTCGGCCGCGAGGGCATCCGCCGCTTCTACTTCGTCTGGGACCCGGAGGCGCGCCGGGTCGTCCCCTCCCATTCCCGGCTCGAGCCCCTGGCCCGGCTGCTGGAGTCGGACGGCCGGGACTTCGACCGCCACGAGGGGATCTTCTGCCAGGTCGCGCCGGAGACGGGCGTGCTCCAGGCCGCCTTCGTCCACCGCACCTGCCGCGGCCAGGGGGCCGGCGGGGTCCGCTTCTGGCGCTACGACACGGTCGAGGACTACCTGCGCGACGGCCTGCGCCTCGCCCGCGGCATGACCCACAAGAACGCCCTCGCCGGCCTGTGGTGGGGTGGCGGCAAAGGTGTCATGGCCCGCGAGACCGGCCGCGCCGGAGACCCCGCGGCCCGGCGCCGCATCTACGAGGAGTACGGCGACTTCATGACCGCCCTCCAGGGGTGCTACGTCACGGCCGAGGACGTGGGCACTTCGGTTGAGGACATGGCCGCCGTCTTCTCCCGCACCCGCTTCACCACCTGCATCCCGCCGGAGCTGGGAGGGAGCGGCAACCCTTCGGTGCCTACGGCCCGCGGCGTCGTGCGGGGGATGGAGGCCGCCCTGGAGCACCTGGGGCTGGGGACGCTCGCCGGCAAGACGGTGGCCGTTCAGGGTCTGGGCCACGTGGGCGAGCCGCTGCTCGGTTTCCTGCGGGAGAAGGGCGTCGCCCGGGTGGTGGCGTCGGACGTCGATCCCGCCCGCGCCGCCGTGGCCGGGCACTTCCCCGATCTCGACCTGGAGATCCGTATCGTGCCGCGGGGCGACCTCTCGATCCTCGCCGAGCCGGCGGACATCGTCGCCCCCTGCGCCACTGGCGGCATCCTCGGCCCGGCCACCATTCCCACGCTCCGCGCTGCCGTGGTCTGCGGCGCCGCCAACAACCAGCTCGAAGACCCGGAGCAGGACGACCGCCGGCTCCAGGAGCGGGGCATCCTCTACCTGCCCGACTTCCTCGTCAACCGCATGGGGATTGTCAACTGTGCCGACGAGCAGTACGGCTTCGTGGACGGCGATTCCCGGGTCGAGGCCCACCTCGGGGTCGAGTGGGAGAACAGCATCTACAACCTCTCCCTGACGATCCTGGAAGAGGCTCGCCGCACCGGCCAGACCCCAGCGCGGGTCGCCCTCGACCTCGCCGAAGAGCGCTCCTTCGACCTCCACCCTCTCTGGGGACACCGCGGCGCCGCGA
Source organism: Thermoanaerobaculum sp. (assembly GCA_021154885.1). GTDB lineage: Bacteria > Acidobacteriota > Thermoanaerobaculia > Multivoradales > UBA5704 > DATARR01. Next base: position 155,207 of record JAJKHS010000136.1, read on the forward strand.
TTATTCGGTCGCTGGTGGAGACGGAGAGGTTTCTGGAGGGTTGAACGTCGACTGATCTGAACGCGACGATGTCCCTCCCCTTTGGGAGGAGGGATGATCGCGCAGTAGAACCAGGAGAAGGCTTGTCACGGCTCGCAGCCTATAACCGAGCCACTATTGCAGTAGACAGGCGGGCAGGAGGAGATGGCGCATTCCGGGCAGTTGTCGCAGAGACACGCAGCCAATGGAGGTCCGACCGATTGGCAGAATCTTTCGCAAAAGCTGCAATTTGGCCAATCGCTATACGAGGGCACGGCAAAGGTTGCGGCGAGGATGAGGGTTGTCAGTATCAGCTTAATGATTTTCTGCATGTCTCGATCCTTTCTCGAGGACGAGCACACACCCTGTGGCTCGCCCTGGCAGATGGCCGGCGACTCAGGAGGGCGCCCTCTGGACATCTCCTGAATGCTTGTGAATGCTTGTTCCTGGCCTATCCAGAAACCGGCTCGATATTATTCCAGCTTTTGGCTTTGTGCAAATATAGGCGAGACCGCCTGCCGCTGTCATGCCGTCTGTCCCGTTCCGGCCGTACAATAGCCGGGTGACTCCCAAGCTCGCTCTTCTCGCCCCCACGCTCCTCCTCGCGTTCCAGGCTCCGGCCTCGACCCCGAGCGCGACGCCATCACCCGTGGCGCCGGCGCCGGCAATGGTCCCCATCGAGCTCTCCCTCCAAGTCCTCGACGCCAAGGGCGAGGTCCCCCGCACGCTGCAGGCCGGCGACCTCATGGTGGTGGACGGCGACCAGCCCCGCCCGGTGGCGGAGCTGGCGCCGCTCGCCAGGCCGTGGCGGATCGTCATCTACGTGGACCGGGTGCTCACCGGCGCACGCACCCTGCGGACCGCGGCCGGCTCGCTGGCCGAGCGGGCCGCGGAGCTGGCGGCCCTCGGCCCCGTCGAGGTGGTGGTGGCCGAGCCCGTCCCCCGGGTGGCGCTGTCGGCGACGCGGAACGTTCGCGCCATCGACGAGGCCCTGTCCAAGCTCTGGCTGGCGGGCGACGGGCGGGACGACGTGCGCGTCCTCCGTCAGCGGTTCCGCGACCAGAAGAAGGACGAGGGGCAGGCGGCGGACCGTGCCGGCGAGACCCTGGACCAAGAGGAGCGGCTGGTGCGCCGCCAGGAGGACGCCCTGGCCGAGTGGCTGGTGGCGCAGGAGGGGAGCGGCCCCCGGGCCCTGCTCCTGGTGAGCGACGGTTTCGACGTCGATCCGGCGAAGTTCTACCGTCCGGACGCCTCGCCCTCCGGCGAAGCCGGCAAGCCGGCGAGCGAGGGAGTGCTGGAGACAACCGCCCTGGAGACGGCGCGCACGGCCGCGGCCCTGGGCTGGACGGCCTACCCCCTCCCCATGGGCGACTCCAGCCTTCCGGACCTGCGGCGGGTGCGTCAGAACCCGACGCCGCAGGTCCCGCTGGGCGGCAAGATCATTCTCGGCGGCAAGAAGCCGGAAGAGCCGGCCAAGGACCAGCCGCCGACCCCGCCGTCCCTGCTGGCGCCCCAGCAGCCGCTGAATTGGATGGCCGAGGCCACGGGCGGCGAGCTGGTCCTCGGGCCGGGATCCCTGGCCACCGCCCTGGCGCACCTGCGCTCCCGCTTCTGGCTGCGCTACCAGGCGATTCGTGAGCTCGACGGCCGGCCCCACGCCGTGGAGGTGCGCACCTCGCGGTCCGATCTCACGGTACGGGCCCGGCGCTGGGACGTCGCCGGGGTGCCCGAAGCCGTGGCCGCCGCGCGCGCCGGCCGGCTCCTGGATGGCGAGGAGGACGGCATCGGCCTGGAGGTCTCGGCCCGGCTCCAGCCGTCGTCCGAAGGTCACCAGATGCTGGATCTGCGCATCGAGTCTCCCGAGCCGCCCCAGGGTCCCCTGCGGGTGACCGTGGCGGGGCCGGGCGGCCGGGGCGCCACCCATCACATCCTGGCCGCTGCCGATGTCGCGGGCACCGCCGGCGCCACCAGCCCGGAGCCCAACGTCTACCGGTTGCCGGTCTCCATCCCGGACGGGGCGGACGCCGTGGGAGTGGTCGTGGAGCCGGTGGGCGGCGGTCCCTGGGGGGGCCAGGTGGTGAACCTGGGCGCTGCCGCGCCCGAGCCCGCCGCCCTCACCGTGGGCCGCCCCGGCATCCGGCTGGTGCAGCCTCCCGGCAGCTCGTTGACCGGCAAGGTGCGCCTGCGGGTCAACGGCGAAGGTCAGGGGATCGCGAAAGTCGAGCTTCGCCTCGGCGGTCACACGGCCGCGAGCTGCGCCGCGGTCCCCTGTGAGGCCGAGGTGGACCTGGGGCGCCGCGTCCGCCCGCAGATCGTGCAGGGGATCGCCTACGACGCCGCCGGCAAGGAGCTGGCGCGGGACGCCGTGCGCCTGAACGATCCGGGCGAGGGCTTCGGCGTCCGTATCGTAGAGCCGGCGGGCCGACGCGGCGTGGGCGCGGTGGAGGTGGAGGCGGAGGTGCGCGCGCCGGCGGGCAAGCGGCTCGAGAAGATGGAGTTCTTCTGGAACGACGAGCTGGCCGGCACGGTCTACGGCCCGCCCTTCCGCCACAAGGTGACGATCCCCAGGGACCGGCCGGTGGGCTATCTGCGGGTTTCCGCCCGGCTCGACGACGGCTCCACGGCCGAGGACGCCATGGCTCTCAACGCCTCGGATCTCGGCGACCGCATCGACGTCCGCCTGGTGCAGCTCGCCGTGGTGGTGACAGACGCCAACGGCAAGCCCGTCCCCGGGCTGCCGAAGGAGGCCTTCCGGGTGCGCCAGGACGGCGAGCCGCAGGAGATCGCGGCCTTCGAGAACGCCGGCGAGCTCCCCCTCACCCTGGCGCTCGCCATCGACTCCTCGGCGAGCATGTTCCTCAAGCTCCCCGACGTGCGCCGGGCGGTGGCCTCGCTCCTCGACACCGGCCTCACCGGCCGCGACCGGGCCATGCTCATCGCCTTCGACGACACGTCGAAGCTGATCCGGCCGGTGACCCGCGACCTCTCCTCCGTCACGGCGGCCCTCTCGACCCTCAACCCCGACGGCGGCACGGCCCTCTGGGAGGCCATCACCTACTCTCTGACGCAGCTCCGCGGGATCAACGGCCGCAAGGCCCTGGTGCTCTACACGGACGGCATCGACCAGAGCGAGCGCGAGCGCCTCTCCTACGGCGAGTGCCTGCGCATCGCCCGCGACAGCGGCATCCCCATCTACCTGATCGTCGCCAACCCGCGGGCCAGCCGGGGAGAGGATGGCGGCTTCCTCACCGAGCCCACGTCGGTGAAGTTCAAGCGCCTGGCCGACGCCGGCGGCGGGCAGGTCTACTTCATCGAGCCCGAGCAGGATCTGACCAGCGTCTACGCCCGGATCCTCTCCGAGCTGCGCAGCCAGTACACCGTGGCCTTCTATCCGAAGGACACCGCTCCGCCCGCGGCCTGGAGCAAGATCGAGGTCGAGGTGGCCGGGAGGAAGGGGCTGACGGCGCGGACGGTGAGCGGGGTGCCGGGGCGGCAGTGATGCTCAGTGCCCCGCCCCAGGCCCGTCGCCCCCACCCAAGACCCTCATCACCCCGGCCCTCTTCTCCCAGCCTCCCCCCCGCCCGCCGGGAGAAGAGGGAGTGGTTAGCCTGAAGAAAAAAGAAAAAGAAAGCTGTGAACCAGCTCTCTTCAAGCCCCCTCTCTCCCGGCCGGCGGGAGGGAGGCTGGGAGAGAGGGGGTTGGGGGAGTGAGGGCCCGCCCCGAAGGGGCGGCCTTCCGCCGGAACCATCCCCGCACCTTCTGCCGCCACTCCACCATGATCTCGTAGATCGTGGGGATCACCAGCAGGGTGAGGAGGGTGGAGGTGATGGTGCCGCCGATCACCGCCCGGCCCAGGGGGGCGCGGAAATCCGCCCCTTCGCCCAGGCCCAGGGCGACCGGGATCATGCCCGCGATCAGGGCGATGGTGGTCATCAGGATCGGCCGCAGCCGCACCCGGCCGGCTTCGATCAGGGCGTCGCGCAGCGGCATCCCCTGCTCGTGGTTCCACTTCGCGAAGTCGATGAGCAGGATGGCGTTCTTGGCCACGATGCCCATCAGCAGGATGACGCCGATCAGGCTCATCAGGTTCAACGTGTCGCCGGTGACCAGCAGCATCAGCACCACCCCCACCAGCGACAGGGGGAGCGACAGCAGGATGGCCAGCGGATCGAGGAACGAGCCGAACTGCACCACCAGGATCAGGTACATGAGGAGCACGGCCAGGGCCAGCGCGGCAAAGATCTTGGTGAACACGTCGCTCTGGTTCTTGACGTCGCCGCCCTGCGAGAGCTGCACGCCGGGCGGCAGGCGCAACCGGGAGGTCCGCTTGTTGATGTCGCGCACCACCTCGGAGAGCGAGCGCCCCTGGACGTTGGCGCCCACCGTCACCACCTTGTCGCGGTTCAGGTGGTCGATCTGAGCCGGGCCGGAGCTGCGGGTGACGGTCGCCACCTGTCCGAGGGGGAGGATGCTCGGCGTCCCGGATGCCCCGGCCGCTCCGACCTCCCCCGGCGCACCGGCAGGGGAGACCGTGGCGCCGCCGTTCGTACCCGGGGTCACCACCAGCGGGAGCTGCTCGATGTCGGTGAGGTTCTCCCGCGCCGCGGGGGCCAAGCGCACGTCGACGTGCCGCGTCTTGCCCAGCGGATCGATCCAGTCGCCGGCTTCGATGCCGGCGAAGGCGGGGCGCAGCGACTGCGCCACCTGGCTGACGTTGAGGCCCAGGGTGCCGGCGAGGCCGCGGTTGAGCTGCACCACGAGCTCCGGCCGCTGGCCGCGGGTGGAGAGGCCCACGTCCGCGGCGCCCTGGACCTGACGCACCTCGCTCTCCATGGCCAGCGCCGCCCGGTTGAGGGCCGTCATGTCCTGGCCCCGGAGCTGAAGCTGGATCTGCCGCTGGTTGCCACCCGGGCCGCCGCTCGCCGCGAGGTAGGCCGTCACGCCGCCGACGCGCTGCATCTCCTGCCGGATCACCTCGGCGAGCTGCTGCTGGGAGACGTGGCGCTGCTTCTTCGGCACCAGCTTGACGTAGATGCTGCCGGTGTCGACCGAGCCCGAGCCCGTGCTGCTGCCGATCGTCGTGTAGGTGTAGGCCACCTCTTTGTGGGTGCTGGCGATGGCGCCGAGAGCCTTCGCCTTGAGGGCCGTGTAGTTGAGGTTCGACCCCGGGGGCGTCTCCAGCGACAGGTTGATCTCCGAGCGGTCGCTGTCCGGGATGAAGCCGCCGCCACCGACGAGCACCTGCAGGGCGATGGCGCCGAAGAACGCCACGGCCACGATGCCGATCACCGCCAGCCGGTGGTCGAGCGCCCAGGCGATCACCCCCTTGTAGCGATCGGCCTGGCGGTCGAACCAGGCATTGAAGCGGTCGAGGGCCCGCGCCACGGGGTTCTTCCGCTCGTGCGCCTCGAGCTGCGGGTCGGGCCAGTAGGCGGACAGCATGGGGTCGAGCGAGAAGGAGACGAAGAGCGAGACCAGGACGGAGCAGGCGATGGTGAGCGCGAACGGCTTGAACCACTGGCCGGCGATCCCCTGCATGAAGGCGACGGGCACGAAGACGCAGACGATGGAGAAGGTCGTCGCCGCCACGGCGAGGCCGATCTCGTCCGTGGCCTCGTGCGAGGCCTGCACGTGGTCCTTGCCCATCTCCACGTGGCGTACGATGTTCTCCCGCACCACGATCGCGTCGTCGATCAGGATGCCAATGGCGAGCGAGAGGCCCATCAGCGACATGGTATTGAGGGTGAAGCCGAAGGCCCAGACGGCGATGAAGGAGGAGAGCACGGAGACCGGCAGGGCGAGGCCGGTGATCACCGTCGAACGCCAGGAGTTGAGGAAGAGGAAGACGACGAAGACGGTCAGCAGGGCGCCCTCGATCAGCGCCTCCTCGACGTTGCGCACCGAGTTGTGCACCCGCTCGCCGGCGTCGCGCACCACGTCGAGCTTGACGCCCGGGGGGAGCGTCTGGCGGACGTTGGCCAGGGCGGCCTTGACGGCGTCGGCCACCCGGGTGGTGCTCGCTCCCTTGGACTTGGTGATGTCGATGCCCACGGCCACGCGGCCGTTGAAGAGGGCGAGCGAGCGCTGCTCGGCCGTGCCGTCCCGCGTGTCAGCCACGTCGCCGAGGCGGATCAGCCGGCCGCCCCGGGAGCCCACCACGAGCTGCGCGAACTGCTCCGGCGTCTCCAGCCGCCCTCGCAGGCGGATCGCCTGCTCGGTCAGCTTCCCCTCGACGTGACCCACGGGGGCGGCGAGGTTCTGCGCCTGGACGGCCTGCACCACCTGGCCGACGGTGACCCCCGCCGCCGCCAGGTCCGCCGGCCGCACGTCCACCGACAGCTCGCGGTCCACCCCGCCCTGCACGGTCACCTGGGCCACGCCGTTGATCCCCCGCAGGGCGCGAGTGATGCCGGGATCGGCCAGCAGGGTCAGCTCGGGCGTCTGCAGGCGGTCGGAGGAGAGGGTCAGCGAGACGATGGGCAGGTCATCCGGGTCGAACTTGCGCAGCACCGGCTCCTTCATCTCCGTGGGCAGGTCGTTGCGGATGCCGGAGATGGCGTCGCGCACGTCCTGGGCCGCCTGGTCCGGGTCCTTGCTGAAGACGAACTGCACGATGATGGTGGCGAAGCCGTCGAGCGAGGTGGAGCGGATCTCGTCCACGCCGGAGAGGGCGTTGAACGCCTCCTCCATGCGCTCCACCACCTCCTGCTCGGCCTGCGAGGGGGAGGCGCCGGGGTAGGGAACGGAGACGAAGACGATGGGGTTCGAGAGGTCCGGGAACTCGTCGACATCGAGGTTGACCAGGGCGAAGATGCCGAAGATGACCAGCGCCAGCATCACCACGACGGTGACGATGGGGCGCTTGATGGCGAAATCGGAGATCATCATAAAGCTTGCCCCAGCCTTTCCGCCTGCTGCTGAACCGACGGCGCCAGGCGCACCGGCGTGCCCGGCGCGATCTCCTGGGCTCCACCCACGAGGACGACGTCGCCCGCTGCCACGCCGCGCCGGACCTCGACCCGCTGGTCGCGGTCGTCCTCCAGGCCCAGCTCCACCTCGACCCGCTCCACCTTGCCGTCGCGCACCCGCAGCACGGCGGGCTTCGCCATGCGCCGGTCGATGGCGCCGAGCGGCAGGGTGAGCGCCGTCCGCGATTCGCTCTCCACCCGTCCCTCGGCGTAGAGGCCGGCCACCAGGGCACCTCCGGGGTTGGGGATCTCGGCATAGATCCGCACCTGCCGGGTGGCGGGATCGGCGCTGGGGTTGATACGGGTGATGCTGCCGCGGAAGGCGCGGCCCGCATAGCCGGTGACGTTGAACTCGATGGGGGAGCCCACGCGGAGCACGGCGAGCTGCTCGGCGGGCACCGCGGCCTCGAGCTGCAGGATGGAGGGATCGAGCACCGTGAAGAGGGCGGTGCCGGCCTGCACCACGTCGCCGGGCGAGACCGGCCGCTCGCTCACCACGCCGGCGAAGGGTGCGGTCACGCGTGCGTTGCCGAGCTGCTTGGCGGCGTTGGCGAGCTGCGCGCGGGCCTGAGCCAAGGTTGCCTGAGCCGCGACCACGGACTGCTGGGCCGTCTCCACGTTGCGCTGGGCCACGGCACCAGCCGCCTCCAGAGTCTTCTGCCGCTGCGCCTCCCGCTCGGCCACGGCCAGGCTGGTGCGGGCGCTTTCGACGGCCGCCTGGGCCGACGTGTAGGCATCGGTGAGGGACGTGGTGTCGAGCCGGGCGAGCACCTGGCTGCGGCGTACCGGCTGGCCTGGCTGGGCGTAGGTTTCCAGCACCGAGCCGGCGAGCTGGGACCGGATCGTCGCCTGGGTCTTGGCCGCCAGCGTGCCGGTGACGGCCGGACCGCTCTGGATGGGCGCCTTCATCACCAGGGCCGTGTCCTCCGCTCCCAGGGAGAGGGCCGGCGGGGGAGCCTTGGCCGCCTGATTTCCTCCGCGGCGGCAGCCGGCGAAAAGCATCAGACCGATCAGACTGATCAGACCGATCCGAAGTCTCAAGCTCATGGCGTGCTCCCTCCTGGGCCGGAGATCCCCGGGATCGTCACCCCGCCGGTGGAGGGCTGAGCCGGCCGCGCGGACTGTGCCGGAGCCGGGGTTTGGGCAGCAGCGCCCACCGCCTGGGCCGCAGCCGCGCTGCTGCCGGCGAGCGGCAGGTCGCGCAGCAGTGCGAGCTTCGCCCGCGCCACCTGGACGTTGCGCAGGGCCCGCGCCTGGTTGACCTCGGCCTGCTCGAACTGGAGGCGCGAGTCCTGAAGCTCGATCTGGCTCGACAGCCCCTCGCGGAAGCGGAGCTGGGCGATCTCATAGGCGCGCCGCGCCTGCTCGACCGTGCTCTGATTGCTCTTCAGGGTGGCCTCGGCGTCGGCGAGGTCGTTCTGCGACACCCGGGCGTCCAGCTCCGCGGCCTCCCGCGTCTGCTTCAGACGCGCCCTGGCTTCGGAGAGATTCCCCCGCGCCGTCAGCTCGTCGCCGGCCAGCCGGCCGCCGGTGAAGATGGGGACGGAGAGGCTGAGCGTCACCGTCCAGTTCTCCCGGAAGTCGGGGATGGACGGCAGCACCCCCTGAGCTGGATAGGCCACCGGGTTGTAGAACGAGGAGAGGGAGATGGACGGCCACCGCTCGCCGAGCGCCCCGGAGAGCAGCTCGCGGTTGGCTCGCACGTTCTCCTCGGCCTGGCGTACGGGTGCCCGCCCCTCGGTGGCCGCGTCCGCCGGTTGGGCGAAGCGCGGCGGCAGGTCCTGGATGGTGGTGGTGAGGCGGACCTCGTCGTCGAGCGGCACGTTGAGGAGCTGCTTCAGCCGCCAGTAGGCCGACTGGCGCTGGCTGCGGTTCTGGAGCACCACCGGAAGCTGGTTGTCGCGCGCTACCCGGGACTGCAGCAGCTCGAACTCGGACTTCTCGCCCACCTGTTGCGCCACGCCGGTCTGGCGCAGCAACTCCTCCTGCTCGGCGAGGGAGGCCTCGGTGATCTCCACCAGCCGGTCGTCCAGCAGGGCGTCGAAGTAGGCGCTGGTGGTGTCGAGCAGGGTCTGGGCCCGGGCCGCGTCGACGTCGATCTCCGCCGACCGCTGGCGGGCCTGGGAGGCGCGGGTGCGGGCCAGCACCTGGCCGCCGTCGAAGAGGAGCTGGGAGAGGGAGAGGCCGAGGCTGTACTGGTTGAGCTGGAAGAAAGGGAGGTTCTGGAGCCCTTGCGAGCTGCCGCTGCCACCGAAGTTGATGCCGCTGAACTGCGAGCGCAGCGTCCGCTGGTACGAGGCCGAGCCCGAGAGCTGGGGGAAGAGGCCGCTGCGGGTCGTCATCTGGGTGCCCACCGCCCGCATCACCCCGGACTCGGCCACCCACACTGTCTCGCTCTCGCCGGAGGCGATGCGCAGCGCGTCCTCCAGGGAGAGGAGGAGGATCTTGGGCTGGCCGGGAGGGGCCTGGGCTGCGAGGGAGGCTCCGGCCAAGACGGTGAGAATGAAGAAGGTTCCTGCGATTTTTCCCCGCGCCTCACGCACGGGGGGAATTTGTAAGCGAAGGTGATGCCAGGGTCAGGGGGACAGGGACAGCAGGGACTTCAGGGACAGCAGGGACAAAGAAAAGCCGATCCTCTGTGTCCCTGCTGTCCCTGAAGTCCCTGCTTCGAGCTCCCGCACTCCCTTGACACCTCAGGTATATTCGCCGCCATGGCCAAACCCGTCCTGTTCGCGATCGATGACGACACCGAGGTGCTGCGCGCCGTGGACCGCGACCTGCGGCGCAAGTATGGGGAGCAGTACCGCGTCATGCGGGCGAGCTCGGGGCCGAGCGCGCTGGAAGCCGTGGAGCAGCTCCAGGTCCGCAAGACTCCGGTCGCCCTGTTCCTGGTGGACCAGCGGATGCCCCAGATGTCCGGCGTCGAGTTCCTGGAGAAGGCCATCCCGCTCTTCCCGGGGGCCAAGCGGGTCCTGCTCACCGCCTACGCGGATACGGACGCCGCCATCCGCGCCATCAACACGGCACGGATCGACTACTACCTGCTCAAGCCCTGGGACCCGCCCGAGCAGTGCCTCTACCCGGTGCTCGACGACCTGCTGGGGGACTGGCAGGCCAATTTCCGCCCGCCCTTCGAGGGCATCCGGGTGGTGGGACACCGCTGGTCGCCCGAGGCCTTCCAGGTGCGTGACTTCCTGGCCCGCCACCAGATCCCCTACCAGTGGCTCGACGTCGAGGAGCACGCCGAGGCCCGCGAGCTGGTGGCGACGGCCGAGAAGAGTGCCGGCGACGGCAAGGCCCACCTTCCCCTGGTCTTCCTACCAGACGGCACCTGGGTCGCCGACCCCTCCCGCGGCGAGCTGGCGGAGAAGATCGGCTTCAGGACCCAGGCCGAGAAGCCGTTCTACGACCTGGCCATCGTGGGCGGCGGACCTGCGGGACTGGCGGCGGCTGTCTACGGCGCCTCCGAGGGGCTGCGCACGCTCATGATCGAGGGCGATGCTCCGGGCGGCCAGGCCGGCACCAGCTCCCGCATCGAGAACTACCTCGGCTTTCCCGCCGGCCTCTCCGGCGCCGACCTCACCCGCCGGGCCGTCACCCAGGCCCAGCGCTTCGGCGTCGAGATCCTCACTCCCCAGGAGGCCAAGGGGGTGCGCCTGGAGGACCCGTACCGCATCGTGGTCCTCGGCGACGGCAGCGAGGTCTCCTGCCATGCCCTGCTGATCGCCACCGGCGTCTCCTACCGCAAGCTCGACGTCCCCGGCGTCGACCAGCTCACCGGCGCCGGCGTCTACTATGGCGCGGCCATGACCGAGGCCATGGCCTGCCGCGACGAGGACGTCTTCATCGTCGGCGGCGCCAACTCCGCCGGCCAGGCGTCCATGTACTTTTCGAAGTACGCCCGCCGGGTGATCATGCTGGTGCGCGGCGGCTCCCTCAACAAGGGGATGTCGCAGTACCTCATCAACCAGCTCGGCCAGATGCCGAACATCGAGGTCTGGTACCACACCAACGTCGCGGCCGCCCACGGCGACGGCCACCTGGAGTCGATCGACGTGCACAATTCCGAGTCCGGCGAGGTGACGAACCACCCGGCGCGATCCCTCTTCATCCTCATCGGCGCCCAGCCCCACACCAACTGGCTGGAGGGGATCGTGGAGCGCGACGCCCAAGGCTTCATCCTCTCCGGTCCCCAGCTCCTGCACGACGGCAAGCGCCCCGCGAGCTGGAAGCCGGACCGCGATCCGTTCCTGTTGGAGACCAGTGTCCCCGGCATCTTCGTGGCCGGCGACGCGCGCCACGGCTCGGTGAAGCGAGTGGCCTCGGGCGTGGGCGAGGGCTCGATCGCCATCTCGTTCATCCACCAGTACCTGTCCAATCTCTAGGATTGGAGGCGCCCCATGCTGCACGATCCCAAGGAACAGTCCCTCTTTCCGAGGCTGACCGAGGAGGCCCTCCGCCACATGCGCGAGGTGGGGGAGGAGGTCGAGCTCGCGGACGGCGAGGTCCTGTTCGCCGAGGGGGAGACGGACTACTCGCTGTTCGTGGTCCTCGACGGCGAGGTCCGCGTCACCAAGCGGGTGGCCAATGAGGAGACGCTCCTCGCCATCCACGAGCACGGCGAGTTCAGCGGCGAGATCTCCATGCTCACCGGCGGCCCGGCCATCGCCACCGGCCGGGCCGCGGGCAAGGTGCGGGCCCTGCGCCTGGACCCGGACAAGCTCCGCCGGCTGGTGGCCGAGTGCCCGCCGGTGGCGCGGGTCGTCCTCGGGGCCATGGCCAGCCGCACCATGGACGTGAACGCCCAGATCCGCCAGAACGAGAAGATGGCCGCCCTCGGCAAGCTTTCCGCCGGCCTCGCCCACGAGCTGAACAACCCGGCGGCGGCGGCGGGACGGGCGTCCGGCCAGATCCGCGACTCGCTGCGCTGTCTCCAGAAGCTGGTCCTGGAACGGGAGCGCCCCTTCACCGCCGAGGAGCGGCAGGTGATGCTGGAGGTGCAGCAGGAGGCCCTCTCCGCCGTGGCGCACCGCAAGGAGAAGCCGCCCGTCGATCCCCTCGCCCTGAGCGACCTGGAGGACGCGGTGAACGACTGGCTGGAGGACCACAAGGTCGAGAACGCCTGGCGCCTCGCCCCCACCCTGGCTTCGGCCTGCCTCGGCCCCGAGCGGCTGGACGCCATCGCCGGCCGCATCGGCGACGAGTCTCTGAGCTGCGTCTTCCCTTGGATCGACGGGTTGCTCAACTTGGCCGAGCTGCTCGACCAGGTGGAGCAGAGCACCTCCCGCATCTCCGAGCTGGTGGGCGCCATCAAGGAGTACTCCTACCTGGACCAAGGGGGACAGCAGGAGATCGACGTCCACGACGGCCTGGAGAGCACGCTCAAAATGCTCTCCTACAAGCTGCGCAAGGCCAACGTCGAGGTGGTGCGCCAGTACGACCGCACTCTGCCCCGGGTCTGCGCCTACGGCAGCGAGCTCAACCAGGTGTGGACCAACCTGATCGACAACGCCGTCGACGCCCTGAAGGGAAAAGGGCAGGGGACCCTCACCCTGCGCACCTCCCGCAATCGGGACGACGCCGTGGTGGACGTCGTCGACGACGGCCCGGGCATCCCGCCGGAGGTCCAGCCGCGGATCTTCGATCCGTTCTTCACCACCAAGGGCGTGGGGGAGGGGAGCGGCCTGGGGCTCGACATCGCCCGCCGCATCGTCAAGATGAGACACAAGGGGGAGATCCGCTTCGAGTCGAAGCCGGGGGAGACCTGCTTCGAGGTGAAGCTGCCGTTGTGCGACGGCAGAAAAGCCGAAGCCAGGACATAAGGGACACCAAGGACATCAAGGACGAGAAGGCGGGTTCAGAGGTTTCCTTCCTGTCCCTGTTTGTCCCTGAAGTCCCTGCTGTCCCTGTCCCCACCTTCCGGCTACGGACCACACGCCGTCCCGACGCACGTTTCGCAGGTCGGGGGGCAGGTGGCGCAACTGAACGGACAGGTGGCCTCGTTGCAGGTCCCGTTCAGCGTCGGGCGTCCGCCCAGGGCCTCCCCGAGATCGTTCCCGGAAAGACGTCGGATGGACTCCCTGCTCAGCGTCAACTTTCTGACGGCCTTCTTCATGGCATCCTTCCTCCTTGAGAGAGCAGGATACTCCTAACCCGGCTCCATCATCACCTCGTCGACGTAGCACCAGATCCAGTCCTCGCCCGGCTCCAGGGACTGAATGAGGGGGTGCTTCGAGGCGTGGAAGTGCCTGGTCGCGTGCTTGTTCTTCGAGGAATCGCAGCAGCCCACGTGGCCGCAGGAGAGGCACAGCCGGAGATGGACCCAGGTGTCGCCCATCTTCAGGCACTCCTCGCATCCCCGCGTGTGGGGCTTCACGTCGTGAATCTGATCCAGGTGGGAACAGACCTCTGGCATCGCGCGCCTCCCCTCGTCCTCCGGTTCCAACAGCGGGGCCGGAGGATTCAGAGTATACGCAGTGTCAAGAGGGCGCCGAGAGCTGCGGCCTACTTCACCGCGCTCTGGAACTGCTCGAGCAGACTCTTGCCGGAGACGGACTTCGAGTAGGAGTCCGCCGCGACTAGGAGCACCCCCACGGGGCCGAACGCCATGCGGGCGAGCGTCCCGACCACGAGGTGGGCCACACCGGACGCAACCTCCCCGTCGAGGAGCAGGCTGGCTCCCGGGGCCACGGTCTCTCCCGCGAGTTTCAGACCACGAGCCAGAATGACGCCGCCGGACAGTTCGGATGCCTCGGGTGCCGGGGCCGGATTCGGGGTGCTGTCCATTGCAGTCCCTCCACGAAGATCACAGTTTCAGTAAGCATAGCACAGGTCACCGCTTCCCCTGGTCCTTCACCACGGCTCCCCCTTTCATCACGAACCGGACCCGCTCGAGCTCGGTGACGTCGGCGAGCGGGTCGCCGTCGACCGCGATGAGGTCGGCGTAGCGGCCGGGGGCGACAGTGCCGACGCGGTCGCTCCAGCCCAGAAGGTCCGCGGCGTTGACAGTGGCCATGCGGATCACCTGCCGGGGGGTGAGGCCGAGCGCCAGGAGGGAGTGGAACTGCTTCGCGTTCTGGCCGTGGGGGTAGACGCCAGCGTCCGTGCCAAAGGCGAGCTTGACACCGGCGTCGATGGCCCGCCGCCAGTTGACGAGCTGGTTCTTGCGCAGCTCCTTCTCCTTTTCAATCATCTTCTGGGGCAGGCCGAGGTGATCGGCCTCGGCGAGGATGTACTCGTCGGTGTAGATGTCCGGCACCAGGTAGATGCCGCGCTCCTTGAGCAGGTGGACTCCCTCCTCGTCGATCATGCCGCCGTGCTCGATGCTGGCGACGCCGGCCCGGGCCGCGCGCTTGATCCCCTCGGCGCCGTGAGCGTGGGCCGCGACCTTCTTGCCCCACATGGCCGCCTCCTGCACGACGGCATTCATTTCTTCCTGCGAATACTGGGGCGCGCCCACCGATCCCTCCTCAGAGAGCACGCCGGCCGTGGCCATCACCTTGATGAGGTCGGCGCCGCGCTTGACCTCGACGCGGATGAGCTTGCGGATTTCGTCCACCCCGTCCGCGATCCCGGAAAAACCCTCGAACCGCAGGTACGGAGAGAAGCCGGTCAAGTCGTTGTGCCCGCCGGTCGATCCCACCGCCAGGGTCGCCACCAGCATCCGCGGCCCCACCACGTCGCCGCGGTTGATGGCGTCGCGCAGGGCCACGTCGATGAATTCGCGGGCCCCCACGTTGCGCACCGTGGTGAACCCCGCCTCCAGCGTCCGCCGGGCATAGACGTGGGCCATCACCGCCTCGTCGATGGGACTGCGGCGGAAGAGGTCCTCGTAGTAATTGCCGGACTGGCTGGTGATGTGCGTATGGCAGTCGATGAGACCGGGGAGCACGGTGGAGCGGGAGAGATCGACCACCTCATACCCGGCCGGAATGGCGAGCCCGGGTCCCACGGCCGTGATCCGATCCCCCTCTATAAGGATGACGGCGTCGCGGATCGGCTTGGCGTCCGAGCCGTCGAGGAGCCGGCCGGCACGAACGGCGACGTGGCGTGGGGGAGCCGCAGCCTCAGCAGCCAGCGCCGCAGTGGTCAGGGTGAGAGCGAGGGCGGCGGGAATCCAGAAGGCTCGTGGCATTGGGCGGTCTCCTCGGGAGGATGGAGACCGTATCCTGCCACGGAATCCGCGCCATGCCGAGACCGTCAGCGCCCATCCACCTTGGCGCGTAGAAGGGCAAGCTCGGCTTCAACGGTCTTCCGGGCCTCGGCCTCCTGAGCAGCGCGCTGCTCGGCGGCGATCCGGGCTTCGGCGTCTCGGGCAGAGTGCTCCTCAGCGACCTTCCGGGCCCCGGCCTCGCGGGCAGCGCGCTGCTCGGCGGCGATCCGGGCTTCCTCAGCGACCCCCCGGGCCTCGGCCTCCTGAGCGGCGCGCTCCTCGGCGGCATTCCGGGCAGACGAAAGCTGGCTTTGATTCAACAGCCGCTCGCCGGTCCGGGCGTTGATCACCAGGAACGAGCGATCCTCATCGATGCCGAAGAGGAGGCCGGTGGTTTCCGAGAGCAGGCGGCCCTCGCCGTCCGACTCAATCCTCTGGTAGCGTCCGTCGAAGCCGAGGCGGTAGCCGGTCCATTGGCGTATCGGGCCTCCCGGGACTTGATACTGCTCAACGATCAGGTACTCCGGGATGCCGGCGCGCTCATAGATCTCCTTCTTCCTCACATAGTCGTTGCGCCGGACCTCCTCGTACTTCGGCGAGACGACCTCGATGAGGAGGCAGGGACGCACCCCTTGCTGCACCACGTCGAAGCACTCGCGGACCTCGTCCTTGGCTCGAGCTCCCCGGATCACGGCGATATCCGGCGCCGGCTCCTTGAGCCCTGGAATGCCCCAGAGCATCTTCACGTCGTGAGTGACCAGCACGCCAGCGTCCTTCTCGAAGAGCACAACGAGGAGGACGTAAAGGAAGGAAGAGAGTTTCGCGTGCGGGTCGCCCTCCAAGATCACATCTCCAAGCTGGGGATCGAGAAGATCCTCCGCCGTCAAGGGAATGCGCTGCTCTTCGACCTTGCCCCCGGGCAGGCGGACATACCTCGGCCGCCATCCATAGCGGAAGGGATCGGCCTCCTCGGAAGCGGGCGTCAGCTCCCATTCGGCCGGCATCTTGGGGACGGGCTCGGCCATGGAGGAAGTGTAGCGGAATCTCCGGTAGGTGTCAAAAGTGTCGCCGGATCGCGACTGGGCACTCGGCTCAGGCCCCCCTGCGCTTCCTCGGTTCGGGCTCGAAGACTCGGCTGCGGGATCGCGAAGCCTGTGGCGAAACTCGCGAGGCCCATATGAAAACTCGCGAGCCCCATATGAGAACTGGCGGGCCCGAACGGGGGCTGGGGAACTTTGCAGCAGGCCTCGCGAAGCCCGGCAGAGGGATCGGGAGCCTTGCAGCAGGGATCGCGAACTTTGCAACAGGCTTCGCGGAGCTTGCAGCAGGGCTCGCGAGGCCCAGGCCGGGGATCTGGAATTCGCGACAGTGGCAGGGCGTCCCTGGCGGTGGGGAGGAGGGGTCTTGGGCTAGAATATCTCCTGACCCTTCTCACCGCCTCTCCATGATCGACACCCTCCCCCAGCAGAAGGCCCTCCCGCACAGCGAGGAGTCCGAGCGGGCCGTGCTCGGCGGCGTGCTGCTGGATCAGACGGTGCTGCCCACCATCTCGGGACGGCTGCGGGCGGAGGACTTCTATGGCGAGCGCCATCAGATCCTCTATCAGGCCATGCTCGATCTCCAGGAGGAGCAGGTGGAGATCGACCTGCGGACCCTCCAGGCCAAGCTCGAGCAGCGGGGCCAGATCGAGAGGGTCGGCGGCCTCGCCTATCTGACCGGCCTCGACCTCGACCTGCCTGACCTCGGCCGCATCGACACCTATGTCGAGATCGTCAAGGAGCGGTCCGTCCGCCGCCGGCTGATCCACACGGGAGGCGAGATCATCCGCAACTGCCTGGACGGCGGCCTGCCGGCGGCGGAAGCGCTGGGGCGGGCGGAACAGGCGATCCTCAGCCTGGGGGAGGAGGCGATCCAGCGCGGGTTCGCCCAGCTCTCGCACGTCCTCCACACCACCCTGGAGGAGCTGGAGGAGCGCCCCGGCACCATGCTCACCGGGGTGCCCAGCGGTTTCATCGACTTCGACCGCATCAGCCAGGGGCTCAACCGCGGCAACCTCATCATCATCGCCGGCCGTCCCGGCATGGGCAAGACCAGCTTCGCCCTCAACGTGGCCCAGCACGTGTCCATCCGCGAGCGCAAGGGCGTGGGCGTCTTTTCCCTGGAGATGAGCCAGCAGGAGCTGGCGCTGCGCGTGCTCTGTTCGGAGGCCGACATCTCCTTCGCCCGCCTGCGCTCGAACCGGGTGTCGCAGAAGGAGTGGACGCGGATCATCCAGACTGTGCGCAACATCGGAGACGCGCCCCTGTTCATCGACGACTCGCCGAACCCGACCCTGCTGGAGGTGGCGTCCAAGTCGCGCCGTCTCAAGGCGGAGCGGGGCCTCGCCCTGGTCGTGCTCGACTACCTTCAGCTCATGCAGGCCGGCGGCCGCTACGAGAACCGCAACCTGGAGATCGCCGCCATCAGCCGCGGCATGAAGCAGCTCGCCAAGGAGCTGGAGGTCCCCGTCATCGCCCTCTCCCAGCTCTCCCGGCAGCCGGAACGGCGGGGGAGCGATCATCGTCCACAACTTGCGGATTTACGCGAGTCTGGATCTCTCGAACAGGACGCCGACATGGTGGCCTTCATCTATCGCGACGAGGTGTACAACCCCAAGGACGAGAACAAGGGGCTGGCGGAGCTGATCATCGCCAAACACCGCAACGGCGAGACCGGTACGGTCGAGCTCGTGTTCCTGGGGGAGACCACCAGCTTCCGCAATCTCGACCGGCATGGCATGGAACCCAGTGGCGCTCCCTTCTGAACCTTCCGAGATCGCCGAGGCCGAATTCCCGCTCTACGAGTCGCCGGATGCGGAGGACCTCGAGGCCGCTCTGCGCCCGGCGTGGGTGGACGTGGACCTCTCCGCCCTGGAGCACAACCTGGTCAGGATTCGCGAACGGCTTTGCGGCAGCGGCTCGACGGCGCTGACCATGGCGGTGGTGAAGGCGGACGGCTACGGCCACGGCGCCGTGGGGGTCTCGCGGGCGCTGGCCGGGGCCGGGGTGGACTGGCTGGGGGTGGCCCTGCTGGAGGAGGGGGCGGAGATCCGCCGCGCCGGGGTGGAGCTGCCCATCCTCGTGCTGGGCACGGCGCGGCCGGCGAAGATCGCCCTCTATCGCCGCTACCGCCTCACCCCCACGGTCTCGTCGCTCCACGAGCTGAGGCTCTGGCGGGACTGGACGGCGGGCGAGGCCGAGGCGCAGCCCGTCCACCTCAAGGTGGACACGGGGATGGGCCGGCTGGGAGTGGCGATGGACGAGGTGCCGCGGGCGCTGGAGATCCTGCGCGATCATCCCGGTCTCGCGCTGGCGGGCATCCTCTCCCACTTCGGCGACGCGGACGATCTCGCGAGCCCCAGGAACGCCGCCCAGGAGGCCCGCTTCGCCGCCGTGCTCGCCCAGCTCACGCCGGAGGAGCGGGAGCGGGCGATCGTCCACATGGCCAACAGCGCCGCCGCCCTCCACCTGCCGGAGAGCCGCTTCTCCCTGGTGCGCCTGGGGATCGCCATCTACGGCCTGGAGCCCGCCGAGCGGCCGGGCCAGCCGCTGCCGGCCACGGAGCGCACGGACCTGCGGCCGGTGATGGCGGTCAAGGCGCGCATCGTCCAGCTCCGGGAGGTGCCGGCAGGCACGGCGGTCTCCTACGGCGGGCGGACGGTGACGCGGCGGCGGAGCCGGATCGCCGTGGTTCCTGTAGGCTACGCCGACGGCTACGCTTGGCGCCTGACCGGCAAGGCCGAGGCCCTGGTGCGGGGACGGCGGGTCCCCGTGGCCGGATCGGTTACGATGGACATGACGCTCCTCGACGTCACCGACGCCGGGGCCGAGCTGGGGGACGAGGTGGTCCTGCTCGGGCGGCAGGGGAGCGAGGAGGTCACGGCCCTGGAGCTGGCGACGCACGCCGGCACCATTCCCTGGGAGATCCTGTGCCACCTGGGGTTGCGGCTGCCGCGGCGCTATGTGCGGGAGGGACGAGTGGAAGAGCTGATGTCGCGTTTCTCGCGGGAGGAGTCATGACCCTGCCGCACCCCGTCGAGGGCTTCTTCGAGGAGATGGGGCGCTTCTTCCAGTTGGTGGGGCGCATCTTCGCCTGGACGCCGCGCCCTCCCTACGATTTTCGGGAGCTGTTCCGGCAGATGGTGAAGGTGGGGGTGGACTCGGTGCCGGTGGTGTTCCTGACCGCGCTCTTCACCGGCATGGTGCTGGCCCTCCAGACCTTCTCCGTGCTGAACCGCTTCAAAGCCCAGGACTTCGTGGGCTCGCTGGTGGCTCTCTCGATGGTGCGCGAGCTGTCCGCCGTGCTCTCGGGCCTCATCGTGGCGGGCCGTGCCGGCTCGGCCATGGGAGCGGAGCTCGGCACCATGCGCGTCACCGAGCAGATCGACGCCCTGGAGGTGATGGCCACCGATCCCGTCCACTACCTGGCCGTTCCCCGGGTGTGGGCCTCCACGATCATGCTGCCGCTGCTGGTGATCATGGGCAACGGCGTGGGCATCCTCGGCGGCTACCTCGTCGCGGTCGTCCTGATGGGCGCCAACCCGGTCTCTTATCTCGATCGGACCTTCCAGTTCATGGACCTGAACGACCTGGTCTCGGGGGTCGTCAAGGCGTCCGTCTTCGGTTTCCTGCTGGCTGCCATCGGCTGCCAGCAGGGGTTCTACACCACCGGCGGCGCCGAGGGCGTGGGGCGCTCGACCACGGCGGCGGTGGTGGTGGCGAGCATCGCGATCCTCATCTCGGACTTTTTCCTCACCCGGTTATTGTTCTGAGATCCAATGCCTGAAGCCGTCAAGATCCACATCCACGACCTCCACAAGTCGTTCGGCTCCAAGGTGGTGCTGGACGGGGTGAACGTGGACGTCGTGCCGGCCGAGTCGCTGGTGATCATCGGCGGCTCGGGCACCGGCAAGAGCGTGCTCCTGAAGCACATCATCGGCCTGCTCAAGCCCGACTCCGGGACGGTGGAGGTGGACGGCCAGGCGGTGGAAAAGCTGGGCAACCGGCAGATCACCGAGTTCCGGCGCAAGTTCGGCATGGCGTTCCAGGAGGGTGCCCTGTTCGACTCGATGACGGTGTGGCAGAACGTGGCCTTCCCATTGCAGCGGCTGACGAAGATGTCCCGTGGTGAGATCGGCGACCGGGTGGAGGAGTGCCTGACCATGGTGCGGCTGGAGGGGGTGGGGGAGAAGCTGCCGTCGCAGCTCTCGGGCGGCATGCGGCGCCGGGTGGGCTTCGCCCGCGCCGTCGCCCACCAGCCGGAAATCCTCCTCTTCGACGAGCCGACCACCGGGCTCGACCCGATCACCACGGCGCTGATCGACGAGGTCATCCTCGACCTTTCGGACCGGCTGAAGACCACCAGCGTGACCATCACCCACGACATGGAGAGCGCTTTCCGGATCGGCGACCGGATCGCCATGCTCCATCAGGGTAAGATCATTGCCGAAGCGCCGCCGGAGGAGTTCCGGCGGCTCGACGATCCCCGCGTGCAGCAGTTCATCCACGGCAGGGCGGACGGTCCCCTTTCCGAGGAGACTCCGGCACGCGGGCCGCGGGACTCGAAGGACGAGACGGGCTCGACGAACGAGGGGGAACCGGCAGGGGCGGGCGCTCGCGAGCTGGAGAGATCATGAAATCAGTCATCAAGGTCGGCATTTTTGCCACCATCTGTCTGGTCGTCCTGGGGCTCCTCATCTGGAAGATCGAGGACCTCAACCTGTTCCATGCCAAAGGGCAGCGCATCGACGCCGTCTTCGGCACCGTGGCCGGCTTGGACGACAAGGCCTCGGTCCGCGTGGCCGGCGTCAAGGTGGGGCACGTGGACGGCGTCGGCCTCCAGGGTTCCCAGGCCCGCATCACCATGGCGCTCGACAAGCCGCTGCCGCTCACCGTCGGCACCACGGCCCGCATCGCCAACCTCGGCCTGCTGGGGGAGAAGTACGTGGAGCTCGTCCCCGGCCCACCGGGAGCGCCGCCGCTGCCGCCCCACACCGTGCTGATCGGCAAGACACCCGTCAGCTTCGACGACGCCATCGCCAAGATCGACGAGATCGGCGGCTCGATCCAGAAGGTCACGAGCCAGCTCTCCGGCGGCGACGTGGGGGGCAACATCAACAGCCTGATCCGCGACATCCAGCTCACCTCGACCGAGCTGCGGGCCATGATCGCCGAGAACCGGGCCAACCTCTCCTCGACGGTGCACAACTTCGACGTGGTCGGCGCCACCCTGGCCCGCGAGCTGCCGCGCCTGGCCGGCCAGACCAACCGCGCCATCGACCAGATCTCCGAGCTGCTGGCGGAGAACCGCGGCAACGTCTCGGGCACCACGACCAACCTGCGCGAGCTGACCACCAAGCTCCAGACCTCGGCCGACAACCTCAACCGGATCTCGGAGAAGATCGCCAGCGGCCAGGGGACGATCGGCAAGCTGGTCAACGACGACAAGGCCTACAACGACGTCATCTCGACCCTCGACAGCATCAAGGGCGGCGTCGACACCCTGAGCGGCACCCTGGGCGCCATCAACAAGTTCAAGATCGACCTCGACCTCCAGGGCTATTACCTGAAGAATTCGATCCCCGCCACCGACTCGGGCAGTTCCAAGAGCTCGCTGACCAGCTTCAAGGTCGACATCGACCCGCAGGACAAGAAGCACCTCTATCGCATCGGGATCGTCAACAGCCCCGAAGGCAAGCTGCGCGACAAGACCCAGACCACCACCGTCACGGGTCCGAACGGCATCCCGCGGACGACGACGACCCACACGCTGACGCAGGAGCAGGCCTACACCGCCACCGGCCTGTTCGGCTATAAGGCGCCGTACGACGCGCGCGTGTGGGCGGGCATCATCGAGGGCACGGGCGGGGCGCAGATCGAGTACCCGCTGCCGGTGCTCAACCGCAAGCTCCTGATGTCCTTCGAGGCCTTCGACTTCAACCGGCAGGACAACAAGTCGGCCCACCTGCGCCTGATGGGCCGCTACCAGTTCCACCCCAACCTCTACCTGATCGGCGGCTACGACGACCCGCTCGCCAACCACTCCCTCTTCCTCGGCGGCGGCATCCGCTGGACCGACGAGAACATCAAGTACCTGCTGGGGACCCTGGGCGGGCTTGCGGGGCGGTAGGGGGGCCTACAGCGCCGGCTCCCGCCCGGTGAGCCGCTGGAAGGCCTCGACGTAGCGCTCCAGGGTGCCCCGCACTACGTCCCGGGGCAGCTCGGGAGGCGGCGACTCCCTGTCCCAGCCGGTCTCGTCGAGCCAGTTGCGGACGTACTGCTTGTCGAAGGAGACGGGCTCCTCGCCGGGGACCCAGTGCTCGACGTCCCAGTAGCGGGAGGAGTCGGGGGTGAGGACCTCGTCGATCAGCAGCAGCTCGCCCGTGTCCAGGGCATGGCCGAATTCAAATTTGGTGTCGGCCAGGAGGAGGTCCCTGGCGGCGGCGTGCTCGGCGCCCCGGTCGTAGAGCCTCAGGGTGAGGTCGCGCAGGGTGACGGCGAGCTCGGGACCGAGGGCAGCCTCGACGGTGGCGAAATCCACGTTCTCGTCGTGCCCGGTCTCGGCCTTGGTGGCGGGGGTGAAGATGGGCTGCGGCAGCCGGCTCGCCCGTTGCAGTCCTGAGGGGAGGGGAATGCCGCAGACCGTGCCGCTTTTCTGGTACTCGCGGAAGCCGCTGCCGGCGAGGTAACCCCGGGCCACGCACTCGAAGGGGATCACCCGCGCCTTGCGCGCCAGCACGGAGCGGCCCCGCAGGAGCTCCCGGAACGGGGCGAGGACGGCGGGGAAGTCCTCGGGCTCGGTCGCCAGGAGGTGATTGGGTACCACGCCCGCCAGGTGGCCGAACCAGAAGTTGGAGAGCTGGTTGAGGATCTTCCCCTTGCCCGGGATCCCCGGCCGCAGTACGTGGTCGTAGGCCGACAGCCGGTCGGCGGCCACGATCAGCAGGGCATCGCCGGCCTCACCCCCCAGATCATAGACGTCGCGCACCTTGCCCTGCCGCGGCGGCGGCAGGCCGGGCAGGCCGGTCTGCCAGAGAGCTTCGGTCATGGGGGTTCCTTTCGCCGTGGCGCCGGCGCCGGCTGAGGGACAGCAGGGACTTCAGGGACAACAGGGACGAGGAAAGCTCCGGTCCCTGGAGTCCCTGGAGTCCCTGAAGTCCCTGCTTCGGGCACCCTCACACCCGGGCCCCGACGGCGGACTCCCGCTCGACGGCGGCGGCCAGCCGCACA
Source organism: Thermoanaerobaculum sp. (assembly GCA_021154885.1). Lineage (GTDB taxonomy): Bacteria > Acidobacteriota > Thermoanaerobaculia > Multivoradales > UBA5704 > DATARR01. The sequence goes on from JAJKHS010000136.1 coordinate 178,612, forward strand.
CCGCGGATCTGGGTGAACGCCGCCGGGTCCACCCCGGCACCGTCCACGATCTCATACACCGCCAGTTTTTCAAGCCCCTTGAGGTGGGCCATGCCCAGCTTGCGAAAGCCCACGGACAGCTTGTCGCCGGCGCTCTCCAGGACGAGGAAGACGTACGCCCTGTCGCCTTCGCGGCCGTGGAAGAGGGGGCAGCCGGTGAGCTCGCGCTCGAGCTGGGCGATGAAGGCGCCGGTCGCCACCATGCCGTTGTTGTGCAGGGTGCCGTTGCGGTTGATGTAGGCGTAGAACTGCCGCAGCTCCTCGGTCTTGTCCACCACGTCCACGTTCTTGGAGGAGAGGGGGGAGAAGAACCGGTGCACCGTCGCCTCGGGGTAGCCCTGGTTGATCAGCATGGTCTTGACCTCGTCGACCTCCTGGGTCGCCTTGCCCGTGGTCAGGCGCGACAGCTCGACGAGGCCGGGGCCGAAGAACTCGTAGCGCTCCCCCTCTTCGGGGCGGCTGCCCATGGGGATGAGACGGTAGGGTCCGTAGTTCAGGGCGATGCGCATGCCGCGGTCGAAGGGGAGACCATCGCGCACGGCCTCCACGTAGTAGCGCTGGAGGTGGATCGAGCAGAGCAGGAGATTGGTGGCCTCGCGGCTGGAGTAGAAGGCGCCGTCGCCCAGGTACTTCTCCAGCTTGGCGCGGTGGGAGACGGCCAGGCGGTTGATCCGCCGCTGGAAGCGGAACATGGCCAGGAAGGCGTCGTCCTGGCGCTCGTTGCCCGCCCGGTGGAGCATCGACAGGGTCTGGGAGAAGTCGCTGATGTCGTAGATCATGCCGTAGCGCTCCACCCGCGGGTCCACCACCCAGGGCTCCATGAAGTCCAGGGGCCGGGTGGCGGTGGAGAGGACGAGGTCGCCGCCGGGGAAGGCCCGGCCGGGCGGGAGCTCGCGCCCCACCATGCGGCCGTCCGCCTCGACCTCGATGGGCACCAGCAGCCGGCGCAGGCCGTGGAGCAGCTCGAACTCCTTGAGCTTGAGCAGGAGGCCCTCCCAGACCTGGAGGACGGCCGGCGGCAGCAGCCGCGCCGGGTCGTATGACTTGAGCGTCGCGAGGTAGGGGACGTAGCCGGGGCGGCAGAGGAGGTCGCGGCTGTCGCCCCGCGGATCGGCACGCAGCAGGTGGGTGACGACGGCGCGCAGGCCGGGATCGGCGGCGAGCTGCTCAAAGTGCCAGCGGGCGAGGTCGTCCAGCCGTTTGCGCAGGTCGCGGCCGTCGATCCCCAGGGAACCGTTGAAGTAGCTGCCGAGCTCGGACAGATCGCGGCTGATGTAGTCCTCGGTGAACAGCAGGACGTTGTCGCGCATGCGGGAGAGCACGCGCGGGAAGAGCTCCTCCTCGGCCTCCTCGGTGGTGCCGGCCAGCCGTTGCACCAGGTCGTAGCTGGTGGCCAGGACGCGGTCGAGGAAGCGGTCGAAGATCCGGTATTTGACGGCGTCGCCGTGACGGCGGCCGAGCTCGGTGTCCCGCCGCAGCATGCGCTTCGGCACCTCTTTGAGCAGGCGTGCCACGTCGAGCGAGTGGAAGAGCCAGAACACGGCGGGATACTGGCGGCCGTAGCTGGAGATGGTGGCGTTCTCCAGGGCGCGGGAGAGCAGGGCGACGTAGCGCTCCCAGGCCAGGGTGTGGGCCCGCACGTCGTGCCCCTCGCGCCGCAGGCCGGCGACCTGGACGGCCTCCTCGGCCAGGACGTATTCGCGCAGGGCGGCGCGCAGCTCGAGCATGCCGCGCGAGAGGGAGATGGGGAAGCCCTGGAGGGGGGTGGCGTTCTCGTCTTCGAGGAAGATGGGGCGCGGCTGCGGCAGGAGACGCTGGAGGTCGGGTATCAGGCGCCGGACCTCGTCGGGCTCCGGACGCAGGAAGTTGAACGGGCCGGGCAGCATCTGGAGAAGAGACGTGGGGTTCATGCTCGTGCTCGCGACGGGGCGTTCGTTCAACTTGAAATGGAGGGATTACGTATACCATACCGCTCCGTGACTGGCCATGGAGGCGCGACTGCTAGACTCGGACACCGAGGTAGCTGAAAAGCTGGAGGAAAGGATCTCATGGGGCATATCGCGTCGATCGACGTCGTCTCCGGGAGCCGTCCGGAGGCCGGTCTCCTGGCCGTGGGGTGCTTCGAGGACGAGGCTCCCGCGGCCGACGGCTTGAGCGAGGGGAGCCGGCGGGCGGTGGAGCGCCTGGCGGCGAGGGCGGGCTTCAAGGGGGCCGAGGAGCAGTGGGGGCAGACGGAGGCGGGCCCCGACGGGCCGGTCGTCGCCCTCTATGGCCTGGGAGCGCGGCACGACTTCACCTGGACCAAGCTCCTGCGCTGGCTCGGCCGCGCCGCCGAGGACGCCCGCCACGGCGGCGAGCGGCGCCTCGCCGTGGCGTTGCCCGCCCACGCCGAGACCTCCGGCCCCGCCGCCGGACGCATCCTGCGCGCCATGGCCCTCGCCGTGTATCGCTTCGACCGCTTCCTGAGCGAGACCGACAAGGCCGGCCGGGTGGAGCGGCTGACCGTGGTCCCGCCGGCGGGGACGGAGGCCGCCTTCCGCGACGCCCTCGCCGTCTCCGGCGTCGTGGCCGGGGCTGTGGCCTTCGCCCGCGACCTTGCCAACTCGCCGGCCAACGAGGCCACGCCCACCTGGATGGAGGAGCGCGCCCGCGAGCTCGCGGCCGACCGCGGCCTCGCCGTCACCGTGCTGGACGCCGGGGAGCTGGCGGCCCGCGGCATGGGTGGCCTGCTGGCGGTGGGCGCCGGCTCCGCTCATCCGCCCCGCCTGGTGCGGCTGCAGTGGGGCGACCGCGGGCCCCGCATCGCCCTGGTGGGCAAGGGGATCACCTTCGACACCGGCGGCATCTCCATCAAGCCCGCCGCCGACATGGACGAGATGAAGTACGACAAGAGCGGCGCCTGCGCCGTGCTGGCGACGGCCCGCGCCGTGGCGGAGCTGGCGCTGCCGGTGCGGCTCACCGTCTACGCCCCGTTCGCCGAGAACATGCTCTCCGGCAGCGCCTACCGGCCGAGCGACATCGTCCGCTGCTACAACGGCAAGACGGTGGAGATCACCAACACCGACGCCGAGGGGCGGATGATCCTCGCCGATGCCCTGGGCTGGGCCGCCGAGGAGAAGCCGGACGCCCTGATCGAGCTGTCGACCCTGACCGGCGCCTGCATGGTGGCGCTCGGGCACCTGGCGGCGGGGATGTTCACACCGGACGACGGCCTGGCGGGCGAGCTGGCCGCCGCCGCCGAGGAGGGGGGCGAGCGCCTGTGGCGGCTCCCCCTCTTCCCGGAGTTCCTGGAGGAGATGAAGGGCACCCACGCCGACCTCCGCAACTCGGCGGGCCGCTGGGGCGGCGCGAGCCTGGCGGCCGCCTTCCTTTCCGAGTTCGTCGGCGAGGTGAAGCGCTGGGCCCACCTCGACATCGCCGGGGTGGCCAACGTCAAGGTGGAACAGGGGGCGCCGGCGGCCGGCGCCACCGGCTTCGGCGTGGCGTCGCTGGTGAGCTGGCTCCGCCGGGCCGAGACTTAGGACGCGGCCGGACGTGACCCTTCTCGCCGTGCGGGGGCTCACCATCGCCTTCCCCGGCTTCGCTGGGGAACGGAGCTGGCGGCCGGTGGTGCGCGGCGTCTCGCTGGCGGTTGAGCGCGGCGAGATCTTCGGGCTGGTGGGGGAGTCCGGCTCGGGCAAGACGCTGACGGCCCTCGCCATCCTGGGACTGCTGCCGCCGAACGCGCGAGTGACGAGCGGCAGCGTCGAGCTCCAGGGGGCTGAAGGAACGGTGGACCTGCTGGCCCTGGGTCCGCGCGAGCTGAGGCGGGTGCGCGGCGGCCGGATCGGGCTCGTCTTCCAGGAGCCGGCGACGGCGCTGAATCCGGCGTACACTCTCGGCTTCCAGATCGTCGAAGCGGTGCGGGCCCACCGTACGCTGTCGCGGCACGAGGCCCGCGACGAGGCCGTCCGCCTGCTCGACCGGGTGGCGATGCCGGATGCCCGCCGGCGCCTGGACGACTACCCGCACCAGCTCTCGGGCGGGCAGCGGCAGCGGGTGATGATCGCCATGGCGCTCGCCGGCGGACCGGACCTGCTGCTGGCCGACGAGCCGACGACGGCGCTCGACGTGACGCTCCAGGCGCAGATCCTGGAGCTGCTGGAGGATCTGCGCCGGGACCTGGGGCTGTCGGTGCTGCTCATCACCCACGACCTGGGAGTGGTGGCCGAGACCTGCGACCGGGTGGCGGTGATGCGCGCCGGCGAGATCGTGGAGGAGGCGGCGGTCGAGGCGCTGTTCCGCGCCCCCGCCCACCCCTACACCCGCGCCCTGCTGGCGGCGGTGCCGCGGCTCGGGGCGCTGTCGCCGGTCGTGGAGAAGAGGGAGGAGAGGGCGTGACGCCGCCGCTGCTGGTGATCGCGGGGCTGCGCAAGGAGTACGCGGTGCGGCGCGGAGCTCTGCGGCGGCGCACCGGTACCCTGCGCGCCCTGGACGGGGTCGACCTGGAGGTGGCGGCCGGCGAGTGCGTGGCCCTGGTGGGCGAGTCCGGGAGCGGCAAGACGACGCTCGGCCGTTGCGCCGTGCGGCTGATCGAGCCCACGGCCGGCCGCATCGTCTTCGCGGGCGAGGACCTAGCGGCGCTCGCGGGGCACGAGCTGCGGCGGCGCCGCCGACGGTTCCAGATGGTGTTCCAGGACCCGTACGGCTCGCTCGACCCCCGGCAGCGGGTGGCGTCGATCGTCGCGGAGCCGCTGGCGATCCATACCCCCCTCGACCGCGCCGGCCGGGCGGCCCGGGTGGCCGAGCTGCTGGCCCTGGTGGGGCTCGCGGCGGAGCTGGGAGACCGCTACCCCCACGAGCTGTCAGGCGGCCAGCGGCAGCGGGTGGGGATCGCCCGGGCGCTGGCGCCGGGGCCGGAGCTGCTGGTGGCCGACGAGCCGGTATCATCGCTCGACGTCTCGGTGCGGGGGCAGGTCCTGGCCCTGCTGGCGGACCTGCGGCAACGGCTGGGGCTGACGCTGCTGCTCATCGCCCATGACATGGCGGCGGTGGAGCAGCTCGCGGACCGGGTGGCGGTGATGTACCTGGGGCGGATCGTGGAGCTCAACCGGCGGGCGGAGCTGTTCCGGCGGCCGCTGCACCCCTACACGGCGAGCCTGCTCTCCGCCGTGCCGGTGCCGGACCCCGGCCGCCGGCGGGACCGCATCGTGCTCCCCGGGGAGCCGCCCAGCCCGCTGGCGCCGCCGTCCGGCTGCCCGTTCCATCCGCGCTGCCCCAGCGCCCGCCCGCGCTGCGCCGCCGAGCGGCCGCCGCTGGCGCTGGTGGCGGGAGAGGTAGGAGAGGTAGAGGAATGCGGGCGAATGGTAGCATGCTTCTATCCCGGGGAGCTGTCTCCGAGAGGTGTAAGGAACGGGCAGGGCCCGTCGTAAATCAGACGGGACTCGTGAACTTTTGCGCGGCTGGGCCGTATGTCCGCGGAGAGGCACGCCGCGATTCGTGCAAGCAGTCATCCAGATTAAGGTGAGGGGCCACTCAATGAGGACAACGCGTTTGCGATTCAATTCAGCGAAAAACCGGAGGGCGGTCCTCGTCCTCCTGCTGGGGCTGCTGACGGTCGGCGGTCCCGCGCGGGCCGCGGAGGTCCGCGTCAACACCCAGGCGGTGCGGCCGCCGGTCGAGCCGCCGGTCCTGGACGTCAAGGCCGGCAAGGTGCAGCTCTCCCTCGATCAGGCGGTCGAGATCGCCCTGCGCCAGAACCTCGGCCTGGTCGTCGAGCGCTACGTCCGCACCCAGCAGCGCCTGAGCATCGTCCAGAGCCTGGGGATCTACGACCTGCTGCCCAATGCCACGCTGTCGGACCTCTCCTCCACGTCACCGGCCATCTCCCAGGTGCAGGGATCGAAGAACGACATTCAGAACCTCAACTTCAGCTTCACCCAGCGGGTGCCCACCGGCGGCGACCTGACCCTGGGGTTCACCAACCAGAGGTCGGTGAACAACAGCCCCTTCCGGGCCGCCGCCACCCTGTTCAATTCCGGCTTCACCTTCAGCTACAACCAACCGCTGCTGCAGAACTACGGCCGGCTGGCCACCGAGCGGGGCATCCTCATCGCGCGCAACAACAGCGACGTCGGCCGCCAGCAGTTCAATCTGCAGGTGACGGGGACCATCCAGTTGGTGGAGAACGCCTACTGGAGCCTGGTCCAGGCCCGGGAGCAGCTCGACGTGGCGCAGCAGAGCCTCGGGCTGGCCAAGGAGCTGCACGAGCGCAACCGCATCCAGGTCGAGGTCGGCACCCTGGCCCCCCTGGAGCTGGTGCAGAGCGATGCGGCCATCGCCACCCGCGAGGAGGGGATCATCGGCGCCACGGCGGCCGTCGGCAACGCCGAGGACGTGCTCCGCCGCCTGCTCAACGTACCGTCGGGCACGCTGTGGGAGACCCCCATCGAGCCGACGACGCCGCCGGAGACCGAGCGCATCGCCATCAACGTCGACGAGGCCATCCGCACCGCCTACGAATCGCGGCCCGAGCTGCGGACCCAGGACCTCCAGCTCACCCTGGCGCGCCTCAATGCGCAGTTTTTCCGCAACCAGTTGAAGCCCTCCCTCGGCCTCCAGGTCAGCTACGGCTTCAACGGCGGGGCGACCTCTTTCAACGATACCGTCAGCCAGGTCACCGGCCTGAGCTTCAACTCCTGGCAGGCCCAGCTCGTGTTCGCCTACCCGCTCCAGAACCGCTCGGCGCGGGCGCAGAGCGCCATCGCCAACCTGGACGTCGACCGTTTCAACCTCCTGCTCGAGCAGGAGAAGACGATCGTCGCCACCGAGGTGCGGCAGGCCGCCCGCGGCGTGGTCACGGCGGCCAAGCAGATCGACGCGGCCCGCAAGGCCACCGAGTTCCAGGAGAAGAACCTGGAAGCGGAGCGCAAGCGCTACGAGAACGGTATGTCCACCAGCTTCAACATCACCTCGATCCAGGACCAGCTCACCCAGGCCCGCAGCAACCTGGTTTCGGCCGTCGTGACCTACCGCACGTCGCTCGCCGAGTACTACCGGGCGATCGGCCGGCTGCCGGTGCAGGAGGGGGTCACCATCGACGATCCGGAGGATCCCAACTACAGCCGCTTCAGTCTGCGTCGGGACAAGCTGCCCGGGGAGAACTAAGCCATGGCCATGGAAGACTCCAGCTTCGGGCGCCTGCTGGGCGCCCTCGTCTCGCCCGTCAAGACGTTCCGCTCGATCGCCGAGCGCCCCACCTGGGGTGCGGCGCTGCTGGTGCTGCTGGTGGCGTCGGGCGCGGTGGCCTACGTCGTGGGGATGCGCACCGACTACCGCGACGTGATCACCCAGACCCTGAAGGAGAAGGGCCGGGACGTCCCGGAGGCTCAGCTCGAGCCCCAGATCAACATGATGCAGAAGGCCGGACCGATCATCTCCGCGTGCACGGTCCCGGTCTTCATCGTCCTGGTCGTGCTGCTGGGGGCCCTCGTCTACTGGGTCGTCTTCAAGCTCCTGGGCAGCGACTTCAGCTTCAAAACGAGCTTCGCGACGACCTTGCATGCGGGGATGCCGGGGGTGATCGCGGCGCTGCTCACCCTGCCCGTGATCCTGAGCCGTGCGTCGCTCGGCTATGCGGACGTCAAATCGGGCACCTTCCTGCAGTCCAACCTCGCCTTCCTCGCTCCGGCGGACGCCAAGGCGTGGGTGACCGCGCTCTACGCCAGCGTCGATTTCTTCAGCCTCTGGAGCGTGGTGCTCTCCATCATCGGCTACAAGGCGGTATCGCGCCTGTCGACGCAGCAGGTCGCGGCGGTCGTCGTCCTGGTGACGCTGCTGTTCATCGGCGTCCGCGTCGGCCTGGCGGCCCTCCGTTGAAGGAGTCCCTGTGAAGAAGATCGTGATCTGGACCCTGGTCCTGCTGGTGCTGGCGGCCATCGTGTTCGCCAGCGTCCGCGGCCAGAGCCGTGACAAGGGCATCAAGGTCTACACCGAGGAGGTGGCGCAGCGCGACGTGTCGCAGGTCGTCAAGGCGAGCGGCGGGCTGGAGCCGCGCATCAAGGTCAACATCTCGGCCCACGTCATCGGCAAGATCGACAAGCTGTGGGTGCAGGAGGGCGACCGGATCGAGAAGGGGAAGCCCTTCCTGCGCCTGGAGCAGCAGGCCTTCCTCGCCCAGCGCGATCAGTCGGCGGCCCTGCTCAGGAGCGCCCAGACCGCCGTCCAGCAGGCCCAGGTCTCCCTCGCCGACAGCCGCAACAAGCTCAACCGCGCCCAGAAGCTGAGCGCCGACGGCATCGCCACCCGGGAGCAGCTCGAGGCGGCCCAGCTCGCCGAGGCCTCGGCCCGCCTGCAGCTCGACAGCTCCCGCGAGCTGGTGCAGCAGTACCAGGCCAGCCTGGTCAACGCCCAGGACGCGCTGACCAAGACCACCATCTATGCTCCCTTGACCGGCCGGGTCATCGCCCTCAACGCCAAGGAGGGGGAGGTGGTGGTCTCCGGCACCATGAACAACCCGGCGTCGGTGATCGGCACCATCGCCGACATGTCGGAGATCCTGGCCACGGTCGACGTGGACGAGACGGAGATCGTCAACGTCAAGGTGGGCGAGCCGGCCGTGCTCAAGGTCGACGCCATCCCGGCCAAGGAGTATCACGGCAAGGTGGTGGAGGTGGGCAGCTCCGGCTTCAGCCGGGCGAACCAGCCGGACGTGACCTTCTTCAAGGTCAAGATCCTGCTCGACGATCCGGACCCGGACCTGCGGGCCAGCATGTCGGTACGGGCCGAGATCCACACCGACGCCCATCCCCGTGCGCTGGTGGCGCCCATCGCGGCCGTGGTGGAGCGGGAGCCGGTGACGGAGGATGGCAAGGCCGCCTCCACCAAGAAGGAGGACACGGTCAAGGTCGTCTTCGTGGTGGACCAGGGCAAGGCCCATCAGCGGCGGGTCACGACCGGGATCTCCGACGAGACGCACGTCGAGCTGACCTCCGGCGCCAAGATCCGTGAAAGGGTCGTCACCGGCCCGTACCGGACGCTCAAGGACCTGAAGGACGGCGATGCCATCATCGAGAGCAAGACCTCCGAGGACGAGGACCGCAAGAGCGGGACCTCCCCGGGCTCGGCGAAGAAAGGGTAGGGAGCGAGATGGGGCTGATCGATCTCAAGGACATTCACAAGGTCTACGACATGGGGGCGGAGAAGGTGCGCGCCTTGAACGGCGTCGACCTCACGGTGGAGCGCGGGGAGTACGTGGCCATCATGGGCTCGTCGGGCAGCGGCAAGTCGACGCTGATGAACCTCGTCGGCTGCCTCGACACCCCGAGCTCCGGCAGCTACGTCCTCAACGGTGTCGCCGTGCAGGAGCTCGACGACTCGCAACTCGCGGGCATCCGCAACAAGGAGATCGGCTTCGTCTTCCAGACCTTCAACCTGCTGGCCAGGACCGACGCCCTGCACAACGTCGAGCTGCCGCTGATCTACGCCGGCCTGTCGCGCGCCGACCGGCGGGACCGGGCGCGCAAGGCCCTGGAGAAGGTGGGCCTGGGCACGCGCATGCACCACCAGCCCAACGAGCTCTCCGGCGGTCAGCGCCAGCGCGTGGCCATCGCCCGCGCCCTGGTCAACGACCCGTCGATCCTCCTCGCCGACGAGCCCACGGGCAACCTCGACTCCGCCACCTCGGAGGAGATCATGGCCCTGTTCGACGAGCTCCACCAAGCGGGCAACACCGTGGTGCTGGTCACCCACGAGCCGGACATCGCCGAGCACGCCTGGCGCAGGGTGCTGCTCAAGGACGGCAAGGTCATCTCCGACCAGCCCACGGCCCGCGCCGGGAGCGCAGCCACGGCGGCGGCGCCGGTCTCCTGAAGGACGAAAGGACGCCCCGTGGTCTTCCTCGAAAACTTCCGTATCGCCCTGGCGGCGCTCCGCGCCAACCTGATGCGCTCGATCCTGACGACGCTCGGCATCATCATCGGCGTCGCCGCGGTGATTGCGGTGGTCTCGATCGTCCAGGGGTTGCAGTACACCATCACCCAGCAGCTCCAGGGGGTGGGCGCCACCTTCATGCTGATCCAGGCCAAGACCGAGCGCAGCTTCCCCGGCATGATAGCCCGCCAGGTGAAGCTGACCTACGAAGACGGCCGGGCCGTCGAGCAGAAGGTCGCCGGCGTCAAGATGCTGACGCCCGCCATCTTCGGCCGCGCCACCCTCAAGTACAAGGACCGCAAGCACACCCCCGCCGCCATCATCGGGGTCAACGAAAACTGGCAGGACGTCAACAATCACACGGTGGAAAAGGGGCGCTTCTTCTCCAAGCTGGACCTCGAGAACCGCCACAAGGTGGTGGTGATCGGCACCAAGGTCGTCGACGAGCTGAGCCTCGGGCCCGACCCCCTGGGCAAGGAGATCTACGTCAACATCTACCCGGCCACCGTCATCGGCGTCATGGAGCACAAGGGGCAGAGCCTGGGATTGGACACCGACGACCTGGCCTTCGTCCCCTTCGACTCGGCCCTCAACCTCTTCGGCCGCAACGCCGGTGACCAGGTGCAGCTCCGTCTCCAGGCCGACAGCGCCGAGATGGTGGAGCCGGTCAAGGACAACATCACCCGCCTGCTGCGCCAGCGCCACCGGCTGCCGGCGGCCGAGCCGGACGACTTCCAGATCCAGACCCAGGACGAGATCCTGGACACCATCAACTCCATCCTGGGGAGCATCACCGCCGTGGTGGGCGGCGTGGTGGGAATCGCCCTGCTGGTGGGCGGCATCGGCATTATGAACATCATGCTGGTGTCGGTCACCGAGCGGACGCGGGAGATCGGCGTGCGCAAGGCGGTGGGGGCGCGGCGGCAGGACGTGCTGATCCAGTTCCTCATCGAGGCCGTGACCCTCTCCCTGGTGGGCGGCGGCATCGGCCTGCTGCTGGGCTACGGCCTGGGGGTGGTGACGGCCAAGCTCATCCCCAACTTCCCGCCGGCCCACGTCCCCCTCTGGGCGGTGGTCCTCGCCTTTGGCTTCTCGGCCATCGTCGGCATCTTCTTCGGCATCTACCCGGCGGCCAAGGCCTCGCGGCTGGACCCCATTGACGCGTTGCGCTACGAGTAAGGCTGGCCCGCGCTTTGCACGAGCTCCTCCCGAAGATCCCATCGTAAGGCATCATGCCGATGCCTTCGATCCTTAGGAGGCAAAAAGGGCTATGCGCAAACATGTCGTCCTGAGTCTGACGCTGCTCCTGGTCCTCGCCGTCGCCGCCGTCGCCGCCGACGCGCCCAAGGTGAAGTATCACCGCGCCACCGGGGACATCACGGCGGTCGACACCTCGGCCCAGACGCTCACGATCAAGCACGGCAAGGACAACTGGACCTTCAAGACCGACAGCTCGACCAAGGTCAAGGGCTTGGGCAAGGACATCGCCTTCGGGGACCTCAAGGTCGGCGACAACGTGCGGGTCTCCTACACCGAGAGCGGCTCGGATAAGACCGCGGCCCGCATCGACGTGCTGCACGGCAAGAAATCCCACGCCTGACGCGGGCTCGCCCGGGCGCTCTGGCCTGCACTTTGCAGAAATCTCTCGTGAAGAACCCCAAGAAGGCATCATGGCGATGCTTTCGCTCTTAGGAGGCAAAGGGTTATGCGCAAACACCTTATTCTGAGTCTTACGCTGCTCGTGATCCTGGTCACGGCCATCGCCGCCGGCGCGGCCGACAAGTCGAGCGCCACCAGCAAGCAGTACCACCGCACGCACGGCGACATCGCCTCAATCGACACCGCGGGCAAGACGTTCACGGTCAAGCACGGCAACGACACCTCGACCTTCGGGGTTGACGATTCGACCAAGTTCCGGGGCGCGGGCAAGGAGATCACCTTCGCGGACCTCCAGGTCGGCGACGACGTGCGGGTCTCCTTCACCGAGGACGGCACGACCAAGACGGCCGCCCGGGTCGACGTGGCTCACACCAAGAAACCCCACTCCTGATCCCGGCAGACCCCGAACGGGGGGGCGATCCGCCCCTCCGTCCTTTTTCTCGTCAAGGCATTTCTGGAGATGAAGGAGTGAGCGTCCGTCGAGACCCTGGTGCCGGAGATGGGAGTCGAACCCACACGCCCGCAAGGGGCGGCGGATTTTGAGTCCGCTGCGTCTGCCATTCCGCCACTCCGGCGAGTGAAGGCCAGGGCGAATCGTAGGGGCTGTGTCCCGGGGTGTCAACCCGTGTGACGCCTCTGTTACGGCTCTCGTCCTTGAGCCAAGGGTTGACGGGGAGCTTGTTCCGGTGTATAACAAGCGACGTAAGCGGAAGTCCCTCAGAGACTTACTTACCGCAGCTCCATCATCTGCATCAATTTAGGGGGTCTCGACGTGACATTCAGAGTCGGTCAGAAGGTGGTATACCCCAACCACGGTGTAACCCTGGTCGAGAAGATCGAGCCAGGCCACATGGACGGGGTGGAGCAGCTCTACTTTCATCTCCGTCTCCTTGCCAACAACTCCAAAGTGATGGTGCCGAAGTCCAACCTCGAGCTGGTCGGCCTGCGTCCGCTGTGCCACACACGCGACGTCCGCGCTCTTCTGGACATCCTCGAGGACGGTAATATCGACACGTACAAGGACTGGAAGGGGCGGTACAAGCAGAACCTCGACAAGATGAAGACCGGGCGTCTCACCGACGTGGCCGAGGTGCTCAAGAACCTGCGGCTCGTCTCGCAGCGCAAGAGCCTCTCGTTCCGCGAGAAGAAGATGTACGAGCGGGCCAAGTACTTCATCGTCAGCGAGGTCGCCCACGTCAAGGGCATCAACGAGCGTGAGGCGGAGGGGTTGGTAGAGCAGGCGCTCAACAGCAGTCTGGAGAAGCGGCAGCGGAAGGCCGCCAGTTGAGGCGCGCCAGGCCACTGTAGCTCTCCTGGAAGGCCGCTCTCCCGAGCGGCCTTCGTCTTTTAGGGGCGCCCTCTGCGGCATTCCTCGCGCGCCGGATGTCCCACTTCTCCCCTGAGCTGTACTGAAAGAAGTAGAGACTGTATTGAGCAGTTTCTACCGAGGCCCAGGGAGAGGTGGCACCGTGTTCCTGTCGTGGACGACGGATGAGCTGTGCGAGCTGTCGAAGCCGCCCCGTGGCCCTCCGCCGCCGAAGCGCGAACCTCGTGCAGGGAATGGCCCTCTTTCTTAACTGGAACCATCTTCGGAGGTGTTTCGTGAAAAGAGCTTTCGTCTGTCTCTTGGCTCTCACGTTCCTTGCCGCCCTGCCGGCCGTCGCCGCCGGCGTGCGCACCATCCAGAACGGAATCGACGTCTGGCGTACGGCGGGTGACGGCACGACGTTCGTCGACTTTGCAAAGAACCCGATCCCGAAGGGCTTCTTCTGCGCCAAGTCGGAATCCTTCACCGGCCGGGTCGTCCTTCAGGGGCGCGCCCTCTCCACGGGGACTCCCGGCGAGCTCGGAGGCGCGGACACGATCGTCCAGCGTCTCGACGACGCCAGCTTTGACGGCAAGGGCGTCGCGACGACTCGCGTCCAACTCCGGGCGCTGCAGTTGGAGAGCGTGGCTCCCCTGAAGACGGCCTGTGGCTCGTTCCACGCCCGGGTCTCCCTCGGTGGCCCGCAGCCGGTCAGCCAGATGAAGATCATCCGGGAGACCGAGGTCGGGGGCCGCTTCGAGGCACCGATTCAGGTCAAGTTCCGGGTCACTTTCGTCCCGGTCGAGGGCTCTCCGGCGCGGCGGCTGGAGCTCGTTCGCAGCTTCACTCTGGCGCCGGCCACCAATGCCACCTGGGGTGCGGTCGTACCGAAGAAGTCTTTCTCGCGCCAGGCCACCGTGCTGGTGGACACCGATGGCGATCAGATTCCGGACACCTATCTCCCCAGGACGAGCGGCAACTTCTTCCCCGGCTTGAATGCTGCGTGGCTCAAGGCCGCCCGGGAGAGGCAGGGTCTGAACAAGATGGATGCATCAGGTTCGATGTCGCCAACGCCGGTCGAGACCTGCACCACCGACACTTCGTACAGCTATGACGGTTACGGGTCCTACCAGTGCAATGCGGGCCCTGACCCGCAATGCCATCCTGAAGCGGAGCAGGCACAGCACTGCGCAAGGCCATGCCCGCCCTGCGCCGTGACGATCTCAGACGCGAATCCCGGTACTTTCAATCCCTAGCGCCTTCGGCGGCCCGGTCTCGCCGGGCCGCCTATCTCTCTACTTCTCGATCACTTCCACCCCGTCCACCCCGGTCCCCGCACCACCCGGCCGGCTTTGGCGCCCGTGGGCTCGCCATCCTTGAGCACCTGGACGCCGTTGACGAAGACGTGCTTCACGCCCGTGGAGTACTGGTGCGGCTTGTCGTAGGTGGAGTGGTCCTTGACCTTGGCGGGATCGAAGAGGACGACGTCGGCGAAGTAGCCGGGCTTGAGGAGGCCGCGGTCGCGGATCTTGAGTTTGCCGGCGGGCAGGGAGGTCAGCTTGCGGATGGCCTCTGCGAGAGGGAGCACCTTCTCGTCGCGCGCGTACTCGCCCAGGACGCGGACGAAGTTGCCGTAGGTCCGCGGGTGGGGGTTGGACTTCAGGAAGACGCCCTCGATCGACGGCGCCTCGGCGTCCGAGCCGAAGCTCACCCAGGGGAGGGCGACCTCGCGGCGGACGTTGTCCTCGGACATCAGGAAGTAGATGGTGCCCACCCGGCTGTCGTCCTCGATCACCAGGTCCATGGCCGTCTCTTCGGGGGATTTGCCACGCATCCTGGCGATCTCGGCCAGGCTCTTGCCGGTGAGCGGCTTCAGCTTGTCGTTCTTGAAGGCGACGAGGAGGATCTTGTCCGCCCCGGCGGCGAGGAAGAGGTTCTCCCAGGCGTCGGTGGGGGTGTCCATCTCCTTCTTCACCTTCTCGCGCGTGGCCGGGTCTTTCAGGCGGCCGATCCAGGCTTCGAGGCCGCCCTCCTGCACCCACGGGGGCATGGAGGCGTCGAGGCCGGTGGCGCCGGCGGTGTAGGTGTACATGTCAGCCGTGATCTTGAGGCCGGAGGCACGGGCGGCCTCCACCTTCTTGATGGCGGCGTCGAGCTTGCCCCAGTTCGGCTTGCCGGCGGCTTTGAAGTGGTAGATCTCGGCCGGCAGCCGGGCGCGGCGGGAGATGTCGATCAGCTCGTCGATGGCCTCCAGCAGACGGCTGCCCTCGCTGCGCATGTGGGAGATGTACATGCCGCCGTATTTCGCGGCCTCTTCGCAGAGGGCCACCAACTCGTCCGTCCTGGCGTAGAAGGCGGGAGCGTAGATCAGGGACGAGCCCACGCCCAGGGCCCCTTCCTCCATGCCCTGGTCCACCAGCCTGCGCATGCGGGCCAGCTCCTCGGGAGTCGGCGGCCGGTCAGCGTAGCCCACCTCGTGGACGCGGACGGTGGTGGCGCCCACGAACGACGCGACGTTGGGCGCGATCCCCTTGGCCGCGAGCTGGTCGAGATATTCGCCGAGGGTGGTCCAGGTGATCGGGTACTTGATGTCCCCCTGCTGCTCGACAGCCTCCTTCTTCATGGCGTCGTTGAGCGGACCCATGGAGCTGCCCTCGCCCATGACCTCCAGAGTCACCCCCTGGCGCAGGTCGCTCTGGGCGCGGCCGTCCACGAGCAGCGACTCGGTGGCCCAGCTCAGCATGTTGACGAAGCCCGGGGAGACGGCGAGCCCCCGGGCATCGATCTCGGTCTTCCCCCTCGCCTTGGCTAGCGAGCCGATGGCCGCGATGCGGTCGCCGTCGACCGCCACGTCGCCCACGATCGGCTTGGCGCCGGAGCCGTCGTAGATCGTGCCGCCCCGCAGGATGAGGTCGTAGGTCTTCGGTGCCTCGGCGGCACGGGCAGCAATCGCGAAGGCGACGGCGAGCAGGAGGGCACAGGCGAGAAGGGATCTCATCGGGTCTCCTCGGGTAGAAGACGGGATTGTACCCCCCTGGGACCGCCGGCGTCCCGCCGGCCTTCTAACTCCTGTTTTAAAAAGAAGCGGAGTAAGTAGCCGGCGGGACGCCAGCGGTCCCAGGGTCCCTTTACAGAGTCCCTTACCACACCCCCGCGATGGGCTTCCACCCTCCACGCTTGAGTCCATACCGGAACTGCAGATCCGGGCTCCCCGCCGAGAGCGCATTGCGCAGGAGGAACGTCCCTGCCACCGGATCGTAGACGCCGATGCCGTCGGTGCCGTCGCCGTCCCAGTCTCCAATCACGGGTAGGGCGCCGCGGTTACGGGGGCCGAACTGGAACTGGAAGTCCGGAGCGCCGCCGCCGGTCCCCGAGTTGGCGAGTGTGAAAGTCGACGTCGCCGGATCGTAGAGGCCGATGCCGTCGGCGCCGTTGCCGTCCCAGTCGCCAGCCACGGGGAGCCGCGCCTGGCCTGGCGGTCCGAAGAGGACGGTGACGTCGAAGCCCGAGCCGGTGAGGGAATTCTTGAGGAAGAACTTGCCGGTGGTGACGTCGTAGAGGCCGACGGTGTCCTTGCCATCGCCGTCCCAGTCGCCGACCACGGGAAGGACGTTTCTGGAGGGGGCGTTCACGGTCAGCAGGATGTCGGTGGCGCTCCCCTGAAGAGAGTTCTTGAGGCGGAAGGTGGAGGAGGCCGGGTCGTAGAAGCCGGGAGTGGTCTTGCCGTCGCCGTCCCAATCCCCGGCCAGGGGAATCCACTTGTTGCGGCGGGGGCCGAAGCGGACGACCGTCACGTCGCCGCCCTGGCGGTTGGCCGCCTTGAGCTGGAAGAGGGAGGGCTGAGGATCATAGAGCCCCACGGTGTCGGCCGTGTGGCCGCCACCGCCGCCGGACCCGCTGCCGCTCAGGCGGTAGAGGCCGCCGTCGAGGGTCGCCGCGTAGAGCTCGCCGTTCTTGTCCTCGCCGAAGGTGATGAGGTTGGGGAGGCGGCCGTCGAGGGTGCGGACGGTGAAGCCGGCCCCTTGGCGGAACGCGGCCCAGAGGACGCCTGAGCAGAAATCGCCGAAGACGTAGGCGCCCCGGAGCTGGGACGCGCCGCTGCCGCGATAGACATAGCCACCGGTAACGGAGCAGTGCGGATTGTGATCGTACTCGAGGACGGGGAGAGTGTAAGCGGACGAATTGCACGGTGGCGTCGAAGCCGGGCAGGCGTCGGGGGTGGAGCAGAGGGTCCCCTCCATCACTTTCCAGCCGTAGTTCTCGCCGCCGCGGCTCGCGGCCGGCTGGAAATCGATCTCCTCGCGCTGGTTCTGGCCCACGTCGCCGATCCACAGGTCGCCGGTCTGGCGGTCGAAGGAGAAGCGCCAGGGGTTGCGCACGCCGTTCGCCCAGATCTCCGGCGGCGCGGCGGTACCGCGGAACGGGTTGTCCGCCGGGATACCGTAGAAGGGCGGCGTCGAGACGTTCTGGTCGACGTCGATGCGCAGCATCTTGCCCAGCAGGTTGTCCATCTTCTGGGCCCGGCAGGCGGGATCGAAACCGGAGCCACCGTCGCCCATGCCGATGTAGAGGAAGCCGTCGGGACCGAACTGGAGTTGGCCGCCGTTGTGGTTGGAGAACGGCTGGGGGATCGTCAACAGGATGCGGGCGCTCGCCGGATCGGCACGGTTCGGGTCCGAGGAGACCTTGTAGCGGGCAATGATGGTGTTGCCGTCGAGATTCGTGTAATTGACGAAGAAGAAGCCGTTCTCGGCGTAGCGGGGATGGAACGCCACCGAGAGCAGTCCGCGCTCGCTGTCCGTGGTGGTGAGGCCGTGGATGTCGAGGAACGGCTGGGACCGCACGGCGCCGCCGGTAAGGATGACGATCCGCCCCGCGCGCAGGGTGAGGAAGAGCCGGTCGTCGCCCGCGTGGGTGACCGAGGTCACCGAGTCGAGACCGGTCACCAGGGGCTCGAGAGTTACGCCCTGCACCGTGCCAGAGACGGTGAAGGGTCCCTTGGCGTCGAGGGGATCGGGAAGGATACCGTCGGCGGCCCGCGCGGCGAGCGGGATCAGGAGGAGGAGAAGGGGGACGAGGAAACCAAAGAGTCTGTGACGCTGCATGTTGGAGCTCCTGTCAGTCTGGGTGAGATCCTGCTTTCAGGAGTCATGCCCGCCTCTCATCCTTGAATATCAGTCATGGGATCGAAGTCGATTCGACTCCCGGACTTTATCAGCCATTCGGCTGAGTTTGTCCTGGGAACGTGCGAAGGTCTCGGCCCAGCGCTCCTCGTCGGCGATCTCGTCCAGGATGATCGAGGCCATCACATCCTGCTCAGTCTCTGGGAGCTTCTGGATCTCGCTGATGGCGCGCTGCAAGAGCTTGGTCATGGTTGTTTCTCCACATAGAGGAATAGGGTAGCAAAAGCGCGCTATCGTAGACCCTGCCATGATCCAGATCACCCCAGACCTTGCCATCCCAGACGAGGAGATCGCCTTCACGACCTCGCGCAGCGGCGGGCCCGGGGGACAGAACGTCAACAAGCTGGAGACGCGGGTGACGCTCCGCTTCGACGTCGGGGCCTCGGCCGTCCTCTCGGAGGAGCAGCGGGCCCGGCTGCGGGAGCGGCTGGCGACGCGCATCACCAAGGATGGCGTGCTGCAGGTCACCTCCCAGCGCCATCGCAGCCAGGCGGCGAACCGGGATGCGGCCGTGGAGCGCTTCGTAGAGTTGATCCAGGAGGCGCTGCGGGAGGAGGTTCCGCGCAAGAAGACCCGGCCCTCGCGAGCGGCGAAGGCCCGGCGCCTGGACGAAAAGAAGCGCCGCTCCGGAAAGAAGAGGGAGCGGGCAGCGCCGATCCCCCACGACTGACCGCCTGATATAGGATTCCTCCGGGGCGCGCGCCAGAATGGAATCCGACCGCTTTTTCAGCGAGGCCGACCGCGAGGCCATCCGGGCCGCCGTGCGGGAGGCGGAGTCGCGGACTTCCGGCGAGATCGTCCCCTACGTGGTGGACCGCAGCGACGAGTACGGCTCGGCCGCCTGGAAAGGTGCGGCCCTGGGAGCGCTGCTGGCGCCTCTGGTGGCCCTCGCCATTTACCGTTCGACCAACATCTGGGGCATCCCGCTGGCGTACTGGATCGCGCTGCCGGCGCCGGTCGGCGGCGCGGTGGCCTATCTCGTCGCGGCCTTCCTCCCGCCCGTCCGGCGCTGGCTGACGGGCGAGCACGTGCTGGAGTCGCGGACGCGCCGCCGGGCCGCCGCGGCCTTCCTTGAGCAGGAGGTCTTCGGCACCGAGAACCGGACCGGCATCCTCCTCTTCGTCTCCCTCTTCGAGCGGCGGGTGGTGCTGCTGGCCGACTCCGGCATCCATCAGAAGGTCGAGGAGGGGCAGTGGGAGAGCATCACCCGGCGGCTGGCCCAAGAGATCCGGCACGGCCGGCCGGGCCCGGCCCTGGTGGAGGCCATCCGGGCCTGCGGCGAAGTGCTGGCGCGGCACCAAGTCGAGATCCGGCCCGACGACCGCAACGAGCTGAGTGATGAGCTGCGCCGGGAGAGGGACTGAGATGAAGCGCCGTCTGTCCGAGCCCGTTCTCCCCCAAGTCCCTGCTGTCCTTGCCGTCCTTGTAGTCCTTTTCCTCCTTCTCCCCCTCGCGGCCGCCGCCAAGGACATTCCCCCCCTCACCGGCCGCATCGTCGATCAGGCCAACCTGCTCACCCCCGATCAGCGGCAGCGGCTCGAGGCCAAGCTGGCCCAGTTCGAGCAGCAGACCGGCGATCAGGTGGCCGTGCTCACCGTCGACAGTCTGGACGGCGAGGCCATCGAGGACTACGCCAACAAGGTGGGGCGCGCCTGGGCGCTGGGACAGAAGGGGAAGGACAACGGCGTCCTCCTCCTGGTGGCCAGGCAGGACCGGAAGATGCGCGTCGAGGTGGGCTACGGCCTGGAGCCCGTGCTCACCGACCTGCAGACCAAGGTCATCCAGGATGAGGTCATCATCCCCTACTTCAAGAAGGGGGATTTCGGCGGCGGCGTCGAGGCCGGGGTGGATGCCATCCTGAGCACCCTCCAGGGCAAGCCCTTCCAGCCCGCCCCGGAACCGGCCGGCCAACCTGCCAGGGGCAAGGGCGGACCCGACTTCGGCTTCCTGCTCTTCGCGCTGTTCATCCTCCTGCCGTTCTCCATGAACGCCGCCCGCAGCCGGAGCTGGTTTCTCTATCTGATCCTCATGCCCATCTACTTTTTCCTGGGCAGCCTCTTCAGCGTCACGGTCGGCCTCGTGGCCCTGGGCGTGTGGGCCGTGCTGTTCCCCATCCTGCGGGCGGTCCTGCCCGGGTCGGCCGGCGGCGGGCGAGGGCCGGGCGGCTGGTTCATGGGGGGGCCGGGCTGTTCCCCATCCTGCGGGC
>JAJKHS010000137.1 GCA_021154885.1 Thermoanaerobaculum sp.
CAGCTCGTCGAAGTCCTCGGGCCGCTGGGGGAAGTTGAGATGCCTCGTGTCCACCACCAGCAGCGGAGACCGGCTGTAGTAATGATAGTAGTGATTGTACGCGTCAATCAACTCCGCCAGGTATTGGGGGGAGATCGTCTTCTCCACCGCCCTTGCGCGTTTGCGGATGCGCTCCATGCAGGTGTCGACGTCGGCCACCAGGTGGATGACGAGATCCGGCACCGTCACCTGGGGCTCCAGCAGGGCGTAGAGCTTGTCGAAGAGCATCAGCTCGTCGTCGGTCAGGTTGAGGTAGGCGAAGATCCGGTTCTTCCAGAAGGTGTAGTCGGCCACCAGGACGCGGTCGAACAGCCCGCGCTGGGCGATGTCCCGCTGCTGCTTGTAGCGCGAGAGGAGAAAGTAGAGCTCGGTCTGGAAGGCCGCCCCCGGCCGGTCCTTGTAGAAGTCCCCGAGAAAGGGGTTGTCCACGTCCTCGAGGATCTTCACCCCCTCGAACCGGCGGGTCAGCATCTCCACCAGCGTCGTCTTGCCGACGCCGATGGGGCCGTCGACCGCCAGGTAGTGGAAACCGAGGGTGTCCGGCTTCAAGAGGCCAGGGCCGGGGCGGTGACCGCGGGGGCGACAGGGTTGTACAGCGTGTCACGCTCGACCGGCACGAAGCCCGCCTCGCGCACGATCCGCTCCAGCTCCGGACGGGTGAGCTGCTGCGAGGTGCCGGCGCCGGCCATGTGGTAGATCTTCTCCTCCACGATGGTGCCGTCCAGGTCGTCGGCGCCGAAGCGCAGGGCCACCTGGGCCAGCTTGGGGGTGACCATCACCCAGTAGGCCTTGATGTGGGGGATGTTGTCCAGCACCAGCCGGGAGGCGGCGATGTGCTGCAGGTCGCTGTCGCCGGTGGTGTGGTACTTCAGCCCCATGTAGTTGTTCTCGGGGTGATAGGCGAGCGGGATGAAGGCATTGAAGCCGCCGGTCTCGTCCTGCAGCTCGCGCAGGCGCAACAGGTGGTCCACCTTGTGCTCCGGCCGCTCGACGTGGCCGTAGAGCATGGTGCAGTTGCTCTTGATCCCCATCTGGTGGGCGATGCGATGGACCTCGATCCACTCGCCGGCGTCCAGCTTGCCGTCGCAGATGATCTCCCGCACTTCCGGATGGAAGATCTCGGCGCCGCCGCCGGGGAGCGAGCCGAGGCCGGCGTCCCGCAGCCGGCGCAGCACCTCCTCGATGGACAGCTTCTCACGCTTGGCGAACCAGCCGATCTCGATGGCCGTGAAGGCCTTGAGGTGGGCGTTGGGGAAGCGCTGCTTCAAGCCGCGCAGCATCTCCTCGTACCAGACCATGGGGAGATCCGGATGGAGGCCGCCGACGATGTGGAACTCGGTGACGCTGTTGCCCCCCTGGTCCGCGGCGTGGGCGTACACCTGCTCGTGAGTCATCTCCCAGGCGTGGGACTCGCCCGGCAGGGCCGCGAAGCTGCAGAACTTGCAGTTGTAGGTGTAGACGCAGACGTTGGTGGGGTTGATGTGCCGGTTGACGTTGAAGTATGTGACGTTGCCATTGATCCTCCGCCGGACAGTGTCGGCCAGCTTGCCCAGGTGGAGGAGGTGGGGCGTCGTCAGGCACGTCAGGGCGTCGGCGGCGTCCAGACGGAGGCCGTCACGCACCTTGGCGGCGATCTCGCGCAGTTGCGCGGGGAAAGTCTCGGGTCGGAGGGGAGAAGTCTCGGTGCTCACGAGAGGAGTATATCAAGGGCCGTGGCGGCGAAGAGCCAGACCGACAGCGCGCCATTGGCGTTGAAGAAGGCGGCGTTCAGCCGCGACAGGTCGCCCGGCCGCACCACCCAGTGCTGGTAGATCAGGAGGAGCAGGCAGCCGGCCCATCCCACCCAGTACCAATGCCTCAGGCCCTGCGGATAGACCCGGGGGAGGAGGGCCAGCAGGGCGAGGGTGACGGCGTGGAGGAAGGCCGAGATCCAGAGCGCCCCCATCACCCCGAAGCGGGCGGGGATGGAGTAGAGGCCGGCGCCGCGGTCGAACTCGACGTCCTGGAGGGCGTAGAGGACGTCGAACCCCGCCACCCAGGTCAGCACCACCCCGGCGAGGATCAGAGGGGTGGTCTGCACGTCCCCGCGCACGGCAATCCACGCTCCCAGGGGCGCCCCCGCGAGGGAGAGGCCGAGGATCAGGTGCGAGGCCCAGGTGAACCGCTTGGTATAGGAATAGAGGAAGAGGATGAAGAGGGCCACGGGCGAGAGGGCCAGGGCCAGAGGGTTGAGCTGCCAGGCGGCGAGGATCAACAGGCCCGAGCTGGCGGCCACGAACGCCGCCACGGCGCCGGGAGTGACCAGCCCGGCCGGCAGGGCGCGCCGGGCCGTCCGCGGATTGACGGCGTCGATCTTCCGGTCCACCAGGCGGTTGAAGCCCATGGCCGCGCTGCGCGCTCCCACCATGGCCACCACGATCCAGAGGACCGTTCGCCAAAGGGGCACACCCTCGGCGGCGAGCATCATGCCAAGGAATGCGAAGGGCAGGGCGAACAGCGTGTGCTCGATCTTGATCATTTCGAGCACGGTCCTACTCTGCTGTACGAAGCTCTTCGCTGTCATACGCTAAGCTCTTCTCTTTCATAGATTTGCAGGTCTCGCCGGCCTTGATTTCTACGCGGCGATACGCTAACATTCTCACCAGATTGCTGACATCCTGCTGACACGAAAGGTGCCCTATGACCGACGCTGACACCGCTCCCGAGCCGCAACATGCCGCCAAGCGTACCGCGTTCCGGCTCACCTTGCGCCAGTGCAAAGCCGCCCGGCATAGCGGCACCTCCTACGCGGGTGCGCAGGGGAAACCCGTCTTCCGTGTCGAGATCCTCTGGGATACCGACGTGCGCGGCTTTGGGCTCCGCCTTCTCCCCAGCGGTCGAAAGAGTTGGGTCCTCCGCTACCGCTACCGTGGCCGGCAGCGCATGAATGAATTCGGAGACTTCGGAACCTACACCCTTGAAGACGCCCGCTCCAAGGCTCGCGGCTACCTTGTGAAGGTGGAAGGCGGTGAGGACCCTTTCTCGAAACGAGAGGATGGGAAGACCCTTGGGAGCTTCGAGGAGGACTTCTCAGCATCTTGCCGGGCACGCGTCGAAGCGAGGGAGATCACCGCCAGCACCGCGGCGAAGTACGCCGAGAGCTTCGCGGCCCTGCGGGAAGTGCTCGGCTCCCATCTCGTGGACGAAATCGACGGGCAAGTCGTGCGGCGCGCCTTTACCGAGATCACGAAGAACCGCGGACGGTACGCCGCAAACCGCGCGCTCTCCGCCCTCTCCCTAGTCCTGAGACTCGCGGCCGATGCCGGTTATCGGAGTCCCACGGCACCCAACCCCACGGCCGATGTCACCCGGAATCGAGAGGTACCCCGCGGCTTGGAGTTCTCCGATGAAGAGCTGGCCCGTCTCGGCGCCGCCCTTGACGCCGAAGAGGAGCGCCGTCCGGAGGCAAGAGACACCGTCGCGTCGATCCGGCTTCTCGCCTTGACGGGAGCGCGCCGCCGGGAGATTACGGGCCTCACCTGGGGGGAGGTCGATCTCCCTGGGATGCGCCTCCGGCTCCGCTCGGCCAAGACCGGCCCGCGGGAGATCGCGCTCAACAGTGCCGCCGCGTCCTTGCTTGCGTCTCTCCGGGAGGGGGCAACCTCTACCGAGCCGCTCGCGCGCGTCTTCCCCGCTACTCACCACGAGGCGGGTTACGCCATTCAATACACGTGGCGCCGAGTCCGGGCCGCCGCGAAGCTGCCACCCCAGGCCCGCTTACACGATCTCCGGCATCACTACGTCACCCGGGGAGTCGCGGCAAACTTCTCTGAGGCGCTGGTGGGAAAGGCTGTAGGCCATTCTTCCGCGGCGACGACTCGCCGTTATTCCCACGTCTCCGTCGAGCCCACGCGGGCGCTGGTGGAGCATGTAGGTGGAGAGATCGCGGCTGCTCTGGCCCGCAAGCCACGCGCCGAAGTGATCCGGCTTGCCGGGTGACGGCCGCATGAAAACACGACCGGCGCCGCGTGGGCGCCGGGTTCAACACGCCGTCTCCCGAACCTGGGAGCGGACCAACAGACGGCCCGGCGGGGTGCAGACACACGTCCGCCGGACCTGACCCGAGCACAGGAGAACACCCCATGCACGAGCTAGCGAAGAAGTCTACCGCAGCACCCACCCCGCCCCCGCCATCCGGCCCCGCGGTCTCACCGCCCATCATCCGCCCGGCGGATTTCGAGGACTACCCCGCCTTCCGCGAGGTGTTCTTGCTCTACTTCGCTGATCCTTCGGCGAACGCCACCCTGCGGAGCTTCGGCATCCTCCTCCATGAGATGGTCCTCGACTTCTGGGGCCACTGGCCGAACCATTCGGAGGGGCTGTTCCCGGCCGAGCTGCGGGCGGCCGTCGCGGATCTCCGCCACGTCCAGGGCGCACTCCAGGAGTGGACCGGCGCGGCCCTCCCGCTGGAAAGCGAGTATGACCGTCGCCTTGCCGAAGTGGGGGCCGACGTGGCCCGGAGGATCGGCGAGCAGACGGACCGCCTGGAGGCGGAGCTGGATTTCTTCGTCGGGAGAGCATCGTGATGTGCCTGCCGCATGAGGCACCTCCCGAAGCACCACCCGGCACCGAGACTCGACGCGTGCCGCCGGGCCGGCGTCCACCCCGGCGTCCGGCACCGCCCGCCCCGCCCCCGCCGCCGCCCGATGATGACGAACCGCCGGTCTCTGCCGCGCCATCCCCGGAGATCGATCCGGACCTCTGGGGGGACTTCGCCGTCTTCCGCGAGACGTTCCTGGTCTACGTCTCGCACGCCCGGTACAACGCCGCCCTGCGGGTGTTCGGCGAGTTGCTTTTCGAGATGGTGCTCGAAGCTTGGGGCCATTGGCCCGAGCAGCCTGAAGGGTACATCCGGTCTCATCTCCGGGCCGCCGTCGCGGACCTGCGGCACCTGCAAGGCTACCTCACCACCCAGGGAGAGAACCCGCCCGAAGACGAGCCTTACGAAGCTCACCTCTGCCGTATGGCGGTCCGGATGTCCCGCGAGGTGGGGGGCGTGGCCGAGCAAATCGAGCGGGAGCTGGGGCCGTGGCGCGGGGAGGTGTCATGAGCCCCCGGTGGAGCTGGCCCGCGGACGCGATCCACCGGCTCGAAATCAGGGCCACGCCCGAGCAGTGGGAGGCGTGGAACACGGCGGCCCGCCTGTCTGGGGTTGCCGTCGAGGTTTGGCTCACTCAGGCCGGCGATGCCCACGCCCGCAACCTTGTGCGCGCCATCAAGGGGGAGGCGTCGTGATGGGATGGGACTCCAGGCTGATCTACCCTCCCAACGCGGACCGCCGGGTGACAGTCCGCGCCACGTCCCTGCAAATCATCGCCTGGGGCGACGCCGCCCGGCGGCAGAACAAGCCGGTAGGCGCCTTCATCGGGTGGGCGGCAGACTTCACCGCCGCCTACTTCTCTGAGGAAGCTCTCCAGGAGCGTCA
>JAJKHS010000138.1 GCA_021154885.1 Thermoanaerobaculum sp.
CGGCGCCGATGGCTTGGTTGGCTCACGCCTCCGCAACTTTGGCGAGCTCCTCTTCGAGGATCTGGACCGCGCCGCTGATGCGCAGCAGGGTCTGGCGCAGGTTCTCGCGTTTGGTTTCCAGCTCGGTGAGCATCTTCTGGCCGGCTTCGAACTCGGCTCTCAGCTCTTCCAGACGTTTCTGCAGTTGTTCCTTCATGTGGTTTTTCCCTTGACCAGCTTGAGGTACGGCCAGAAGTAGAGCAGGCTTTTTCCCGTCGATTTGGCGAGCGTCTTGAGGAATTGCCCCGCGTCTGCGAACACGTTCATCTTGGCGACTGCGCCCTGGCCCACGAGCAACCCGAGAAAGCCCGTCACCAGACCGACCCCCGTGGCGCCGCCGAGCCAGTAGCCCGCGGTGAGCGAGGTCGTCTCGAAGGGGAGCGCATACTCCGAGTCCGGGATGGCCGCGGTGTAGACGAGCAGGCCGCCCTTCCAGAAGAGGTCGACGAAACCATCGCTCTCCTTGTAGTTCTCCGGCCGCTGCTGCGAGGCGTCGGCGGGCTCTTCGTGGTTGTCCAGCGTCAGAACCGACAGGACGAACTCGTAGAGCGTCTCGCTCCAGTGCGTATCTACGATTTCGACGCCGACCAGCGCGCTCAGTATGCTGTCGACCGTCAGGCTGCCTTTCCCGGCTGTCGTCGAGGCGGGGGGGCTCGGAACCTGTGCTTGTTTCGCCAGGGCTTCGATGATCTTGACGAGACCGATCACGATGTCCAACATGAGGTCGTATACGAAATCGCTCCCGACCACCTGGCCGATCGGTCGATGTTGCGCCAGCTTGGCGACGATCTCCGAGATCAGCCGCCCGATGTTCAGGCTGTTGGAGGTGACGGAGAACTCCACCTCTTCTTTGTCGACCGACTGGCCGATCTTGATGGCGTAGAGGACGACGTTGACGGCGTCCTGAATCCACGACGCGTGATAGGCCCAGTCTTCGGAGGTGGCCGCCCCGGTCTTCAACGAATAGCGGCGGTTGCCGTTCAGCCGCTTGAAGATTGGCGCGTCGTTCCACGACACGCCGCTGCCCACGTGCATGATGCGCTGGCCCAGCAGGACCTGGGTGCGTTCCCGATTCACCCACACCACGTCGCCTTTCGGTTTTTGGATGGTGGAGAACAGCCAGCCGAAGAAACCGCCGGTGCTGACCTCGAACTTGCCCTTGTCTTTCTTGACGGTGTATTCAAATTCGCCGTCGTCCAGCAGCCACTCGCTCTCCGGCTCGCGCATGGCCAGGGTGCAGCGGGGGGAGAGAGGGATCCCCTGGTTCGCGAAAGCCTCCCGCAGCGCGGCAGAAGGGGCTTTCTCGTTCGCGGCCGGCTGCAGCTCGGGCGACAGGTCGAACAGCACCCCCGCCTCCGTCCGTGGGCGAATGGTGACCTTTCCCTCGAACTTCTTGGCGCTGAAGCTCAGTCCGTCCGCATCGATGTCCCAGGTGTCGCTGCCGTCGGCATGGGTCACCGTAAAACTACTGGCGGAGAGCACCGGGACGCCATTTTCACGGAAGATTTTCTTCAGGTCGCTCAGGTCGCCTTGATTGGCGCTCAGAAAGTCGCTCAGGCTGATCACGAACAGGCGGCTCACCGCCAGGCTGTGAACGGTCTTGGTGAGGAGGTACTGTTTGCGGTCGACCACCCGCCATTCCTTGTCCTCCTCGACGGTGAAGAGGAACGCCCAGTGGGACAGGACGACGCTGGCGTGCAGGAATGCATCGCGCAGAGGCGGGAACACCACGCCCTGGTCCAGGATTTGATCCGCGGGGAGGGGCAGCGTGCCCAGGTCGCCGTTCCAGTTGTCGTACTCCAGCAGCTTGCTGGCGTAAAAGCTGACCTCTTCGCGCGCGGCCGGCGCGGCGGCCGCGCCCACGCTGCCGGGCCCGAAAGCCGGAGAGGCGCTGTAGGGGAGCAGGTCGGCGAGCGTACTGCCGGCGCGCAGCCAGGCCACGGCCCCCTTGCCGGAGCACAGGGCGCGCGTCAGCACCTCGTCCACGTCCGGCCGCTGGCGCAACGCCACGAACGCCTGCGCCGCAACGTCGGCGTTCAACGTGGGAAACGTGAAATTCGCCTGAATGAATCGCTTGATGCGGCCGAGGAGGGCGGCGACGGCGCGGCGATTCGCGCGCTCGTCCGAGGTCTCGTTCGGCGGCGCGCTGCTCAGCGCCAGGATCATGTCGTCGAAGAGGCCCAGCACCAGGTCGCGGATGAACGCCGGCGTAATCCCGAGATCGCTTTCTAGAATGTCGAAAACCGTGTTCATCGTCTGACGAATCTGCTCGGGGGTCAGGTTCTTGAGCACGCCGGCGACCTTCGTCAATCCGCTCTCCAGGTCGCCGATCAACGCCTCCACGTCGCCCGGCGGCTGCGCGGTCAGCGCTTGGACCTGCGCCATCAGCGGCCCGAACAGGGCGCCGAAGCGCGTCACCGCATTGCTGACCCCGGCGCCCGCCCGCGCCGCCAGCCGCGCCACCGTGCCCTCCACCGACCCGCCCAGGGTTGCGCCCAGCCGCCCGCCCTGGACGCCATCGCTCACCACGCGCACGGCCAGGCTGATGACGTCGTTCAGCACCGCATCGCCAGGGGGCACCTGGCCGGCGCGTTCGAGCCGTTGCGGTTGGAGGAGGACGGAGCCGATGACCACGCGATGACTCCCTTTTCAGAACGGCGAGCTGATGTCGACGCCGATGTCGATGCTGATGCTGATCGAGGGTATGGACTGGCGCAGCTTCTGGTACGCGTCGTTGATCCGTGCCATCTCCGCCCGCAGCTCGTCTTCGATTTTCGCCAGGCGATCGTGGAACGCGCTCAACAGCTCCGTGGGATCGAAGACCTTGAGCAGCGGGATGATCTTACCGTCGAACTCCGGCTGCACCACCTTGACCACCAGCGTTTCCGGGTCCAGCCCCTTCAGCTTGTCCAGAATGCCCTGGTAGGCGGCGTCGAGCTGGGCGATTTGCGCCGCCGGGATGAGCAGGCTGATTTGCAGTGTATCCAGCATGCCATGGAAGGCGGTATCGATCGCCTGGCGCAGCGCCGCCGGATCGATCGCGTCGAATTTGCTCCGCAGACCGGAAAACACCCCGTCGAGGCTCTGTGTGAGGAAGCCGAGGTTGAAATTCTTCAGCTTGTCGATCAGCGCCTGAATGGTGGTGCGAATGGCGCCGAGCGATCCCGGCCCCTGCAACAGCGCGGTCAGCTTGCCGGTGAGCGCGGCGACCAGCTCCTGCAGCTTGCTCACGAACGCGCCCAACGCCTGCGCCAGCGGCGCGGCCAGCGACAGCACGGCGACGATGGGACGCCCGGCCTTGTCTTCCAGCGCCTCGCCGATCCAGGCGCGCAGGTTTTCGGGAGTGGCCTGCAGGTGGCGCAGCTCCACCAGCGGGCCGGCCTCGTGATATCGGCTGTCCCACCCGGGCAGGAGCGCCGCCAGACGGGTGTGGGCCGCCGCCAGCGCCGTTTGCAGCTCGGCGGCTTTCTGATACGGCGGCACGAACGCCGGATCCACCGGGTTGAAGCGGCCGAGCACGGCGAGGATCGCCGTCTTCTCGGGCGAGGCCGGCAGCGCCGCGAGTTGGGCGCGCGGCACGCCGTTGTACGCCTGAACGAGCTTGACCAGCCGCGCCTGCGGGTCGAGCGCCGCGAGCGCCGCCGCGAGCGCGGCGGTGTCGAAGCGCGCCGCCAAGCCGGCGGACGTGGTGCCGTCCAGGGCTGTTCCCACGGCGTCGAGCGCCGGTTGCAGCGGGCTGGCGTCGTCGATGTTTTTGATATTGGTCAGAATCGTGTCGATCCAGGCGTCCATCTGGGCGCGCGGGTTGGCGAGGCCGTTGAGCAGGTCCAGCAGGCGCTGCAACTGGGCGATGGTATCCGTGCCGGCTTGCGTCACGCTCTGCACGGCTTGCAGCACCGCGTCGAGCTGCGCGAACGCGTCGTCGATAGGCAGCGCCTGCATCACGGCGCCGATCGCGCCCTGGATGGCCGTTTGCAGCGGCGCGATCACCGCCTGCGGCTGCAACTTGTCGAAAGCGCTGAGCAGGCTGGCGAAGGGCGGCTCCAACGGCGCGAGGAGCCGGCCCGGGTCGGCGCTGGCTGTGAGCCGCGCCTTGAGCCCGTCCAGCTCCGTTCCCGCCGGCGCGAGCAGGGCGCTGGGCTTGAAGGCGTTCATCTGCGCCAGCAAGGCTTTATAGGGCCCCGAGATCGCGCCGCCCAGCAGCGCCCCGGGCGAGAAGGCGCGGACCTGATCGAGCAGGATCTGCGGCTGCTGCTGCAACGTCTGCAACAGCGGCAGCGGACCTTCGGCCACGACCTGCCCGAGCCGGGCGAGCAGCGGATCGGAGATGGGCGTCAGGTCGGACGGCAGGACCACCAGCGCCGCCTGGAGCCCCAGCTTCTCCGCCGTGCTCAACTGCGAGGTGTCCAGAGCCTGGAAGGCCGCCGTCAGCTTGTCGATTTCGGCGATGACCTGATCGGCCAGCGGCGTGAAGGAGATTTTTCCCAGCTCGTCCGCCGTGCCCGTGATCGCCCCGCGGATGGCGTTCATGGCCGCCAGGACCTCAGAGCTCTTGAGCACCGCCGACAGCTTGCCGAGCGCGTCTTGCAGCGCGGTCACCACGTCCGCCGGATTGAAAGGCTTCAGCCCGTTTTCGATCTGGGTGACGACGGCGCCGATCGCCTCGCGCACCGGAGTGAACAACCCCTGCAACTGGTTGGCCAGCGTCGTCTGGAAACCGGCGATGGCGGCTTCCACCTCGTGGAGCAGCGCCGCCGGGTCGATCTGATCGAGCAGTTTTTTGACGTTGCCGAGCAGCGACTGCACCTGTAGCGTCAGGGCGACCTGCGCCCCGTCGAGCGTGTCGACCGCCCCTTGCAGGGTGCCGGCGACGGTGTTGAGCGGGCCCTGGATGGCGGCGACGTCGAGGTGCTGGGTCACGTCGCCGAGCCAGTCCACCAGCGTTTGCAGCCAGCTTTCCAGGTCTGCCAGCCCGGGCAGGGTCAGCGCCGATTCAGACGGCATGGGGATGAAGCCGAGCACCGACTCCGGTTGCAGCAGCGACACCAGCCGCCCCATCTGGTCGTCCAGGTCGAGGTCGAGCGTCGCCAGCCGGTCGTCCAGCGTGGCGAGCTGCAGCGCCAGGTTGTTCTGCACGTTCAGCCGGATCGCCGCGTAGTCGTCGAGCCGCGAATCGAGGGCGGTCACGGCGGGCGCGGTCGCGCTCAGGTCGCCGCTCAAGACCGCCGTGCGCAGCGTTCCCAGGTGGACCGCCAGATCGTCGGCGATCTGCGCCAGCGGCGCGGTGGGCAACTGCGCGCTCACCGCCGCCAGCGCCGTCTCGATTGGCGCGAGCACCGCGTCGGCGCTCGCCGCGACGGTGGTTTCGAGCAGGCCGAGGGTGCCCTGCAACTGGTCGAGCAGCTCCGCCGTGCTCATCGCGTTGCGCCAGGTGATCAGCGTCACCAGCGGATCGCGCAGGTCGTCGAGGATGGGCACCTGGACGATGTGAAAACCGCTCAGGTCGAGATCCTTCAGAATCCGGTACAGCCAGTCCAGCAGCGACCCGACGTCGAACGGCTGCGGAAACAGGTCGAGAATACCTTTCAACTGCTGGACGGGCGCCGGCGTCGTGGCGCCGGCCGGCGGGCCGCCGCTTCCCCCGTTCCCTCCGCCGGCGGGTGGCGTCCCGACGCAGAGCAGATCCGCCTGGGCCGCGGCGTGAACCGCCGCCACCACCTCCAGCACCTCGCCCAGCGGCGCGGTCAGCCCTCCGATCTCGCCGCCGAGCGCTCCCAGACCGCCCGTCAGCCCGCCGGTGAGGCCGGAGAGATCCGCCGGCACGGCGCCCGCCAGCGCGGTGAGGGACTGGGCATACTTGCCGCTGATGGCAAGGCCGGGCAGGGGGAGCGCCTGCAGCGCCGCGCTCAGGCTCCCCAGCTCGCTTGGCGGGTGCTGGATCAGCCCGGCGATCAGGCTCGCCGTGCCGGTGAGCGCTCCGCCCTGCACCGTGACCTGCACCGAAACGTGGTTGTCCGCCAGCGCGCCGGTGATGCGTTCAAAAATCGTCGGCATCGCTCATCCCAATTCGACGCCGATGTCGACGGTCTCACCGGAGTGCCGCCCCGGGCTGCGAATCTTTTCGATCAGGCTGAAGCCATCCGCCGCGGCGCGCGTCAGCGTGAGCTGGCCGGAGACCCGGAACGTCATCTGCCAGCGGATGGCGGCGGATTCGGCAGGCGCGCACCCCACCGGCTGGATCTGCGTCAATTGGTGCGCCGAGCCCAGCGTTCCCGCGCTGTACAGCGTCTTGTCCGTCGCGTTGTATCGTTCCAGGAGCTCGTCGCTGGAGGTGAGGACGGCGGCCAGCGCCAGCGCCAGCCATTTCTCGCTCAGCGCGTGCGTAGCATCATAGACCTCGATCAGGAAGTCCTGCCGGAAGTTTTGCACCGTGAAGACGCCCGCGTAGGAGTAGCTCAGCGCCGCGCCGCCGGCGTGCGCCACGTCGGCGATGAAACGGATCTGCGCGTTCTGATAATCGACCGTGTAATCGCCGCCCTCGACGAGCAGCACCCGCCGCTCGTCCAGCGTGCCGGGATCCTGGATCAGCTTGCAGATCATCGACGTGCGCAGCGGCGTCTTCGCCAGCGCGTACGGTCCCTGGGGGCTCGCCGGATCGATCGCGATCTCCTGCGTGAACGGCTGGGGACGCGGCTGGCTGGAGCTCGCGTCGCGCGCGCCCGCCTGCAGGTCCAGCGCGCCGGGAGTCAGCGCGATGAGCGGCAGCGCGGACGCGGCGGGATCGGCCACCGGCCCCACGACGATATGCGCCGCCGCCGGGCTGGGCAGCGCGCCGGCCAGCTCCTGTTGCAGGATCTGGACGATGCGGTCGAGCAACTTATGGATCATGACCGCCTTCTATTGCAGCAGCACCAGCACCGGGATCTTGCCCTTGCCCGACTTGCGCGCGCCGAGCGCCTTGCCGATGATCGCGCCGGCGGCCCGCCCCGGCTCGGTGACTTTCTGCGCATGGCCGCGCGTCGGGCTGGTGGTCAGCAGGTCGCCCACCGCGATGGGTGCGACGTCGGCGTCGACCTTGCACCAGGCATAGGCGCCGAGCGTCACCATCTTGCCGAGCTGCCCCGCCTGCACCTGGGCGGCGTTCAAGTCGCCGCCGGCCGGAGCGGCGAGCTTTTCGAGCGGATGGACCTGGCGGGCGGCGAGGGCTTCCTCGGCGGCCTTCCGGCGCCGCGCGTTCTTCTCCGCCTGCACCGCCTTGACCTCGTCCTCCGTCGGATACTGGATCTCGTAGGGCGGCAGGCCGTCCGCCTGCACGACCGACTCGACGATGCCGCAGACGCGGGTGTCATAGGCCCGGTCCGTCAAATCCACCTCCGGCACGGGGATGCTGTTCCCCACGCCGTAGTAGTGATCGACCTCGCCGCCGCCGAGGACGACGACGTCCCCCTGCTCCAGCAGGTCGCCGACGGCGTTGATGAAATTGTCCACTACGTAGCCGCCCTTGCCGCCACCGGCCGTCAGGGCGCCGGCGATGGTGACGTTGCCCGCCTGGTTCACCGAGAATTTCTTTTGGAAGCTCGTACTGAAGATGCCGCCGATGGGGCCGACGGGGCCGATGGGGCCGGCGGCAGCGGGGCCGACGGCGAGGCCGGCGGCGGCGGGGCCGGCGGCGGCGTGGGCGGCGGGGCCGGCGACGGCTTCGAGGACGGCGACGGCGGGGGTGAAGACGGGGCCGCCAGAACCGGTCACCGTATGTCCAATCGCAAATTCGTAGGGGGCGGCGTTCGTGCTCGCCATCGACAGCTTGAGATTGTTGGCAACGAACGAGCTCTCGTTGCTGAAGGTCCTATGCGTGAACGTCGCGTAGCCATCGCCCGTCTTGCGGACGTTGAGCTCGCCTTCCAGGGTGACGGCGCCGCTGGCCGTATCCATCTTCAAGCCCCAGCCGATACCGGTGTTCCCCCAGAAGCCGACGGTATTGTCGTCCGCCATGCCGACGAAGGCGCGGTCGGCGTTCGGCGTGGTCTGGAACAGCCAAAGGCCCGCCGACTGCGCGGCTCCCTGGCGGAAGCGAACGCGATCGTTGACGTCCAGGGAGAAGCCGGGCGCCGGCGTGCCAATGCCGACCTTGCCATCCGCCTTGACGGTCAGCCGGGTGACGTTGCCGCCCGCGCGCAGTTGCAGGTCGTGATTCGTCATGGTGGAGAGGATGCCGCCGGCGGCGTCCGCGCCGAGCAGGACCTCGTGCACGCCGTTATCGGCGAGGACGTTGAGGTAGGTGCCGGCCGCGCCGCGCACGGTGAGCGCCCGGTTGGGCGACGCGGCCCGCGCCGCGCCCGCGGCGCCGCCGTCGTCGGGGCCCACCACACCGCCTGAATCGAACGCCCCGACGGCGAGGCTCTGCACGCTGAGCGGGCCGGTGACGTTACCGCCCGTGACGTTGACCTTGGCGGAGTCCAGACGCACGACCTCGCCCAGGGCATCGTTCCAATCCTGCGACTTGATGAGGTCGCCGGGGGTTTTGGGGGTCGGTGAAAAGGCCATGGCGGCTCCTTAGAAGATGATCTCCCAGATCAGGGTCAGCTTGAAGTCGGCGGTCTTGTTGATCGGCGGGAAGACGACGCGATTGTACATCACGCCCGCCGCCGCCGCGTTGAAGAGCCCCGCCTCGGTCAACGCGCCGTTCGCCTCCCCGAAATCGAGATCGGCGGTGATCGTCACCTTGCGCTTGTTGGCGTCGGTCGTGGTGATGTGCCGGCTGGGATCGACCGGGGCGATCGGCTTGCGAAAGACCTCCTTCGCCAGCGCCGCATCCGACGCCCCCACCGGCGTGTCACCGGTGCCGACGGCGACATGGGAGACCGGGTCGATGGGCTGCTTGACGAACAGCTTGGCGATCAGGTCGCGGCCGCTCAGGACGATATTGTTATGGACGTGGATCGTCTCGACGAGGGTGTCGTGAGCGTCCATCTTCCGCACGGTCAGTTGCCCTCGTGGATCCAGGGCATCTTGCAGGTTCATGGCAGGCCATCTCCTTGGGCATCAAGCCGCAAATGTGTTCAGGCTGTCGAAGGCGGTGAAATCGAAGGCCCCGCTGGCGATGAAATGATCTTCCAATCCCTGATCCAGGCCGCCCGGGTAGGGGGTTTGCACGCTGCCGACGTCGAAATTCGCCTCGTCGAGCTCCTGGTCTTCTGAAAACGGCTGCCGCGCCCCCGACCCGCTCAACCGGTCGCTCATCTCGTGGGTTTCGGCGAACGCCTTCTCGTAGACGATGGCCGCGCGCACCCCGGCGGCCTTCACCTTGTTGACGATGTAGCCGATCTGCCGGCGCGGGTCGTCGGCCAGGTTGTCGAACCCTTGAGTGAATCCGGGGATGTCCCAGGGGATGACGACGGTGAAGAAGCCCGGCGTGAGCTGGGTCAGCGACAGTCTCAGGTCCAGCGCCGGGCCGGCGAACATCCACACGGAGGGATCGGGATGATCCGGCGGCAGCGCGTCGAAAGCGCTCACGTCGAAGCGGCCGACGGGCAGCCGCCGCGGGCCCACCACGGCCAGCGCCTCCACCTGCCAGTTGCTGATGCCTGGAGGCGCGGGTGGGATGGCGCCGCCGACCGTGGTGGTGACGCCGTTGCGCAGCGCCGAGCCGTCGGCGAACAGATCCAGGACGTCTCCCGGGCCGAGCTCTCCATCGAACGTCACCGCGGCGCCGGACGGCGTCTGGGCCACGCGCAGGCCCGCCAGCGTCAGCGGCAGGTCGGGGCGCAGGGTGAGCCGGAGCTGGGGTATGACCGTCTCCGGGTTGGGGTTGTTGACCGTGAACGGCTCGTAGAGCGCCAGGCTGTAATTCGCTCCCGCGGTCGCATCCGGCGAAAATTCGACGATGCGGATGGTGTCCCGCGCCTTCTGCACATCCGCCGCGCTGTGGCTCGCGTCCTCCAGGATGCCGAGGTTGGCGGCCACGACGGTCTTGATGCCGTCGAGCGTCGAAGCGCCGCGCATCAGGACCTGGATCAGCCCCTTGATGCGTTTGCGGTACAACGCGTCGTCCGCCTGCCGGAGCTGCGACGTGCCGCCCAGACTCTCCAGGTAGAGCGTGAAAATCTTGTCGAGGTCGCCCTTCTGCGCGCTGTCGAGGCCCTGCGACCCTTCATTGCCCGCCTTGTCCACCCAGTGGGCGAGCATCACGCTCTTGAGGTCGGTT
The DNA here is from genome assembly GCA_021154885.1 of Thermoanaerobaculum sp. Classification (GTDB taxonomy): domain Bacteria; phylum Acidobacteriota; class Thermoanaerobaculia; order Multivoradales; family UBA5704; genus DATARR01. The sequence continues at coordinate 10,244 of JAJKHS010000138.1, forward strand.
TCGGCGTCCGCCAGCACGCGCCCGAAGAGCTCCACGAACTGGGCGAAGACGCTGCCTTCGTCCCGCGTATAGAAATCGGGAAAGCGGCCGATGACGTTGCGCGTCTTGCCGTTCATGGCGCTGGGGTCGGGGTCGTCCCGATCACGGTCACGGTCACGGCGGAAATGCCGATCGGCTTGAGGCTGGCGATCTCCACCGTGCGGACGTGGAGGAGGGTGCCCGCGCTGGCCAATGTCTGGGTGCGCCCGTCGCACCGCGATACGCCCGTCATCTCGAGCGCGGTCACGGCGTAGCTCGTGCCGGGGATCAACGCTTCGATGGCTTTTTGCACGGCCTCGTAGCGCAGGTTCTCCCCGGTGCCCATCTTCTCCAGGAGCGCCTTGCCGGCGATGCCGTTCTTGATTTCATTCTGCTTCTGGGTCAGCGCACTCCCAGCCGGCGCCGGGCCGGGCACCGTGACTCGCACGTCGACCTTGGTGATCGTCACGTCGATTACCTGGGTGCCGCTGGCGATACAGAAGTTTTCGAGCGCCGCTTTCTCGAAAGCCTTCACGTTGATCTTCTCGGCCTCGACACGATCGGGCAGCGGCGGGCCGTCGTCCAGGCGGGCGCGGAAATCGCTGTCGGCAACCCCCACGTCCTGCACCGGGTCGACCGTACGCGCCACGCCGGCCATCTCCTTGAACAGCACGTTCGCTCCGGGTTTCAAGCCAGCCAGGTACGCTTCCAGCTTCTGGCGGACGGCGCTCTGCACCGACTGACTGGCGGCATCGGTCAGAGACGAGGGCAGTGTCAAGCGGATCGCGCCCGTGATCTTGAGCGTGCTGTTATAGGCGAGCACGTCGCCCAGGGCTGCCTTTTCGACAAACCGGACGGGGATCGCGCCCCCGGCCACCGAGACGCTGCCGCACCAGGGTTCAGGCGTCACCACCAGGGAGTCAGGAACCAGCGTGATGCCACTGTTGGCGATGCGCTGGGTCACCTCGGTGATCGCGACGGGAGCGCCGGTGGCCAGCCCGTCGAAATAGCCCTTGAGGAGGCCGGCGAGGTTCTGATAGGTGGCCGCGGTCAGCCCGGCGCCGGCCTGGAATGCGATGTCGATGGGCAGCGGTTTGTCTTCCGAGGCGACACAGATCATCGTCGGTTGGAAGCGCTCCGACGGCTGGCTGACCACCCGGCGGTCGGTATCCGGGTTGAAGGGGACGGGGGTCACGGTGCCGTGTTCGTCCCGGCGGTTGATGCTCAGGGTGAAGCTCACCAGGTCGTTCACCCCCTTCACCGACAGGATGCTCTTGGTGATCTGGCTGGGCAGGAGCGGGTCACCCATTTTCAAACTTTCAATGTACGACACGATCTGGAGTTGGACGTCGTTCTCGATCGCGGCGCGCTCCTGCGGCGACGGCTTCAGCGCCGGGTTGATTTCAATCCTGAACACGCCGTCGATTTCGAGCGGGGTCGCCGCTTTGAGCCGCGCGAAGATGCCCGCCGCGCGCACGCTGTCGAGCACTCGCCGCGGCTCCGACTGCTCGCCGAAGCCGGTGCCGTCGACGAAGACGTCGATCACGCCGGGCTCCGGCGCTTCGATCACCCGCACGTCGCGCACGCCGGGCAGGCTCACCAGCGCGCTCTCGATGGCGGTCACGCTCGCCTTGCCGGATGCGATCAGGGCGTTCTTCGCCCGCGAGCGCAGCTCGTCGTCGGTTTCACGCCGCTTGCCCTTGAAGATCGTGGCATTCGCGTTGACCACCGACTTGATGCCCGGCACCGGCCGCGGCATGACGGCGATGGCGCCGGCGGGGACGACCTCCCCCTCTCCCCGGTTGAGCGCCTGAACGCGCACGTCCATGCTGGTCTGATCTTTGAGCAGGGTCTGGGGCTCCACCGTCTGGTACACCTTCTTCGGCGCGCCCGGCTTGTCGGCGGTGGCGACCTGCGTGCCGGAGGGGATGTCGACGGCTTCGTTGCCCGCGTCGCGCTGGAGCGTCACCACCCCTTCGGCGAAATCCGGCTCGCCGCGGGTGACGCCGAGGATGGAGACCACCATGTCCAACTGCTGCCCCTCGGCGGTGTCCACGAACGCCGACAGGTAGACCAGGCGCATCTGCTCGTAGAGCAGCGCGATCTCGTAGGAGAACGATTCGGTGAGCGTGCGCGCCACGCTGCCCACCTCGAAATCGCTGATCACGCCGCCCGCCTCGGCGCGCTGGCGCATGGCGGTGAATACGTCGTCGAATTTCTTGGGCTCGAACGTCACGAGCTATCTCCCCGGCAGCGGAATGATCAGTGTCAGGTCGCCGCCGCCGGCCGGCCGCACGGTGATGCTGACGTACAGCGTGTCCCGTTCCTGGCCGCGAGCGGGCGGGGCGAAGGCGACCTTGGTGACAGCCTGGATGCGCGGCTCCTGGGCCAGGCTCTCGCGGACGTAGATCTCCGCCAGGCCGCGCGTGCGCGCATTGTTCACCTCGCCCACCAGCAGATGCAGCCGCGAGCCGTAATTCGGGTGGCCGAGCCGCGCCAGCTCGCCCCGCCGCGTCAGCAGGCGGTTGACGATGGCCTGCGCCAGGTTCTCCCGCCCGGTGACGGTCCGCACGTCGCCGCCGGCCGCGGCCAGCAGATCGACCGGATCGCGGTCGGAGGTCATCTGATCGAACGCGCGGCCCGTCAGCTTGAGGTCTTTCCCGTAGTCGTCTGGCATCTCAACCGCCGATCTTCACCGAACCGCTGGACGAGGTGATCTTGCCCTGCACCTTGACGGGCGCCGGGTTCGGGGTGCCGGTTGCCGATCCCGCGACGGCGACGATGAACGACCCCGACGGAATGGTGACCTCCACCGTGTCGTCCTGGCGCGCGGCGCCCTGGCTGCCGTCGTTGATCTTGACCTCGCCGCCCTTGAGGGTCACGTCGCCTTTGGCGTCGATGTGCACGTTGCCATCCGCGTCGATGTCGACCTTCGTGCCTTTTTTCGTCGTCAGCGAAATGGTTTCGATGCCCGCCAGCACCATCTGGCCGACGTCGTTCTTGGGCGGCACGTCTTCGTCGTTGTACAGCCGGCCGAGGACGATCGGCGCGTTGAGCTCGCCGTTCACGAACCCCAGCACCACCAGGTCGCCGACGTTCGGGATGTGGGCGAGACCGATCTGCGACGTGGCGACGGGCACCTTGCGCAGCTCGAAGTCGCTGCCGTCGGGCTGCTTGCGGTTTTTCAGCTTGACCGAGCACTGGTAGTTGTCCTTGTCGCTTTCCGCCGCATGGGGGAACACCGAGGTGACGACGCCGAGCTCCAGCGTGGCGAGCCTGCGGACCTCCTGCTCGGCCACCTTCTTCATCGTGGCGACGATGCTGTCCGTCATACGTCCAGCCCGTCGATGATCGAGGAGAAACCCGTTTTGACGTCCAGCCGGTGCGTCACCCCGGTGACTTTGAACGTGCCGTTCTGATCGGTCTGGGGCATGCGGCTGATTTCGACGGCGTCCCCCAGCCGCACCGCCGGGGCGCCGAGGGCTTTCAGTGTGCAGGCGCGTCTGGCGCTCAGGGCCGCCAGCACGGCTTGGGCGACCCTGCCCGCGTCCTCCTGCGTACGCACCGCCGGATCGAAGCGCCGCGAGATCGTTCCACCGCTCCCACCGCTCCCGCCTGCCACCCCTTTCACGTCTTTCTTCGTCAGCCAGGAGTAGGCCTCCTGGCCCTGGCCGAAGCTCGACGGGCTCTCGCCGTACACCTCGGCCCCGGTGATCGTCGCCGCCGGCCGGTCGACGCGCAGCGACAGGACGTTCACCCCGAATTGAAAGGGGTGCGTCGCCGCCGGCGCATATTGGGCGAAGACCAGTTGATCCTCGACGTCGGCGTAGAGGTCGAAGCCGCAGCGTTCGGCAAGCTGCCGCAGCCCATCCCAGGTGGTCACGCCGTCGCTGAAGGCATAGGCCTGGAATTCCAGCCCCGGCTCCACGCTGCCCGTCGCGACGTCGAGCAGCCCGGCGACGTTGGCCACGATGTCGCCGGCCTTCGACTTCTCGAAAAAGCGATTGAACCGCGCGTTGACGAGCGCCCGCGCCGCTCCGGCGGCGCGGAAGGCGACCTGCTCGATCCCCCGGTCGACCGTTTCGACGGTGCCGGTGAACACCGTTTTCAGGTCGTCGCCGTAGCCCAGCTCCACGCTCACCGCGTCGCCCGGCGCCACCGACACGCCCGCCGCCGGGGCCAGGACGATCCAGGCGCAGTTGACGGGCGTCGACAGCGCCGCCTGCGTGCGCAACCCGACCAGCCGCGAATGACCCGAGCCATAGGCCGTGCTGCCGACGGTGACGCGGTGGTTGACGATCTGCACGCCCTAGCTCCCGCCGACTCCAAAAAGCGATTGCAGGGGGCCGGTCACGCCGCCAAGCTTATTCATCGCGGCCTCCACGCCGTCCATGGCGCCTGCCAGCGGCGTGAGCGGATTGCTGATATTGGGGATGGAGGCGATCAGATCAGGCAGGCTGGCCGCCGCCAGGGCCGCCGCCATGAAGCTCTGCGCGTCGTCCAGGATCGATCCGTCGACGGCGGCGAGGTCCGATGCGGCCTCCGGCTGCGGCGGCTCGACGTACTCCAGGACGTGGAGCACGTAGCTCAGCTCGTCGGGATTACCTGCCACCTCGAAGACCTCGAAGTGGGTGATCACGACCTGGCTGAAGTAGGCCTCCCCCACGATCTCGGCCAGGAAATCCACCGGTTTGCGGTTTTTGTAGAGCGCGCGCAGGGCCTCCAGGTCGTCGTTGGCCGTGGCGCCGTAGAAGATTCCCTCGACCTGCAACTGCACCGAGGCGCGCCCCAGGTCCTGCACGACGCTCCCCTCCAGGCCGGGGATGCGGTGCGCGGCCAGCGTTGCCTGCTCCAGCGTCGCCAGCCGGTGAACCCGGGGGAGTTGAATGCCGCCGATTTCGATGGGCACGCCGCCTAGCTCCCGTAGAAACGTTTATATTCGTCCGCCACGCTGCGCGACAGCGCCTCCAGCAGCGACTCCACGTCGACCTCCGCCGCCTCCCCGGGCGGCGGCGTCAGGGTACGCTCGCCGGCCGGGCTCCCTGCGGGCAGCGGAGCCTGGCTCACCCCGGCCACGGCGGAGGGGAGACCTGCGGGCGCTCTCTCCTGCGACTGGAATGACGGCGGCGATGGCGATATTGACTGCGATGACTGCACTGATCGCGAAGGCAGGGGCAGTGGAGGCGCGACATCCTGCGCCAACTGCGCCAGGACCGCCGTGGGACGCCTGACCTCCGGAGACGCCGGCAGGCGTTGGCCGGCCGCCTGGCGGCCCTCGCGTGCGGCGCCGGATTCGGCCTCGTCGCTCTGCGCCGTGATCGTGAAGGCGGGCTCGAAGAGCGGCGCAGCCTCCGGCTCTCCCTCGCCCTCGGCCTCGTCTTCTCCCAGGGACGCTTCCCGCACCCACCGCGCCAAATCCCGCAGATTCTTGACTGGAGTGAAGGCGCCGGCCGGGGGCTGGGGCGGCACGCCGGCGCCGGGGCCCGCTCCGCCAGCCGGCGTCTCCAGGCGCGCTGCCGCCGCCGGCTGAAACGCGGCCGGCTCCTCCCTCAGAGGGGGTCTGGAAAGGGTGTTCCCACTGTAGAGACGCCCCACGGGCGCGCTGGGGGCAGGCTGAACCGTCCTCTCCGCCTCGGAGACGCCTCGCGGGGTTCCCCACGGGGCGTCTCTACCTTGGGACCGGGCGGAATCGCCACTTCTCAGCCACGCCAGCGGCGCAGCCGCCGGCCAGGACGCGGGCCGCACCGGGCCGGCTTCTTCCGGCGAGGGCGGCGCAGCGTCCGGCAGGTCGACCGCGACCGCGATGGACGACGAGGTCAGCCAGGCGCCCAGCGCCTGCATCTCGCCGTCCAGGGTTGCCAGCAACCGTTGAGCCTCCTCCGCCAGATCGGCAAGCGCGGCCGGGTCGTCGCTCGCCAGCTCCTGAAACTCGCGCCGCAGCGATTCGCCCAGCTCGGCCAACGCGTCACGGTGCATGCGCGTCCTCGTTCAGAAAGTGCAGGTACATGTTGATCTGCGCCATCGTCATCGCCTGCAACTGCTGCGGCGCCCACCCGAACGCGCGCGCCAGCCGGTAGGCCGCCTCGGCCAGCGACGGCGCCTGGCCATCGTTCATGGACTTTTTTTTTCCGTCAGGCCGCTGATCTGGCGGATGTTTCCGATCAGGAAGCTGACCAGCCCCAGGGACATCTGGCGGATCTGTGGCAGCGACAGCTTCGGCTCGACCAGCGCCTGCTGGATCATGAGCAGAGGAATGAGGCTGTTGTCTTCCTTCGCCGCCTTCAGGATCTGCAGGAACGTGCCGAGGGTCAGCGGGCACAGGCGCACGATCGCTTCCGGCGCGGTCCCGGCCTCGCCGCCGGGTCGCAGCACGGCGGCGGGCACGGCGATGTCGAACGTCATGCCGTCGCCGGCCAGCAGATCTTCGGCGGTGAGCACGAGGCGCGCGGCCTGGACGTCCATGAACGTCGTCATGACTTATCTTCAGCCGCCCGTCTCTTCACTGCTGATGCGCATCGCCCGGAAGGTCACCGACTCCATGACGAAGTCGTCTTCCGGGAGACGGAACGACCAGCCCTCGAACCTGACGCCGAAGAGGACGATCTTGCTGGTGTTTGCGACCACCGCCGGGTTTTTCAGGTTGATCACGACGTTGAACGCCGGCTGGGCGATGCTGCCGGTGGGCGGCGGGCTGGTGGCGCCGTCGCCCAGCAGCAGCCGCAGCAACGCGCCGTTGATATGCGCCCGTTCCGCGGAGCCCTGGATGTTGACGTTGCCGGAGCGCAGCTCGGTGGCGAAGCGCTTGCCGATCTCGTGATACGGCTTCACCTCGTTCAGCACCGAAACCTGGACGTTCTGCAACCGCCCGACGACGGTGGAGAGCTCGTACTTGGTGATCAGCGCGTCGGCCAGACCGCCTTCGACGCTGCTGCTGTCGTCGACCGCCAGCACCAGATCGGCATCCGAACCGCGAAAGACGTTGGAATTCGGCATCGTTCGGTTTCCTTTCCGGGATCAGCCCAGATACATCGTCACCACGATGAAGTCGATGCTGAACGTGGGCTGAATCGTCATCGTGACGATGCATTCCCCTGCGATCTGTTGGGCGCGGGTCGCAGTGACGTCGAGCTTGTAGCCGACCAGGGCTTCGTTGTCGACCATGCGCGTGAGGAAGGCGTCGATCGTCGCCTTGAGCGCGCCGCGCACGCGGTCGTTGTTCAGCTTGCCGATGTATGGATTGCAGGCCGAACGCACGCCGTAAATGGCGTAGTCGACGATGCGGCGGGTGGTGATCTGATGCCACGCCGAATTGGTCGAGGTGGTGATGCCCTTGACGACGCGAAAACCGTCGCGCTTTTCGACCGCCAGCACCCGCTGCAGCACCAGCTTTTCAAGCTGCGACGACGAGAACGCCGTCGACACGCCGGGGATGTTGAGCGGTTTGTTGGTCGGGCTGCTCTGCACCGGCAGGGACGAGAGCAGCCCGGCCACCGCCGCCGCCGTATACGCACCCGGCAGCGTGACCTGGGGAGCGGTCCGAATGCCCGGCGCGGCGAAGATCACGCGCTCGCTGTTCAGGGAGTGCCCCGCGATCACGCTCAAGTCGTCCGTGCCGTTGCTGCCGATGACGGCGATCCGCTCGCGGCGGATCTCGGCGGTCGTGTTGACGTGCCCCACCAGCACGGACACCATCCCGCTGTCGGAGGCGCTCTGCCCGGCCAGCACGACGATGTTGACGAGCTCGTTTTCCAGCAGGGCCAGGGCATCGCGGTAATCCTGCGCCGTCGCCGTCTCGCCATTGGCGCCGGCGGCATGGCCGTCCAGCCCGGTGCCGAACAGTTGCGGACCGATGGTGTTGTCCGGCAGGGAGTTGAGGAAGCTGCTTTCGTCGGCCGCCGCGGTGAAGACCAGCCCGGAGCGGCGATTCACCTGCTCTGCCAGGTGGGAGGCATCCGCCACGGTGTAGGTCTCCTTGGCCGTGCCGTAGGTCAGCTCGACCTTCCTGCCGTTCGCGGCGGGAACCTGATAAACGGCCAGGATGGTATCCGCCGCCACCGGCGCGAAGCCCGCCAGTGTGGTGAAGGTCAGCGCGCCCGTCGTCGTGTTGACGCTCACCTGCGGCAAGGTGTTGCTGACCGCCGTGTCGTAGACGATGGCGTAGGTCAGCGTCGCGCCCGTGCTGGTCTGCCGGACGCGGATGCTGTTCAGCGGGCTGCTTGCCACGACGTGAGAGCGCCGCAGCGACGTGGCGTTCCCCGGCAGGGTCTCGCTGACCGCGCTGTCCTGGTCGGCGTTGGCGATGGCGATCTTGACGTCGTTGCCCCAGGTGCCGGGCGTCCGGGCCTGCAGCTTCGTCAGGAGCGTCGTGCCGTTGCGCGTCTGGTAGGCGGCGCTCTTGGCGGCGTTGCTCGCCGCGCGCACGGCGTAGACGGTGCGGCCGCCGTTGTTGTAGATGAATTCCAGGGCGCGGATCAGGGTGAGCTCGTGATCGTCGCCGCCCGTCCAGGGATCGCTGTCGCCAAACATCTCGCGCGCCTCGGCGAAGCTGCCCAGGATCTGCACCTGCTCCACCGGCCCTTTCGACGCCGTGCCGACGATTCCGATATTGCCTGAGACCACCGGGCCGGCGGTGATCAATCCCTCGTCACGGACTGTGATGTAAGCTCCGGGCAGGATCTGCTCTGGCATAGCTATATCTCCATGGACGCTGATTCCAGCTCTCAGGATCGTACGCCGCTTTCAGACCCTGCGTCAATGAGCTACCGCGGGGGCGGCCAGGAACGCCGCGATCTTTTCGTTGAGGAACTTGCGGTCCTCCGGGTCGATCCCCGCTCCCGCGGGATGCCCCCAGAGCGAGGGGATCGGCGTGAGGGTGACGTGCGGAATGAACCGCGCCTCGTAGCGTGCGTCGGTGAGGGGAAAGTAGAGGTCCGTCTCCGAAGGCATGTAGAGCAGCGGCACCTTGATCGACGCCAGCGCTTTCTCGACGCTGCCACCGAACCCCTTCGTGGCGCCCACGTCGTGCCGCTCCCAGGTGCGCGCCTGCAGGATCAGGTCGTTCGCGTCGGCGCCGGGAATGAAGTTCTTCCGGAGATCCGTCACGAACGATTCGAACGTCGTGCCCGGGGGCGTGATCTGCTTCCACAGCTCCTGCCGCCACCACTCCTGCGAGAAGAGCCAGCCGGCCCAGACCAGGCCGAAGAGCTCGACCCCCTGCTTGGGCTGCACCGTGTAGTCGCCGCCCTTGAACCCCGGATCGAGCGCGATCGAGGCGATCTGGCCTTCCAGCCGCACCACACCGTGCGGCCAGCACTTCGCGGTGCCGGACGTGGCCACGATCCGGTCGCTGAAGTCGGGGTAGCTCACCCCCCACTGGAAGGCCTGCTCCGCGCCCATCGAGAAGCCGATGACCGCGCGCAGGTGAGTGACGCCCAGGCTGAGCAGGAGCCGGTGCACCGCCTCCACGTTGTCCCGCACCGTCGCGACGGGAAACCGCGGCCCATGGAACGGCTCCGGCGTGTTGCTCGGCGACGACGAATGCCCATTGCCGAAGAGCTCTGTGGCCACGAGGAAGTGCTGCCTGGGATCGAGCGCGCCCCCCGGCCCCATCAGCCACTCATAGCCGTGGAAGTCCGCCATGTAGTGGGACGGCAGCAGGATGACGTTGTCGTGCTTCGCGTTCAGGTGGCCGTAGGTGCCATAGACCACCTTGACGTTTGGCACCATGGCTCCGCTCTCGAAGGTGAAGCGCTCGAGCGTGAAGACGTGGGGCTCCGCCGGGATCGGAGGCGGCGCCGCGGGCTCCTGCGCAAGGAGGGGGGCCGCCAGCACGGCCAACAGAGGCAGAAGCCGCAAGACGAGCCGAAGGCCAGGGTGTGAGGACTGCTGAGTCATGGTCGAGCTCTCCTCCCGTCGATGCCTGCGTTGGCGCAGAGTCTACATCAGTGGCGTCTCGACGGAGTTGTGGGGCTCGGCCACGCACCAACCAAGCGCTTTATCTCTTCCCCTCCACCAACTCGGCAAATTCAGTCCCGAACCGATGCGCGTCGCCCGGCCAGCGGGCGGAGAGAAAGCGCCCATCCAGAACGGTGAATCCCGCCGCGAGGTTCGTGGGACTGTCACGCGTGATGGCCAGGGGCCCGCGAACGAAATCCTGGGAACTCGCCAGATACTGCTTGACCTCGTCTTCGACCGTCGTCTGCGGATAGGTTCGATAATAGTTGCCAAGCCAGATCCTGGTCAGCCGCCACGCGATCAGCTCCAGCGGCTTCGTCAACGCCGTCGTCTTCTTTCCAGACAGCACGGACGCACGAGCAGCCACCAGCACACCATGACAGATGGCTCCGATGGGTTTGTTCTGCTGAGCCATCTCGGCGACTTTGGCTTGGAGCAGAGTGGATTCCAGATACTCCCTCGTGCCGGGGGCATGGCCGCCGGGCAAGAGGATGGCGTCGAAGGTCTCCGCCGGGATCTCTCCGTAGGGAATGGGATTCTTGAATTCGGGGCTCTGCTCCATCTCCTGGTAGGCCCGTCGAGCGTTGGCGTCCGCCCGGAGAAAAGGTGCGAGGATGGCGAGCCCTTCGCCGGTGACCATTCGCGGGTCGGCTCGTCCCGGCCGACCGTTCGGGGTCGCAAAGACGACGGTATGGCCCCGCCCGCGCAAGATTTTCCACGGTACGGCCGTTTCGGTGGGGTCAAAATCGGAATTGGGGATCGGCATCAAGATGGTCGCCATAGCTCCTCCGAGTATCAGAACAGTCGTCCGGGTTCTCTGGAGAAGCTCCACACGCCTGCCGCCCCAGGCATCAATTCAATTCATGACTTTGTCCTTCTGAGAATAGAGGACGGACAGAGACGGGATTTTCTCATAATCGCCGGCTGGCCTCGCGAGATTATCGCAGACAGCGCGGGTGAGCAGCAATCCCACGTTTCTTGCCCCGAAGGGGCAGCGGCATGTAGCCTGGGCTGGCGCTTTTTGCCAGCCCCAGGAACCGCGCCCCGACATCTCCCAAAGCCCCGGCAGGGGCGACGGCAGCTCATCATTTGACGCGAACTGCCGCCGCCCCTTCGGGGCTTCGGGATTTTTGTTGGGCGCTTCTACCTGGGGCTGGCAAAAAGCGCCAGCCCCAGGCTACACGCCATAGCCCCTTCGGGGCAGTATGATGATGACGACGATGACGTTATGGGCTCTTGAAAGTCACCGGCCCTTTCGGGCAGTCGAGCCTGAGCGTGAAACCGGGCTTCGGGCTGGCAGCCAGGTCGACGCGGAGCGCGAGCGTGGACTTGAGGCGCTTGAGCTCCGTCAAGTCAGGACTGGCGACGACGAAATCGCGGAGCTTGCAGCCGGCAGGGGAGGTCGTCGACGGGTGAGGCGTTCCGGCGGACCACACGATGAAGAAGGGGGCCAGCGCAAACTGGTGCGCCACGTTGAAGGTCTGCCAGTTGAGCGTCGTACCCGACGGAGTGATCCGGGACCCGGGCTCCGGCGGCGTGAGCTGAAACCCTCCCTGCTCGAGACGGTGGCGCAGTGACTCGAGGTCGCCGCCGGAGACCGCCCAGCCGATGAGCGCGGGAGTCTCCAATTTCGCGAGATCCGAAAACCCGGCTGGCGCCTGGGCTTCCGGCTGCAACGCGATGATCTCGAGATAGCTGCCGCCGCCCAGGGAGAGGAGAGCGTTCTGAGTGCCCCTGGGGTGCTTGCCCCCAAACGCGGGCCGCACCCCTGTGGTCTTCGCCACCAGCTCCGTCGCCCGATCCAGGTCTGCGGCTCCCAGCAGGATGTGGTCGACGTGAGGCTGGTGCTGGGGATCCGTGGCCATAGCGAAATCTCCACCGAGAGCCGAGAGGCAGCAGAGGGAAAAAACCCGGGCGAGCTTGGAGCATCCCATGATCGTTCCTCCAAAGACAACAAGGACAAAGAATATCACCGAGGCTGGAGGTTTCCTCGTCCTTGCTGTCCTTGCTTCGGCTTTCTGTCGCGCAGGCTCCTCGTCTAGTACTCCCCCAGATACCGCTCCTGCTCCCACGGATGCACGTGGGAGATGTAGTCCGCCCACTCCTGCCGCTTGGCGCGCAGGTAGTTCTCCAGGATGTGGTTGCCCAGGGCGCCGCTGACCACGGGGTCCGAGCCCCGCCGCCAGCATCACGGCGAAAGCTAGATAGGGATTGCAGGACGGATCGGGCATGCGCACCTCGCAGCGGGTGGACATGCCGCGCTTGGCCGCAGGCCGTGGTCCTGGGCCACCTTCTTGACCACGAAACGGAAGGTGGTGACCTTGTCCGCGCAACCTAGGGGATCTTCGGCGAGTTGGCAAGCCCCAGGATGACGCGGTGATCTTGAAATCTGGACGCCGTTGCACATTTTGCGTTGCAGTCCGTACAGCAGGGCGAGCTCGCCGGCGTGTGCTATCCTTCGGAGACATCCAACGGAAGGAGAGCCATGGGAGAGGCTGTGAAGATGCCTGCAATCAAGCTACCCAAGATCGCCCTGCCGCGCCCGCAGCGTTGGGACTGGTTCGCCATCGGCGCCCTGGTCGTCGGCGTCGCCCTCATCGTCGGGAACCTCGTGATGGGGCTCAAGAAGCCGCCGGGCGAGCCGTTCCCCTCGGGGTGGACGATGGTCTTCGTGTTCGGGCAGCTCGCGGTGGCCTGCGGCGGTCTGATGCTGCTGGGCAAGACTGCCAAGGAGGGCACCGGCTGGGGTAACGCGGCCTCGCTGCTGGCGACCTTCGTCGGCATCAGCGGCGTGATGCTGGCGGCGGCCTTCTGGGCGGCGGCCTGACGGCCCCGGACCCTTCCACGGCTCTCCGCGTCACGGTCCAGGGGCCGGCTGGTAATCCGGCCGTGCCCCGCCGGCCGTAGTGTTGTCGGACCGGCACGCCGCCGGTCCGTCCCCGAGAGGAGCCGACGCCTTGGACAGCCAAGCCGACGCCGTTGCCGCCGCTCAACCCCGCTCGAAGACCCGGCTGATCCTCTATATCGTCCTCGGCCTGGCTGTCGTGGTCGGCGTGATCCTGGCTGGCCGGCAGGCGGTAGGACCGGTCCTCCGGTTCGCAGCATGGGTCGAGGGACTGGGCGCCTGGGGGCCGATCGTCTTCATCCTCGGCTATGTGATCGCCACGGTCGCCTTCCTGCCAGGCTCGGTGCTCACACTGGCTGCGGGCTTCATTTTCGGCCTCGCACGTGGAACGCTCTATACCTTCATCGGCGCCACGATCGGAGCCTCTCTCGCCTTTCTGATTGCCCGCTACGTCGCTCGCGGAGCGATCGAGCGCAAGATCGCCGGGAACCCCAAGTTCGCCGCGGTGGATCGGGCGGTGGGCCGCGAAGGCTTCAAGATCGTGGCCCTGCTCCGGCTCTCTCCCCTCTTCCCGTTCAATCTCCTGAACTACTCCCTGGGATTGACCAAGGTCTCGTTCCTCCAGTATCTTGCGGCGTCGATCGCGATGCTGCCGGGCACGCTGCTCTACGTCTATTACGGAGCCGTGGCACGCAAGGCGACCGGCAGTCTCGCCGCGGCGGCGGGCGGCACTGGAGTCCAGAAGGGAGCCGAATCCTGGATCTTCCTCGGCATCGGCCTCGTCGCTACCCTCGTCGTCACCACCTTCGTCACCCGCCTGGCCGGCAAGGCGCTGCGCCAGCAGATCGACGAGCCGGCGGCCAGCTCGGAGGACCGCCATGTCTGAGCCCGCCCTGAAGGAGAAGAAGGAGGTCCACACCTTCCCCGTGGAGCCGAAGGACGAGCACAACCTCAAGCTCCTCGAGAACGTCCATCCGGAGTCCTGGACCAACCCCGAGCCGAAGGCGCGGTATCACGTGGTGGTGATCGGCGCCGGCACGGCGGGGCTGATCTCGGCCGCGGGCTCGGCGGGGCTCGGCGCACGGGTGGCCCTGATCGAGCGCCATCTCATGGGCGGCGACTGTCTGAACGTCGGCTGCGTCCCGTCGAAAGGGGTGATCCGCGCTTCCCGCGCCTGGCAGGACGCCCGCGAAGCCCATGAGCGCTTCGGCGGCCCCGTGGTCCCCGCCGACGCCCGGAGCGACTTCGGCGCCGCCATGGCGCGGATGCGCCGCCTGCGGGCCGGCATCAGCATTCACGACAGCGCCCGCCGCTACCAGAGCCTGGGGATCGACGTCTTCCTCGGCCAGGGCCGCTTCGTCTCTCCCGACACGGTGGAGATCGACGGCAAGCGGCTGCGCTTCCGCCGCGCCGTCATCGCCACCGGCGCCCGCGCCGCCGAGCCGCGCATTCCGGGTCTCGCCGCGGCGGGCTTCCGCACCAACGAGACGATCTTCAATCTGACCGAGCTGCCGAAACGGCTCGTCGTCCTCGGCGGCGGCCCCATCGGCTGCGAGATGTCCCAGTCATTCGCCCGCTTCGGCAGCCAGGTCACCCACCTCAATCAGGAGGCTCACATCCTGCCGCGGGAGGACGTCGACGCCGCCGAGATCGTGCAGCAGGCGATGATCCGGGACGGCGTCCACTTCGAGTTCAACATGAAATGTGTTGAGGTGCGGCGGCAGGGCGCCGAGAAGGTGGTGGTCTTCGAGCGCGGGGGCCTCCGCCACGAGGTGGTGGCGGACGAGATCCTGGTGGCGGCGGGACGCGCCCCCAACGTCGAGGGTCTGGGGCTCGAGGCGGCCGGCGTGCGCTTCGGCAAGCGGGGCGTCGAGGTGGATGACCACCTGCGCACCAGCAACCAGAGCATCTTCGCCTGCGGCGACGTGGCCTCCCGTTTCCAGTTCACCCACGTGGCCGACGCCCAGGCCCGCATCGTCATCCAGAACGCCCTCTTCTTCGGCCGCTCCAAGGCCTCGGCGCTCACCATCCCCTGGTGCACCTACACCACGCCGGAGATCGCCCACGTCGGCCTTTATGAGAAGGATGCCAAAAAGAAGGGTATCGAGGTGGACACCATTACCATTCCGCTCTCGACCGTGGACCGCGCCATCCTCGACGGCGCGGACGAGGGGTTCCTGCGCGTCCACGTCGAGAAGGGGTCGAAGGAGGGCAGGATCGCCGGCGCCACGCTGGTGGCCGAGCACGCCGGCGACATGATCGGCGAGCTCTGCCTCGCCGTCACCCACGGCATCGGCTTGAAAAAGATCGCGAGCGTCATCCACCCCTACCCCACCCAGGGCGAGGCGGTGAAGAAAGCCGCGGATCAGTGGCGGCGGGGGGCGCTGACGCCGACGGTGAAGAAGGTGTTCGGGACGTTCTTCAAGGTTTTCAAGTAGGCGAGGGACGTAAGGGACAACAAGGACGACAGGGACATCAAGGACAACAGGGACCGTGTCTTCCTCGTCCTTGAGGTCCTTGACGTCCTTGAGGTCCTTCGTGATCCGAGTTAATCATGGCCCTGACCTCCACCATCCACACCTTCGACATCTCCCTGGCGGACTCCGACCGCGGGGTCTACGAGGATCTGTCCCTGCGGGTGGCACGGCACCCCTCGGAGACGGAGGAGTTCTTCGTCACCCGGGTGCTCGCCTACTGCCTGGAGTACGAGGAGGGGATCGCCTTCTCGAAGGGGGTCAGCGACGGCGACGAGCCCGCCATCCTCGTGCGCGACGCGGCGGGCCGCTACAAGGCGTGGATCGAGATCGGCTCGCCGGACGCGGACCGCCTCCACAAGGCCGCCAAGACCGCGGAGCGGGTCGCCGTCTACACCTTCAAGGACCCGGCCTCTCTCCTGCGCCGGCTGGAGGGGGAGCGCATTCACCGCGCGGCGGAGATCCCCATCTGGTCTCCGGACCGGAGCCTCATAGCCGATCTCGTCGCTCTCCTCGACCGCCGGATGGCCTTCCACCTCTCCGTGGCGGGACGGGAGCTCTATCTCGACGTTGGGGGAAAGACCTTCAGCGGTCCTCTGACGGAGCACCGTCTGGGCTGACGGAGCCCTCCTCGCTCTCCGGTACGCAGGTCCCGTCGGGATAGAGCGCGACGACCTGCTCATCTCGCCAGACATACACCGGTCGACCAGCACGCCAGTGTTCGGCGATGGCTGCCGCAACAGCCTCTTTCATGGCGCGATCGGCCTTCTCGACGAGAGGAGGCAACTCGGTTCCTTCGAAGATCATTTCGCGGCGGTCTCCTGTTTGATTCTAGCGAAACTCGGGGGATCAAAGACATAGCGCCGTCCATCGAAGAGAAAGGCAACCATCCTGGGAGCCTCTCCGGCATTATCGAAGATCAGCGAGGAATCCAGCAGAGGCTCATAGAGATGGAACAGATTGGAGAGCCCCCGATCAAACCTTCGACGGACGACTTGCTCGGGTATGGGATGGCCTCCCGAGCGCACGCGCTCACGGACCCGCGCAACCGCGAGATACGGAGTGGGGAGCCATAGGAAAAACAGGTGGAGCCGGTAACCCTCGCCGCGCAGTCGGTTCAGCCACGCCACATAGCCACGGCCCGCCAGAGTCGTCTCGAAGCCGAAGTCGACGCGGGAACGGGCCAGCGTCTCGATCCTCTCCAGCATGAGCCGGCCGGCCTCGATGGCGAGGCTCTCCGGGTTGAAAGGCGAGAGCCCGGCGGCGATCAGGTCGGCGTTGACGAACTCCTTGCAGTCCGCATACTCCGGCAGGAAGAGCCGGGCGAAGGTGCTCTTCCCCGCGCCGTTTGGGCCGGCGAGGATGTACACGCTGGGCTGCCGTTCTCCAGTCACCACTCCACTCTATGATGGTCCCTCGAAGCCGGAAAGCGTCGACTCCACTCCAAGGGAAGCCAATCACCGGACTCCCTACACGCTTTCCTGACCGGAGAGCGTAGACCAGCCCCTGCCCTACACCCTTTTCCACCAAAAAAGTGTAGACCACTCTCCTCCCGGACCCCTCGCGCCATCTCCCTACACCATTTCCCCTGAAAAGAGTGTAGACCTGCCTGCAAGCCCTACCCTTCCGCCGTCGGAGCCGAGGGGAATCCAGACGAAGGTCGTCCAGCTTGGCCGAATCTACACTTTTTCTCGGAGGAATGGTGTATCCCAGGAGGCGTCCCACACGTTTGCCGCGGAAGTTCGTGTATCCCGCTGGCTTGAGGACAGGAACGCCCGGCGCGAGGCCGGACGCTGCCGTCGCGGATGCAGAGACCCGCGATCAGAACAGGATCCGGACCCCCACCTGCGCCTGCCGCGGATCGCCGTTGCCGCTCTGCACGGTACCGTCGAAGTTGAAGATCAGGTTGGTGACCTCGGGGCGCCGGAAGTTGGCGCTGTTGAAGACGTTGAAGACGTCGAGGCTGGGCTGGATCGTCAGGCTGCCAACCTTGAAATCGCGTGACAGGCGCAGGTCGAGGGAGTTGAACTGGTTGTTCTTGCGGCCGAGGTTGCGCGTCGTCACCGAGCCGTCGGGGTTGATACGGTCCTGAGGCGTGTTGGCCACAGCGCCGGTGGCGGTGATCGACTGCGGCTGGGCCGAGCGGTAGGCGTAGCGGAAGCTGACGTCGAGGGCGTGGGGCGCCTGCCAGAGGAGGAAGGCGTTGACGCGGTGGCGCTGGTCGCGGTCCGAATAACCGTACTCCGGGCCAAGATCGGTGATTTTGGCGTAGCGGAACGAGAACGGATCGCGCTCGTTGTCGTCGTCCGACTTGTCCTTCGAGTACGTATAGTAGACCTGATACTGGAACCGGCCCGTCCACCGTTTGTTGGCGCCGACCGTGATCCCCCAGTAGTTGCTCCGCGCCCGCGATTCGACGGTCGTCAAGGTGCCGATGCCGTTGGCACCGCCGGGCGGCAGACCGGTGCCCCAGGGTGAGCCCAGCAGGGGGTCGTTGCGGTTGACGAAACGGGTGAGGTGATCGCCCTTGGCATAGTTCCCCTTGACCAGCAGCGCCAGGCCGGTCGCCACCTCTCGCTCATAGGAGAGGCTCGTCGCCGTGGTGCGCGGGTTCTGGAAGTTCTTGTCGAAGACGAACACGTCGGGATCGAAGGGCGAGCCGACCTGCGATTGCGGGATCAGGTTCGGGTACGCCGGCACCGGCCCCAGGATCCCCGCGAGCGGGCTGCTGCGGAAGATCGATTGGCCGAGGGTGCCATTGGTCGAGCGGGTGGAGGCGAGCGCCAGCCCGGGGACGCGGGCGTAGAAGATGCCGGCCGTGGCGCGCACGACCCCCTTGCCATCCCCCTTCGGGTCCCAGGTGATCCCCAGCCGCGGCTGCCACATGTTGTAGTCCGACGGGATCTTGCCGTCCGAGGGGAAATGCTGCGGGCCGGCGGCGGTGACGACCGTCTTGCCGATGAACGGTGCGAAGAAGACCTGGCTGGCCGGCGTGCGTACGTCGGGCTCGATCTGCGCCTCCCAGCGCAGGCCATACTGGACGGTGAGGTTCGCCTTCGGCTGCCAACTGTCCTGAAGGAAGGCGGCGGGCTCCTTCTGCGGGATCTTCTGCGTGCCGGCATCCTCGACCGTGTGGCCGTTGGCGCCCGCCTGCTGGAGATAGAGCAGCACCGGGCCGGTGACCGTGGTCCCCGGCGGGCAGACGCCGGCCTGCGAGGAGCTGCCGTCCGAGCACTCGACGTAGCTCGGGTTCCTGGCGTAGTTGAGGAAGCCTTCCGTCGAGCTGAAGATGAAGCGCCCGTTGGCAAAGCCGAGGAAGGTCTGGTTCGAGCTCACCTGGTTGTACTCGACGCCGCCCTTGAGCGCATGGCTGCCGCGCAGGACCGAAAGGTTTTCGTTGAGCTGGTAGCGCTCGTCGTAGTACTTGACGGGGATGAAGAACGGCTCGCCGAAACGGAAGCTGTGCGCGAAGTCGAAGGCGGTGTCCGGCAGCGGCCGGCCGTTGATCAGGGGTCCGTTGTACGGCCGCGGGCGGTCCTCGCGGGCGTACTGGAAGCGGAGCTCGTTGAGCAGCGACTCGGAGAGGGTGGAGATGATCGACCCCGTGCCGGCGTTCGACTTGTCCTTCTCGATGGCGTTGGCGCTGCGGCCCCAGGTGTCGACGTCGAAGGTGCCGTTCGCCTGCTCGGCCCAGGTGTAGGTGTAGCGCAGAGTGACCTGGTGCTTGTCGGAGGCCTGCCAGTCCACCTTGCCGAGGAACACCCGGGCGTCATTGGTGCGCTCGATGGGGAGGTTCTCCCCCGGGTCGCCGATGCTGGCAAAATAGTCGACGATCCGCGGATCGATGCGCGTGGGGTCGGTCTGCTTGGTCGAGCGCCCCCGCTGGTAGTCGGCGGAGACGAAGAAGAAGGTCTTGTCGCGCACCAGCGGGCCACCCAGGGTGAAACCCGCCTGGGTCTGGTTCTCGTCAAACTTCGGGGCCAAGCCCCCCGAGGGTGCCTCAGCGCGCGAGGAGAGGCTCTGGTTCTTGAAGAAGCCGTGGGCGCTGCCCTGGAGCTGGTTGGTGCCGGACTTGGTGACGACGTTGACGAAGCCGCCCGAGGAGCGGCCGAACTCGGCGTTGGCGCCGTCCGCCACCACCACGACCTCCTTGACGGCGTCGAGGTTGAAGGTGAAGGCCGGCCGCTGGCCGCCGCGCTGCTCGCCGAAGAACGGGTTGTTGAAGTCCGCGCCGTCGACCGAGACGTTGTTGTGAATTCCCTTCTGGCCGTTGATCGACAGCTCGTCGCCGTCCGGCCCCTGGACGGTGGTGACGCCCGGGGTCAGCTTGGTGTAGTCGAGGAAGTTGCGACCGTTGTTGGGCAGGTTCTCGACCGACCTCTCGTCGATGCGGACCGCGCCCTCGACGCGGTTGGTCTCGATGACCGGCGCCTCACCGGTGACCGTGATCTCGCCCGCGGCCGAGACCTGAAGGGGAAGCTTCAGGTTGATCGTCTGTCCAACCCCGAGGTCGATTCCCTCGCGGACCAGCTTGGCGAATCCCGTGAGGTCGACCGTGATGCGGTACGGTCCGAGCGGCAACAGGAGCGCCCGGAAGCTGCCGTCGGCGCCGGTCACGACCACCTTGTCGTAGTTCGTGGCCGTGTTTCGCAGCGTGACCGTCGCCCCCGGCAGGACTCCCCCGCCCTCGTCGGTGACGATCCCTTCGATGACGCCGGTCGTCGCCTGCGACTGGGCGAAGACTGCCGGCGCCCAGGCGAGGACCATGGCGACCATGGCAAGGACCAGAAGACCCACGCACCAACGTCGAGACATCGCGACCCCCTTCTGTGACTTTTCCGCGACAGACTGGAAACGTCCCCACGATACGACGGGGGTTTGAGGGCGTCAAGGATCTACAGGGGGCGACGCCGGTTTGTAACACGGGCGCGGCGGCGGTCAGCGCCTGTCAGCGTCCGGAGCTCTTGAGTTGTCGGACCTCTGCGCGCAGCCGCTCCAGCTCCGCTTTGGCGGCCTTCCGGCCTTCCTCTTGCTCGCGGGAGCTTAGAAGCCGTTCCCCTGTGCGGGCATCGAACACTTCGACCTGATCCCCTTGCGCGGAGACCCCGAACCGGAGCCCCACGCTCGCGCAGAGGAGGCGTCCTTGGGCATCAGGCTCGATCGGCCGATAACTTCCCTCTGGGTCCAGATGATATCCCTGGAGCCGGAACCGGTTCCCCGTCCTCGAGAGGGGAGGATCCACCAGCAGGTAGTCCGGGATGCCCAAACCTTGATAGAGCTGCACCTTGTCCTCCTGGTCCGCCCTGCGGAGTGCCTTGATCTGCGAGAGGACCTCGATGGCCAGACAGGGAACAGCTCTCTGCTTGACCGGGTCGAACCTCCAGAGCTCGAGATCGGGGTTCCGAGCCCCGCGCACCACCATCACGTCCGGAGCCGGTCCTCGACGACCTGGGCCCGTCAGGAGTTGGACGTCGTTGAGGACCAGGACGTCTTCATCGCGGCCCAGATGGCGCTCCAGGATGTCATTGAAATACAGGACGGCTCGACCGTGAGGTCTTCCTTGCGCCCATTTGTCCCCGAGCTTCGGATTGAGAAAGTCCTCCGGCGTGAGAGGGATGGACAGGAACTCCACGGTACCGTCCGGACGCTCGACGCAACGCTCGAGATACGACTCCCGCTCGTCCTCCGGGAGCCAGGCATCGAGCTCGTCGTTCTCCTCCGGGGGGATCTTCCACGCGCGCTTGGCCATGGCTCCGAGTATAGGGAGTCTCCCGAGATCCGTCAAAGATATCGCGAGGAGGCGACGAAAGGGAAGAGCTTTGCGGAAAGAGGAGACGCGGGGGCTCCGGGCTTGAGGTCAGGAGATGACGATCCAGGTGTCGTTGGGATTCAAGTAGGCGATCGTAAAGCTCTGGAAATCCTGCCGCAGGTCAGCGTTTGTCGGCGCGAGCGCCTCCCAGGCGCCCCAACGGGATGCGGCATCGCGCGACATGACGTTGGTGTATGCGAAGCCAAGCGGGTTGGTTCCGCTATAACGCCTCTGAAAGGTCTCGACGATGGGTGCCCAGAAGCCGACCCCGACGGCCTTTTGTTCCCCAATTGTGGCGGAATAGTCGTAGCTGTAGACCAAGTCTAACTGCTGCAACGTCGGATTGAACAGAAAGACCTCGTTTCTCCAGGATCCCGCCCCCGTCTGGTAGGTGGAGTTGAAAGCGTAGAGAGTCTGATACGTTTTGCCGTCGATATCGAGCGAGCCCAGGTAATTAGCGAGCATTGAGTAGGGGCGGTCGACTTGCCACTGCGCGCCCGGCCGGGCCCAGTCGTAAACGTTGAAGCTAAACTCGTTCTGAGCGTAATAAGATACCAAGGCTTCCACACCTTTTCCCGTGCGGTTGGTTGCGGTGAGATACAGCCAGTAGTTCACATTCCCGCCGGGAACGGTGGGGCAAACAATAGAGAATTCGAGAGCGGATCCCGTTTCCCAAGCGACTCGGTAGCTCGGGTTATAGTAGAAGCCGTAGCCCACCCCTCCGGGAGGGGGCCGGTCTGCGGGATCTTCCTCTTCCTCGGCTCCTTCGGCAGCGGGAGCCGTGGAGAGCGCATCGATCTCCGCGATGGCTGCCTGTTTCTGATGCGCAGTCATCTGGGGATGCGACTGGATCAGCCGCTTCTTGCTGGCCAGGAACGCCTGGACCTCAGCCCGTTCCTCTGAGGCGGATTTCCTGGAGGGCTGCGCGAACTCGGCTCGCGCATCGCGAACGGACAGGACCCGGTCCAGAGCCCGGCTGTAGACGGTCGAGGCACCTCCCGCCTCTTGAATGACTTTCCGCCTCTTATCCGCTGGGCTCATGCTCTATCCTCCCATCCTCACGATACGCGCCTCGCCGCGCCAAGGCAAGGACGGAGGATGCTCCTACGCCTCCAACGGCGGCTTCGGCACCGCCGTCGACTTCGCCTTCAGGTAATCCCGGTTCATCTTCGCGATGAAGTCGATCGAGATCCCCTTGGGACAGACGGCTTCGCACTCGGCGTAGTTGGAGCAGGCGCCGAAGCCCTCCTTCTCCATGGCCTCGACCATGGAGAGGGCGCGGTCGTAGCGCTCGGGCTGGCCTTGAGGGAGCAGGTTGAGGTGGGAGACCTTGGCCGAGGTGAAGAGCTGCGCCGCGCTGTTCGGGCACTGGGCCACGCAGGCGCCGCAAGCGATGCAGGCGGCAGCGTCGAAGGCGCGGTCGGAGAGGGCCTTGGGGACCGGAATGAGGTTCGCTTCCGGCGCGCTGCCGGTCGCCACCGACACGAAGCCGCCCGACTGGATGATGCGGTCGAAGGCGCCACGGTCGACCACCAGATCCTTTACGACCGGGAACGCCTTGGAGCGCCAGGGCTCCAGGTGGAGGACGTCGCCGTCCTTGAAGTGGCGCATGTGGAGCTGGCAGACGGTGGTGTGCGGCAGCGGCCCGTGGGCCTCGCCGTTGATCATGAAGCCGCAGGAGCCACAGATCCCCTCGCGGCAGTCGTGCTCGAAGGCGACGGGCTCCTCTCCCTTCTGAATGAGCTGCTCGTTGAGGATGTCCAGCATCTCCAGGAACGAGGCGTGCTCGGTGACGCCGGTGACCTCGTATCGGACCATGCGCCCCTCGTCCGCGGGGCTCTTCTGACGCCAGACGTGGAGGGTCAGGTTCATTTACTTGTAGCTCCTTTGCGTGGGCTTCACGAACTCGAACTCGAGGGGCTCCCTGTTCAGGGTCGGCGCCTTGCCCACCCCGTTCCACTGCCAGGATGCGACGTAGGAATAATGCGCGTCGTCGCGCAGGGCCTCGCCGAACTCGTCCTGGTGCTCCTCGCGCAGGTGGCTGCCGCACGACTCGTCGCGTTCGAGGGCGTCGAGGCACATCAGCTCGGCGAGCTCGAAGTAGTCACCCACCCGGTTGGCCTTCTCCAACTCCTGGTTGAGCTGGTCCGCGCCGCCCGGGAGCCGCAGGTTGCTCCAGAACTCCTCGCGCAGGGCGGGGATCAGCTCCAGGGCCTTCTTCAGGCCGCCGGCGTTGCGGGTGATGCCGCAGTAGTCCCACACGATCCGCCCCAGCTCGCGGTGGAAGGAGTCGGCTGTGCGTTTGCCGTTGACTGACAGCAGGCGTTGGATGCGCTCCTGGACGTCCGCCTCGGTGGCGCGGAAGGCGTCGGTCTCGGTGGTGAGGGCCTGGCCGAGGTGACCGGAGAGATAGTTGCCGATGGTGTAGGGGATGACGAAATAGCCGTCCGCCAGTCCCTGCATCAGCGCGCTCGCTCCCAGGCGGTTGGCGCCGTGGTCGGAGAAGTTGGCCTCGCCGAGGGCGTAGAGGCCGGTGACGTTGGTCATCAGGTCGTAATCCACCCACAGGCCGCCCATGGTGTAGTGGGGAGCCGGGTAGATGCGCATCGGCACCGTGTATGGATCTTCGCCGGTGATCTTCTCGTACATCTCGAAAAGGTTGCCGTAGCGCTCCTCGATGGTCTTCTTGCCCAGCCGCTGGATGGCGTCCTTGAAGTCGAGGTAGACGCCGTTCTTCTGCGGTCCCATGCCACGCCCCGCGTCCACCACTGCCTTGGCATTGCGGGCGGCGACGTCTCTGGGCACGAGGTTGCCGAAGCTGGGGTACTTGACCTCCAGGAAGTAGTCCCGCTCGCTCTCCGGGATCTGGTCCGGCGAGCGCTGGTCGTTCGGATTCTTCGGCACCCAGATGCGGCCGTCGTTGCGCAGCGATTCGCTCATCAGGGTGAGCTTGGACTGGTAGTCGCCCGAGGCCGGGATGCAGGTCGGGTGAATCTGGGTGAAGCAGGGGTTCGAGAACAGGGCGCCGCGGCGGTGCGCGCGCCAGGCGGCGGTGACGTTCGATCCCTTGGCATTGGTCGACAGATAGTAGACGTTGCTGTAGCCGCCCGTCGTCAGCACCACGGCGTGGCCGGCGTGGCGATCGATCTTTCCGGTCACCAGGTCGCGAGTGATGATACCCACGGCCACCCCGTTGTCGACGACCAGGTCGAGCATTTCGGTGCGGGGAAACATCTTCACTTTGCCGGTGGCGACCTCCTTCTCCAGGGCCTGGTAGGCGCCGAGCAGGAGCTGCTGGCCGGTCTGGCCGCGGGCGTAGAAGGTGCGGGATACCTGAGCGCCGCCGAAAGAGCGGTTGTCCAGCAGGCCGCCGTACTCGCGAGCGAAGGGCACGCCCTGGGCCACGCATTGATCGATGATATTGACCGACACCTGCGCCAGCCGATAGACGTTGGCCTCGCGGGAGCGGAAGTCGCCGCCCTTGATGGTGTCGTAAAAGAGCCGGAAGACGCTGTCGCCATCGTTGTGGTAGTTCTTGGCGGCGTTGATGCCGCCCTGGGCGGCGATGGAGTGGGCGCGCCGCGGGCTGTCCTGGAAGCAGAAACATTTCACGTTGTAGCCCAGCTCGGCGAAGCTCGCCGCGGCCGAGGCGCCGGCGAGACCGGAGCCCACCACCAGGATTGTGAACTTCCGCTTGTTGTTGGGGTTGACCAGCTTCAGGTGCCCCTTGTGCTCGTCCCACTTCTTTTCCAGCGGACCGGAGGGTACTTTGCCGTCGAGCGTCATGGCGCGGAGCTCCTAGCGAACGAGGCCGGTCCACACGGCCAGGGGAAACGAGATGTTGCCGATAGTGATGATCCAGGCAAAGGCGTGGGCGAAGGTGCTGCGCCAGCGGTTGAACCGGGGACTGTTCCAGCCCAGCGACTGAAAGAGGCTCCAGAGCCCGTGGTAGAGATGAAACCCCAGGGCGACCTGGGCCACGATGTAGAACAGCGCCACGTACCAGACGCTGAAACTGGCCAGCATGTTGCGGCGGACCGCTCCCTCCTGGAAGCCGGGATTGAGGGTCCCGGTCGTGAAGTCCAGCAGGTGGTAGATGACGAAGAGCAGGATGATGATCCCGCCCCAGCGCATGGTACGGGAGGCGTAGCTGGTATGCCGCTTGGGCTGGTTGACGTAGCCGGACGGCCGCGCGGCCTGGCTGAGTCGCGTCACCTGCCAGGCCGCCCACATGTGCAGGATGACGGCGACGAGCAGCACGACGCGGACGATCCAGAGCGCGCCGCTGGCCGGCAGGGCCGGTGCCCCCACCTGGCGGAGAAAGGCGCCATAGGCGTCGAGGTAGGGCAGCGGCTTCGAGGCGCAGGTGCCGGAGGCGTCCAGATAGGCGCAGTACGTCCCCGGCTCGTACAGCTTCAGGTTGCCGATCATGTGCCCCAGCACGAAGCCGAACAGGATGATGCCGGTGACCGCCATCACCGCCTTCTTGCCTACTGCGGATTGGTAGAGATCAGTGAACCAGGACATGGGATTTCCTCTCGGGAGCTCGCACCAGCCCTATCCTATGCCAAACCCTCCCGGTTTGTGAAACCTGTCACAAGGCGGGCCGGCGGCGCCGGCGCCGGCGTGGCCGGGGTCGCTCCGCGCCCTCGCTGCCGGCGGGGGCCGCTTTGAGAGGGGGGCGGCGGCGGGCCGCGGCCTGCCACGCCTCGAGCGCCTCGCGCCCGTCTCCGGTGGCCTGCACCAGGATCTCGAACAGGAGCAGGGCGTCATCGAAGTAGGGCTTGCGGGTGAAGCGCACCCGCTCGTGGGCGGACCAGCGGGGCTCGCAGAGACGCTGGAACCCGATCAGGGCCTGGGTCACCTGCTGCGCCCGCAGGTTGGAAAGGGTCAGGCGCTGGAAGAAGGGGGCCACCTCCTCCTGGATCATCAGCTCGATTTCAGGCCGGCTCATGGGCCGGCCGTTCATCGCCTCGACATCCATGCGCCGCACCATGACCTTGGGGAGGAGCACGGCGGCCAGCAGAGCGGTGTCCGACAGGGGCCGTTCCTCGGCCACCATGCGGTCGATCACCGGCAGGATCTGCCCGAAGTCGCCCAGCCCCCGCTCGCCCGCCGTGAGCATGGCGTAGGCCTCGGGGAGCAGCACCTCGAGCAGGCCCAGCTCCAGCATCCACTGCATGGCCGCGCCGGCCCGGCCGCATTTCAGGAGCTGCACGACCTCCTCGGTCACCCGCGCCGGCGACGCCTTCTCCAACTCCTTGCGGTGGTCTTGAATCGCCTCCTGCGTCTTCCTCTCGATGCCGAAGCCCAGCCGGCCCGCGAACTCGCAGGCCCGCAACATGCGCACCGGGTCCTCCTGAAAGCGGACGCCGGGGTCGCCGATGGCCCGGACCAGCTTGCGCTCCAGGTCCTCGATGCCGCCGACGTGGTCGATCACCGCGAAGTCGGCGATGCTGTAGAACAGGGCGTTGATGGTGAAGTCGCGGCGGAAGGCGTCCTGGCGGGGGGTGCCGTAGGCGTTGTCGCTGGTGATCAGCAGCTCGCCCGGCTCGCCCCGCTGCTCCTCCGGATCGGGATCGCGGCGGAAGGTCGAGACCTCCACGACGCCGCCGTCGTGGTAGAAGACGTGCACCAGCCGGAAGCGCCGGCCGATGATCCGCGAGTTGGAGAACAGGCGCCGGATCTCGTTCGGCTTGGCGTTGGTGCCGACGTCGAAGTCCTTGGGCTTGCGTCCCATCATCAGGTCGCGCACGCTGCCGCCCACCAGACAGGCCCGGTAGCCGGCATTGTGCAGCCGGTAGAGGACCTTGACGGCGTTCTTGTCGATGTCCCGGCGGGAGATGGGGTGCTCGGAGCGCTCCAGGATGCGCGGCTCCCCCTCGGCGTTCGCGCTCACGGCCTGATTATATGAGTCCTCGTGAACCATCGATGATTGGCTATATGTCGGATGCGAAAGGGCTTGCGGCTCGCCCGTTCCCTGCGCACGCGCGGCCCGACTCTATAGAGACCGGTGGGGGTGAGGCAAGGGACAAGGGAAAAAGAGGGCCGGGACGGGCGGAGGGCATTAAACCCGCCCCGGCACCGGAGGGAGAGGAGACTGTCTGTCGTATCGTCAGCCGCCTGGCCGGCAAATCCGGTGGGGGGCGGCGGTGTTTCTGATCTTGGTGTTGCTCATCGTTTCTCTCCGTCGCTTCCCATGGATTCCACGATCCGTGCCAGGGGTTGGCGGGGAGAGAGAATGCTGATTCCAAAGGGTTTACAGTCTGAGCAGAGGAATAGGGGCGTGCGTGGGGACGGACGCCTGTCTCCTGAGGATGACGGGGGTGGCGCCTGGGGAGGACCCTCATCACCCCGGCCCTCTTCTCCCGCCTCCACCCACCCCCTCACCGGGAGAAGAGGGAGAGAAGCAAGACGCCGCTGAGGATGGGGACCCCTGGGAGCGCTGGCGTCCCGCCGGCCAGCTAACTTCGCTTCTTACACCAGCCGGCTGACGATCTCGATCTCCGACGTCAGCGTCCTGTGGACCGGGCAGCGGTCGGCGATCTCCATCAGGCGGAGACGCTGCTCGACGGTCAGGGGGCCGAGGAGCTCGATGTCTCGCTCGATGCGGTCCAGCTTGCCGGCCTTCAGCTCGCAGCTCACGCAGTCCGCGGCGTGGATCTTGCCGTGTCGGAGCCGCACGCGCACCCCTTCCAGGGGGATCTTCTTGAGGTCGGCGTACATCCGCAGGGTCATGGAGGTGCAGGCCCCCACCGCCGCCAGGAGCAGGTCGTAGGGCGTGGGGCCGGTGCCGGTGCCGCCGATGACGCCGGTGGGCTCGTCGGCGGCGAGGCGGTGCTGGCCCGCCACGATCTCCTGGGCGAAGCCCTTCGGACCGCCGGTCACTGTCACCTCGCCCTCCTTGGCCGTCTCGGAGAGGCCGGGGACCCCGGGGGACTGCAGGTTCTCGCTGGTCATTTCGTGATCTCCCGGTCAAGGATCGTAGCACTCCCGGCTTCAGAGATAGACTGGCCCGCGTGTCCATTGCTCCCATCGCGCCCATCCTCGAAGCGGTCGGCGTCGCCAAGACCTATGGCGACGGGACGACCGCGCTGGGAGGGGTGAGCCTCGCCGTTCACCCCGGGGAGACGGTGGCCCTGGTGGGCGAGAGCGGCAGCGGCAAGACGACCCTCCTGCGCACCTTCAACCGCATGGTGGAGCCCTCGGCCGGCGACGTGCGAGTGGAGGGGCAGCCCGTGGCCGGCCTCGATCCCTTCGCCCTGCGCCGCCGCATCGGCTACGTCCCCCAGGACGGTGGCCTCATCCCCCACTGGCGAATCGAGAAGAACGTCGAGCTCGTCCCCCGCCTCCTGGGCTGGGACCGTGACCGCCGCCGAGCGCGCACCCGCGAGATGCTGGAGCTCGTGGGCCTCGATCTACAGGCCCACGCCAGCCGCTACCCCGGCGAGCTCTCCGGCGGCCAGCGCCAGCGCGTGGCCTTCGCCCGCGCCCTGGCCGCCGATCCACCCCTGATCCTCCTCGACGAGCCCTTCGGCGCCCTCGACGCTCTGACCCGTCTCGAGCTCCACCGTCAGTTCCTGGACCTCAAGAAGGCCCTTGGGAAGACGACCGTCCTCGTGACCCACGACCTCGCCGAGGCCTTCCGTCTCGCCGATCGCATCGGCGTCATGCGCGCCGGCCGCCTCCTCCAGCTCGGGACGCCGGACGAGTTGGCGAAGCGGCCGGCGGACCCGTATGTGGAGGCTTTGCTGGAGATGCGGCGTGTGTGAGCCCTCACCCCTGTCCCCTCTCCCACCGCCCTCCCCCCGACCGGGAGAGGGGAACCCGGCTGAAGGGTTCTCGCCTTTCTCCCTCTTCTCCCGGTTGGGGGGAGGGCGAGGGGAGAAGAGGGTCGGGGTGATGAGGGGTCGGGCGGTGGGATCGGCAATCCTCGTCCTTCTTCTTTGCGCCGCCCCCCTCCACGCCGCCGACCGCATCGTCATCGGCTCGAAAAACTTCGAGGAAAGCCGTCTCCTCGCCGAGATGTTCGCCCAGCTCCTGGAGAGCCGCACGAAGCTCCAGGTGGAGCGGCGCCTCGGCCTCGCCGGCACGCAGGTCTGCTTCGAGGCCCTGAAGAACGGCGCCATCGACGTCTACCCCGAGTACACGGGCACCGGCCTCGTCTCAATCCTCAACGAGAAGGCGGAGGGGGCGCCGGCAAAGACGCTCAACCGGGTGCGCTCCGAGTTCCTCCACCGCTGGGACCTCTGGTGGCTCGCTCCCCTGGGATTCGAGAACTCCTGGGAGATCGCCGTTCCCAAAGAGCTGGCCGAGCGGGAGCACCTGGAGACGATCACGGACCTCGCCCGCGTCTCGAAGCGCCTCCACGGCGGCTTCGGCCACGAGTTCGTAGGCCGCGAGGACGGCCTCCTCGGTCTCCAGCGGGTCTACGGCCTGGAGTGGAAGTCCGTGGACCACCTCCAGCAGGCCCTCCAGTACCAGGCGGCCAAGCAGCGGACGATTGACGCCCTGGACGTCTACTCCACCGACGGTCGGCTCATCCTCTACAACCTGAAGGTCCTGCGGGACGACCGCCACTTCTTCCCGCCCTACGAGGCGGCGGCCCTGGTGCGGGGCGCAACCCTGAAGCGGCATCCGGAGGTCGGCGCCGTGCTCGGCCTCCTTGCCGGCTCCCTGGACGAGGACACCATGCGAGCCCTCAACCTCCGACTCCAGGAGGGGCACGAGAGCGAGGTCGTGGTGGCCCGGGACGCTCTGCGGTCTCTGGGCCTATCTAATAAGGAAGGAAGAGCTTCGGAGACGGAGATCCGGGGCACCGGTGTCCTCGCCTATTTCTGGGGAGTGCGCCGGGATCTGGGCCGGCTGACTCTGCAGCATCTCGGCCTCTCGGCCGCGGCCCTGGTGCTGGGAGCCCTCTTCGCCATCCCCTTGGGGCTGTGGCTGGAGCGGCGCCGGCGCTGGGCCGAGGCGGTCATCCGCGTCCTGGGGATTTTCCAGACCGTCCCCTCCCTCGCCCTGCTGGCCTTCATGATCCCGTTCCTCGGAGTCGGGACCGTCCCCGCCATCGCGGCGCTCTGGATCTACTCCCTTTTTCCCATCGTGCGGAACACCTACACGGGCGTGCGGGACGCGGACTCCAAAGCCGTCGAGGCCGCAACCGCTCTGGGAATGACGCCCGGCCAGGTCCTGCGCGAGATTCGCCTCCCCCTGGCTGCTCCGGTCGTGATGGCCGGCCTGCGCACCGCCGCCGTCCTCACCGTCGGCACCGCCACGCTCGCCGCCTTCATCGGCGCCGGCGGCCTGGGCGAGCCCATCGTCACCGGCCTGCAGCTTGCCAACACGGCGATGATCCTTTCGGGAGCCATCCCGGCGGCTTTGCTGGCGCTGCTGGTGGATGCGGGATTGGGGTGGGTGGAGCGGAGGCTGCGGCCGGCGGGGTTGGAGGTGCAGAGGTGAACGTGGGCGGCGACCTCAGAGTGGTACACTGTCGGCATGTCCCACACTCAAGAAGAGACCGTTCGATTCACCACTCAGGTCGGGGCACGCGGCAGGCTTGTCCTGCCCGCCGTGGTTCGCAAGCGGCTTGCCCTGAACGAAGGAGATCGCGTCGTCCTCACCCTCGAACCCGACGGCTCCATGCGGCTCGTGGGATTGAAAGAGCAGGTCAGGAAAGTCAGGGGATTGTACCGGAACGTCGCTCCCGGCGTTGATCTGGTCGCGGAGTTGATCCGAGAGCGTCGGGACGAAGAACGACGAGAGACTGAGTCGTGAACGGACCGGTGCTGGACGCCTCCGCCCTGCTTGCCTTTCTCCATGATGAGCCCGGCGCCGATCTGGTCGGGGAAGCGCTCGTCGCGGGCGCCAGTATCAGCGCCGTCAATTGGGCCGAAGTCCTCAGCAAACTCGCCGATCGAGGCCAAGAGCCCGAAACCGTGGCGCAGGATCTGGAAAACCAAGGGATACTGGGGCCAGCGCTGATCGTCCACGAAGTCGACGAGATCCTGGCTTGCAGGATTGCGGAGCTGCGTCCGCAGACTCGGGCGCTGGGCCTGTCCCTGGGAGATCGAGCCTGCCTCGCTCTGGCCGGCAGGTTGGGACTGGGAGTCCTCACAGCCGATCGAGACTGGATGGACCTGGATCTGGGGCTCGATATCCGGCTGATTCGTCACCAGCAGCCTACGCCGCCTTGACCTGCTCCGCACCGTCCGCCGTCAGGTAATACCACGTCCCCGTCGCGTTGACCTTCAGCCACCCCTTCTCCACCATCCCTTTGAGGACCTCCTCGACCTCGGTGCCCTTGGGCAGGACGATCCGGATGGCCTGCGCGCGCATGCCGTAGCCGGTCTGGATGGTACCCGCGATGTGGCACCTCTCCTTGAAGCGAGCGAGGATGGCCTGCTCTACTTTCGAATGATCCATGGACGAACCTCCTGAAGAAGCGCGGGGATTCTAACCCAGGAACGTCTCCCTCCACCCCACGCTCCCGCGCACCAGTGCCAACGCCCGCTCCAGACGCTCCTGGTTCTCCGGCCGCACCAGCCACGTGCTGCGCCCCGAGGGGTGAGGCAGCGGGATCACCTCGAACGTCACCTCCCCCCGCGACACCTCGAAGCGGCTCCCCACCCGCTCCTGGAGAGGCGCTGGCTCAGGGAGGAAGACCTTGATCGCTAGCTGTCCCACGGCGAGCACCGTGGCCGGCCGGATCAGCCGCAGCTCGTGCTCCAGGTAGGGGGCGCAGTTGGCGATCTCCTGCGGGCTGGGGACGCGGTCTCCCCCCTGCGGCGCCCGGCCGGGGAAGCAGCGGGCCACGGCGCACATATAAACCCGGCGGCGGAACTCCTCCTCCGGCACTCCGAAGCGGGCGAACCAGGAGAAGAGGCGCATCCCCGCCGTGTAGGCGAACGGCCGCTGCTCCACCACCTCCTTCGGCCCCGGCGCCTGGCCCACCAGCATCAGCCGCGGCCAGGTCTGCGGCCGGGCCGCCACCGGCGGCGGCTCCACGGCCGGGCAGATCCGGCACCCCCGCACCTGGATCAGATGATGGTCGAGCGCCTCCCAGCGGGGAGCCTCGTCCACGACCGGCAGGGAGCCCCGTTTCAAACCCGCCACGGTCGCTCGGCCAGAGAATCCAGAAAGGCGTCCACCACCTTGGGATCGAACTGCCGGCCCCGCTCCAGGCGGAGGATGGCGGCGGCCTGCTCCTCCGGCAGGGCCTCCCGGTAGGGGCGGGTCGTGGTCATGGCGTCGTAGGCGTCCACCACGGCGATGATACGGGCGCCGAGAG
The DNA here is from genome assembly GCA_021154885.1 of Thermoanaerobaculum sp. Lineage (GTDB taxonomy): Bacteria > Acidobacteriota > Thermoanaerobaculia > Multivoradales > UBA5704 > DATARR01. The sequence goes on from JAJKHS010000138.1 coordinate 42,631, forward strand.
GGATCTGCTCGCCGGCGAGCCCCCGTGGATAGCCCGGGTGCTGGCCGTCGATGTCGCCGTCGTAGCGCTCCTGGTGATGGAGCACCAGCGGCGCGGCGCCGGCGAGGAGGTCCAGCTTCTCCAGCATCCGCGCCCCGATCTCCGGATGCCGGCGCATCACCTCGGTCTCCATGGGATCGAGCGGCCCCTCCTTGCGCAGCACCGACTCGGGCACCCCGAGCTTGCCCACGTCGTGGAGGAGGCTCGCGTAGTGGAGCGTCTCCAGGTCCCGTCCCCGCAGCCCCAGCTTCTCCCCCACCGCCACGGCGTACTCGCTCACCCGCCGCAGGTGCCCACCCGTATACAGGTCCTTGGCCTCGATGGCGTGGATCAAAGCGTCCGAGACGCGGACCAGGTCGCGCCGCAAGAGCCGGTTCATCTCCACCAGCTCCTCCCGCAGGACCAGCTCCCGTTGCCGGGACCAGCCCACGAGCGCCCCGGCCAGTGACAGGATCAGGAGGTCCGCCCGGCCGGACCAGACCTCGTTGCCCAGCCCTGACAATCCGGAATCCAAGGCCATGACCGCCAGCCCCACGAGATGGCAGACGCCGCTTCCCGAGGCCGCGAGGATCCCCCCGCGCAAACCGAAGTAGAGGGCCGCCCAGAGCACCGGCAGCAGATACAGAAGGACCGTCCAGCCGCTGCTGCCGGGCAGCCGCGTCAGCGTCAAGGCGACTACCGCCGCGGAGAAGACCATGGCGGCCCCGATCGGCAGGCCGAGGTTCCGCTGCTGCGCGGGAGCCGGGGCTGGGAGAAGCACCGTCTCCTCGCCGGTAAAAACGAGCTCGCGATCGAGGCGCAACGACGAATCGAGCACCTCGCCCCGGAGCGGCACCATCCAGCGCCGTGCCCGCCGGTCCGCCAGGAGCAGGAGGGGAGGAGCGAGGAGGGCTACGCTCACCAGCGCTCCCGAGACGCGAGCCCAGACCCACTCGCCCGGCGCTTCGGTGGGAGGCAGGAGATGGAAGGGGAGGAACGAGGGGAGGGCTCCCGCCAGTCCGCCGCCGAGACCGGCGGCCAGGACCCAGAGGAACGAGCGGAGGTTGGGGAGGCCCCGCCCCAGCCGGGGGACGAGGCGAAAGACGAGCCATCCGGCCACGCCGCTGCAGCAGAAGGACGCGGCGAGCAGGAGAGCCGTGGGAAGGTTCCGAACCAGGATCCAGACCGCCGCGAGCTGGCCGAGACCCGCCCCGAGGATACCCAGCCCTCCGAAGAGGACGCCCGACGACACAGAGATCGCCGGCGTCAAGGGGAACAGCACCCCGCCGGTCCAGCCCCGGACCAGCTCCCCCGCCAAGCCCGCGGCGAACGACACTGCGAGGCGCACTCCCCGCCCCTGCCCGAACCAAGCCGCGAGACGGCCGGTGCGGTGTTGGGCGAAGGCCGCCCCTGGCGCGGGGGCGACCCGAGGCTGGGAGTGGACGACGCTCATCCCCGGTAGAAGAACCTCCCCGGACGGCCGCTAAGGCGCCGTCCCCTTGGCGGGCGAGCCCGCCACCAGCTCCGCAGCTCCAGCCTTGACGGCCTCGGGCACGATCTCCACCGCCGGCTCCCACCAGTCGGCGCCAGGCTCGAAAACCTCTCCCTCGTGCGCGCAGGGGGAGGCGATGTGGTCGCGGCCATACATCCCCTTGCCGGTGTGCCGCGCGCGATGCAGAGGATAGATCGTGGAGCACACCAGGCAGAAGCGGCCGATCGTGCGGCCCCGCCGCTCTTCGGGGACTTGGGCTTCGGGCGCCGCGTGAGGCATTCTGTACATGGTCGTCTCCAGGCGCTTCGACGTTAGCGCGCCGCCAGCAGCTCGGCGCGCGAGAAGAAAAAGGACAGCTCGAGGGCGGCGTTCTCCGGCGAGTCGCTGCCGTGGATCGCGTTGCGTTCGATGGAGGTCCCGTACAGCTTGCGGATCGTCCCCTCCTCCGCTTTGGCCACGTCGGTCGCCCCCATCACCTTGCGGAGCTGGGTCACGGCCTCCTCGCGTTCCAGGGCGACCGGGACCACCGGACCGCTGGTCATGAACTCCACCAGGCTGCCATAGAACGGCCGCTCCTTGTGCACCTCATAGAACGACTGCGCCTGCGCCTCGGTGAGGTGCAGGACCTTGAGGCCCCGGATGGTGAAGCCCTCCTTCTCGAGGTGAGCAAGAACTTTGCCTGCATTGCCGGCCGCCACGGTGTCCGGCTTGAGAATGGCGAGAGTGGTCTGCATGGATTCGTCGTCTCCGTAGAAGGATAAGATGACAGGGGCCGGATCGGCCGGCCGGGGGGATTGTAGAGTGTGGAGGGCGTGCCGCCAACTACACCGCCTCGACGTCTCCCTCCGCCCCCTCGATCCGGAACACCTCGCCCACCAGCTCCACCACTCCCTCCGGGCCGAGCAGCACGGCCGAGCCGGCGGGGAGGCCCAGCCCCCAGCTCACGCCCGTGCCGGCCAGCATCTTGCGCAGCCGGCGATCGTGGCCCGGGTCGAAATTGGGCTCCACCACTCCCTCCGGCAGCCAGCCGAAGCCGGGGATCAGGTCGCCCTTGAAGATGCTGCGCGCGAACCGCCCCGCACACTGTGCCGCGGCGGCGATGGCCACCACCACCCCGCCGTCGGCGATCTTGCGCGCCAGGGCCTCGGCGGCCGGCGTATCCTCGATCGCCTCCAGCAGGTGATCCGTTACGCCGCCGCCGAGGTAGACCGCCGCCACGTCGCGGATCCGCTCCGCGTTCCGCGCCCGGCGACCATCCCGCGAGCGGTAGATGGGGATGATCTCCACCTCCCGCTCGAAGCCCGCCATGTACTCCGCGAAATGGCGGGGATAGTCGTTCGACCCCGAAGCCGCCGGGATGAACCCGACCGGCCCCGGCGGCGCCTTCTCCAGCCAGGTACGGTCCGCGTCCTCGGTCTCTCCGAAGCTGAACTCGCCGCCCCCGATCAGGGCCAGCCAGCCGGTACCGGGGATGCGTTGGAGGGGATCGGCCAAAGCCTCCTACGCCCCCAGCACCTTCGCCATCGTCTCCCCCATCGCCGCCGGCGACTCCACGACGTGGATCCCCGCCGCCTTCAGCGCCTCGAACTTCTCCGCCGCTGTGCCCTTGCCGCCGGAGATGATGGCCCCGGCGTGACCCATGCGGCGTCCGGGCGGCGCGGTGCGGCCGGCGATGAAGCCCACGACCGGCTTCTTGTAGTTGGCTTTGATCCAATCCGCGGCCTGCTCCTCGGCGTTGCCGCCGATCTCGCCGATCATCACCACCCCGTCCGTGTCCGGGTCCCGGGCAAATTGGGTGAAGACGTCGATGAAGCTCGTGCCGTTGATGGGATCGCCGCCGATGCCCACGCAGGTGGACTGCCCGAGGCCGAGATTCGAGAGCTGCCAGACGGCCTCGTAGGTCAGCGTGCCCGAGCGGGACACGACCCCGATGCGGCCCTGCTTGTGGATGTGCCCCGGCATGATGCCGATCTTGGCCTTGCCCGGCGAAATGACGCCCGGACAGTTGGGACCGATCAGGCGTATCGGGTTGTCGCGCAGAAAGGCCTTCACCTTGAGCATGTCGTTGACCGGGATGCCCTCGGTGATGCAGACCACGAGCTCGATCCCGGCCGCCGCGGCCTCCAGGATGGCATCGGCGGCGAACGGCGGCGGCACGAAGATCATCGTGGCGTTGGCGTCGGTCGCCGCGCGGGCCTCGGCCACCGAGTCGAACACCGGGATGCCCTCGACCGTCTCGCCGCCCTTGCCGGGCGTCACGCCGGCCACCACCTTGGTCCCATAGTCGCGGCAGCCCAGGGCGTGGAACGTCCCCTCCTTGCCGGTGATGCCCTGCACCACCAGGCGCGTTTCGTCGTTCACCCAGATCGCCATGGTCTACCGTCCTCCCTTTGCTGCCGTCACTACCTTCTCAGCAGCGTCGGCCATCTGCTTCGCCACGATGAACGGGAACGGCGCCTCGCTTAAGGTTCGCCGCCCCTCCTCCACGTTCGTTCCCTCCAGGCGCACCACCACGGGCAGGGTGACGTTGCCCAGCTCCTCGATGGCGCCCACCACGCCGCGGGCGATGCGGTCCGTGCGGGCGATGCCGCCGAAGATGTTGATGAGCACGGCCTTGACGTTCGGGTCCGACACCAGGATGCGGAAGGCGTTCTTGACCGCCTCCTGCGAGGCGCCGCCGCCGACGTCCAGGAAGTTCGCGGGATCGCCGCCGTAGAGCTTGATGATGTCCATCGTCGCCATGGCGAGGCCGGCGCCGTTGACCATGCAGGCGATGTTGCCGTCGAGCTTGATGTAGTTGAGGTTGAACTTGCTGGCCTCGACCTCCAGAGGGTTCTCCTCGGCGAGGTCGCGCATCTCGACGATGTCCTTGTGGCGGAACAGGGCGTTGTCGTCGAAGTTCATCTTGGCGTCGAGGGCCATGACGTCGCCGCCGCCAGTCACCATGAGAGGGTTGATCTCGGCGAGCGACGCGTCCGTGTCGAGATATGCCTTGACCAGCCCGGTGATGAGCTTCGCCGCCTTGGCGGCGGTCTGCCCTTTCAGACCCAGCCCCGAGGCGACCGCTCGCGCCTGGAACGGCAGAATCCCCAGATGGGGATCGACGGCCTGGCGGAAGATCGCCTGCGGGTCCTTGGCGGCGACCTCCTCGATGTCCATGCCGCCCTGGCTGGAGGCCATGATCACCGGCTTGCCCTGGCTGCGGTCGAGGGTGATGGAGAGATACAGCTCCTGGGCGATGTCGGCCGTCTCTTCGACGAGGACCTTGCGCACGAGCTGCCCTTCGGGGCCGGTCTGGTGGGTGACGAGCTGCATGCCGAGGATTTTGCCAGCGATCTCGCGAGCCTCCTGCGGCGACTTGGCGAGCTTGACGCCGCCCCCCTTGCCGCGCCCGCCGGCGTGGATCTGGGCCTTGACGACGCACCGGCCGCCGAGCTCCTCGCAGATCCGAGCCGCCTCCTCGGCGCTCTCCGTCACCTTGCCCCGCGGGGTCGCCACCCCATACCGGCGCAGGATCTCCTTGGCCTGATATTCGTGGATCTTCAAAACGATCTCCTCCGAGAAAAGCGCCTCCGAGAAAGTTCCCTGGGAACCTTGGATTCGAGACTGGGATCGTCCCCTGACAGGGGACAGGGGTCGCCCGGCGAGAGCCGGGAGGAGTGTAGCAGAGGGGGAAGGCGGCATCGGCTCAGCGGGAAAGGCCAAGCCAGGACACGACCGGACGCTGAGGAGGTCTCAACCCGAGCCCTCGCGGCGATTAAGATCGAGGAAGACCTGATCGGCCGCGAGGACAAGATCCTCGTCCGCCAATGCCGGGTAGCTGTCGGAGGTTGTTCGGCGGAGGATTTCGACAGCGACCGACTGCTTGTCCGACTCGGGAAGAGACTCAAAGCTCTCGATGAGCTGCTTGGCTGCCTGAGTCATGGCAGAAGGCTGGCACGGGCAAAGCGGCCACGTCAAGTCGCCAATCGGGTTTGCTTCCATGGCTGCAGACGATACCGCAGATCGGGAATCGAACGCCAGGGCCGCTGCCAAGTGGACACGTATTATGGTAAAAATCCCGCCATGCCGCGAACCCGCACCGCCTCCAAGCCCCCGAAAGGCCGCACCAATCCCCAGAAACCCGCCCTCCGCCTCCAGGGCTGGCGCACCACCGACGACGAGGAGATCGAGCGTCGCCGGCAGCGGGCCGCCACCGAGCCCCTCACGGTCGAGCCGATCGAGCCCGGTCACCGCGTCTTCGGGACCTTCCGCGTCGCCTCGGACGGCGGCAGCTCCTACGAGGTCGAGCTCCGCTCGCTCACCCGGCACGACAACTCCTGCGGCTGCCCGGACTTCCAGGTGAACGGCCTCGGCACCTGCAAGCACGTCGAAGCCGTCCTGGCTCGCATCCGCCCGGCGAAGGCGGCGGCCCCCGAGCGCATCGAAGTCTTCCTCCGCCGTGCCGGCGAGCGGCCCCAGGTGAGGGCGCAGTGGCCGGGCGGCTCGCGCCGCACCGGGGCCTTCGCCCTCGTGGACCGCTTCTTCCTCCCGAGCGGCGAGCTGCGCGGCGATCCCTTGACCCTTCTCCCGGAGCTGGCCCGGGCCCTCACCTCGGCGCCGCCGCGAGTGCGCGAGCGCATCCGCCTCTCCCGCCACCTCCTCCCCTGGTTGGAAGACGAGAGCCGGCGGGCGGCGCAGGGGACGGCCCGCGAGCGCTTTCTCAAGGACGTCGAGGCCGGCCGGGAGAGCCTGGACGTGGTCAAGGTCCCTCTCTATCCCTACCAGCGCGAGGGCACGCTGCATCTCGCCTTCACCGAGCGGGCCCTGCTCGCCGACGAGATGGGCCTCGGCAAGACCGTCCAGGCCATCGCCGCCTGCGCCCTGCTGCGGCGGCTGCGAGGCGTCGAGCGCGTCCTGGTGATCAGCCCGGCCTCCCTCAAGGCCGAGTGGGAGGAGCAGATCGCCCGCTTCACCGACCTGCCGTCGCGCATCGTCTACGGCCCTCGCGCCCAGCGCCTGCGCCAGTACGGCCCCGGCGCCTTCTTCTATCTTGCGAGCTACGAGCAGATGCTCTATGACGCGGACGACGTGCAGCAGCGCCTCGCGCCGGACGTCATCGTGCTCGACGAAGCGCAGCGCATCAAGAACTGGCAGAGCCGCACCGCCCACGCCGTCAAGCGCCTGAAGAGCCCCTACGCCTTCGTCCTCACCGGCACGCCCATCGAGAACCGCATCGACGAGATCTACTCCATCCTCCAGTTCCTCGATCCCTCCCTGCTCGGCCCCCTCTTCCGCTTCAACCGCGACTTCTACGAGCTGGACGACCGCGGCCGGCCCGCCGGCTACAAGAACCTCGACGAGCTCCACCGCCGCCTCGCGCCCGTCCTCCTGCGCCGCCGCAAGCAGGAGGTCGAAGGCCAGCTCCCGGGCCGCACCGACAAGCACTACTTCGTGCCCATGGAAGACGAGCAGCTCACCCGCTACGCCGAGTACGAGAAGCGCGTCGCCAGCCTCATGGCCCAGGCCCAGCGCCGGCCGCTCACTCCCGACGAGCTCGACAAGCTCCAGCGGTGGCTCGCCTGCATGCGGATGATCTGCGACACCCCCTACATCCTCGACTCTGACTGCCGGGTCTGCCCCAAGCTCCCCGAGCTGAAGGAGATCCTCGGCGAGACCCTGGCCGAGCCCGGCACCAAGGTCCTCATCTTCTCCGAGTGGGAGCGGATGCTCGAGCTGGTGCGCGAGCTCGTCCAGGAGATGGAGATCGGCCACGCCTGGCACACCGGCTCCGTGCCCGTGATGCGCCGCCGCGCCGAGATCCACCGCTTCAAGGACGATCCCGAATGCCGGCTCTTCCTCTCCACCGACTCGGGCAGTGTGGGCCTGAACCTCCAGGCCGCCAGCGTGGTGATCAACCTCGACCTGCCCTGGAACCCGGCCCGCCTGGAGCAACGCATCGCCCGCGCCTGGCGCAAGCACCAGACGCGGCCCGTCCGCGTCCTCCACCTCGTCACCGCGGGCAGCATCGAGCACCGGATGATCCCCCTCCTCGCCGGCAAGCAGGCCCTGGCGGACAGCGTCCTCGACGGACAGGGCGACTCCTCCGTCCTCCCCCTCCCTTCCGGCCGCAAGGCCCTGGTGCAGAGACTGGAAGCCCTGACGGGGATCACCACGACGCCTCCGATGTCCGCGACGCCCGAAACTCGGACCCCGGCCGCCCCCGCCGATCCCCTCGCCACCGAGCTGCGCCCCCTCCTCGGCGACCGCCTCCTGGACCTCGAAGTCTGGACCGCCCCGGACGGCCGGCAGACCCTCCTCGCCGTGGTGGACAGCGCCGCCGGCACCGACCGCCCCGCCCTCGAAGCGATCGTCGGCCAGTCCCCCCAATACTCCGCCTCCATCCTGGAGCTGATCGACCGCCCCGCCTTCGCAACCATCGAGCGCCTGATCGAGATGGGAATCCTACGCTTCACATCCGAAGACCGCCGCCTCCTCCACCGCTCCCCGGCCCTGGGATCGGAGAGGGACGCCCAGCGGGACCGCCAACTCGCCGCCGCCCGGGACCTCCTCGTGCAATCCGAGAGGAAGATCCGCATGGCTGCCGTTCTCGCCGGAGGAGGCTTCCCCGTCGAGGCCCTCCCCGCCCTGCGAGAGGGAGTCGACCTCGCCCTGCGCTCCCAGGCCCATAGAGAAGGAATGGACCTGCCCGACGCCGAAACGCTCCCCGACGCCTGGATCGAATCCCACCTCCCCTTTCCTCTCCGCCCCCTGCGTGAGAGCTCCGAGATCCTCCTGGGTGCCACGGCCGGCCAGGTGAGCGAGTGGATCGTCGAGGCCGAAGCCCTCGCCCGCGAAACCGGAGACGCACTCCGGCACCTCCAGCGCCCCTTCGGGGCGGACCCTCGTCTCCCCCCCGGCCGCCGGGAGAGAGAGGGCTAAAACATCTTCGCGCTGCTTCTTCTTTCTCTTCTTCTTTAGACTAACCCCTCCCTCTTCTCCCGGCGGCCGGGGGGGGAGGCTGGGAGAAGAGGGCCGGGGTGATGAGGGCCAACGGCTCGGTCAGGCAAGCTGACAAAGTAGAGGTACTCGCGACCCGCTTGTAAGATCGGAGCGACTTTTTCCGTCTTTATAGAGTATGACCAGAAAACTACGCTCCGAATCCCAGACCCAGACCCTCATCCCCGTCACCGTCTTCCCGCCCAGCCGCCGGCTCGAGGTGCTCTCATGAGCGCTATCGCGGAAGACACGACGAACCTGGAGGCGGCCCGTGCGGTTCTCCTGGAGACCTTCGGCTACGGGGAGTTCCGCCCCGGACAGGAGGAGGTGATCCGTCACCTCCTGGCCGGGCGATCCGCCGCGGCCGTCTTCCCCACCGGCGGCGGCAAGTCCCTCTGCTACCAGCTCCCGGCCCTCCTACTGCCGGGCCTTACCCTTGTGGTCTCGCCCCTGATCGCCCTGATGAAGGACCAGATCGACCAGCTCACCCGGCGCGGAGTGGCCGCCGGCCGCCTCGACTCGACGCTCACCGCCGACGAGGTCCGCACCCTCATGGAGGCCGTCCGCAAGGGCACCCTGCGCCTCCTCTACTGTGCTCCCGAGCGCTTCGCCAACGAGCGCTTCCGGCAGGCAATCTCCCGGGTCCGGGTGTCGCTCTTCGCGGTCGACGAGGCCCACTGCGTCTCCGAGTGGGGGCACAACTTCCGACCCGACTATCTGAAGCTGGCCGGCTTCGGCAAGCTCTGCGGCGCCGAACGCATCCTGGCGCTCACGGCCACCGCCACGCCGCAGGTGCTCACCGACGTCTGCCGCGGCTTCGGCATCGCTCCGGAATGTGCCGTCCGTACCGGCTTCCACCGTGAGAACCTGACGCTGCGGACCACCCCCGTCCGCGCCGCCGATCGCGACGCCCTGCTGCTCGAGCGGCTCTCGTCCGGTGCCTCCCAGGACTCCCGGGAGATATCGGGGCCGGCCATCGTCTACGTCACCCAGCAGAAGACGGCCGAGGACGTGGCCTCGGCCCTGATGCGCGCAGGTCTGCCGGCCCGCGCCTACCACGCTGGTATGGAGGACGACGAGCGGGCCCGGGTGCAGGACTGGTTCCTGGAGTCGGCGGAAGCGGTGGTCGTGGCCACCATCGCCTTCGGCATGGGGATCGACAAGGCGGACATCCGCAAGGTGATCCACTACAACCTGCCCAAGAGCCTGGAGAACCTGGCGCAGGAGATCGGCCGCGCCGGCCGGGACGGGCGGGCCGCGCTCTGCGAGAGCTTCTACTGCACCGACGACCTCCTCGCGCTCCAGAATTTCGCCTACGGCGACACGCCGGACCTCGGGGCCGTGCGAGACCTGCTCGCGGAGCTCGCGAGATTCGCTGAAGGTCCCGGCGAGATGGAGCTCTCCCTGTACGACCTCGCGGCGCGGCACGACATCCGGCTGCTGGTGGTGCGGACCCTCCTCACCTACCTGGAGCTTGCGGGCTACCTGGAGGCCGGCACTCCGATCTACGCGGAGTACGAGCTGCGGCCGCTCGTCTCCTTCGAGGAGATCCTGAACCGCTTTCAGGGGGAGAGACGGGAGTTCCTGCGTGGCATCTTCCGGCAAGCGAGGAAGGCGAAGGTCTGGTCCCACCTCGACCTCGAAACCGCGGCGCAAGCCCTGGGCGCACCCCGCGATCGTCTGATCCGGGCCCTCGACTATCTCGCCGAGCAAAGCCTGCTGGAAGTCCGCGCCGCCGGCCTGCGCCACCCCTACCGCTGGCTCCGCCGTCCCGCCGAACTGGAGGAGATGGCTCAACTGGCGCAATCACTCCACCAGCGGACCCTGGAAAGGGAGAGCCGCGAAATCGCCCGCTTAGATCAGGTGCTGACCCTCGCCGCCCACGACGGTTGCCAGACGGCCTTCCTCGCGGCCCACTTCGGAGAGCAGCTCGCCCATCCTTGCGGACACTGCTCCTGGTGCGAGAACGGCGGCCAGCCCGCGAGGCTCCTCCCGGCGACTCCCGTCCGCCTCGACGAGACCCGCCTGCGCCAGGCGGTGAGCCTGTGGCGGGAGACCCCGGACCTGACCCAGGCCCTGGCCGGCCCGCGAGCCTTCACCCGCTTCCTGACCGGCCTCCCCTCCCCGCGCCAGACCCGCGCCAAGCTCAAATCCCACCCCCTCTTCGGCACCTTCGCCCACGTCCCCTTCGCGGAGGTGCTGGCCGCCGTTGCCACTCCCCGATCAGGTGTGGTAGACAATGGTAGTCAGTGACACTCAAGGAAGAAACCCATGCCTCAGGTCAGCGCCCGATTCCCCGCCGAGCTCGTCGAGGAGATCGACCGTGCTGCCAGCCGGCTCGATCGGACCCGGCCCGAGGTGATCCGGCAGGCGGTCGAGTACTACTTCGACGACTTCGAGGATCTCCAACTCGGCCTCGAGCGGCTTCACGACCCGTCGGATCCGATCTTGGATTGGGAAGACGTGAGGCGTGAGCTTCTCGATCAAGATCAAGGCTAGCGCTGCGAAGTCGCTAAGCCGGATCCCCAAAGCCGAGCGCTCGCGGTTGATTCAGGCGATCGATCGCCTGCGGCGCGAACCTATCGCGGGCGGCGTTCTCAAAGGAGAGTTCTCCGGTCTGCGGCGGTTGCGCGTCGGCGATTACCGTATCGTCTATTGAGGTGGTGCAGGAGCAGCTCCTGGTGCTCGTCGTCCGCATCGGACACCGGCGCGAGGTCTATCGTTGACACGAGAGGAGCAGGAGGCGGCGGGCCCACACCACGATTTCAAGCTCTGAAAGGGCGGCAGGGGACGTTCGCCATGAGCGGTTGCGATCCTACGGACGTTTCAGGGGTGAGGTGATCGAAGAGGTCTCGCGCCAGATTGGAGGCATTTCTCATGGCGAAAGCTCAGAAAATGGTTAGTATCCGCTTGGAGGCGGACGACTACAAATTCCTCAGCAGCCTGGCGGAGGCGGATAAAGAAGATCTGTCGACCGCGGTCCGCGACCTCATCGCCCGCGGCCGCCTGTTCCTGGCCCTGGAGCGATATCGCGAAGGAAAGGCTTCTCTGGGCAAGTCGGCAGAGGTGGCAGGCGTCTCCCTTAGCGAGATGATGGACTTCCTCGCCGAGAACGGAGCTCCGGCGGATCTCACCGTCGAGGACTATCGGGAGAGCCTCTTGGCACTGCGAGAGATCTGGTAGCCGCTCGTCCCTTCGAGGAGATCCTAAACCGCTTCGCGGAGGAGCGACGGGAGTTCCTGCGTGGCATCTTCCGGCAAGCGAGAGGCCAAGGTCTGGTCCCCCTCGACCTCGAAACGGCGGCGCTCGCTTTGGGCGCTCCCCGTGACCGCCTGGTGCGGGCTCTCGACTACCTGGCCGAGCAGAACCTGCTGGAAGTCCGCGCCGCCGGCCTGCGCCATCCCTACCGCTGGCTCCGCCGGCCCGCCGATCTGGAGGAGATAGCGCGATCTCTCCACCAGCGCACCCTCGAACGGGAGAGCCGCGAGATCGCCCGCCTCGACCAGGTGCTGACCCTCGCCGCCCACGACGGTTGCCAGACGGCCTTCCTCGCGGCCCACTTCGGAGAGCTGCTTTCCCATCCCTGCGGCCACTGCTCCTGGTGCGGGAACGGCGGCCAGCCCGCGAAGCTCTTCCCGGCGACTCCCGTCCACCTCGACGAAGCTCCCCTGCGCCAAGCGGTGAGCCTCTGGCGGCAGACCCCGGACCTGACCCAGGCCCTGGCCGGCCCGCGAGCCTTCACCCACTTCCTGACCGGCCTCCCCTCCCCGCGCCAGACCCGCGGCAAGCTCAAAACTCACCCCCTCTTCGGCACCTTCGCCCACGTCCCCTTCGCGGAGGTGCTGCGGCGGGTGGAGGAGAGCCCCAGTAGCCGAAGAGCCATTCGCACCGGGACCCCTGGGAACGCCGGCGTCTCGCCGGCCTCTTCCCTCCTCAAAAAGAGAAGCCGGACGGGAAACCGGGATGCCTGCGCTCCCAAGAACTGTATGTAGTATCGAGAGATCCTGAATCGCCTACTTGCGCGCTCTCTCTTGCTGATGTCGAGCAATCAGCTCTCGGGAGACCGGCACCAACTCCGCAGGGACCTCCATCATCGTGCTCGTCGGGCTGGACAAGGCCGCCTCTCAGCCGCTTCTTCGTCCGTCTGAGACTCAATTTCACGAACAACCCTCCAATCTCGTGCCCTGAGACGTGCCCTAAGAGGAATTGTACTGCAAATCTATCTTGATCCACGCTTACTTCGGGATCGACTTCGAGCTGATCTAGGATATGGTGACCTCCAGGATAAGTTATCTTCAAAACTCGACCACCACCGCTACCAAGCTGCCAAGAAAAATGGCCACATCCCAATGTTTCGACAAGCTTGACTCGTAGCACGAGGGGGTCTACCCTCTTATTTGAGAACTTACCTCATTGCAGACCATAAATTTAACTTAGGTTATCCAGCCTGGATGTATGATGCTCAATTTGGGAACAAAGCTAAATATGGCGGGAACGGAGCTCTGATGCACGACACAGTTGGAATCATGCGCGGCTGTTCTTCTAAAGTGAAGACCATTCAGCAATTGTTATATTTCATTATATTAACCTTTCTCGGAAACGAGGCTTCTGCTCAGAGTCGGCCAGATATCGTACCGCAGAACATCTCCGTCAGTCCCGCGTCTGTCGCTGCCGGCGGGGGAACCACTGTCTTCTTCACCGTTCGAAACCAGGGCAGTGCTTCTGCTGGGCCGACCACGACACGCTTGCGCCTGAGCACCTCAGCTTCTGGGCCCAGCCTCTCCGACCCCGTCCTCGCCGATGTAAATACACCCTCGATCGCCGCCGGGTCTTCGGTGTCTCAGAACGCCGCCGCCACGATTCCCGCCGGTACTGCCAACGGCACTTATCACATCTGGGTGATCCTCGACAACTTCAGTGCCATTCAGCAGAGCAACACCAGCAACGACTTCGGCAGCACTACTATCTCCGTCAGCACGGCTCCTCAGTTGCCCGACCTCGTGCCGCAGAATATTTCCGTCAGTCCCGCCTCCGTCGCTGCCGGCGGTGGAACCACCGTCTTTTTCACCGTCCGCAATCAGGGTAGCGGCTCCGCTGGGTCAACCACCACACGCTTGCGCCTGAGCACTTCGTCTTCCGGGCCCAGCCTCTCCGACCCCGTCCTCGCCGATGTGAGCACACCCTCGATCGCCCCCGGGTCTTCAGTGTCTCAGAACGCCGCCGTCACGATTCCCCCCGGTACTGCCAACGGCACCTACTACATCTGGGTGATCCTCGACAACTTCAGCGCCATTCAACAGAGCAACAACAGCAACGACTTCGGCAGCACTACCCTCTCCGTCAGCACGGCTCCTCAGTTGCCCGACCTCGTGCCGCAGAACATTTCCGTCAGTCCCGCCTCTGTCGCCGCCGGCGGTGGA
>JAJKHS010000139.1 GCA_021154885.1 Thermoanaerobaculum sp.
AATGGGGTTCAGGGGGTCCCGGGTTCAAATCCCGGCGTCCCGACCAATTTCACTTTTAACTCAAAGAGTTAACTCAAGCCTCTCTAAAGAGTCTGTGCGCCAGAAAGCTCAAGGGCAGCGTTGGTGGGCCGCGGCTTCGGAAAAGCAAGAACTCAAAGGCATCAAAGACACCAAGGAGACGCCGAGACGGGGTCTTCCTTGTCTTTGTATCCTTGATGTCCTGGCGTTTCTGCCGCGCAGGCTCCTGACACACCGACAACGCAAATCGAAGCGCCGTCCAAGCCCCCAGAACGGCGCGTTTGCCTCAGGGGCCCTGGGACGACTTGGAGTAGCTCACGGCGAGCGGGCCGCCGACCTTCCATTGGGCGAGGGGCACGGGGGCGCCGGGTCCCTGAGGATTCTGGAAGGTGATCTCGAGGTGGACGATCTGGCCGCGGACCTCGGGGGCGTACTGCTCGCCGTCGAGGAACGTATAGTTCCACCAGACCCAGCGGGAGTCGCCGAGGACGGCGGAGCGAAGATCGGGTTCGCCGAGGAGCCCTTCCACCTCGGCGGCGGTCTTCCCGGCGACCAGTCCGCGAATCTGATCGTAGGATTGTTGGGACTTCGCCGCGGGCCGGCAGGACGCGAGGCCGAGGAGAAGGCTCAAGATCAGGATCCTGGGGCGCGCCTTTCTCATCAAGGTCTCCTGGGGGCGGGGGGGGACCGGCGTGGCGGGTGCGCCGGTCCCGGGAGAAAGGTCGTTGCGGGTCAGACGTCCTTGGGATGCGGGTGGTGGTGGCCGCCATTGTCGCGGGGTTTTCCCGGATCGGGAGTGGCTTGAGAGTTGTCGACGGCTTTGGCGCCGTCCGTTTCACGGCGCGGTTTGATGATCGTCTCTGGCTGGCTGTCGTCGAGCGGTGCGGAGTCGGGCTTGGTCATCTCTCCCTCCGATTTCCTTGAGTGGGCCGCCGGCCATGGCGGTTGCAGGGTGAGACGCAGGCCGGGCGAGTTTTGGTAAGGAGGAGAGGAGCGCGGCGGGTCGCCGGCTATTGCCAGTCGCCGAGAAGCACGAAGCCGGCCCAGTAGCGCGGCGAGCGCCACTGGGGTTGGGCGCGGATGGCGAGTTGGGCCTCCCGGAGCGCTCTGCCGGGAGGAAGATGGTCGATGAGCAGGCGTCGGTAGAGCTGGTTCATCAGCGCGGCCGTGGACTGGTCCTCGACCTGCCAGAGGCTGGCCAGGACCCGCGGCGCCCCGGCGGTGAGGAACGCCTGGGCGAGCCCGGCCAGCTCCTCTCCGGGAGTCTGACGCCCGAGGGCGGTGTCGCAGGCGCTCAGCACGACCAGGTCGGCTGGCAGGTCGAGTTCCGCCAGGTCGGGGACCCGCAGATAGCCGTCGACGGGGTGGCCCTGCGGGTCGAAGCGGGAGAAGACGAGAGCCGAAAGCTCGGACTGATCGGTGCGCTGCACGGCGTGGGTGGCGAAGTGGAGGATGCGATACCGGGAGAGGCGCCCGCTCATCACGAGGTCGCGAGAGGCGTCGAAGTCGAGGGCCTGGAAGGCCCTGCCGGGAGGGAGAAGGAGGGCGAGGGCGATGGCTTCGTTCCGTGTGAAGACGAGGCGGGGGAGGAAGGCGTCCCCCGAGTCGCCGGATGTCTTGAAGGGTGCGGCAGACCCCAGGCGCTCGTCGCTGGCGTCGAAGACCGGGTCGGCCAGGATGGCCAGGGCCTCGGGTGGGGGCCGGCGCTGCGCCGCCCTGCTCCGCAGCTCCGCCAGCACCGCCAGGGACGGCACGGCAACGACCTCATGGTGGGCCAGCAAAGGCTCGTGCCCGCCGATCGGGTCGGGGAGGGCGGCGAAGGGGACGTACTGCTGAAGGCCATCGGCGGCGATTAGCAGGCGCTTGCCCCGCAGTTGGCCGGCCACGGGTCCGAGGAGCCGCCGGCTGAGCGCGAGCAGATGCGACTCTCGCCCCGCACTGCCGCTCGGGGGCGAGCCCCCGGCGAGCTCCTCGTAGGCGGAGCGGAGGAGGGGCTCCAGGACCTCGGCCCCGGGCAGCTCGAAGCTCTGGACGCCAGCGGTCGAAACCGCCCAGAGATAGCCGCGGCCGCTCGCGAGGTAGTACTCGAGGAGAATGGTGTCCGGGTCGAGGAGCTGGCGCCGCAGGGCGTCGGCGGAGGGGCGTTCGGCGGCGGGCTCCGAATGCCGGAAGCGGATCTCGGAGTCGACTTCGCTCAGGCGGTCGAGCAACTCGGAGATCGTCCGCTCGGCGACGGCCCTGTCGGTCTGGCTGGACGCGGGCGAGTGCTGGCGGGCGTCTTGGATACCGATCTCCCGGAGCAGCTCGCGGCGCCGGCGAATCCACTCGGGATCGACCTGCGCCTGCAGATCGGCGCGCTGCCGGCGCGACTCGCGCAGGGCGTCGAGCAGGCTGCGGGCGCGAGCCTGTTCGCTGCGGTCCAGGGCCCGGAGGTCGAATCCCTGCGCCGGTTGCTGGCGGTGTTGATCCATCAGGGTATGAATCAGCACGCTGTAGGCGCTGTTGTTGGCGGCCAGGTAGGAGGCCTGGAGGTCCCGGCGCGGAATGGCGGCCCGCTGTGACTCGACGATCTTCAGCGACGCCTCGGCGTAGAGCTGAGCCCTGGCGAGGTTGCCGCGTTCGCGCTCGGCTTCGGCCAGACCGTGAAGTGCCCTGGCCTCGGCCGCCGGGTTCCGGGCCTGCCGCGCGAGACTCAACCCCTGCTCGAAGGGCTGGAGCGCCTGGCTCGGCTGGTTCCGGTACACCGCAACCCAGCCCAGATTGGTCCAGGTGACCGCCTGGCTGTCGAGGTCGTTGAGAGCGGTGAAGGTTGCGAGCGCCTGGCGATACGTGGCCTCGGCGTCGTCATAGCTCCCGAGGAGTCGAAATGCGAGCCCCAGCGTCTCCAGCGTGTTGGCCTGATCCTTGGGGAAGTCCAGGTCTTTTTGCAGATCGCGTGCGCGCTCCAGGAAAGGCAGGGCGCGGTGCGGCTCCGTCATCAGCCAGACCCCACCGATCTGGGTCAACGAGATTGAACGCAGGCGCCGGTTGTCCAGGAGGTTGCGGATTCTCAGGGCGCGCCAGTGGGCGTCGATGGCGCGCTGCCAGTCGCCGGTCGAGGTATAGACCAGACCGATGCCGGCCCAGGTATTGGCTTCCTGGGTGCGCGCCTCGGCGCCCTGCTGCCGCTGCCAGAGGCCCAGGGACTCGCGAAAAAAACTCAGCGACCGCCCGAGATCGCCATGGAGCTGAAACAAATTGCCGAGATTGTTCAGGATCGCAGCCTGCTCTTTTATCTCTCCCGTTTGGTGTACCAGCTCAAGAGCGCGCTGATAGGACTCCGCCGCCCGCTCGAACTCCGCCAAGTCTCTGTAGCAGGTCCCGATCGCATCGAGGGCCGTGGCCTCGAAATGGCGATCTCCGAGAGTCTGGAACAACTCTGCGGCGCGCTGGAGGTCGTCGAGCGCTTCGCGGGGCTGCTGCTGGAGTCGGCCGAGGAGCAGGAAGGCGTCGGCCTCGTGCCACCGATCGCCCGCTTCGTGAAACAGGAACACCGATCTCTGAAACCTGGCCGAGACCTCCGAGAAGCGGTCCGGCTTGTCGCGGAGCCCCTTGGCCTCGTAGAAGGCACGGTCGGCTCCCGCCTGGCTGCGGTCTCGCCGTCTTGGCGGTCTCAGGGCGCGGAGGCTGGGTACGTAGGTCCCCGCCGGGGTTCCCGGATCCGTCGAGACTTCGAGGCGGTAGCGACCCGCGGTCTCGGCGAGCAGATGGACCTCCTCGGGGCCATGGGCTCCGTTCGGGGTGTTGATCCGAAAGAGTTTTTTCGCGCCCGGAGCGAAGACGTCGACGCCGAGGTCGACCCCCTGCTGATCGAAGGTGGCGTGGAGGTACTTACCGGCTTCCAGATCGATCTCGTAGGCGTCGATCTGGCCGCCGGCGAGCTGGCGCGGGCTTCCTGGCCCCGGTGCGAGGGTGAAGCTGCGCACCACCGGCTGCGGCTCGGCGGCCGGCGCCGCGGCGCTCTTGGCGGCCGGCGCCGCCGGCGAGCCGGCAGGGCGGCCGCAACCGGAGACGGCCAGGCCCGCGAGCACGCAGGTCAGAGCGCAGCGAAAGCGCGAAGCGAAGAGCGCCAGGTTTTCTCTCCCGTCGGATCTGGGGACCGAGCGGAAGTATACGGCTTTCCGGCAGCAGCCTGCGGGCGGGCGTTCAGGAGCCGGAGATGTGGAGGGCGTGCTCGGCGATCGCCTCGGCGTGGGAGCCCCGCAGGCCGACGATGCGGAGGCGGTAGTCGCCCGCGGCCAGTTGCCCACGGCCGAGGGCGATCACCAAGAGCCGGGGCGGCCGGTCGCCGGTGGCTGGCGCCTGGGTCCCGGCAGGCCCCACGGCGACCGGGACCAGAAGGGCGTCCGCGGACAGGCGAAGCTCGCCGCCGGGCGTCCGGATCTCGATCCTGTAGGCGGGGAAGGAGGCGCGCGCCGGGAGGGGCAGAGCGAGGACGGCGGGACCCTCGGCAAGCCGGACGCTGAGGGGCTGGCCGGAGCCCCCCACGCCCCGAATGACCTCGCCGCCCCCTGGCGGGTAGGCCACGAGCGGCGCCCCGGCGCTGGTGCCCCGGTGGTTCGCGATCCACAGCGGGAAGCCGATCAGGCAGGCCAGGAGGCCCGCCGCCAGGGCGAAAAACGCCCTGGGAGAGGTGGTCAGCCGGCGAAAGCGGCCGACGGGTGGAGGCGGCGCTGGCGCTGCCGATCTCGACGCCGCCAGCCGGGCCTGCACGGCCTGCCAGGAGGCCCGGGTCTGGCCGGGGCTGGGCAGCTCCTCGGGCCGGGCCACGGTTTCCAGGTCCTCCGCCTCCATCAGCTCCTGAAAATCCGGGAGGCTGAGCAGCGCCACGGTGCACTCCCGGCAGGCGACCAGGTGCTCCTGGATCTCGTCCTCCTCGCCGGGGGAGAGCTGGCCGGCCTGGTAAGCGGCCAAGCGCCGGGGCGTGGGATGGTCTTCGGTCATCGCTCTTCCTCGTGGAAGAAAGTCCCCGCTTGCGGACCCAGCCTCTGTTGCAGGACCTGCCTGGCCTGGCCGAGATGGGCCTTGACGGTGTCGAGGCTGAGCCGCATCACCTCGGCGATTTCCCGGTATTTGAGGCCCTGGTGGAAGCGCAGAATGGCGCACCGTTGCATCTTCGGCGGCAGCGAGATCAGTGCCTCCCGCAGGGTGGCGAGTTGCTCCTTCTTCTCCACTTCCTCGTAGGGGCTCGGCCCAGCCGCCTTCAGCACCACGCCACCCGGCCTCCGGCGCTCGGTATCGGCCGGCTGCGACTCCTCCAGCGGCAACTCGACGCCGTCGCGCTTGGCCGCCCCCATCCGCCGCTGCTCGTTGACGTACAGGTGGCCGGCGATCCCCCAGAGCCAGGTCGAGAAACGCGATCGGTGCTCGAAGGAGGCGATCTTGTCGAAGGCGTTGAATAGCGCGTCCTGGGCGAGCTCCTCGCACCGCTCCGGCGCCAGGCCGTGGCGACGGAAGAAGGCGAACAGCCGGGGGTGGAAGCGCTCGTAGAGCCGCTCGAAGTTGCGCTCGACGTCGACGCCGGCCTGGATCTGCGCCACCCACGCGGCCACCGGATCGTCGGCCGCCGGCTCCGGCTCGCGAGGCTGGAAGGTCACCGCGGCCCGCCGGCACGGCCCCCTCGCGGCAGCGCGAGCCAAAGGGCGGGAGGAGTCGCGAAGCGGTGGGGCACGATGGGGTAAGTCTAGCCCACCCCGAGCTCCCCTTGCGATCCTCCTCGCCCTGAATTCCATTACGCCCCGGCCGGTTTCTCCTCCGCCGGCGGCAGCAGGATCGACGGGATGTACGCCCCCGGCAGGCCGCTCTCGAAGTCGTGCTCGTAGAGCTGGATACGGCCGAGCCCGTGCGAAAGCTGGCCGAGGAAGAAGAGGAGCGCGTTGGGTGCCGAGGCGAAGAGGTGGAGCACCCCGTAGCGCTCCTGCACCGTCCGCGCCGCGAGCTTGCTGGCCAGCACCTCGGCCAGCCGGAGGGCGTGGAGACCGTCGCGGACCCCGTTCCAGGACGGCCCCGTCGCCAACTCGACCGGCAGGGTGCGCCGGACCGCAAGCTTGGAGGTCTCCAGATAGTGTCGGACGTCGACCAGCACCGGCCGCGTGATGCTGAGGGCGACGGCCACGTCATTCGCGCTGGCGTCGCCGGGCACGTCCCGCTGCTTGCGGAAGAGGGTCTCCTGATCCGGCGCGACCGGCGCCACCCGCCATTCCTGGACCGGGTTGTCACTCCTCACCCGCTGGCGCAGGGTGACGTCGAGCCCGCTCTTGACGTTCAGCACGTAGCCGGCGGCGAAGGCGATGCTCGAGTGCGCCGCCAGGTTGAGGTGGAGGGGCCGCCGCGAAGCGCCGGCCTGGGTCAGGAACTTCCGCAGCCGGGGGACGACCTCGGTCTGCCACAGGCACGATTCCTTGATGTAGCGATTCCCCTTGCCGGTGAAGAACGGCCGGAGATCGAGGATCTCGTCGCACTCCTGGTCCATCTCCCCGCCCCAGACGAAGACCCCGCCGGTGTCCGAGAAGGTCCGGATGCCCAGGCGGATCGGGTCGGTCTCCCGGGCGGTCGATGGCGGGCGAGAGCCCCGCGCCGCGCCGTTTCGCCCCTCCTCGCCCAGGATGTTGCCGTCCCTGATGCGGGTGAACAGGGCGGGTGTGGCCCAGTCGGGCGATTGGGCGCGCAGGATCGCCAGCCGCCCCTCGGCCAATGCGGCATCGACCGGGTCGTGGGCGGCCAAGCGCTCGTAAAAAGCGGCGCTCAGCTCGATGGCCGGCCGGTCGTAGATGGGGGTCTGCATGGCGATCACCGCCGGCACCCCGGCCTGGACGAGAGCGGTCGCGGTGGCGCGGTGAGCATCCTGTCCCTGGCGGCGGGGGAGCCTCGCGGTGTCGCAGGCGTTGAGGAACACCAGCCGCAGGTTGGGGAACGACTTCAGGTGCTCGCCGAGCATGGCGCCGGTGACTGGCTCCTCCTTCCCCCCGGGTGCCACGAAGCAGACCGTCCCATTGCCGCTTTGGTCGTCGAAGCCGCCGTGGCCGATGAAGTGGAGGACGTGCCACGTGTCTTCGAGGAGCTTCTTCCGCAAGTCGGCGAGGCTCGGCTGCTGGATGGCGGAGACCGAGATCGTGGGATTCTGCCCCAGAGCGGCCCAGATCTTCTTCCACTCCTCCTCGAGGTCGAGATGGTCAAGGTCGGAAGGGCCCGCCATCGCCACCAGCACCTTGAGCGGGCCGGTGAAGGGAGGAAGGGGCGGGCGACCGACCGGCACGTAACGGACGATCGAGGTGTTCCGGAGGCGACACAGGAAATCCGCTCTCTCCCCGTCACGGACGAGCTCCCAGGGGAGACCGGCGAGGAGGAGGATACCCGGGTCCCCGAGGTCGAAGTTGAGCCGGATGCGCAGCCCCTCGTCCTGCCCGCCCCCTTCGAGGCGCGCCCGGCTCTCGTGAAACCGCTGGCCCACCGGTCCGGCGAAAAGCGACTCATAAAGAGCCTGTCCGATCCGCTCCAGCGTGAGCTGCGGCGTCTGGTCTTTTTTCGGGCTGAGCAGGAGGTCGAATTGCTCAGCCACTCCTTGAATCTCGTTCTTGGGGAAGGGGAGCTTGAACGTCGAGGCTCCCGAGCCGCACGGCGACTCGGCCTCGGCCTTGAGCTTCCCGCGCGGTGCGGCCTGAATTCTGATCTCAAAGTCTTGATAGCGCATTCCGGTCCTCGTCGGGGACGCGCAGCGGCGTGAAGCCGGTTCCACGCTCCGGCGATCCCTGGAAGGTATGAGTCGCCGCGGCGGGAGGATTTGGTAAGGACCCGTGTGACCTCTTCCCAACCGCTTCTTACCCTTTTTCTCGCCGCTGCGTCTCACCCTTCCAGCACGCCCCGGGGGCCTCGTACAGATCCCCGGAAACATCGCGCGGCACGGCCGGACGTCCTGCGGCCGGGCCCGCCAAAGGAGGAGTCTCGGGTCTTGTGGACCCTGGCGAGGTGAGATGCCCCAACTACTGATCGTTACGCTCGGTCCCATTCAGGACTTCATCGCCGCCGCCCGCCGCTGCCGCGACCTGTGGTTCGGCTCCTGGTTGCTCAGCGAGCTGTCGAAAGCGACGGCTCGGGCCATGGCGGAGGAGTGCGGCCTCGACTCTCTGGTTTTCCCGGGAGTGTCGGACTGGAAGCAATTGGAGCCGCCGAGCCCCACGTCGAAGCCGAGCTCGGTCGCCAATAAAATCGTTGTTCGCGTTCCCGACGGCAAGGACCCCGCCGCCGTGGCCCGGCGCGGCGAGGCCGGGATGCGCCAGCGGCTGAAGAGCCTGCGAGATGAGGCTTTTGATTGCATCCGCGGCGAGCGTTTCCTGCGCTCGCGGGCCAAGCAGCAGGTGGATGAGCTGATCGAAATCACCTGGGTCAGCGCGCCGGAGGATGGCCCGCAGGGCTACGCCGCGGCACGGGAAGCGGCGGAGTCCCTGCTTGCGGCGCGCAAGAACACCCGCCTGTGGGGGCCGGTGCCGTGGGGCGACACGGTGCCGAAGTCGGCGATCGACGGCGAGCGGGAATCGGTCCTGTATGAGGATGTCTTCGATCAGGTGCTCGCGGAGAAGCTGACTCCCGACGAGGTGCGCAAGCTCTACGGCGTGGGGCCGAAAGAGCGGCTGTGCGGCGTCGGTCTGCTCAAGCGTCATGGCAAGCGGGAGGGATCGCGCTACGCCCACCGCTTCCTCAGCACCGGCCACCTCGCGGCCTGGCCGATCTACGAGCGCACCCGCGCCGTTCGCGACCCGGAGCTGGAGAGAGTTTGGAAAGAGTATCTCGCGGTCCTCGAGCAATGGGGCGTTCCTCTGAAGGAGCAGGAAATCGTGCAGGGAGACGGCTGGAGCCATCTCGCCCTCTTCGAGCGCTACGACGGCAGCCTGCTGTTTGAAAATCGCCTGCCGGAGCTGTTTGAAGAGGTGATCCTCGATCGCGAACGGCGCCAGAAAGCCGTGCAGGCGGCGCGGACCGCCCTCGCCCGTGTGCTGGAAAAGATCGGCGTCAAGACTCCTCTCCCGTATTACGCGATCCTGGTGGCCGACGGTGATCGCATGGGCAAAGCCATCGAGCGCCAGACGTCCTTTGAAAAGCATCGGGACCTCTCCCGCCAGCTCGACCTTTTTGCTCAGAGCGTCCGCGTCATCGTCGAGACGGATCACGCCGGAGAGCTGATCTATGCGGGCGGCGACGACGTGCTGGCCTTCGTGCCGCTGCACCGCGCCGTCGCCTGTGCCGGAAAGCTGGCCGAAGCCTTTCACAAGCAGCTCTCAGGTTTTCCCGTCGAGGAGAAGGAGGGTGAAAAGAAGGTCACGCCAACCCTCTCGGCGGGCATCGGTATCTCTCACTTCATGGACCCGATGGGCGGCGCCCTGAAGCTGGCGCGGAGGGCTGAGGCCCGGGCTAAGAAAAAGCGCAATTCGCTCGCGGTGATCGTCGACAAGCGGTCCGGTCCTCCGGTGGAGGTAGCGGGTTGTTGGGGCCATCTCGATCAGCGTCTGAACTACTACGTGGACCTGCACCTGAACGATCAGATCCCGGACGGTGCGGCCTACGAGCTGCGCGAGCTCGACCGGCTGGTGGAGTGGACCGAGGCGGATCTGAAATCCGATAGCGAGGACCTGAAGAAGAAAAGGGAAGGTCTCGAAAACGTGGTCAAGAAGGAGGCTGCGCGGATCCTCGGGCGGAAACAGCCGCAGCACGGAGAGGTGGGAGGGATTGACGCGAGCGTCCTGGACGGCCTACTCCAGGATATCAAGGCTCTGCCCGTCAGCGCCGTCGCCGACCGTCTGATCGTGGCGCGCCTGCTGGCTCAGGCCTAGGAGGAGGCCACGCCGCCCAAGACAGGAGGTCCCCAATGAGCGTCTGGCTCGTCGAACCGCTCGATCCCCTGATTGCTCGCGACGGCCGCCCCTCTGCGATCGGGCGGTTCGACACGACCCACTTTCCTTTCCCTTCGATGCTGGCGGGAGCGGTGCGCACCCGCATGGGGAGCGTCAACGGCGCCTTCGCCCTCTCCGGCAGCGCGCTCGACGAGCTCAAGGAGCGGGTCCACGTCCGCGGCCCTCTCCTGGCGGAGCTGAGCCCGGAGGACGGCGCGGTCAAGGAGTGGCTGGTGCCGGCGCCGCGCGATACGATGATCCTCGAAGAGGAGGGCGCCAAGCCTGAGATCCGGCGGCTGGTCCCCCGACCTCTCGCTCCTGGCGAGGCCCTGGATTCTTTCCAGGACCTGGGTTTGCGTCCGCTGTGCCTCCACGGAAGCGGTGGGCGGGGCAAGCCGCCGCAGGGCATTCCGGCTTTCTGGTGCTGGAGGCGCTTCGAGTCCTGGCTGCGGTCTCCCGCGGACGAGCCTGACGTCGATCTCACGGCCCTGGGAGCACAGCGGCTGCCGGTGGAGGTCCGGGCGCATCTCGCCATCCAGCCCGGCGAGCGGGTGGGGCTCGACGGCATGCTTTTTCAGACCTCCGGGCTGCGCTTCCTGCAGGAAGGGCCGAAGGGCTCCGCCCGTCTCGCCCCTCGCCGCTTCGCGCTGTCGCTCTGGTCCCAGGGCGCCACGGTGGCCGGCCGAGACCTCGATCTCGCCGCGCAGCTTGCGCCGCTGGGTGGAGAGCGCCGGCTGGCCCGCTGGAGCCGCGCCTCGCGGGAGTGGCCGCAACTCCCTCCGGACGTGCTGGAGACGATCGTGGAAACCGGAAGGGCGCGGTTGATCCTCCTCACGCCGGCGGTCTTCGCCCAAGGCGCCTTGCCGGGCTGGAACGGCGTGGCGGCGACCGTGCGCGCAGCGGCGGTGCCGCGGCCCGAGATCGTCTCGGGCTGGGACCTCGCCGCCGGTCGCCCCAAGCAGACCCGACGCCTCGCCCCCGCGGGCAGCGTCTATTTCCTCGAGTTGGCGGGCGACAAGCCGGACCTTCGCCGCTGGTGCGAGGAGACCTGGCTCGCCTGCGTCAGCGACGACGCCCAGGATCGGTGGGACGGCTTCGGATTGGCGGCGCTGGGCGTCTGGAAGGAGGAGATGCGATGAGAGCTGCACCGCCTTGTTCGCCGGCGGACACCCGGCGCAATCTCCGCCATCAAGTCGAGCGGCGCTATCAGTTCCTCACCCATGTCTTCGGCGGCGGCGTGAAGGTCGAGGATCACGAAAAGCCCGGCGACCCTGTGACCCCCGTTCGCGTGGCCTCGGTCCGCGGTCAGCTCCGCTTCTGGTGGCGGGCCTGCAATCCCAGCCGGTGCCAGACGCTCGGCGAGTTGCGACAGCGGGAAAGTGAGATCTGGGGCTCCACGAGTCAACCCTCGGCGGTCGAGATCGTGGTCTCCTTGCAGCCCGCAAAGGCGAAGGAAATTCCGGTTTTCGAATACAACGCGACCCGGCGGCTGGTTCCGTGCAACGGCATGCGCGAGATCGCCTATGGAGCCTTCCCGCTTCAGCCCAGCCGTGACGCTCAGCGAGTCGGCGCCCGTCCATGGGTGCTGTTCGACTACGGGAGCGCGCAGTTCGAACTCCGCTTGGCCTATCCCGAGACTTTGCATCAGGACGTCGAAGCCGCGCTCTGGGCCTGGGAAACCTTCGGCGGGCTTGGCGGCCGCACCCGCCGTGGCTTTGGCGCCTTCGCCCAGGTGGACGCGCCGAAATCCATCACGGAGGTGGAGACCACTCTCGCCGCGATGCGAGAAAACCCGATCCTTTCCGGTGTGCCCTCCCTGGCGAAGGCGCGTTTGGCCTGGTCCCGGAACCCTAGCTCCAGTCCCCTCGAAGCCTGGAAGGCGGGTCTGCGCCTGCTGCAACAGATGCGCCAGGGCAGCGGCTTTGGTCGATTCGCCGTTCCTCCAGGCTCACCGCGGCCCGCCGGCCGCAGCCGCTGGCCGGAGCCCGACGAAATCCGGCGTCTGACCGGCAAGAGCGCTCCCTCTCACGCCAGGCCGGCGGTGACCGTTCCTCGCTTTCCGCGTGCCGCCTTCGGCATGCCGATCGTTTTCCATTTCAATCCCGGCTCGGCGAGCCAGGCGGGAAGCGCCGGAGACCCGGACATGAAACCGCTGCATTTGCAACCGATCGGTTTCGAGCGCTTCGCGTCGCCCTTGATCCTTCGCGTCATGGCGGAGGATAAATCCTTCCGAACGGCAGCCCTCGTCCTGGCGTCTCAGGTTCCTGATTGCGAGCTGGTGGCGGGAAGGACCACGTATCCCGTCGAGTGGCGGCTCGACTCTGCGCTGGCGGGTGGGATTCCGGCCCTGAATCGCGATGGCAAGGTTTACGACGACCCCATTCAACTCTTTCTCACGGAGCTCAAGAAATGACGACCCGCCTCGCCCTCATCCACGCCATGTCACCGCTCCACGCCGGCACCGGGCAGTCGGTAGGAGCCATCGACCTGCCCATCGCTCGCGAAAGGCCGACCGGCCTCCCACTCATCCCGGGCTCCTCGATCAAAGGTGCCCTCCGCGCGCGCAGCTCAGGTCGGGACAAACAGTTGACCAAAGACGCGTTCGGACCGGAGACGGCCAACGCCTCGGAGCATTCCGGAGCGGTCCAATTTTCGGACGCGTACCTGCTGCTGATGCCCGTGCGCAGCATCCGCGGCACCTTCGCCTGGGTCACCTCGCCCTACCTCATCCGCAAGCTCGCCCGCGGCGCCCGGGAGGCGCGCTTCGCGCTTGCCGACCTCCCGGGATCTCCCGGCGCGACAAACTGCTGCATCCTCGGCGAGGCGCTCACCGTCGGCGCCGGATCCGTCCGCAAGGTGGTCTTCGAGGATCTCGACTTTATCGTCTCCGGCGAGCAGAAACCCCGCCTCCAGGCCTTCGCCACCACGCTGGCCGGCGCCCTCTTCCCGCAATCGTCGCCGGACTGGCAGGAGTGGCGGAGAAGTCTTGTCAATCACATCTGCCTGATCGATGACGACCTCATGTCACTGGTGCTCGAAACCGCGACCGAGGTCACCGCGCACATCCGTCTGGACGATGACACCAAGACCGTAGCCCAGGGCGCGCTCTGGTATCAGGAGTCGCTGCCCGCAGAAACCATCCTCGTCGGCATTGCCGTCGCCTCGGACGTGAACGCCGCCAACGGCCGCTCCCAGCGCAGCGCCGGGGAGCTCCTCAATCACGTGGCCTCGCTCACCGGCGGTCTCGTGCAACTCGGCGGCAAGGCGACGGTGGGGCAGGGGAGCTGCTTCGTAAGGTTTTCAGGAGGCCCGTCATGACTCTCGAGCAAGAACGCGCCGCCCTGGCATACCAACACGTCCAACTCGTGACCGACAAGGAGCAGCAGAAGGTCTATGGCGCCATGGCCCAGAAACTCCCGGCGTTGATCCGATCGGCCGGGCTCTGCCAGGCGCTTCATTTCGTCAAATCCCGCGGCAAGGCACCGCTGAAGGCGCTTCTCAAACATCTCGGAGAGCAGTTGCACCGCGCCGACGCGGGTATTACGGACGAGGAGAGCCTGTGCGACAAGGTCCGCGCCGCAGACCTCTCCCACTACGTCTGGCTGACGCGGGAAACCCTCGCATCCGTGGGTTGGTACGCTCGCCTGTCACGCTCCGAATGGGGCATTGAGCCCGGAACGGACGCTGGAACGAAACCATGAACGGACGCAGAGCAACTCTCGAAAGCCTCACACCCGCTCAAGGCACCCACGCCGGGCTCTGGCTGGACAAGGGACTGGCCGAGCTCGAAGAGAAAGGGCCGGCGCGGCAGACCCACATCGACGAGCTGCTGGCCTTGGCCACGGTACCGGAGGACTACCGGCGCTTTTTCGATCGCTGGCGCGCCGCCGTCGAGAAGCTGGAGCCCTGCACTTGCGTCGCCGAGGCGAGCGTCCTCGGCCGCATGGTGGTCGGCCTCGGGGCGGAATCCATCCTGGAGACCTCGATCGCCCTCCATCGCACCTATGGCGTGCCATACATCCCGGGCTCTGCCTTGAAGGGTCTGGCCGCCGCCGCGGCCCACAAGCACCTGGCGGACTCTGACTGGCGCAAAGTCACGGGCGAGGGCACGATGGGCGAGTCCCACCGGCTGCTTTTCGGCGACACCACGAGCAGCGGCTACGTCACGTTTCACGACGCGCTCTGGATTCCCGAAGGGGAGCGGCTGCTTCTCGATCTCGACGTGATGACGGTTCATCACCCCTACTATTATCAAGGGGAGGACCTCCCTCCCGCGGATTGGGACAATCCGAACCCCGTGGCGTTCCTTTCGACCCGGGGCCGCTTTCTCCTGGCCGTCACCGGTTTTGAGAAGTGGGCCACCGCCGCCCTGGAGATCCTCACCGAGACCCTGGAGCAGGACGGCGTCGGCGCCAAGACCGCCGCCGGCTATGGCCGGATGAAAGTCGCACCCCGGGCCTTGCCCAAGAAGCCCAAGTGGGAACAAGATGTTGCCCTGCTGCAACCCGGCAACGCGACGCAGGAGGTGCCCCGCATCCTGGCCGTCCTGACCGGCGAGGAGCGCCGGCGTGCCGCCCTCGCGATAATCGAGAGGCTGGGCCGGAAATACCTGAGGGACAAGAGCCGGCGCGACAAGGATTGGGTCCGGCTGGTGTTCGCGGCGGCGGAACCTTGAGGGGTGTCCCTGCCCTCGCGCTCTCCCGCCCTACACCCTTTCTCCGTCCCCCTACACCAACCGCCTGCGGTGACTCGCTCCTTTCGCGCCACCATACACAAGACCTTCAAATTTCTACACACATCCTCGGCGGTCGTACACTTTTCCTCCGAGGATGTGTGTAAATTTCCCGCCACCCAGCTCCCGTCCGCGCGCGTCGCACGCGTCTTTCGCCGAATTTAGTGTATGGCGGAGCGATTTATACACACTTCCTCTGTTCTTGGGTGTATGGCAGCTCCCGCCGCGCCCTCCGCGTCCTGGTTTCTACACACATCCTCTCAGGAATTGTGTGCGACCTCTCTCCATCTACACTCATCCTCACAGGAAATGTGTAGACGGGGGCAGGTTTTCCAGGTACTCTCGGCTCAACGTCGAAGTGAATGAGTAGCTCCTGATGAAGGCGATGGGATGGACCGGCCTGAAGACGTACAGGGCCGCGCTGAACGAAGGGCTGACGGCGCTCGTCGGACTCTACGAGCAGGGCGAAGTGCGGGGGCTGCGGAGAATGCTCCACCGCGATCTGGAGCTCGTCCGCGAACGGCGGAGCCGCGATGGGCCTTCTGGACCCAGCCCGCAAATTCATTCCGTTGCCTCGGAATTACTCGGATTGGTACGGTGGGATTGCGACCCTTCGACACCCGGGGTGATGGGGCCCGGCGCCGCGGTCAGCTCTCTCCAGTCCACGCGGCCCTTCGCATCAGGCGGGTAGCCCTCGTTCGGTCTCCCTTGTCCCCGATTCGGCGTTCTGGTGCACTTCCCTAGAATGAGCCCTAAGGTATGATCTTTTTGGGAGATGATCGAGCAGATGTCATATTACGAATACGATGTTCGGATCGAGAAAGCTGCGCAATCCCGCGGCGGCTCGAGTCGGGTTTCCGGCGCGGACGGAGAGCGACCCCCGGCTGAGGTGTCTGAAGCTCTCCACGCCGGAGCGCCGGGGAAGATCAGCGACGGGATCCTCGGCACTATCGGGGGAACGCCCCTGGTCCGTCTCCGGCGGTTCATCCCCCAGGCCCGGTTCGGTCTCTTCGCCAAGCTGGAGGCCTTGAACCCGGGCGGCAGCATCAAGGACCGGCCGGCCGTGGCCATTCTGGAGGACGCCCTCCACGCCAGGGCCATCGGCCCGAAGACTCTGATCGTCGAATCCAGCTCCGGCAACATGGGGATCGGGCTGGCGCAGGCCTGTCGCTATTACGGCCTGCGCTTCTTGTGTGTGATCGATCCCAAGACGGCGCCGGCCAATCTGCGGATGCTGCGGGCCTATGGTGCGGAGATCGACGTGGTGCAAGAGCCCGATCCTGAGAGCGGCGAGTTTCTCCAGGCGAGGCTCAACCGCGTGCGGGAGCTGGTCGGCCGGAGCGATGACGCGTTCTGGCCCAATCAGTACACCAATCTCAAGAACCCGCGCGTGCACTACGAGACCACGATGCACGAGGTGGCCTCGGCGCTCGGCGGCCGCGTGGATTTCCTGTTCGTCGCGACCAGCACCTGCGGCACGATCCGGGGTTGCAGCGAGTACGTCCGCGACCACGGGCTCGCCACGCGGGTGATCGCCGTGGACGCCGTGGGGAGCCTCATCTTCAGCAATGTAAAATCCAAGCGGCTGATCCCGGGCCTCGGCGCCGGCCTGAAGCCGCCGCTCTGCGATTTTTCGAGGATCGACGAATGCGTCCACGTGACAGACCTGGACTGCATCGCCGGGTGCCGGCGGCTGGTGGCGTGCGAGGCCATCCTGGCCGGCGGCTCCTCCGGCGGCGTGCTGGCGGCGGTGGAGAAGGTCAAGGATCGCATCCCCGACGGAGCGGTGTGTGCCGTCATCCTGCCGGACCGCGGGGAGCGGTACCTGGAAACCGTCTTCTCCGACGACTGGGTGCGCGAGCATTTTGGCGACGTCGAGCACCTCTGGCGCGACGCCCGCGAAGGGACTCCCTGCACGACGGCGGCTTACTGATCCTAAAGCGCCCGTCAGCGTCGTGGGCCGGTCCAGCGCGCGGGATCGGCGAACAGGCGTAGCGGCGCCGGCGCGAGACGCACCTCGGCCTTGGCGCCGAAAGGGAAACGGTAGCTGGTGCGCGCGCCGTCGAGGAAGAGCCAGCCGTTTTCCATCCGCGATTCGACGAGGAGCGCTTCCTCCGGAGCGACGAAGCCGCTCGCCAACCCATAGGTGCGGCCGGGCGCGCGGTACAGCTCGCGGGCGCGGAACTGGAAGCGACGCGAGAGCAGCGGCAGCCGCCGGCCGCCGGCCGAGGCGATCCCCGCGGTCGAGCCCGCCGCTCCCGCGATCCACAAACCGGAGCTGCGGTGCTCCTCCTCTCTCGCCGCCAGTTGCAGCCGGTAGCGGCTGGTGGCGGCAGGATGCTGGTGGACCACCAGGATGTCGTTGAGCACCGGCTCGGGGAGCTGCTGCCCATCGACCGCGACGGCGAGGCGGGGAACGGCGACCGGGCGCATCTCTCCCTGCCGGATGCGATCGAGGACTGCCGCGAAGGTCCCCAGGGTTGCCAGGGAAAAGAAGCCCACGCTGTCGAGAGGGGCGGAGTTGACGCCGAGCAGGAGCCCGTCGCGCACCCAGTGCGAGGCCGTCAACAGGGTGCCGTCGCCGCCCACGGAGACCACCAGCCGCGCCGCGGCAATCGCCCGCCGCGCCGGCGCGCCGAGGGCCTCGACCTGCACCTGGCGGCAGGCGATG
Organism: Thermoanaerobaculum sp.; assembly: GCA_021154885.1. Classification (GTDB taxonomy): domain Bacteria; phylum Acidobacteriota; class Thermoanaerobaculia; order Multivoradales; family UBA5704; genus DATARR01. The sequence goes on from JAJKHS010000139.1 coordinate 17,345, forward strand.
CCGCGCTCGGCCAGGGCTCCGACGACCGCGGCGAGCGTCTGCTCATGGGTCTGCGCCGCCGCCGCCAATTGTCGCGCGCTGGTCTGCCCGGCCTGGGCGAGGCGCGCCGTCTCGCCGCCGCGGGCAAGGACCGGGGTCTTCACCACCACGACGCAGGGCGACAGATCGAGAGGGAGGGCGGGAGGCATGGAGAGGTGGAGGAGGAGTCGGTGGAGTATGAACATACCATGGAGGGCAGCCCGCATCGACGGACAAGCGAGGGCTCTTGATATGCTCTGCGGATGAGCGGATCCCGGCGCGTGGCGGTGGTGAGTGGCGGCGGCTCCGGACTGGGGCGCGAGATCGCCGTGGAGCTGGGCCGCCGCGGCTATGACCTCGTCCTCCTCGGCCGGCGGCAGCCGCCGCTGGAGGAGACGCTGGCGCTGGCCGGGGCGCGCGAGGCCGGGGTCGCCCTCCCCTGTGACGTGCGCGATGCCGAGGCCGTGGAGCGGTGCGCCGGAGAGGTGCGGGCGCGCTGGGGGGCCGCCGACGTCGTGGTGCCGGCGGCCGGCGTCGGCGCCATCGCGCCGTTCGAGCAGACCCCTCCGGACGACTTCGCGGCCCTCCTCGACACCAACCTGACCGGCGTCTTCCTCCTCCTCCGCGCCCTGCTGCCGGCGATGAAGGAGCGCGGCCACGGGTGGATCTTCCCCCTCCTCTCGGTGGCCGCCCGCCGCGCCTTCCCGGGCTGGGCCGCCTACTGCGCCAGCAAGTGGGGGCTGCGCGGCCTGATCGAGGTATTGCGCGAGGAGCTGAAGGGGACGGGCGTGCGCATCACCGCCCTCTACCCGGGAGCCACGGACACGCCGATCTGGGACGCTCTTCCCGGCGACTGGAACCGCGCCGCCATGGTTCCCCCCCGCGAGGTGGTGCGGGCTCTCTCGTACGCCCTCGACGCGGATCCTTCCACTCTGGTGGAGGAAATTCAGCTCGGGCCGGCCGGAGGAGCCCTGTGAACGTCAACGCGGCCGTGCTGCTGACGGTCTTCCTGCCGCTGCTGGCGGCCGTGCCGGGCGGCAAGTGGGCGCTGCCGCTGCTGGCGCCGCTGACTCTCTACTCCCCTTCCGCGAGCGGGTGCGGGAGCGGGACTACTTCGGCGCCTGGACGCTGGGCCTCGCCTGGGCGTTCCTGCTCAGCCTGGGGGTGATCCTGCTCGTCTTCTGGCTGCCAGACGCGGCGCGCACGGGCATCCTCCACGGCGAGCCCTACCGCCAGCAGATGTTCGCCTGGGTGGCGACGGGCGAAGCGCCGGAGAACGACTGGCGCCAGTTCCTGCCCCAGCATCTACTTCATCTCGCGATTTTCCTGGTGCTCACCTGGGCGACCGCCGGCTACCTGGGCCTCGCCCTGGGCGCCGGGCTGGTGGGCTACATGAGCTATTTCGTGGGCAGCTATGCCCTGGCGAGCGGCCACCCGTTCCTCGGCGCGCTGGCCGCCTGGGTGCCGTGGTCCGTGTTGCGGGTCTGCGCCTTCGTGCTGCTGGGGACGCTCTTTTCGCGCCCCCTCCTGGTGCGCCGGGTCTGGCCCTTCGAGCGCCAGGAGGTCCGGCTGATGGGGCTCGCTCTCTCCGGGATCGTGGCCGACCTCCTCATCAAGGCCGCCTTCGCGCCCGCCTACGGGATTTTCCTGCGGCACATGGCGGCGAGCTTCCTCACCCGCTAGACGAGCCGCCGGATCGACTTGACGTTGTCGCCGCCCGCACCCGCCCCGGTGCCGCCGCCGCACTGGCCGGTCGAGGTGGCGATCCCCAGGGTCTCCCAGCCGCCCGGCGTGGGCTGGTCGGCGCAGACGACCATGGCCGAGCCCGGGGCCTTGTTGGTGAAGGTCTCGACCACCCACACCTCGCCGGCGGGGCAGGCCGAGGCGTCCGGGCGCGCGTCGACCTTGATCCACCCGGCGGGGATGGGATCGCCGGGGCAGAGCACCTGGCGGCCGGCGACCTGGGCGGGGGCCTGAATGGCCACGCACAGGATGCATCCGACGGCCAGGAATGTGAACCGGATAAGATGGCGTTTCATGGTGTTGCCTCCTTCTTGCCCCCTTCCACCCCGCTCCGTGGAGAAGGAGTTGCAAACCGAGGGCCAGGCCGATTGACTCCAATTGACTCCCTGGTGAGCGGCTCCCTATACTCACCCCTCCTGTAAGCCAGGGGGGCCCTGACGTGAACGACATCCGAGAGACCCGAGGGGAGCTGACCGGTGCCGGACGGCGCTTCGGCATCGTCGCGTCGCGCTTCAACTCGCGGCTCGGCGACCTGCTGGTGGCCGGCGCGGCCGACTGCCTGCGGCGGCACGGGGTGGCGGCGGCGGACATCCACCTCGTTTCGGTGCCCGGGGCGTGGGAGATCCCGCAGGCCCTGGAGGAGCTGGCCGCGGCCGGCGGTGAGGGCAGTGAGGGACGATTGGACGGCCTGGTGGCGATCGGGGTGGTGATCCGTGGCGAGACGCCGCACTTCGACTACCTCTGCGCCCAAGCGAGCCGCGGCATCGCCGGCGTGGCCGAGCGGCACCGCGTGCCGGTGGGCTTCGGCCTGCTGACCTGTGACAGCTCGGAGCAGGCGGCGGAGCGGGCCGGGGGCAAGGCCGGCAACAAGGGTTGGGAGGCGGCCCTCGCGGCACTGGAGATGGCCGACCTCTTCGCCCGGCTGCGCGACGGACACGCCGCCGGTCGCTAGGGGTTTTTGAGGCGAGGCACATGACTGCAGGAAAGCGGCGCACGGCGCGCGAAATGGCGGTCCAGATGCTCTACCAGAGCGACTTGGGAGGCAGCCCGCTGCCCAACATCTTCAACACCTTCGATCTGGCCGAGTACCTGGCGCGGGAGGCTCCCGCCGCCGAGAAGCGGCGCGGTCAGCCGTCGGCGGTGCCAGATGAGGAGAGCGAGGACCACGACAAGCGGCGCCAGCGGGTGGAGGAGGCGTTCGAGTACGCCCAGGAGCTCGTCCGGGGCACGATCGACAACCAGCAGCGGATCGACGACCTGATCCGCAGCCAGGCGGACAACTGGCGGCTGGAACGGATGCCGGCCGTGGACCGCAACATCCTGCGCCTCGCCGTCTACGAGATGCTCCACGAGCGGGAGACGCCGAAGCTCGTGGTGCTGGACGAGGCGATCGAGCTGGCGAAGAAGTTCGGCTCCGAGCAGTCGGGCCGCTTCGTCAACGGGCTTCTGGACGGCCTGCTGAAGCAGCACACCTTCCCGGGCAGCCTCACCTAGACCTGATGGCGGGGTGATGGGGGCTGGAGAGAGAGCAGAGGAGCGATGAGCACACCCTACGACCACAAAGCCGTCGAGTCCAAGTGGCAGGACCGCTGGGAGAAGCAGCGCGCCGCCGAGGTGGACCTGCGTCACGGCCACGGCAAGTACTACATGCTGATGATGTTCCCCTACCCCTCGGGCGACCGGCTGCACGTCGGGCACGGGCGCAACTACATCCTGGGCGACGCGCTGTTCCGCTTCCTGCGCATGAACGGCAAGCGGGCGCTCAACCCCATGGGCTGGGACGCCTTCGGCCTGCCGGCCGAGAACGCGGCCATCCAGCGCGGCATCCATCCGCGCGACTGGACGCTCGCCAACATCAAAGTGATGAAGGAGCAGTTCCGCCGCTGGGGGATACTCTACGACTGGTCGAAGGAGATCGCCTCCTGCTTCCCCGAGTACTACCGGTGGAACCAGTGGCTGTTCCTGCGCATGCTGGAGAAGGGGTTGGCCTACAAGAAGATGGCACCGGTCAACTGGTGCCCGAGCTGCCGCACCGTGCTGGCCAACGAGCAGGTGGTCGACGGCGCCTGCGAGCGCTGCGGCACGCCGGTCGTGCAGCGCGACCTCGAACAGTGGTTTTTCCGCATCACCGAGTACGCCGACCGCCTGCTCAGCGGTCTCGACACTCTGGAGGGGTGGCCGGAGAAGGTCAAGGTGATGCAGCGCAACTGGATCGGCCGTTCCGAGGGGGCCGAGATCCGCTTCGAGATCCCCGCCTTGGGCGAGTCCGTGACCGTGTTCACCACCCGGCCCGACACGATCCACGGCGCCACCTTCCTGGTGCTGGCCCCCGAGCACCCGCTCGCCGGCCGCCTGATCGCGAAGCACGGGAAGCACGCGGAGATCGAGGCCTGGATCGAGACGGTGCGCAACACCCCTCGCATTCAGCGCTCGGACGAGGGCAATCCCAAGGAGGGGTGGGACACGGGCGTGGTGGCCGTCAACCCGGCGACCGGCGAGGAGATCCCCATCTGGCTCGCCAACTACGTGCTCCCCGAGTACGGCACAGGGGCCATCATGGCCGTGCCGGCCCACGACGCCCGCGACCTGGCCTTCGCCCGCCAGGAGGGTCTGCCCGTGCGCCTGGTCTACCACCTGGAGGGAGACGCCGACACCGATCCAGCCTCGCTCGCCGAGCCCATCCTCCACGTGGGAGTGATCCGCAACGCGCCGCCTTTCGACGGCCTGCGCGACGGGCCCGAGACTCTTCGCCGCTTCATCGCCTGGCTGGAGGAGAAGGGGTGGGGGAAGGCGAGGGTGGTGTACCGCCTGCGCGACTGGCTGATCTCTCGCCAGCGCTACTGGGGGACGCCCATTCCCGTCGTCTACTGCGACAAGTGCGGCCTGGTGCCGGTGCCGGACGCCCAGCTTCCCGTCGAGCTGCCCTACGACGTCGAGTTCACCGGCCGGGAGGGCAACCCCCTGTCGCGCTCGAAATCGTTCGTGGAGACGAAGTGCCCGCAGTGCAAGGGCCCCGCCCGGCGCGAGACCGACACCATGGACACCTTCGTGGACAGCTCCTGGTATTACCTGCGCTACCTCTCGCCACGGGACGCGACGAAGATGTTCGACACCGAGGTGGCCAACCGCTGGATGCCGGTCGACCAGTACATCGGCGGCATCGAGCACGCCATCCTGCACCTGCTCTACGCGCGGTTCATCTGCAAGGTGCTACACGACTTCGGCATGGTGGGGATCGAGGAGCCGTTCCAGAACCTGTTCAACCAGGGGATGATCACCCGCTACTCCGAGAAGTCGGGGCGTATCGAGAAGATGTCGAAGTCGAAGGGGAACACCGTCTCGCCCGACGAACTGATCGAGGAGATGGGGGCGGACACCGAGCGCGTCTACACTCTCTTCATCGGCCCGCCGGAGAAGGAGGCGGAGTGGAGCGACGAGGCGGTCTCCGGCGCCCACCGCTTCCTGCAGCGGGTGTGGCGCATGCTGGAGAAGCTGCCCGAGGCGCCGCCCACGGCGCCGGCCGACCCCGAGTTGGAGCGGGACCGCCACGCCACCATCCAGCGGGTGACCCACAGCCTCCAGCGCTTCTCCTTCAACACCGCCGTGGCGGCGCTGATGGAGCTGTCCAACAGCCTGTCCAAGGCGCTGGAGGAGAAGACCGCCTCGCGGCTGCGCTGCGAGGAGACGTTCGACACGCTGGTGCAGCTCCTTCACCCCCTGGCCCCCCATATGACCGAGGAGCTGTGGGAGCGCCGGGGTTACACCGAGAGCCTGCTCGAGACCTCCTGGCCGGAGCACGACGAGGCGAAGCTGCGCCGCGCCCGCATCGAGCTCGTGGTGCAGGTGGACGGCAAGGTCCGCGACCGGGTGGAGGTGGACGCCGCGGCGGACGAAAAACAGGTGCGCGCCACCGTCCTCGCCAGCCCCAGGGTGAAGGACTTCCTGGCGGGCCGGGAGGTGGCCAAGGCCGTGCTGGTCCCCGGGCGCCTGATCAACCTGGTGACGCGAAGGTCCGCATGATGGAGCGCTTTATATGAAGATGACGAAGAGACTCCTGCCGGCAACCCTGCTGCTGATCTCCGCGGGCCTCGCCGGCTGCGGTTACGCCCTGGTCGGCAAGGGCAGCAACATCCCCGACGACGTGCGCTCGGTCTACCTCCAGCCGCTCCAGAACCGCACCCCGCGGCAGCAGGTGGAGCAGGAGCTGACCCAGGCGATCGCGCAGGAGCTGGTGACCCGCCAGCGCTTCGCCGTGGTGGGCAACGCGGCGGAGGCGACGGCCGAGATCACCGGCGCGGTCACCGGCTTCGGAGTGACCCCGGTGACCTTCGACAACACGGGCCGCGCCACGGAGTACGAGATCTCGATCACGGCCCAGATCGCCTTCAAGCGCACGGGGACGGAGGGCAAGGTGCTGTGGAAGAGCGACAACTACACCTTCCGCGAAAACTACCCCGTGGAGGCCACCCAGGCCGCCTACATCGACCTCGAGAACGGGGCCATCCAAAAGGCCTCCAAGCGCTTCGCGGAGACGCTGGTGACGAGCCTGCTGGAGGGGTTCTAGAGGAGAAGGCTACTTGCCGAGGGCGGCGACCTTCTTCGTGAGGCGGGACTTGTAGCGCGACGCGGTGTTCGGGTGGATGACCTTCTTCTGGGCGATCTTGTCGATGATGCCCAGGGTCTGCGGCAGCAGCTCGGCCGCCTGGGCCGCGTCGCCGGTGGCCACCGCGGAGCGGAGGCTCTTGATGGCGGTGCGCAGGCGCGAACGCTGCGCCCGGTTGCGCTCTCGCGCCTGGAGGTTCTGACGGTTGCGCTTCTCGGCCGACTTGGTGTTCGCCATGATCCTTTAATTCTCTCCAAAGAAAAGTCGCACCGGAGTGCGACGAAGCTTTATAGCATCGGCCCCTAGCGGACGTCAACTCCGATCTCGCGCAGCCGCTGCCGCGCCAGGTTGGCCTCGTCGCTCGTGGGGTAGCTGCGCAGGACGTGCTGGAGCTGGACGACCCCCTGGGAGCGCTCGCCGAGCTCCAGGTGGGCGTAGCCCTTCTTGAGCAGGGCGCTCGCCGTCTTGTCGCTGCGCGGGAAGCGGGTCAGCACGGCATCGTACTGCTCGATGGCCTGGCGGTAACGCTTCTGGCGGTAGTAGCCCTCGCCGATCCAGTAGGTGGCGTTGTCCGACAGGTCGGTGTTGGGGAAATTCGCCAGGTACTCCTGGAACTCCCGCATCGAGAGGTCGTAGCTCCCCTTGAGGAAGTCGCTGTAGGCGGCGTCGTAGAGGCTCTTGGGATCGGCGCCGCTCCCTCCTCCGCCGGGTGGCGGCTGCTGCGGCGGGGCCGTCATGCTCCCGTCGGGCGCCGGCACCACGGCAGGCGGCGCCTGGTTGTGGAAGCTCTTCAGCTCCTGGTTGGTGGCCGCGATCTGCTGCGAGAGCTGCGACAGGCGGTAGTTGGTGTCCTCCAGCTTGGCCTGCAGGGCCTCGATCTGGCCCGACAGGTCCTGGAGCTTCACCTGCATGTCCGCCTCGGTCTTGAGCAGCCCCTGCATCTGCTGGCCGACGCTCGACTGCAGATTGGTGACCTCCAGCTTGCTGGGGGCCTCCTGGGCCTGCTTCTGGAGCTGGAGCATCTGCTTCTGGACGTCGGAGAGCTGCGACTGCAGCCCCTGGATGTCCTGGGAGGAGACGCACCCCGCGGCGGCGAGGGCCGCCGCGAGGCTGACGGCGAAGAGGAGGGAGCGCGATGATCGCAGGGGGCTCATGTCACCCCATCATCCGACGTTGGCGCGGCCGGTGATGATCATGTGTGCGCGGCGGTTCTGCGACCAGCAGCTCTCCACGTCCTCGGTGCAGACGGGACGCTCTTCGCCGTAGGAGATGGTGCGCACGCGGTTGGCGGCCACCCCCAGGGAGGCGAGGTAGTCCTTCACGGCGTTGGCGCGGCGCTCGCCGAGGGCGAGGTTGTACTCGTTGGTGCCGCGCGAGTCCGCGTGCCCCTCGATGGTCACCGAGAACTGCGGCTGGCTCTTCAGCAGGTCGGCGTTGCGCGACAGCTTCTGCCGGGTGTCGTCGGAGAGCGTGCTCTCGTCGTAGTCGAAGTAGACGTCCGGGCTGAAGCCGCGGCGGCGCAGCTCCTCGTTGACCACCTGCAGGTCGGAGGAGAGCAGGGGGTCCTCCTTCTTGTCCTCCACCGGCGGCGTGACGGTCGCCACTATTTCGGTGCCGCGCACGGGGGGGGAGGGCGCCGGCGCGGGCACGGTCGTCGTCTCCACGTTGAGGTCCGGGGGAGGCGTCTTGGGCTTCTTCTTCGGGCAGCCGTACATAAAGGTCAACAGCGCCGGAACCACGATCCAGGCCAGCCACTTTCGGTTCATGCGATCTTCTCCTCGATTCTTCGTCGTTCTGCTTGCGGTCCAGGCTTCACTGTACCAAATTCCACGCTACTGCGGCGGCACGCCGCGCGACCAGTCGGCCATGTCGTTGCTGCCCTCGGTGGTGATCGGCCGCTGGTTGCTGCCGTCGAGCTCCATGACCCAGATCTGCTTGCGGCCGCTGCGGCGGGAGGTGAAGGCGATCTTGCGCCCGTCGGGCGAGAAGGTGGGCGACTCGTTCTCGCCGGGACCCGAGGTCAGCACCTGGGTCTCCAGGGTGCCGACGTTGGTGATGGCGATCTGGAACTGGCCGTCGCGCCGGCTGGCATAGGCGATCAGGTCCCCCTCCGGGCTCCAGGCGGCGCCGTCGTTGTAGGTGCCGTCGAAGGTGATCCGCCGCTGGTTGGCCCCCTCGGCGTCCATCAGGTAGATGTGCGGATTGCCGGCGCGGCTGGAGGTGAAGGCGATGTTGCCCCCCTTGGGGCTCCACGCCGGGTTGGTGTCGATGGCCGGGGAGTTGGTCAGCCGCCGCAGGTTGCCGCCGTCGAGATCGGTGGTGAAGATCTCGACGTTGCCGTCCAGCGAGCGGGCGAAGGCGATGCGCTTGCCGTCCGGCGCGAAGCTGGGGCTGGTGTTGAGCGAGCCCGAGGTGACGACCGGCCGCTTGTGGCCGCTCGCGAGGTCCGCGAGGTAGAGGGCCGGCGGGCCGTTGAAGAATGAGGTGTAGGCGAGCGCGGTGCCGTCCGGGCTCCAGGCCGGCGACATCGAGGTCGAGTGATGGCCGGTGATCTTCCGCGGGTTGGCGCCGTCGTAGTCCATCACCCAGATCTCCTTGGCGCCCGAGCGCTCGGAGGTGAAGGCGATGGAGGAGAGGGCGATGCCGACCTTGCCCAGCAGGGCGCGGACGACCTCGTCGGCGAAGGTGTGGGCCATGCGCCGGCTGACGGTGTAGGGGCCGCGGTAGCGCTTGGCGAGCGCGGCCTGGCCGCTGCCGGCGTCGAGCACGCGGCCGTCGAAGACCAGCCGGTCCTCTTCGTTCTTGACCTCGCCGAGGAGGATCACCTCGTTGCCGGTGGACTTGTAGGCGGCGAGGTCCTTCTGCACGTCGCCGGTCAGGTGGAGGCCGGAGAGCACGTCCGGACCCTGGATCTCGAAGTAGCCGGAGGCGTCAAGGTCGCGCCGCACCGTCTCCTCCAGCTCCCGGGCCGCGGCGGCGCCGTCCCCCCCGAGCTGGCCGCGGAAGGCGGGGAAGGCGATCTTGATCTTGCGCCCCCCGGCGCCCCGGTTGAGCTCGATCGTCACCTGACTCGGAGGCTGGGCTGCCGCGGGCGGCGTGGCCGCCGGCGCCGGCGGCTGCTGGGCCACGGCGAGCGCCAGCGCCAGGGGAAACAGGATGAGGAGGACGGGGAGGGCGGCGGATCTCGGTCTCATGGCACCTCGTTCAATCGGCACTCGCGGTCACCGGACGATCAGGTTGACGCCCAGGGAATCGTTCCGGTACGCCCGCGGCAGGGGAGGGAAGGGGGAGGCGTTCTGCACCGCCCGCAGCGCCGCCAGGTCGAAGGAATTGTAGCCCGAAGACGTGGCCACCGTCAGCTCGGTGATGCTGCCGTCGCGCTGGATGCGGAAGGAGATGGTGGCCCGCACGTTGTCGCCGAGGGGCGGGCGCGCCCACTTGGCGTCGATGGCCGAGAGGAGTTGGTCGATGTAGTAGCCAAACTTGAAGTCCGGATTGTCGAGCCCGGCGATCTCCGAGCCGAAGGCGGAGGTGCCGAGGGGCTTGCCGGTGGGCGAGCCGCGCCGGCCGGCTTCGCCTTCGGGCGTGCCCATGGGCGCCGTGCCGGCGGGGTTGCTGCCCGTGCCGCCGCTGGCGGGGGGCTGGGGCGCGGGCTTCGGCGCCGGCTTCTCCGGTCTCTTCGTGGGTTTGTCCGGCAGCGTGGGCACGTCGTCACGCGGCTTGGCGGCGATTTTTTCCGGTTTGGGCTCCGGCTTGGGCTCGGGTTTGGGTGGCGGCTCGGGCTTCGCGGGCTCCGGACGGACCGGCTCCGGGGCGGGCGGCGCGGGAGTCGCGGCCTTGGGCCGGCTCGCCGGCCGGCGCACGCCGAGGGCCGCCGCGGGGATGATCTGGACCGGCACGAAGGTCATCGGCGGCGGTGGCGGCGTGAGCCGGGGGAGGAGGAGGGCGAGGGCCACGGCTCCCCCGTGGAGCAGGGCGGCGAGGGCGAGGCTCACGGCTTCCGGCCGCCGGCTGTCGCGCCGGGAGCGCTGCGCCAGGATGCGGTCGACCGCCTGGCTCACGTCCGCTCCCGCTTCCCCCGGTCCGTGACCATGCCCACGTGCACGATCCCCCCTTGGTGGAGGAGGTCCAGCACCTCGATGACCTTGCCGTAGGGGACGTCGCGGTCCCCCTTGAGGAACACCGTATCGTCCCCCCGGGCGGCGATCTGGGCCTTGACCCGCGCCACCAGCTCCTCGGTCTCCACCGCCGACTCCCGCACGTAGACCCGGCCGTTGCGGTCGATGGAGACCACCAGCGGATCCTGGACGCGCAGGGGGAGGTTCTGCGCGTTGGCCTTCGGCAGCGCCACCTCGACCCCCTGGTGGAGCATGGGCGCGGCGATCATGAAGATGATGAGCAGCACCAGCATCACGTCCACCAGCGGCGTGACGTTGATGTCCGCCATAACCGGATCTTCGTCGTCGCCATTGCCCAGGTTGAAGGCCATCTGCTACCCCTAAGTGAAATTTCGCTAAGTGAAATTCCGCTCGGCGAGGTTCAGGAACTCGAATACGAAGTCCTGCATCCGGGTGCGCAGTCGGCGCAGGTGCTGGGAGAAGTAGTTGTAGGCGATGAGGGCCGGGATGGCGGCCGCGAGGCCGGCGGCGGTGTTGATCAGCGCCTCGGCGATGCCGGGGGCCACGGCCACGATCGAGGTCGAGCCCTGGAGGCCGATGTCGTTGAAGGCCTGCATGATGCCCCAGACTGTGCCAAAAAGGCCGATGAACGGCGTCGCGGCGGCGGTGGTGGCGAGGAAGCCCGTCCAGCGCGTCACCGTCTGCAGCTCGACGTTGACGGCGCGGGCCAGGGTGCGCTCGAGGGCGGTCAGCGAGGTGATGCGGTAGGCCCGCTTCTCTCCCGGCCGCTCCGGCTCCGGGGAGTTCTTGATCTGGCTGTCGATCTCGGCGTAACCGGCCTGGAAGATGCCCACCAGGGGCGAGGCGCCCAGTTTGCCCGCCACGGCGTTGACCTCGCTGAAGCGCTGGCTGCGGTGGAAGGCCTCCATGAACTTCTCGCTCTGCCGGTCGGCGCGGTTGAAGTGGACCAGCTTGCCGAAGATGATGGCCCACGAGCCGAGAGAGAAGAGGACCAGGGCGCCGAGGATGAACTTCGCCATCGGGCCGGCCTGGAAAAAGAACCGGAAGATCCCGGGCCCCTGCTGGGCGCCGAACTGAATGAATGTCAAGGCCGTCGTGAACATGCGCGCTCCCCAGTCTCCCTTCTACCTCTACGCTTGCCGCCGGGCGAACGTACCATGGCCCCGCGGCGCCAGCAAACGCCGTGCCCGGATGATCGATCATTGCACGGCCGGCGGACCCTCCGGGCCATTCCCGGGCTCGTCGAGGGCCGGGGGGAGGAGGACGCGGTTGCGGCGCAGGAAGTCTTCGAGGCTGCGGGTGACCACCTCCAGGGCCTCTTCCATGGTATCCACCCAATGGACGACGTCGAGGTCGCCGGGCGAGGCGAGCCCGCGGGCCACGATGTCCCGCTCCACCCATTGGCGCAGGCCCCGCCACATGGGGCCCACGAAGATGAGCGGGCGGTTGCGGAGCATGCCCACCTGGAGGAGCTGCCAGACCATGGTGGCCTCCAGTGTGGTGCCGATACCGCCATCCATGACGATGCAGGCGTGGGAGAGGCGTATGAACTGGTGGAGCCGGGAGAAGAAGGTGGAGTGCTGCTTGACCTCGTCGAGGAACGGGTTGGGCTGCTCCTCCAGGGGGAGGAGGATGGTGAGACCGAAGGAACGGGTCTTGTAGTGATAAGCCCCGGCCCGCGCGCCCTCGTTGGCTGCCTGCATCAGCCCCGGCCCGCCGCCGGTGACGATGTCGCACCCCATATAGGAGAGCTGGCGGGCGAGCTCCTTCACCTGGGCGTAGGCCGCGTCCTCCGGCTGGATGCGGCTGGAGCCGAAGATCGCCACCCGGAAGTAGCGCTTCTCGATGGGTGCCCGGCGGTCGAGCCATGAGATGAGCCGGTAGAGGGAGAGGATGGCGCGGTCGAACCAGCGCAGGACGTACGTCCGCCGCTTGCGCCGCCAGCGCTGGTTGCGGGTCTCTCGCGGGGCGACGGCGGGGGCGGGGGGAAAGAGGCGGCGGGTGGGCATGGCGCCGGGATTGTAAACCGGCGGAGGTGACCTCAGAAGGCCAGAGTGGCGTTACTGTTCCGCTGCAACCATTCGAAGATGAGATCAGCGTAATCGGCGAAGATCAGGTCGTCTTCGGTCAGTCGCACTTCCCGGCAAAGAGCCGGAAGGTCCTTCCGAAAGGCCAGATAACGTTCACCAATGACCTTGCCTCCTGGAATGTCGGGGCGATGAGACTCGCTACGCAACCAGTTCCGGACGACGCGAATGACCTCCAGCGGATCGTCTCTGTGCTCCCGGATGTCCTGGCCGGAGATGTCGGACAAGAAGACGCGATACCTGTATTTCTCCCGATCCAGAATGAGGCAGCGCTTTGCCCTGTGTTTGCCGTCCCCGAAGCGGCGTGCCCCAAGGAAAATCCCCAGCTCAAGGGGCATGTTGAACCTCGGGAGGCTCGTGGCGGCATCGAGGTCGGTACGTGAGAGGTCGCTGATCCCGAAACGGCAGTCGGCAATGATCCCTAAGATCTTCTCCAGTCGGACTTGGCCCCCATCGTCAGCTTCCAGAGCGCAACGAGGACTGAAGCCGCAGTCGAAAACGGCGAACACAATCGCCTCAAAGAGGGCACCATAGGCGCCGTCGAAGGGGCAGTTGAGAAAGACGCTTTTATCGTACTCGGCAAGTTCGACCATCGACGATGGCCGATACGGGACCAGAGAACCCGGACCGGGACTGGAGGTCGGCTCCACTAGGCATTTTTCCCAAGAGCCTGTTTCTGGCGAGAAGAGGCTATCTTCCCGCCCCTTGCCTCTCTCATGGCCGCGACCTTCTCGACAGCCGCCCGGATGGCAGCCCGATGAGCGGAGCGAGTTACGGGTGGGATGAGGGTTCGCTTTTCCATGGAACGTAGTCTCCCTCTGGATGGCTGGGGCGTCAAAGTCTCTCCAGCTTCACCCGCACTCGCGTCCCTGAGGATCGCCTTCGTCGCGTCATCCCGCTCGTCCATAACTGCGCAGATGGCGGCTCGGAACTCCTCGGGAGTCCTGGAGCCTGGCTGAAGGGGGGAGAGGAAAACTCGTCTTTGTCTCTGCATGCCTGAAGGCTACATGTTCTCCCTTCCCGAGTCAAGCCCCACCCTCTCTCCATTCTCCCCCACCCGTGATACTCTCGCCACCGCTCCGCCGCCGCACCCATAGGGCCGTGGCGGGGTGTTTCTCGCAGTACCCAACCCAGGAGAGAACATGAGCGGGAGAGTCCTCATCACCGGCGCCGGGGGCGCGCTGGGGCGGAGCGTGGTAGAGCGCTTCCTCGACGGCGGAGACCGCGTGCTGGCGGTCGACCACAACGAGGGGCACCTGGCGGAGCTGACCTCGCTGGCGCCCTTGGACGCCCTGTCCGTCCGCAAGGTGGACCTGGGGTCTTCGGTGGATGTGGCGCGGCTGTTCGATGAGGTGGAGGCGGCCTCGGGCGTCCCCCGGGCGGTGGTCCACCTGGTGGGCGGTTTCCGCTGGGGCCGCTTCGCCGATCTCTCCGACGCCGACTGGGACTTCCTGATGAAGGTCAACCTGGACACCACCTTCCGTATCTTCCGCGAGTCCGCCCGCCGCTTCGAGAAGGCGGGGGGCGGCTCCGTGGTGGCGGTGTCGTCTCCTGCGGCCCTCCTGGGCGAGGCCGGAGTGGGGGGCTATGCCGCCGCCAAGGCCGGCGTCCTGCGCATGGTGGAGGCGCTGGCGCGGGAGATGGCGCCCTTCGGCGGCCGGGCCAACGCCGTGCTGCCCGGCACCATGGACACCGCGGCCAATCGGGCGTCGATGCCTGGCGCCAATCCGGCGAAATGGGTCACCACCGGCGCCGTCGCGTCGGTCATCCACTATCTCACCATCCCTGCGTCGGCGGCCATCAACGGCGCCGCCGTGCGGGTTCCGGGGCCCACGTTATGAGCCAAATGAGCCACGCGTTGGACTGCCAGATTTTTTTCGACTCGACGCGCCATGCCGTGCCGCCCGCCGGCTGCGGTGACCGCATCGACCTCGCCGCCCAGCCGGAGGCCGCGGCCTCGCTGGAGCGGCTGGGGATCTCGCCGGAGGTCGATCTTCCGGCCGTGCTGCTCAGCGAGCCGGACGGCAAGGTCCGCATCGTCGGCGTGCGCCTGACTTCGGAGGAGGCCGCCCGGCTGGCCGGCGGCGTCGGCATCGATGCCCGCAACCTCGTCATCTACAGCTCCGCCTGGTGCTCCGACTGCCGTCGTGCCAAGCGGGTGCTGGAGGAGGCCGCAGCGCCCTTCGACGAGGTGAGCATCGACCAGGACGCCGGCGCCGAGGCCGTGGTGCTCGCGCGCAGCGGCGGCCGTCGCGTCGTGCCCACGCTGCGGTTCGACGACCGGGTGTGGGCCTTCAATCCCGCTCCGCCGGTGCTGCGCCGGCTGCTCAACGGCCGGGCGCCGCAGGCGTGAGCCGCCCACAGCCAGGAGACCTCCCCATGAAGATCGCCGTCTGCATCAAGCAGGTCCCCAACACCGAGGCCCGGCTGCGCGTCCGCCGCGACGGCCGGTGGCTGGAGGAGGAGGACCTGCCGTTCATCATCAACGAGAGCGACGAGTACGCCCTGGAAGAGGGCCTGCGCATCGCCGAGAAGACCGGCGGCGAGGTCGTCGTCTTCAGCCTCGGGCCGGACCGCGTCAGGGAGGCCCTGCGCAAGGCCCTGGCGGTGGGGGCGGCGCGGGCCGTCCACCTCGCCGATCCGGCCTTCGCGGGCGGCGACGCCCTGGCCACGGGCCGGGCGCTGGCGGCCGCCCTGAAGCGCGACAGCTTCGACTTGGTGCTCACCGGCTCGCAGTCGGACGACGTGGGCTACGGCGGCACCGGCTCGGTCGTCGCCGGCCACCTCGGCTGGCCCCACGTCTGGCTAGTCATGGGCGTCGAGCTCGAGGAGGGGAACCGCGCGGCCAAGGTGACCCGCGAGATGGAGAGCGGCGTCAACGAGGTCTCCCGCGTCCAGCTTCCGGCCGTGCTGGAGATCCAGGCCGGCCTCAACCACCCGCGCTACGCCTCGCTCAAGGGGATCATGGCGGCCAAGAAGAAGGAGATCGCCACGGCGACTCCCGCCGATCTCGGGCTCGACGCCGCGCAGGTGGGGGAGGCGGGGTCGCGGCTGGAGATCGTCTCCGTCGCCTTCCCCGCGTCGGGCAAGGGGGCGCAGATCCTCCAGGGGGATGCCAAGGCCGCCGCCACGGCCCTGGTGGAGAAGCTACAGAAGGAAGCGAGGGTACTCTGATGGCCAACGAGGTCTGGGTCGTGCTGCAACACCGCGAGGGGCAGATCTCGCGCATCTCCTGGGAGACCGTCGGCGCGGCGCAGAAGCTTGCCGCCACCCTGGGGAGCAAGGCGGAGGCCGTGCTCCTCGGCTCGGGGGTCGGGCTCGCCGCCGCCGAGGTGGCGAAGAGCGATCTCGCCGCCGTCCACGTGGCGGATCACGACGCCCTCCGGGCCTACACGCCGGGGGCGTACATCGGGGCCCTGGCCTCTACGATTCAGTCCGCGGCTCCGGCTTTCGTGGTCTTCCCTCACACCTATCAGACGGTCGACTACATGGCCCGCCTGGCTCAGGCGGTGGGCGCCGGGCTGCTGCCCCAGGTCACCGCCTTCCAGGGCGAGGGCGGCGACCTGCTGTGGACCCGTCCGGTGATGAGCGGCAAGCTGCAGGCGAAGGTGCGCGTCAAGGGCGAGGGAACGGTGCTGGTCTCCGTCCAGTCCGGCGCCTTCCCGGCCGACGGCGTCGTCCGCGGGGAAGCCCCGGTCAAGCCCCTGGAGGTGGACCTCGCGGCGGTGAAGCCGGACCGCGAGATCCTCGGCTACGAGGAGGTGGGGGGGGACACGGTGGACCTCACCAAGGCGGAGATCATTGTAGCCGTGGGGCGCGGCGTCGGCGGCGCGGATAAGATGGCGCCCGTCGAGGCCCTCGCCAAGGCCCTGGGGGCGGAGATCGGCGCCAGCCGGCCGGTGATCGACAACGGCTGGCTCCCCCGCGACCGCCAGATCGGCTCCTCGGGCCAGACGGTCGCCCCCAAGCTCTACGTCGCCGCCGGCATCTCGGGGGCCATCCAGCACCTGGTGGGGATGAAGGGTTCGTCGGTGATCGTGGCGATCAACAAGGACCCCGGCGCGCCCATCTTCACCGTGGCCGACTACGGCATCGTGGGCGACCTCCACGAGGTCCTGCCGGCGTTAACCGAGGCGGTGCGGGCCGCCAAGGGGTAACCGCGGGTGGCCACCCGCTGGGTCGTCCTCAAGTTCGGGGGTACCAGCGTCTCCACCCCGGAGCGCTGGCGCACCATCGCCGGTCTCGCCGCCCGCCGGATCGCGGACGGGCTGCGCCCGCTCGTCGTCTGCTCGGCCCTCTCCGGGATCTCCAATCAGCTCGAGGCGCTCCTCGGCCTCGCCGTCGCGGGGCGCCACGAAGAGGCCCTGGCGGCGCTGCGGCAGCGCCACCTGGAATTGGGGGAGCGGCTCGGGATCGACGCCGCCGAACGGCTGGCGGACGACTTCGAGGAGCTGTCGCGCCTGGCTCTCGCCGCCTCGCTGCTGCGCGAGGCCGGGCCGGCGCTCAAGGCGCGGGTGATGGCCTTCGGCGAGCTGATGTCCACCCGCATCGGCGTCGCCTTTCTGGAATCGCGGGGGATCGCGACTTCCTGGCTCGACGCCCGCACGGCCCTGGAGGCGCGGGAGGACCCCGTGGCCTTCGGTTCCCGCGCCTACCTCTCGGCCACCTGCGACTTCGAGCGCGATTTCGAGCGCGATAGTGAGCTGGCGGCCCGTCTGGCGGCTCTGCCCGGCGCGGCGATCCTCACGCAGGGGTTCATCGCTCGCAACCGCGATGGGCAGACCGTGCTCCTGGGCCGCGGCGGCTCGGACACTTCGGCCTCCTACCTCGCGGCGCGGCTGGGGGCCGAGCGCTGCGAGATCTGGACCGACGTGCCCGGCCTGTTCACGGCCAATCCCTCGCTCCTCCCCTCGGCGCGCCTGCTGCGCTCGCTCCACTACGAGGAGGCGCAGGAGATCGCCAGCATGGGTGCCAAGGTTCTCCATCCGCGCTCGATCCCGCCGTTGCGCCGCCATCGCATCCCGCTGCACGTCCTCTCGACCGACCGGCCGGATATCCTCGGGACCGTGATCTCGGACTCCGGCCCTGTGGCCGGACCGCAGGTCAAGGCGATCTCGTCGCGCAGCGGCATCACCCTGATCTCGATGGAGACGCTGGGGATGTGGCAGGAGATCGGGTTCCTCGCCCGGGCCTTCGAGGTTTTCGCCCGGCACGGCCTGTCGGTCGACTCGGTCTCGACGTCCGAATCCAACGTCACGGTCTCCCTCGACCCCGGAGCCAACGCTTTGGAGGACGCGGTGCTCAACGCCGTGCTGGCGGACCTCGCGGCGTTCTGCGAGCCCCGAGTCATCGCGCCCACGGCCTCGCTCTCCCTGGTGGGGCGGGGCATCCGCGCCATCCTCCATGAGATGGGGCCGGTGCTGGAGGCCTTCGAGGAACTGCAGATCCACCTGGTGACCCAGGCGGCCTCCGACCTCAACCTGACGTTCGTCGTCGACGAGGAGCAGAGCGAGCGACTGGTGCGCCAGCTCCATGGCCTCCTCTTCGGCCAGCAGGTGGAGGGCCCCGTCTTCGGCCCCACCTGGAGCGAGTTGTTCGGCGGCACCGGCGAGATGGCGGAGGCGGCGGGCGGCGTTGCCCGCCAGTGGTGGTCGCGGCGCCGGCCCGAGCTGCTCGCCCTCGCCGCCGAGCGAGGCCCCGTCTACGTCTATGACGAGCCCACGCTGCGCGGCTGTGCCACCGCCCTGCGCTCCCTGTCGGCGGTGGACCGCCTGTTCTATTCGCTGAAGGCGAACGCCCATCCGGAGGTGCTGCGGGTTTTCCATGCCGAGGGCTTGAGCTTCGAGTGCGTGTCGGCGGCCGAGCTCGACCACGTGCGGTCGCTGTTCAATGATCTCGACGGCTCGCGTCTCCTCTTCACCCCCAACTTCGCACCGCGGGAGGAGTACGTCCGCGGCTTCGCGGCCGGCGCCCGGGTGACCCTGGACAACCTCCACCCGCTGCGCGAGTGGCCCGAGGTGTTCGCCGGGCGGGAGGTCTTCCTGCGGCTCGATCCGGGCCGGGGGCGCGGCCATCATGCCCACGTACGCACGGCCGGAGCGCAGTCGAAGTTCGGCATCGCTCCGGAGCAGTTGGACGAGATCGTGCCCCTGCTCGCCGCCTGCGGGACCCGGGTCGCGGGGCTCCACGCCCACGTTGGCAGCGGCATCCGCAGCCCTGAGGCCTGGCAGGAGGTGGCCCTCTTCCTGGCCGCCGAAGCCGGGCGCTTTCCCGAGGTGCGGGTGCTGGACCTGGGCGGCGGCCTCGGCGTGCCCGAGCGGCCGGGGCAGAGCGCTCTGGATCTCGCGGCCCTCGACGAGCTGCTGCGGCGCTTCAAAGCGGTGCATCCATACTTCGAGCTCTGGCTGGAGCCCGGCCGATTCCTGGTGGCCCAGGCGGGGGTGCTGCTGGCGCGGGTGACGCAGATCAAAAACAAGGGGGAGGTGACCTACGTCGGCCTGGAGACGGGGATGAACTCGCTCATCCGGCCGCCGCTCTACGGCGCCTACCATCCGATCTACAACCTCACCCGCCTCGACGAGCCGCCGGCCGTGGTCGCCCACGTCGTGGGGCCGATCTGCGAGACCGGGGACATCCTCGGCCGCTCCCGCCGCCTGCCCCCCACCCGCGAGGGCGACGTGGTGCTGATCGCCAACGCCGGTGCCTACGGGCGGGTGATGAGCTCCCGCTACAACCTGCGCGAGCCGGCAGGGGAGGCGATGATGGGGTAGGGTTTGCCTCCGGAAAAATCACGACCCCGCGGCAGGAAGCCGGCCGACAGGGTTACACTCTTCATGGAAGTCAGGGTCATGGCGGGAACCGATACCAAACAAGCGGTCATTGAGTACCCCTCCGGCATTCCCGAGCTCTTGAAGCTATCCGATATCGAGTTCGCTCATGAGCTGTCGTTCCTGGCGGCGGCCAAGCTCTATGAGATAGGCCGCCTGTCCTCCGGAAAGGCGGCGCGCTTGGCAGGTATGAATCGGATGGTCTTTCTCCGTGAGCTCGACCGGATCGGCGTCCCTGCGATCAACCTCCGGGATGAGCAGATCGAGGCCGAGATCCGAGCGGCGCGTGAGCTGGCCGGATGAGTCTGGAGGACCAGGTGTAACAGCAGGATTGAATTCGCTTCGCGGGCGCGGCTTCCGTCTCCTGAAACCCTCCTCCCCTCCCCCTCGTAGTCCCCAGCGAGGAGGAGACGATGATGACTCTCGAATCTGACCAGCAAACCCTGACCTTCCCCGGCGTCCTCGCCTATTTTTTCCGGGCGCCGTTCCGATTGCAGACCTATGCGAACCTGCTCTTCCTGGCCTTGGCTTTTCCTCTCGGGCTCGTCTACTTCATCTTCCTGACTGTGGGGCTGACGCTGGGCTACGGTTTGACGGTCGTCTGGGTGGGCATCCCCATCCTCGGCCTGGTGTTCACCGGGAGTTGGTGGCTGTCGGCGATGGAGCGCCAGCTCGCCATCCGTCTGCTGGGCGCCGAGGTACCGCCCATGGCGCCGCCGCCCAGCGCGGAGACCGTTGGCTTCTGGCAGCGGGTGCAGGCCTTCCTCTCCAATCCCGTCACCTGGAAGGGGATGGGCTACCTGCTGCTCAAGTTCCCCTTGGGGGTTGCGTCCTTCGTCGCCTTCGTCACGCTGCTCTCGGTGTCGGCCTCCCTGGTGCTAGTCCCCGTGCTCTGGCCCTGGGCCGACATGAGCTTCGACATCGACCTCGTGATCTGGCAGCCCGCGACCTTCGGCGATGCCCTGCTCTGCGGGCTCCTGGGCGTCATCCTCACGCTTCTCTCTCTCAACCTGCTCAACGGCCTGGCTTTCGTCTGGCGGCAGGCGGCCACCCGGTTGCTGGGCAGCCCGCGCTTCGCCGCTCCGGCGTCTCCGCCGCCCGCGCTGACCGGGACGCCCTCGCCGGCCGCGGCCTGACGGTGGACCCGCTCGCCGCTCTGGGTCAAGATTGAGGGGTGAGATTCCTCGTCGCCTGCCCTGAGTGCCGCCGCCAGTTCGACGTGACTGGCCGTCCTGTGGGGGCGGCCTTCCCCTGCTCCTGCGGCGCGACGGTCACCGTTCCCCAGCCCCAGGCCCACGATGCGGCGGTGGTCCGCTGCTCCGCCTGCGGCGCGCCGCGCGACGGGGGAGAGCCCGCCTGCCGCTACTGCGGCTCGGAGCTCACCCTGCACGAGCGGGACCTGGACACGATCTGTCCCGGCTGCATGGCCCGGGTCAGCGGCCGCGCCCGCTTCTGCCACCATTGCGCGACGCCGCTGCTCTCTGGCCAGGCGGATTCGGAGAGCGCCTACCGGTGCCCCGCCTGCCCCGGGGAGCGCGCTCTCCGCAGCCGGCGGCTGGGGACGGCCAGCGTCGCCCTCTTCGAGTGCGAGGTCTGTGGCGGTCTGTGGATCGACAAGGAGATCTTCGAGGTGCTGGCCGACCGGGCGCGGACGGGCAAGCTGCCGGAAGGGTTCGGGGGAGGCGTGCCCGTCGCCGCCGAGATTCCGTCGGCGGAGCAGCCTCTGAGGTACCGCCCCTGCGTGACCTGCGGCGCGCTGATGAACCGCCAGAACTACGGCCGCAAGAGCGGTGTCATCGTGGACGTCTGCGCCCGCCACGGCCTGTGGTTCGACCTGCACGAGCTGGACCGCCTGCTGCGCTGGATCCGCGAAGGGGGTGAGGAGAGGGCGGAGAAGCTCCAGCGGGAGCAGGAGCGCATCGAGTCCCGCCAGAAGATCCTGGGCGAGGGGCTCCAGCCCTGGAACCAGCCCGAGTCCGAGCGGCTGCTCTTCACCCCTGGCCGCCCTCCGGGGGGCTGGCTCGGAGAGTTCGTCGCCGGCCTGCTCGCCGGCGGCATCCGCCGGTTTTTCGACTAGACCCGCTGATAGCATTGGGGCGTTCCCTGAACCGGTCCCCATCCATGAAAGCCCCTACCCTCGACGAGCTCGTGCTGCTGCCCGAGCCTCTGGCATTGCACCGCCAGCTCGACGCTCGCAACTACCGCACCTTCCGCTGGCTGCTGGTGCTGGTGGCGCTGTGCGCTCTGGCCGGGATCGCGGCCGCCGCCGACCTTCACGACCGCTGGGGTCTGGTCCTCTACCCGCTCGACCTGCTCTTCTGCGCGGCCCTCTTCGTGTTGCGCGACCGGGACTTCTTCGCGCGCAATTTCCGCCAGATCCTGTTGATCTTCCTCTGTGTGGAGATCGTCGTGCTGAAGCTCGCCGCCCGCCACATCCAGGGTGACGGCGAGGTCGCGCTCTTCATCATGGTGATCTTCCTGCTGCTGGCCTTCCGCCTGCGGTTGGCCGAGCACGTGATGCTGTACGGTTTCTCGTGGGTGATCGCCGTCTTTCCGCTGAGCTGGTTGGGCCTGCGGCCCGCCGGGGCTCCGCCGGCGGACACAGGGGAAACGGTGGCCGTCTCCATCCTCTCCGTGATCTGCCTGGCGGTGGCCCTCGGCCTGACGCAGCTCGAGCGCCGCCGTTTCCTGGGGGTCTGGCGCCAGGAGCACTCCCGGTACCGCGAGCGGTTGCGCATGCGCGAGGAGATCGACTACGCGCGCAAGATCCAGCTCAGCATGCTCCCTCAAGGGGCGCCCGAGATCGACTGGCTTGAGCTGGCGGCCGCCTCTCTCCCAGCCACCGAGGTCGGAGGCGACTATTACGATTACTTCCGGCTCGCGCCCTCGCAGCTCGCGCTCGTGCTGGGCGACGTCTCCGGCCATGGGCTCGCGAGCGGCCTGCTCCTCTCGGGAGTGCGGAGCTGCCTTTACCTCCTGGAGCCGAGCCTGGGCGCGCCCATCCCGGTCTTCGAGAAGCTCAATCACATGGTGCGGCGCACGACCGAGCGGCGCACCTACATGACCCTGCTCTGTGCCGTGCTCGACCGCGAGGCGGGCACCCTGACGGTGACCAGCGCCGGCCATCCCCCGGTGCTGCGCTATGACCCCCAGCGGCGCTGCTTCGACGAGGCCGGCCAGGGCGCGCCGCCGCTGGGCACCTTCCTCCAGGCCCAGTACGTGGAGGACCGGCTGCCGGTGTCGTCCGGCGACCTGCTGGTCTTCTACACCGACGGCCTCCTCGAGGCGCGCAACGGCCAGGGCCAGGAGTACGGCGACGCCCGTCTGCGGCGGGCGGTGGCCCGGGCCGCCGACAGCCGGACGGCCCGCGAGGTCCGCGATGCCATCCTGGGTGACCTCGCGAATTTCAAGGGCGACGAGGAGCAGTCGGACGACATCACCGTCGTGGTCGTGCGTCTGCGCTGGCCGGCCCGGGACGTGAACTCTGGCCCGCCGCCGCCGTAGGTATCCCCCAGCCGCCTCGCCCGCCGCTGCGGCCGGAACCGCGATGAAGCTCCCGACCTTCGACGACCTCATCCTCCTCCCCGAGAGTGAGGCCTTGCAGCGGCTTTTCGATGGCCGCAACTGGCGGGCCCTGCGCGGTGTCCTCCTCCTCGCCCTGGTGGTCTCGCTGGTCGGCGTGGCCGCCACTCTCGACGAAGGGAAGCCGCTGGCGTTCATCCTCTATCTCGCCGACCTCGCCGCCACCGTGGCCCTCTTCGGCTCGCGCAAGGAGCCCTGGTTCGAGCGGCACTACCGGCAGATCCAGACCGCCTACCTCTTGCTTCAGGACCTGGCCTGGAGCCCTGTCAGCTTCGGCCTGCATCGAGGAACGGGGACAGTGGGGCTGCTGCCGTGGTTCTTCCTTGCGCTGCGCCTGCGGCCGGCGGACGCGCTGCTGCTGTATGGCGGCTACTGGGTGCTTTCGAGCCTCCCACTCGCCGCGCTGTCCTTAAGCGGGCCAACGGATTTCTCACCCGCGCGTACCGTCGCCGCCGTCCTCCTGCTGGCCTGCAACCTGGCCTGGACCCGGCGCCAGAAGAAGCGTTTCCTCGCCGAATGGCGCCGCGAGCACCCTAGAGCCCGGGAGCGGCTGCGGATGCGCGAGGAGATCGAAACCGCCCGTCGCGTCCAGTTGAGCATGCTCCCGCAGGGCCCGCCCGCGGTGGAGTGGCTGGAGCTTGCCGCAGCGTCGCTGCCCGCCACCGAGGTCGGGGGCGACTACTACGACTACTTCCGCCTCGCGCCCTCGCGGGTGGCGTTGGTGATCGGCGACGTGGCGGGCCACGGGCTGGCGAGTGGGCTCCTGCTGTCAGGGGTGCGGAGCTGCCTCTACATCCTGGAGGATGAGCTCGCTTCGCCGGCCCGGGTGCTGGAGCAACTGAGCCCCATGGTGCGGAAGACGACGGACCGGCGGATGTACGTCACCCTCCTGGAGGCCGTCCTGGACCGCGAGGCCGGCACCCTCACCGTGGCCAGCGCCGGGCACCCGCCCCTGCTGCGGCGGGGGAGCGGGGGCTGGGAGGAGGTGGGGAAGGGGGCGCCGGCCCTGGGCACCTTCCTCGACGCTCGCTACGAGGCGGAGACCCGGCCCTTGAGCTCCGGCGACGTCCTGGTCCTCTACACCGACGGGCTCACAGAAACTCGGGATGACGCCGGCCGGGAGTATGGACACGAACGCCTGGTACGCGCCCTCGACCGCGCCGGCAAGGGCGCCGCTGCGCGGGAGATCCGCGAGGCCGTGCTCTCCGATCTCGGCCTCTTCCGCGGCGGCGCGGAGCCGGAGGACGACATCACGCTGGTGGTGGTGGTGGTGCGGTGAAAGCAGGGACTTCAGGGACGACAGAGACACCAGGGACAAGGTGGACACGGCCGCTGATGCTGGGCCTCCTCGTCCCTGAAGTCCCTGACGTCTTTGAAGTCCCTGCTTTGGCGTTTCCCCCGCGGTGGTATCGTACCGCGTCGATCCGCAGCAAGGAGGCTCGAATTCGTATGGCCCGCTTTTTCGTCCCTGGTCTGCTCGCGTTCCTCGCCCTCGCCACCCCCCTCGCCGCCCAGGCGCCGCCCCCGGCCCAGCCGGCCCCGTCCGCGGTCGTGGTCCACGACGAGCCCATCCCTCCGGGGGAGCCGGGGGGGCCGGACCTGTGGGCTCCGGACCGGCCTGAGCCGGGGAGCGTCGAGAAGATCAAGGAGTACACCACCGCTCCCGAGTTCCTCCCGGAGTCCGTGGCCTACGTGCCCGACTCGGCCACGGTGCCCTCGCCCGCCAAGGTCCTGGGCCATCTCGTGGGCGCGCCGGACGAGCTGTCCCGCGTCGCCGACGTCCACGGCTATTTCCGCCGCCTCGCCGCGGCGAGCGATCGGGTGCAGGTGCGGACCATCGGCACCAGTGAGGAGGGACGGGAGATCCTCCTCGTCCTCGTCTCCGACGCGCAGAACCTGGCCGAGCTCGACCGCTACCGGGACGTCACCGCCCGCCTCGCCGATCCCCGCCGCACCTCGCGCGCCGAGGCCCGCCAGCTCGCCGAGCAGGGGAAGGTCTTCTACTGGCTCACCGGCGGCCTGCACTCCGCGGAGACGGGCAGCCCCGAGATGCTCATGGAGCTGGCCTACCGCCTCGCGGTCTCCGAGAAGCCGGAGGTCCAGGCCATCCGCAGGAACGCCATCGTCCTCATCACTCCCGTAGTGGAGGCCGACGGCCGCGATCGCATGGTGGACTGGTACTACCGCAACGTCCGCAACCGCAAGCTCCCCTACGAGGAGCTCGGCGAAATCCTTTCGCCGCCGTACTGGGGCCACTACGTCTTCCACGACAACAACCGCGATGGCATGCAGCTCACCCAGGCCTTGAGCCGCGCCGTCCACGAGACCTTCTTCGCCTTCCATCCGCAGGCGATGCACGACCTCCACGAGTCGCTCCCACTGCTCTACGTGATGACCGGCTACGGCCCTTACAACCACGCCATCGATCCGGTGACGATCAGCGAGTGGACCCAGTTCGGCTATCACGAGGCCGGCGCTCTCGCCGCCCAGGGGCTGACCGGCGTCTGGACCTGGGGGTTCTGGGACGGCTGGTGGCCGGGCTATATGAATGGTGTCGCCAACAACCACAACTCCATGGGCCGCTTCTACGAGACCTTCGGCAACGCCGCCGCCGGCACTTTCGACCGCGACCTCTCGGACGTGAAGTTCGTGGGCAAGCCGGTCACCGACGTCCAGTGGTATCGCCCGCTGCCGCCGAAGAAGAAGCTCCGCTGGTCGCTGCGGGACAACACCAACTATATGGAGGCCGGTGTTCTGTCAGCCCTGGAATACGCCGCCGCCCACCGGCAGGAGCTGCTGGAGGACTTCTGGATCAAGGGCAACCGGTCGCTGGAGAAGGGGCGGACGGAGGCTCCCTACGCCTGGATCTTTTCGCTGGAGCAGCGCGATCCCGCCCGCCTCGCCTATCTCGTCAACCAGCTCCGGGCGCAGCGCATCGACGTCCACCGTCTCAGCGGCGATCTGAAGCTGGGAGAGAAGACCTGGACCGCCGGCAGCTACGTGGTGCGCATGGATCAGCCCTATCGCAACCTCGCCGTGAGCCTGCTGGAGGAGCAGAAGTTCCCGGCCGACGAGCCGAATCCTCCCTACGACGACGTGGCCTGGACCTGGCCGCTGATCTACGGCGTCCAGGGCAGCCCGGTGGCCGACAGGAAGGTGCTCGCCGCCGCCATGGAGCCCCTGACCGCCGATGTCACCGCCACCGGCGGAGTGGAGGGGACGGGGCCGGTCTTCCTGCTGCGCGATACCGGCCAGACGGCCCTCCTCGAGGCCCGCGTGCTGCTGGCCGGAGCCCAGGTGGACGCGGCGGAGACGGCCTTCACGGCCGGCGGCGTCTCCTATCCGCCGGGGAGTTGGATCGTCGAGGGGCCGCGCGAGGCGGTGGAGGAGGCGGCTCGCCGCACGGGGCTGTCGTTCACCGCCGCGGCCGCCGTGCCCGAGGTGCGGCGCCACGTGGTGGACCTCCCTCGCCTCGCCGTGCTTCACAACTGGATCAGCACCCAGGACGCCGGCTGGGCGCGCTACACCCTGGACCGCGGCAAGATCCCCTACACCTCGATCAACGACGACGACCTGAAGCGTGGCGGCCTCGCCGAGCGCTTCGACGTCATCCTCTTCCCGCAGAGCCGCGGCAGCCTCACCGATCTGATCCATGGCCTCGATGCGAAGTTCTCGCCTCTGCCGTTCAACCGCACGCCGGAGTTCCCCAGCCAGGGCATTCCGGACGCCTCGGACGATGTCACCGGCGGCATGGGCTTCGCGGGGATGCTCAACCTCCAGCGCTTCCTGGAGGCGGGCGGCGTGCTCGTCGCCCTGGGGAGCTCGGGCACGCTGCCGGTCGAGGGCGGGCTGGTCCGCGGCGCGGAGCGCGTGCCGCCCGGCGGCTTCAATTCCCCCGGCTCGGAGCTGCGGGCCAAGGTGCTGCGGCCGGAGCACCCCATCGCCTATGGCTACGAGGAGCTGACCCAGGTCTTCCGCAGCAACGGACCGCTGTTCGACGTGCCGAAGTCCGAGCGCGGCCGGGTGATCGTGCAGTTCGGGACCAGGAAGACCGACGGCGAGGACGAGAAAAAGGAGGCGAAGGCGGCGGGCGGCATCGAGGTGGAGGAGCTGGACGCCCCGGCCGGAGCGCCGAAGCCCGAAGGCAAGCCCGCGGCGAAGGGAAAGCAGGACGACCGGCTGGTGCTCTCCGGCTTCGTACGCGGCGAGGACGCCCTCAACGGCAAGCCGGCCATCCTCGACCTGCCGGTGGGCAAGGGGCGGGTGATCCTCTTCTCCTTCAATCCGCTCCACCGCTACCTGAACCTGGCGGATTTCCGCTTCGTCTGGAACGTGCTGCTCAACTGGAACGACCTGCCGAAGTGAGCGAGCCCGAGGACCTGCCTCCTCCCCCGGCCCGCGCGAAAAGCGGCGCCGTCATGGTCTTCGCGGGCATCCTGCTCAGCCGCCTGATCGGCTTCGTGCGCGAGGGGACCTTCGCCCGCTTTTTCGGCGTCAGTCCCTACCAGGACGCCCTGTCGGCGGCCATGCGGGTGCCCAACATCCTCCAGAACCTGCTGGGGGAGGGGATCCTCTCGGCCTCCTTCATCCCCATCTACAGCCGCCTGCTGGCGGCGGGCAAGGAGAAGGAGGCCGGCCGCTTCGCGGGCGCCATCTTCGGCCTCATGGTGGCCATGGCGGCCGGCATCGCCCTGCTCGGCAACCTGCTGGCGCGGCCCGTCGTCTTGCTCCTCGCCCCGGGCTTCCGCGGCGACGCCGTCAAGGTGGCGGCCGGGACGCTGGCGGTGAACCGCTTCGACCTCACGGTGACCGGCGTCCGCATCCTCTTCCCCATGACCGGCTGCCTGGTGCTGTCGGTCTGGGCTCTGGCCGTGCTCAACAGCCACCGGCGTTTCTTCCTCCCTTACTTCGCGCCGGTGCTGTGGAACGCGGCGATCATCGGCACGCTGACCTT
Source organism: Thermoanaerobaculum sp. (assembly GCA_021154885.1). Taxonomy (GTDB): domain Bacteria; phylum Acidobacteriota; class Thermoanaerobaculia; order Multivoradales; family UBA5704; genus DATARR01. Next base: position 45,298 of record JAJKHS010000139.1, read on the forward strand.
CGCCGGCGGGCACGTGGTGGTGGGGAGCCATGGCTTGCAGGACGCCGCGGTGCAGACCGGCCTCTTCCGGGCCGCCTGCTGGGGGGGCTTTCTCGGCGGCCTCCTCCAGTTCCTGGTGCAGGTGCCGGGACTGGTGCGCGTCGTCAAAGGCTTCCGCCTGTCGTTCTCCGTCCAGGTGCCCGGAGTGCGCGAGGCGCTCGCGGCGTGGTGGCCCGCCGTGGCCGGCCGCGGCGTGGTGCAGATCGCCGGCTACGTCGATCTCTTCCTGGCCAGCCTGCTCGCCCCGGGCGCGCAGTCGGCGGACCGCTTCGCCCAGACGTTCTATCTCCTTCCCATCGGCCTGTTCGGCATCTCGGTGGCGGCCTCGGAGCTGCCGGAGCTGTCACGCCTGCGGGCCGAGGGGGCGGCGGCGGCGATGCTCGAGCGCGTCCGCCGGGCCCTGCGCTACGTGGCATTCCTCAACGTGCCGACGGTCGTCGGCTACTTCGCCTTCGGCTACCTGGTGATCGGCCTGTTCCGGCGGGGGAGCTTCGGCGCCGGGGCCAACTGGCTGGTCTACCTGGTGCTCTGCGGCTATTCGACGGGCATCCTCGCCACCACCACCTCGCGGCTGCTCCAGAACACCTTCTACGCCCTGGGCGACACCCGCTCGCCGGCCCGCATCGCGGCGCTCCGCGTCGGCACCTCGGCCCTGTTGGCCGTGCCTCTCATGTACCTGCTCGACCTCTTCCCCCTGTCCGCCCTGGTGGGACCGCTGCCGCCCGGCAACCCGCTGTACCTGGGATCGGTGGGGCTCTCGCTGGCCTCCGGATTCGGTGCCTGGATGGAGCTTTACCAGCTTCGCAGGGCGCTCCGGCGCAGGCTCCCCGAGTTCGAGCTGCCCTGGCGCGAGGACGGCCGCATGGTGCTCCTCGCGCTCGGGGCGGCCCTGCCGGCGGCCGTCGTCTGGTGGCTGCTGCCCCCTCTCTCCTTCGTCCTCAAGGCCGGCGTGGTGCTGGGCACCTACGGCCTCGCCTACCTGCTGCTCTGCCGCCTGGCCGGAGTCGAGGAGGTGGAGGCGTTCGTGGGCGGACTGCGGCGGCGCCTGAAGCGCCGCTGACAAAAATGGCTCGTTTTTTGCTTATTTCGCCCTGAATTGTTCCGGGCGATTTCGCTCTGAGCCACATGGAACCCGGCCAGCAGGGAGTCGAGTCTCGGAAGGTCGTGCTGTGCCGGGGCGTTTTCTGCGCACGACGTGTCGGGATTACAAGGAGCGTCTATTGAACCCAGCCGCCGAAGAGAGCCCGCCCGCTGCAGCCCCTCCCCTCGCCGGCCTGCGGGTGTTGGCGGTGGATGACGATCCCGATACCCTCGACCTCGTGGCCGAGCTGCTGAGCCTGCGCGGTGCTGAAGTGGTGCCCGCGGCCTCGGCCGCTGCGGCGCTGGCGGCCCTCCAGCGGTTCGCGCCGGATGTCCTGGTGAGCGACATCGGCATGCCGGATCGCGACGGCTACGACCTGATCCGCGACGTCCGCGGCCTCGGCCACAGCCCGGACGACCTCCCGGCCGTGGCGGTCACTGCCTTCGTCAGCCCCGAGGACCGCCGGCGGGCCCTCGACGCCGGCTTCCAGGTCCACCTCGCCAAACCCGTCGATCCCGGCGAGCTGACCGCCGTGGTGGCGCGACTGGGTCGCGCTTCCTAGACCCGGATGGGCCGGCGCACCGCGAGCGACCGGGAGAGGAGCTGGGCGCTGCGCCGCAGGAGCTCCGGTATCCTGGCCTGGAGCTCGGCGGATTGCCGGCGCAGGTGCAGGCCTCGCTCGCGGGCTGCCGAGTGCCGCAGCCGCTGGAGCAGGACCTCGATCCGCGTGGCCTTGCGCGCGGCCTCGGCGACGTGATGCCGGGCGTCTCCGCGCTCGTTGCGGCCCAGGAGCCAGGTGGCATAGGAGAGCTCGCTCAGGAAGCTGAAGACGAGGTCCGGTGCGCCGTCCAGGCGGCCCCGGCCCTCCTCGATGCGCGCCATCAGCTTGTCGCATCCGTGAGTCCGTCCTGTTGCCGAATACTGCAACGCCAGCTCCAGGAGCAGGTGGCAACGCGGCCATTCCATGGCCCAGGCGACGGTTTCCATGGGTGGACGATAGCACCTCCGGCTGTTGACACTCCAACCGGGCAATGCACATCATGGAAGGGAGGACGAGAGAGGAGGGGTGTCATGTTCCGAAAGATTCTGGTCCCCGTCGACTTCACCGACAAGAACGAGGCGGCGCTGCGCACCGCCATCGAGATCGCCGGCCGCGCAGTGGGCGGCTGCGAGGTCACGCTGCTGCACGTTATCGAGGCCATCGAGCACCTGGAGCCCGGCGAGATGGCGGACTTCTACCGCAGCCTGGAGACGCGGGCCACGGCGCGGCTCTTCACTCTCCACGACCGCTTCAAGGAGGCGGGCGTCGCCGTGCGCCAGGAGTTGCTCATCGGTAAGCGGGCAGAGACCATCGTGCGCTACGCGGAGGACAACGACGCGGACTTGGTGATCCTCTCCTCCCACAAGGTGGACCGCGACCATCCCGCCCTCGGCCTGGGGACTCTCAGCTACCGCATCGCCATCGTGGTGCGGTGCCCGGTGCTGCTGGTGAAGTAAGGGGAGTCATGGATCTCGATGAAGCGCTGCGGGTCCTGGCGAGCCTCGGCAAGGAGAGGGTCGAATACGTCCTCGTGGGCGGCGCCGCGGTGACGATGCATGGGCTGGTGAGGGCAACGGAAGACCTCGATTTTTTCGTCCGACCGACGGCCGAGAACGTCGATCGCCTGCGCAGAGCCCTGAAAGCAGTCTACGACGATCCGAGCATCGACGAGATCTCGACCGAGGATCTGCTGGGAGACTATCCGGCGGTTCGGTATTATCCTCCTGAAGGCGAGCTGTTCCTGGACATCATGACCCGGCTCGGGGAATTCGCCACCTACGAGAGCCTGGAATTCCAGGAGATCGAATACAAGGGCGTCAAGGTCAGGATCGCCACCCCCAGGATTCTCTACTGGATGAAGAAGGGAACGGTTCGCGACATCGACCATTCCGACGCCGCGAGACTGAAAGAGAAGTTCAAGCTCACAGACGACGATCTTTGACCCGTCGAAAAGGATTTCATGCCAATTCAGAAATTCCGCAGCGTTGAGGACATGCCGCCGGTCCCTCCCTGTGAGACCGTGGACGAGGACTGTCTGCGCAGAATCGCCGGGCTCTGGGCGCGAACATCCGCCTGGAGCGGCATGGTCTATCCACGTGGGGTCTTCAAGTTCAGATCCATCGAGGAGGCGCAGGCCGCCCGCGAGCGTGTCACCCAGGAGAACGTCGACCGGCTCCGCCGGGAGCGCGAGAGACCCTGATCGCGCTCCAGAAAAGCTGAACAAGGACATAAAGGACAACGAGGACATCAAGGACGAGGAGCCCCGGTCTGGGCAGTATCCTGCGTGTCCTGGATACCCTTCGTGTCGCCAATCCAAAATCCAAAATCCCCAATCCAAAATTGCCATGTTCCGCGCCGTCGCCACCGCCTACCGGGAGGCCTTCTCAGGCCTCAACCGCAACGTCTGGCTGCTCTCCATCGCGTCGCTGGTCAACCGCAGCGGCACGATGGTGATGCCGTTCCTGACCCTGTACTTGGTCGAGAAGCGCGGCTTCACCACCACGCAGGCGGGGCAGGTCCTGGCGCTGTATGGCCTGGGCGCCATGGTGGCCTCGTATGCTGGAGGGTGGCTCTGCGACCGCTTCGGGTCCGTGCAGGTGATGAAGGTCAGTCTTGGCCTCACGGGGGTGAGCTTCCTGCTGCTCGGCCACCTGCGCAGCCGGCTGGCCATCGCCGGCATGGTGCTGGTCCTGAGCCTGGTGGGGGAGGCGTTCCGGCCGGCGAACCTGTCGGCGCTGGCGGCGGCGGCCGGGCCGGAGAATCGCGCCCGGGGGTTTGGCCTGCTGCGGCTGGCGGTCAATATGGGGATGACGCTGGGACCTTCGGTGGGCGGGTTCCTGGCGCTCCACGACTACGGCTGGCTGTTCGTGGCCGACGGTGTGACCTGTCTGCTCGCCACCGGCCTCCTGTTTTTCATTCCGCCGCTGAGGTCGGCCGCACCCGGCGAGCCCGCGCGGCGGCCGGGCGGCGGCTCGTCGCCGTGGCGGGACGGCCCGTTCCTGGCGATGATGGGGTTGATGTTCCTGATGACGATCGTCACGTTTCAGATCGCCAGCACGTTCCCCCTCACACTGCACGACCTCTACGGCTTTTCAGAGGCGAAGATCGGGCTCACCCTGGCGGTCAACACGCTGGTCATCGTGGCGTTCGAGATGGTCCTGGTGCACTCGCTGTCGGGGCGCGATCCCATGGCGGTGGTGGCGGCCGGCGCGCTGATCTTCTGCGGCGGCATGGCCCTTCTCCCCCTGGGCTCGAGCTTCCTCTACGTCGCTTTCACGGTGGTGGTCTGGACGGTGGGGGAGATGCTGACGTTTCCGATGCTCAGCGCGGTGGTGGCCGACCGGGCGGGAACAGACAGTCTGGGCCGCTACATGGGCGTGCTCAATCTCGCCGCCGCCATGGCCTTCGTGGCGGCGCCCCTGGCCGGCACCTGGGTCTACCAGCACTTGGGGATGCGGGCGCTGTGGTTCGGCTGCGGCGGCGTGGGGGTCGTCGCCTGGGCGGGGTTCCGCCTCCTGGCCGCGGCCCGTGGGCGGGCCCTCGGCCAGGAGCTGCCGGGAGCCTGACCTACGCCGGCGGCTCCTCCTCGTGCCGGTGCAGCTTGCGGTAGCCGCGGTTCCAGTAGACCAGGGGCGGCGCCTCCTCCTCCGGCACCTGGCTCGCCGTCACCTCGCCCACGTAGATGGTGTGGGAGCCGGCCGGATAGCGGGCGTGGATGCGGCAGTCGAGCCACGCCAGGGCGTCCACCAGGATGGGCGCGCCGGTCGCGGCCGTGGACCAGTTGCCCAGGGCGAAGCGGTCCTCGTCCTTCACCCAGGCGAAGCGGTTGGAGAGCTCGGACTGCCCCTCGCCCAGGATGTTCACCGCGAAGACCGCCTCGGGCTCCTCCAGCAGGGTGTGGGCGTGGTGGCGATTCTCGATGATGATCATGATCAGCGGCGGCTCGGCCGAGACCGAGGCGAAGGCCGAGACGGTGAGGCCATGGCTCCGCTCGCCCGCCTTGACGGTCACGATCGTGACGCCGGCGGGGAAGTGGCGCAGCGCTTTGCGAAAGTCTTCCGATGAGATCACCTGAATCTCCTTCCCGAGAGAGGTGCTGCCGCTCGCAGGAGAGCGTTAGCGATTGTCCCACATCCGATGGGTCTTCGCGGACCCGGACCATGGCAACTGGCTTGCGCAAAACAAGGTGCAGCCCGGAGGCGCGCAGGGGACACGGGGGCCCCCCTCCCTTTACTGCGGAGCGGCATGCATCTAAGCTACCCGCAGTTCTCGTAGCATCCGCAGGGGGAGGTCCGTCGAAAATGGCGTTGTTGAAGTCTCGTCAGAGGTGTTGCGTCCTGCTGCTGGCCGGCGCGGCGCTGTGCGTTCCGGCCAGCCGTGCACAGGATTCGCCGGAGCCGGAGAGCCTGAAGCCGAAGCTGACCTTCGGGCTGGAGGTCAAGGCGAACTTCCGGCACAGCGAGGACAACCGCTTCGCCGTCCCCTTCCCGTTCCCTCCCAGCCAGCTTCCGCCGGGACAGACCAAGGCTTTCGAGGAGACCGTCAACCCCGGCGATCATTTCGAGCTGTCGAACGTGGGGCTGCTGGTGGACGCGGTCTGGGGCGACGGCCTGACGGCCCACAGCCGTATCCACTTCATCGACCTCTACAACCGCAATCCCACCTCGACCGACAGCAACGTCGACGTGCGGGAGGCGTACATCCGCTTCGGCATCGAGGCGGCGCCGGCCACCCTGCCGCCGCGCGGCGGGGTCTACCTCAAGGTGGGCAAGTTCCCCAAGCTGGAGCGCCAGAACGACCGCCACCTGGAGAGCTACGGCGTGGTCGGGACGGCGTTCAACCGCTTCGAGGACGTCGGCGCCGAGCTGGGGTTGAACCTCGGCCGCCACCTCTACGCCAAGCTCTCGGCCACCCAGGGCAATCCGGTGTTCCTGCGCGACCCCAACGCGCTCGCCGGCGACAACGGCACGCCGGAGCTGCTGCAGCCCAACCCGGACCCGGCCCTCCACAGCGGCATCGTGATCCTCTACGACGCCAAGATCGAGGGCGTCGGCTTCACCAACCCGCAGACCGGCGCGGCTCTCGGCTGGCGCACGGGGGACGAGGCGGGGAAGAACGGCGTCGACGTGCTGGTCTGGGGCTATCAACGCAAGCTGGCGAAGACCGTGCCGCGCGACGGCTCGTTCTACGGCGGCGACCTCGACCTGCTCAACGGCCCGGGGGACGGCCATATCCTCCCCCTCACCAACGACGACAAGAAGCAGGCCGGCGCCAACCTCTGGGTGTATCTCGGCGGGCTCTCCCTCTTCGGCCAGTACGTGGACCAGAAGCTGGCGGGCCTGCCGCGCAAGGGCATCGAGGCGGAGGTGGCCTGGCAGCTCGACCTGCCCCTGGTGTGGGCGGTGGGCGGCCGGCAGCTCTTCACCTTCATCGCTCCCGCCGTGCGCTACTCGAAGCTCACGAACGACTTCAAGAACATCCCGCCGACGCCCAGCCCGAGCTTCGCCTGGAACTGGGAGAAGATCGACTCCGGACTGCGCCTCGGCATCTTCCCGGGGGTCGACCTCACGGCGGAGTACGCCCTCAACCGCTTCGTCATCGGCAACGGGACGACGCACGGGAACAACGAGGTCCTGACGACCCTGCGGTGGAGGATCTAGGGGTGCGCACGATCGTCAGCGCCGCCATCGCCGCAGGTGCCGCCCCTTCGGGGCGGGCCCTCACCCCTGTCCCCTCTCCCGCCCCCTCCCACCCCCCTCCCCGGGAGAGGGGAACCCGGTTGGAGCGGTTTTGCTGGTCTCCCTCTTCTCCCGGGGAGGGGGGTTGGGAGGGGGCGGGAGAAGAGGGCCGGGGTGATGAGGGCCCAGCCGTTCGGATCGGGCACCTCGCTCTGATCGTGCTCCTCGCTCTCCTTTCCATTCCTCTGCACGCCGAAGACCTCCGCGGCCGCATCCAGCTCCTGGCCAAGGGCGGGAAGAGCCCGGATCGGGGGAGCGACGTACGCCAGGCCATCGTCTGGTTCGAGCCGGCGGGCTCGCACCCGGTGCGGCCGGCTGGCGAGCCGTTCGAGATGGTCACCCGGCGCAAGGAGCTGGTGCCGCGGGTGCTGGTGATCCCGCGCGGCAGCCGGGTGCGCTTCCCGAATCAGGACCCCATCCTGCACAACGTCTTCTCCGTCTCCTCGCCCAACCAGTTCGACCTCGGCCTTTACCGCGAGGGTCCGGGCAAGGAGAAGCGCTTCGAGGAGCCGGGTCTGGTGCGGGTCTACTGCAACGTTCACCACGACATGGTCGCCTATATCCTCGTGCTCGACACTCCGTACTCGGCTTCGCCCTCGGCCGCCGGCGATTTCGTCCTCGCCGGCCTGCCGAAGGGACCGGGGAAGCTGACGGTGTGGCACGAGCAGGGGGACCCCTGGACGGGAACGGTGGAGCTGCCGCAGAAGACGCCCGTCCAGATCGGCATCGAGATCGTCCGTCCGCTGATTCCGGCCCATCTCAATAAACAGGGACAGTCCTACTTCCGGTCGCAACGTGACCGCTACGACAACCGCTAGCCGCCGCACCGGCCTGTCGCTGGAGACCCGGATCTTCCTGGTCACCTCGCTGCTCATCGCCCTGCTGGTGGGCGGCGCGGTGGCGGTGACCTCGGTGATGCTGCGGCGGATCGCCCGCGGCGCGGCCCTCGAATCGCTGAAGAGCAGCGCCGCGGCCCAGAAGGCCTTCCGCGACCAGGGCTACCGGCAGCTCCGGCTGATGGCGCGGCTGTTCGCCGCCGAGCCGTACCTCACCGCCTACGTCTCCGAGGCCGCGGACAAGCGCGACACCCGCTCCATCCTCGACCTGCTCAACGAGCGGCGGAACGATTTCAAGTACGACTTCGCCATCCTCCTCGACCCCAATGGCAAGGTGATCGCCCGCACCGACCAGCCGCAGGCCACCGGCCAGGACCTCTCGCACCGGGCCCTGGTGGAAACGGCTTTGCGCAGCGATACCCGGGAAGGGGAGGGCGTCTGGCAGGAGGGAGACGACCTTTACTACGCGGTGGTCGTGCCGGTGGTGAAGGACTTCACCCCCTTCGCCTACCTGGTGACCGGCTTCCAGATCACGGACGAGGCCGAAGGGGTGAGGCAGGTGCGGGAGGTCAGCGGCGCCGACGTGGCCTTCGTCTCCAACGGCGCCCGCGGCCCCCAGATCGTGGCCACCACCCTGCCTCCGGCCACGGCCAAGAGCCTCGCCGCCGCCCTCGGCCCGGGCTCCCTGGGCGGGGCCTTGCGCGCCGGCAAGGGGGTGCCGCAGACCGAGGTGTCGCTCGGCGGCGAGCCGTGGCTCGCCCTGGAGACGCCGCTGCTCGACGCCGCCGGCAAACCGGTGGGCGCCACCGTGGCCCTGGCCTCGCTGGAGCACGCGCTGGCCGTCTACCGGCAGATCCAGAACGTGCTCCTGGGCGCGGGGCTCGCGGCCGTACTGATCGCCCCGTTCCTCTCCTTCGCCTTCGCCCGCCGCGCTCTCCAGCCCGTGCGCCAGCTCCTCACCGCCGCCGAGGCTGCCCGCCAGGGGAACTACGACCAGCAGATCGAGACCGACCGCCGCGACGAGGTCGGCCGCCTCGCCCACGCCTTCCAGGAGCTGATGGCGGACCTGCGGGAGAAGCGGGATATGGAGCAGTACGTCACCGAGCTCTCCCGCAACCTCCCCGAGCCGCAGCAGGCGCGGGCCCTGCTGGGCGAGCCGCAGAGCCGGGAGGTGGTGCTGCTGGGCGTTGAGCTGCGCCAGTACGCCCGCGCCGGTGGCGATCCGAAGGAGACGCTGCAGCGGCTGGCCGGCGATCTCGAGCGGGTGACCTCCGCCGTGGCCCGCCGCCGCGGGCAGGTGGAGTCCGTCGCCGGCCACCGGATCGTCGCCCGTTTCGAGGGCGACGGGCGGGGGTACCGCGCACTGGCCGTGGCCGCGGAAGTGCTGGGCGCGCCGCTCGACGGGGAGGGTGGAGACGAGGCCGAGGCGCCGGTGGTGGCCCTCTCCGCCGGTCGCGCTGTCACCGGGCCTGTCACCTGGGGCGAGCGGGCGGAGCGGGCCCTGGTGGGCCTGCCCGTGCAGGTGCTCGAGAGCCTGCTGCGCGAGGCCACCCCCGGCGAGCTGCTGCTCTCTCGCGAAGTGCACGAAGAGCTGAAGGAGGCCTTCGAGCAGGCCGGCTACCGGCTGGCGCCGCGGCGCGGGGTGATCACCCCCCAGCCCCTCTACGTGGTCAGCGGGCGCATGGCCACCAGCGTGACGCTGGAGCGGACGCTCGACGCCGAGACCCTGGGCTCGCCGGCCCGGGCCACCCTCTCCGGCATCTCGCCCGGCGCCCTGCTGGGGCAGCGCTTCGAGATCCTCTCGGTGCTCGGCGCCGGCGGCATGGGCATCGTCTACAAGGCCCGCGACCGGGAGCTGGACGACCTCGTGGCCCTCAAGATGCTGCGGCGGGAGCTGTGGGGGGACCGCAACCAGCTCGATCGCCTCAAGAGCGAGATCAAGCTGGCGCGCAAGATCACCCATCCCAACGTCCTGCGCACCCACGACTTCGGCGAGATCGACGGCGTGCCCTACATCTCCATGGAATACGTCCGCGGCGTGACCCTGCGCTACATGCTGGACCAGACGAGCCGGCTGCCCTATTCGGCGGGCCTGCGTCTGGCCAAGCAGCTCTGCGCCGGCCTGGGGGCCGCTCACGCCGTGGGCGTGCTGCACCGCGACATCAAGCCCGAGAACATGATCCTGGAGCCCACCGGCAACGCCAAGCTCATGGACTTCGGCATTGCCCGGCCCATCGACCGGCTCACCCCGGCTCAGACCCAGGCCGGCTTCATCGTGGGCACCCCCCAGTACCTCGCCCCGGAGGTGCTCCAGGGACAGGAGGCCGACGCCCGCACCGACCTCTACTCCTGCGGCATCGTGCTCTACGAGATCTTCACCGGCGTGCTGCCGTTCGACGGGCCGTCGGTCATGGAGGTCGTGGTCAAGCACCTGCGGGAGGAGCCGGCGCCGCCCAGCAGCCGCTGGCCGGAGATCCCGCCGCCCCTCGAGGCGGCGATCCTGAAGTGCCTGAAGAAGGAGCCGGACCAGCGCTACCGCTCGGTGGCGGAGCTGCTCCGCGATCTGGAGGGCTTAAGCGCCTGAGGGAATTGCTGGCACGGGCGCGTTATTGCCGTGGCCGGAGGGTGGAGGTCGAACCGGCAGCCGGTGAATCGAAGGGAGGGGAGATGATCGCGGCGGAATCTGCTGAATCTGGAGCCCCGGCACCCGGGGCGTTGCTCGAACCGGCCCGCCAGCTCGCCGAGTACGAGATGCTGTTCGAGGTCGGCATCAAGCTCTCCGGCACGCTCGACCTGACGACCGTGCTGGAGCTGGCCCTGGAGCACGCCGAGCACGTCTGCCAGGCCGAGACCAGCTCCATCTGGGAGCTGGACGAGGAGCGGCGAGACCTCTTCTTCCGCGTCGTCCGCGGGCGGGCGGCGGGAGCGATCCGCGGCATGCGCCTGCCGCTGGGCGAGGGGATCGTGGGCAGCGTCGCATTGTCGGGCGAGGCCGAGGTGGTCAACGACGTCGGCGCCGACCCGCGCTGGCACGGCGATCCTGCGGGCGCCTTCCAGACCCGGGCCATCCTCGCCGTGCCGCTCATTGCCCTGGGGAGCGTCATCGGCGTCGTCCAGCTCCTGAACCCGGTGGACCGCGACCGCTTCACGGAGGGGGACCTCCGGCGCATGCGCCAGTTCGCCGCCATCCTCGCCCCGGCGCTGCAGAACGCGCGGCTCTACGCGGCGCAGCGCCGGCAGTTCCTGAGCATGGTCACCTCCCTCGCCGAGGCGCTGGAGAAGAAGGACCCCTACACTCGCGGCCACGTCCGCCGCGTGGTCGGCTACTCGATCCTGCTGGGCGACGAGATGGGGCTCGGCCGCGACGAGCTGCACGATCTGTGGCTCGCGGCCACCCTGCACGACATCGGCAAAATCGGCATCCCGGACCGCATCCTGGGCAAGCCCGCGCCTCTGGACCCGGACGAGGCGGAGGTGATGAGGCGCCACACCGTGTTCGGCGCCGAGATCGTGACGCCGCTCGCCAACCCGCAGGTGCTGGTCGGGGTGCGCAACCACCACGAGCGGCTGGACGGCAAGGGCTATCCGGACGGCCTGCGGGACCCCGAAATCCCGCTCGGCGCCCGCATCATCGCCGTCGCCGACACCTTCGACGCCATGACCACCAGCCGTCCCTACCGTGCCGGGCTGCCCGGCGAGCGGGCCGCCGCCGAGATCCTCGCCGGCGCGGGCACCCAGCTCTGTCCGCGGGTGGTGGCGGCCTTTCGCCGGCTGTTCGAAACGGGACGGTTCACCCCCGAGGCGGCGGACGGCTTCTCCGGGATGCTGTTCGAGCCGGCCCTGGCGCCCTGACCGTCAAGCCGCTTCGGAGTACACTGTAGCTCTCCGTGGATTCCGAACCGAAGCAGCAAACCGAGCGCCAGGCCAGCCAGGACCTCGCGAGCGCCAGCCCGTCGTCGCCGCCGGAGGGCTGGAGCATCGGCTCGTACCGGGTGGAGCGGAGCCTCGGGCACGGCGGCATGGGCGAGGTCTTCCTGGCCTGGGATGAGCGCCTGGGGCGGCGGGTCGCCATCAAGCGCGTGCGCCAGGGCTCGGGCGTCGACCGCCAGAGCGAGCGGCTCCGCCGCGAGGCCCGGGTGGCGGCGCGTCTGAGCCATCCGGCCGTCGTTCACGTCTACGAGCTCTTCGAGGACGCCGCGGGCCTCGCCATCGTCATGGAGTACGTCGAGGGCCGCATCCTCGCCGCGCTGACGGCGGAGGGGCTTCCGGCACCGGCGCTGGCCGTCCGCCTGGCGCGCGACGTGGCGGAGGGGCTCGCCGCGGCGCACGCCGCCGGCCTGGTCCACCGCGACCTAAAAGCCGAGAACGTCATCGTCACCGCGGACGGGCACGCCAAGATCCTGGACTTCGGCCTCGCCAAACCGGTCCTGGCGAACGAGGGGGACGAGCCCCTGACGGCGCACGGCGCGGTGATCGGCACCTATCCCTCGATGTCCCCGGAGCAGGCGAGCGGCGGCGACGTGGACGCCCGCTCGGACCTCTTCTCTCTCGGCGTCCTGCTGTATGAGATGCTGACCGGCCGGTCACCCTTCCGGGGCAGCAACTCCCTGGACACTCTGCGGCGAGTCATCGCGCACCACCCGCCGCCGGTCGCCTCCCTGCGGCCGGACCTGCCGCGCGACCTCTCCGCGCTGGTCGATCGCCTGCTGGAGAAGGACCGCGCGGCGCGCCCGCAAACCGCGGTGGAGGTGGCGCGAAGCCTCGAGGAGATCGCGGCCTCGCCGGCGCTCGCGGCCGGGAAGGGAGTCCCCCCGCGCGGCGAACGTTGGAGCGAGGCGGCAACCCGTGCCTCATTGGCTGCGGCAACCGCGGCGGCTCCGGCCAACGAGTCGAGCGCTCTGTCTCCCCGCTACCGGCGGCGGCACCTGGCGGCGGCCGTGGCAGCCCTGGCCGCGCTGGCGCTCGGCTTCGTCTACCTCGTGGACCGGCAGCGCCCGCCGGAGCCGTTGCGGGTCGCCGTCCTCAAGCCTCAGGTCGCTCCCGCCAGGGACGAGGGGCTCGGACTCGCCGCCTCGGGCGTCCTCGTGGCGAGCCTCTCGACTCTCGCGTCGTTCGAGGGAGTGGCCCCGCTCGATCCGGCGCAGGCTGGAACCGCGATGTCGTTGGCTGCGGCGGCACGGGCGGCCGCGGCGAAAGAGGTGCTCGCCGCCACGCTCGAAAGGCAGGGGACGCTCGGCGGGAGGGTGACGCTGCGACGCGTTCAGGGGAGCGATGGGCGCGTTCTCTGGGCGGAGACTTTCACCGTGCCGACCGAGCCCCGGGACCTCCGCCTGCTGGCCGACGCGGTCGCCGTCCACCTGCGGCGGGCCTACTCGGACCGGCGCCTGCGGCCGGGCACGCCTGAGCTGGCGGCCCGCGACGAGGATTACGCCGAGCTGTTGCGGATCAAGCAGCGGATCGACGCGGGGTCCGCGCCCTCGCAGCCCGAGCTCGAGCGGCTCGAAGCCGTCGTCCGCGGGTCACCCCGGTTCCTCGAGGCCCACCTCCAGGTGGTCGGCATGGCCCGGAGCCTCTTCCGCTCGACGCGCGATCCCCGGTACCTCGAACGCGGCCGGGACGCCGCGCGCGCCGCGCAGGCCCTAGCGCCGGCGGATCCCCGGCCCCTCGTCGCCGCGCTCAAAATGGCTCTGGAGGCCCACCAGCCGGAGGAGGCGGCCCGACTTCTCGTCCAGATCGAGCCGCTCCTCGCGGGAGACTCGGACCTCCTGGTCCTTTCTGGCCAGGTCGCCGAGAGCCAGGGAGACCTGCCGCGCGCCATCGCCGACCTGGCCGCCGCCGCCAGGCGCGATCCCTCGTGGTCCAACCTCTTCTGGCTGGCGGACCTGGAGATCAAGGCCGGCCGTGTCGTGGATGCGAGACGCCACCTGGAAGAGCTGCTCGCGCGCAGCCCGAGCAACGTCTGGGGCCTGGACAAGCTGGGCAATCTGGAGCTGCTGGTGGGCGATCCTGCCCGCGCTGAGCGTCTCTACCTGGATCTGATCCGCCTCCACCCCCAGCGTCCCTACTACACGAACCTCGGCCTCGCCCGCTCCCTGCTCGGACGTCATGGGGAGGCCGTGGCCGCCTACCGGCAGGCCCTGGAGCTGGCTCCCGGCCATATCGCCGTCACCCTCAACCTGGCCGATGCCCAGCTCGCGCTCGGCCGTGAGGACGAGGCCCGGTCGCTCTATCGTCAAGTGCTGCAGCGGCTGGAGGCGACCGCGGCCGGCCTCTCCCCCACGGACCGTATGATCGAAGCCCAGTGCCTGGCCCACCTGGGCAGGACCCGCGAGGCCGTTGCGGAGGCGCAACGCACCTTGCGGCAGAGCTTCGACGATCCCGAGATCCTCTACGCCGCCTCGCTGGTCTACGCCCTCGCCGGCGACCGGGCGTCCGCCCTGGTGAATGCCCAGAGCGCCCTGGAAAAGGGGATCCAGCCGCGCTGGTTCACCCTCGCCGCCTTCGGCACCCTGCGCCACGATCCGGAGCTCCAGGCCCTCCTGCGCCGGAAGCCCACCCGCTGATCTCTCGCAGCTCAAGGGCTCGTCGGCGGTACGCCGAGGTTGTCGATGACCGGATCGTGGCTCCCGATGAGAACGCCTTCCGGGTTCCGCACCTCGAGATGGTAGGTGAAATTCCGGGGCCAGGCCTCGTTCTCGGGTAGAGGGGCCGCGGCGAAGCCCGTGCCGCTCGCCCGCACCGTGACGGGACCGCTGCCGTCGCAAGCATAGAAGTCCATGAACGGCCCGTTCGCCACTCTCAGGCTGGGTGCCAGGCTGTCGGGTACGAACAGGAAGTTCGCGAAAGCACCCTCCGGCAGATTGACGAAATACCAGGTCGCCGTGTCACCCGGGTTGAGGCTCACCGGGTCGGGGATGACCTTGATGGCCTCCGAAAGCTTCAGGCCCGGAGTCGGATCGTAGGTCACGAAGACCTCAGGTGCCGTATCCACCCGTGTGGCCTTGTTCGTGATCGTTCCCACTCCGGTCGCGATCGGATCTTTCTCTCCCGCTCGAAGAATCATGGCTGTGTAGTCATACCGGTTGCCCGCCAAGTCTGCCAAGCCAACGTTGCCCTTCCCCAGGACCTGTGTGTTGCTGAAGGAACGGAGCGAGTGGAAGGGACCGAACCGGGGAAGGAAGAAGACGAATCCAAACTGATCGCTCGGCAGATCTGGAAATATCCACCGTACCCAATCCCCATCGCTCAGCTCGATTTCCGACGGATTGATCGTTATCTGATTACTGTCCCCGACGCGGGCGATGCTCGCGATTCTTTCCATATCGCTCCTCCTTTTCAGATTGGTTTGCATCCTCGGCTGTCCAGAAGAGCACACCCGATGCCCGGCCCTCCGGAAACGGCGCCCAGCCTTCTCCTGATCCCTGAACTCCTTCCCTGAGAGGGAGATGGCCGAGATGGCTCCGCCTTCTGAGGGCGCCGGAGAGTGGGCAAATCTCTAACGGATTGGTTAGACTCTAGCCGATCCGATAGGAGTCCTTCGCCTTTGAACCCGAGGCTCGTCTGTCTGAGCGGCCCGCTCGCGGGCCAGACCTTCCCGCTGGACGGGGAGGCGCTGCCGATCGGCCGCCACTCCGCGAACCGCCTCCAGCTCCCGGACCTCGGCGTCTCGCGGCAGCACTGCGTCCTCGAGCCGGCGGCCGGAGGCTTCCGGCTGCGCGACCTCGGCAGCCGGCGGGGGAGCTTCGTCAACGGTCTGCCGGTCCAGGAGCGTTTCCTGGAGGAGGGGGACCTCGTGACTCTGGGCGACTCGCTGTTCCTGTTCCAGGTCCGCGAGGAGGGCACCCCCGGGAGCGGGCCTGCCGTCCTCCTGGAAGGGGCGACCCCCACGGCGGAGACGACGATCCACCTCTCGCCCGAGGACGCCCTCTACTCGCGGCCGCAGGAGGTCCTCGCCGCGCTCGCCTCCGACCGCGGCGGCCGTACCGCCCGCGACCTCCACACCCTGCTGCAGGTCGGCACCGCCCTCCAATCGCTACGGTCCACCCCGTCCCTCGCCCGCCGGCTGCTCGAGCTGGTGCTCGCGGCCGTGCCCGCGGAGCGCGCCGCTCTCCTCCTCGCCGATCGCGGCACGGCCGAGCTGGCGGACGCCTTCGCGCTCGACCGCCACGGCGCCACCGACCCCTTTCCGGTCTCCCGGACCCTCGCCGGGAAGGTGCTCGGCGAGCGGCTCTCCGTGCTCGCCGCGGACGTGCTGGCCGAGCCGGACCTCGCCGGGGCCGCGAGCCTGCGCGGCGATCTCATCCAGTCGTTGCTCGCCGTGCCGCTCAGTCATCTCGACCGGCCGCTGGGCCTCCTCTATCTCGACACTCGCGAGCCCGGGACCCGCTTCGACGAGGGGCACCTCCAGCTCGTGACCGCCGTGGCCGGCATCGCCGCGGCGGCGCTCGCCACCGTCCGGGGCATCGAGTGGCTGGAAGAGGAGAACCGCCGGCTCGCGGCCGGCTTTGCCCACGACATGGTGGGCGAGAGCCCGCGCATGCGCGAGATCTACCGTCTCCTCAACCGGGTGGCCGCCACGGGCTCGACCGTGCTCCTGCTGGGCGAGAGCGGCACCGGCAAGGAGCTGGCGGCGCAGGCCATCCACCGGGCGAGCTCGCGGGCGGAGCGCCCCTTCGTGGCCGTCAACTGCGCGACGCTCTCCGAGACCCTGCTCGAAAGCGAGCTCTTTGGCCACGAGCGCGGGGCTTTCACCGGCGCCGTGTCGCGCAGGACCGGCAAGGTCGAGGTGGCCGATTCCGGCACCCTTTTCCTGGACGAGATCGGGGAGATCCCGCTGCCGTTGCAGGCAAAGCTCCTCCGCTTCCTCCAGGAGCGGGAGATCGAGCGCCTGGGGAGCACGCGGCCCATCCGGGTGGACGTGCGGGTGATCGCCGCCACCAACCGGGACCTCGAGCGGGCGGCCCGCGCCGGCACCTTCCGTGAGGACCTCTACTACCGGCTCAACGTCATCACGCTGCACCTGCCCCCTTTGCGCGAGCGGCGCGAGGACGTCCCGCTCCTCGCCAGCCACTTCGCCGCCCAGACCAGCCGGCGGCTCGGGCGGCCCGTCGCCGGCTTCACCCCCGAGGCCCGCGCCTGCCTGCTGCGTTACGACTGGCCGGGCAACGTCCGCGAGCTGGCCAACGCCGTCGAGCGCGCGCTCGTGCTGGGCGAGGACGACCTCATCCGTCCCGAGGACCTCCCCGAGGCGGTGCTCGAAGCCGGCGCCGGCCCGGGAGCGGCCGTCACCCGCTATCACGAGACGCTGAACGAGACGAAGAAGCGGCTGATCCTCGCCGCCCTGGCCGAAGCCGGCGGCAACGTCACCAAAGCCGGCGCCCTCCTCGGCCTGCATCCGAATTACCTCCACCGGCTGATCTCGAACCTGGGCCTGCGGGTCTAACCGATCGGATAGAGAGTCTCACCGATCGGTGAGTGAAAAACCGTTCCGCGAGCGCTCCTCGCCTCGCCGTGAGCGCTGGCATCAATCCTGCTTTTGACTGCAACATCGATCAGAATTAATCCGATCGATCAATCTCAAAGGGAGGATTCATCATGCAACAGGTCAGCAAGATCGCCTGCAACAACAACGGTGGCTTCGTCATGAAGTTCCGGGTCAGATTGGGCACAGGTAAATTGTCGTCGAGCTGGACCGGGAACTATCCTGTCAATCAGTCGAAGACCATGGACCTGCGCGAGTTGGGATTACCCCCGGGTATCGAGGTCTGGCCCGAGGTGGATGCGGTGTTGGGGAAAACGAAGAAAGCTCGGGAGCACGTGGTCTACGATCCGAATACCGAGAATGTCGCCACATACCGGGTCTCTGGGACAACGTTGAATATCAGCGTCGACCTCCTGGATTGAGAGGCGAAGCGAAAACCAAGCAGTCAACGCTACGTCAAAACCAAGGAGATTCGTATGGAGCTCGAGAGCTATCGGGAACGTTATCTCACGCACACGCAGATCCAGCAGAACGGCGCGCTCAGCAACCTGGGGGACGGCATCCCCATCACCACGCACGGCATCGACACCCGTCCGATCGCCTGGCCGGGCAATGGGTTCCAGACCGAGGCCGTGCACGTGCTCACGGTCAAGCCGGGAGAAGAAAGCGATCAGTACGCCTACGACATGGCCGAGGAGGCGATGGTCTGTTTCAAGGGCAAGGGCCAGGTCTTCCTCCGTGGGCAGTGGCTCGACCTCGAGCCCGGAGACGTCGCCTATTTCCCCGCCACGACCGAGCGGGCGGTGCGCAATACGGCGGAGAGCCAGGACGACTTCGTCCTGGTGACTGCGATCTCGCCGCCGCAGTTCGATCTCTATGAGGCCTCCGGCTTCTACGACCCGGTGAACAAGGTGATGAATTTCGAGGCGATCAATTACGCCAAGATCAACACGCAGCGCGTCCAGTACCCGCCGAACAACGAGATGGCCTTCCACGACAGCCACCCGGAGGTCCGCGCCTGGAACCTCGACAACGACGACATCCGGCGCGGCGGAGCGCTGTTCAACGCCTTCTACGGCGGCACCCTGACCGGGCTCGTGCAAGGCGGCGAGAACAGCGCGTCCATGCTCCTCGTCCTGTTCGCCGGCTACGGGACGGGAGCCACCGGTTTCAACTTCGCCTGCATGACCCCCGGCATGACGGCCGACATTCACACCCACCCGGTCTCGGACGAGTGCGTCGTCAACTGGTGGGGCGGCGACCAGGTCTGGCTCGGCGACCGCTGGTTAACGACCGAGAGCTACGACTGTTCCCTGGCCCCGCGCGGCGTGCGCCATGGCGCGTTCGTTCCGAAAGACTCCGCTCCCGTCTTTCTCGTCGGCGGGCTCGCCGCTCCGCCGCAGCTCGACCTGCTCATCAACAGCGGCTACTACCAGGACGGGAAGTTCACCCGTCCACCGTTCACCCGGTTGGCGGTGGACTGAAGGCCTCTCGCTCCCGGCTCTCTGCGGTGCGAAGAGGGCCGGGAGAGCTGAGGGCCTGCTATCATTCCCCACTCCATGCTGCGTCTGCGTTACGTCGTCAACGGTGAGGACCGGACCACCCCCCTGACCGGCGGCAGGGTCCGCCTCGGCCGCGGGAGCGACAACGACGTCGTCCTCTCGGACGTCTCCGTCTCCCGCTACCACGCCGAGATCCTGCGCGAGGTGGACGGCTGGTCGGTCCACGACCTCAAGAGCACCAACGGCGTCGAGGTCAACGGCGTGCCGGTGGAGAAGGCGCCGCTGCGTCCGGGGGACCGGATGGGCATCGGCTCCTTCGAGGTCCGGGTCGAGGCGGAGCCGCAGAGCGTGCGGCCGCAGCCGGTCATCGACGATGGAGAGGACGGACCCCTGGGGCTCGGCAACGCCACCATCATCCGGCCGCTCTCCGATTTCGCGGCGGATTATGGCCTCAGCGGGGGGCTCAGCGGGACGGGCCCTCTCTCGAAGCCGGGCGCCGGGACGGACGACCAGGCCTACGTCCACCGCATGTTCGGCTTCCTCACCCGCCTGGCGCGGGTGCTCACGGTCGCCGACTCGGTGGACGAGGTCCTCTCCCGGGTGCTCGACCTGGCGTTCGAAGCCTTCCCGGTGGACCGCGGCTTCATCCTGTTGTCGAGCGATCCCGGGGGCGATCCGGGGGGGGCTGGCGAACTCGTCTGCGAGCTGGCCCGGGTCAAGGACCGGGTGCAGTTCCGCCCCTCCGGCGAGGTGCCCGTCTCGCGTACCATGCTGCGGACGGTGATGCACGAGCGGGTGGCCCTCGTCACCTTCGACGCCCAGTCGGACCAGCGGCTGTCGGGCGGCGAGTCGATCCGCCTGCATCAGATCCGCTCCGCGATGTGCGCCCCCCTCTGGTCGGGCGACCAGATCATGGGCGTGATCCAGGTGGACTCCCCTATCCAGGTGGGGGCCTTCGGCGAGCGGGACCTCGACGTGCTCACCACGCTCGCCAATTACGTCGCGGTGGCGGTGGAGCGCATCCGCTACGCGAAGAAGGCGGAGTTCGAGAAGCTGGTGCGCACGCGCCTCGAGCGCTACCACTCGCCCGGGGTCATCGAGGAGGTCTTGCGGCGCGGCGACGAGGGGATGCAGCGCCTCCAGAGCGCCCATGCCACGGTGCTCTTCGCCGATCTGGTGGGCTTTACCGCCTTCGCCGAGAACGCGCCGCCGGAGGCCGTGGCCGAATCCCTCGACGCGTTCCTCGACCTCTCCGTGGAGGCCATTTTCCGTGCCGGCGGCACCCTCGACAAGTTCATCGGCGATTGTGTGATGGCCTTCTTTGGCGCTCCGGTGGCGCAGCCGGACCATGCCCTGCGGGCGGTGCGCGCCGCCATCGAGATCCAGGAGGGGCTCGACCTCTGGAACGCTGGCCGGACCGCCGAGGGGCTCCCCGGCTTCAAGGCCCGCGTCGCCGTCAACAGCGGACCGGTGGTGGTGGGCGACATCGGCAGCGCCCGCCGCGTCGACTACACCGTGCTGGGCAATACGGTCAACGTGGCGGCCCGCCTGGAGGCCTTCGCCGCCCAGCCGGGCGACGTGGTCTTAGGGCCCGAGACCCAGCGGCTCCTGAATGGCGCCATCCGCACCGAACCGCTCGGCGAATTCCAGCTCAAAGGCCTGCAGCAGAGGATTCACGCCTACCGGGTGGCGCGGTCTTAGCGGGTGTTTGGAAGATCGCGGCCGCTGCCAGCGAACGCCTCACCGAGGTAAAGCGCCTCCTGGGAGCGCTGGCGTCCCGCCGGCCTACTTACTCCTTCTTCCTGAGGTTTCAGCGACGAGCGAAACGAACCCGCACCACCGGATCCTTCTCCGGCGGCGACTGCACCCGCCGGCCGGATGTTCGCTCCTTCTCTTGCAGGTAGCGAACCAGCGCTTCCGGGTCGTTTCCGTGCTCGCGAAGGAGATCTTCTCGGTGGCGGTGCAGCTCTTCTATGATCGGGTCATCCATCTTGGCGTTCTCCTAGCAGTTCCTCTGGAGTGCAGACGAACGGCATCTTGAAACCTGCCTCCTCTACCAAACCGGTGACGCGGGGAAGCAATTCCGCGTTGGCGATGTGCGAGCAGTTCCAGGTCAGAAGGTACTCCAGCGAGTGAACGGACGCCGTGGCTATATGGAGTGCATCGGCAAAGGCGCGGTCAGGTAGCTAACTACTGAGGTCTCCAGATAGAGGCGCCACATCCCGCTCAAATCGTAGCACGCAGTGCTTGGACCGCTTCGCCGGCTGAGCAAGGACTACGAGGTTCTGATCGAAAGCAGAGAGGCCATGATCCGAAATCGCTAATGACCCGGCTGTTGGTGCGCCGCCTGGCTGCCTGAGGACTTTCCAGACACCGCTCTTAGCGGCTGGGGATCGACAGCACCTGTCCCGGCTTCAGATGGCGGGACCCGACGCGGTTGGCCTGCTTGATGCGCGCGACGCTGACGCCGCTGCGGTGGGCGATCTTCCACAGGCTGTCGCCGTGGCCGACGCGGTATTTCTTGCCGGTCGTGGCGTGTCTGACATGCTTGCCATGACCGCTGCGCTTGGCGAGCGCCGTATGCGAGCGGTGGTGGCGGGATCGCCGGGAGACGGCATGCCGTACATGAGCCGCCCGGGCGGGTGCGGGATCGTCGGAGACGTCGACGTCGGCGACCTCGACGCGCGGCAGCTCGCCGGAGCCGATCGAGCGCAGGTAGGGGTTGGGGAAGAGCGCCACGTGGTAGTGCGGCGGGTACTGCTCCTTGGTGGCCTCCAGCACGCCCTTGCCCTCGAGGTCCAGCAGCGTGGCCTCCAGCCAGCTCCGGCACGCCGTGACGTTGCTGCGGCGCAGGTCGGCCGCCATGCCGGTGGGGTGGACGGAGATGACCGAGGCGTTGTGGGGCTGGCGCGTGATGGGCCGGGTGAGGCTCGTCACCACCAGTTTCTCGCCGCAGGCGCTGCGATACTGGTCCGAGAGCCGCTCGATGAACAGCTTGACCTCGGGACGGGCGTAGGGGAAAGAGACCTCGTCGGACTCGACGTCGTAGTCCGCGTTGCCGCGCAGGCGCACCAGCACGCCGCGCTTGGCATAATCGCGCACGTCGGTCGAGGTCCGCAGGTAGGAGAAGCCGTGCGCCTGCGCCTGCTCGTTCTGGCGCAGCAGCGATTCCCGCGAGCCGAGGAGGCTCTGGGCCTCGGTGAGCGTGGCGGGCAGGGCGAGCAGACAGAGGGCCGCGACGCGGCGGCGCAGGCGGATTCGGGATACGCGAGAGCTATGCATGGGCGTCTGTGGAAACTCCATACGTCGTTGTTGGGCCCCATGCGCCAAAGGCGCGGATTTCATGGTATACGCCATCCCGGCGCCCTGAGGGTACCACAAAAACGCTGACTTTCAAGGGGTTTACAGAACCTCGTGACGGGGGTGTGACCCTTTCCGCCCCGCGGGTACATCAGGGACATGGAGCTCGAAACCGTGGTGCGGGAGCTGGCCCCCCAACTCCTCCGCTACTCCCTCGGACGGACCGGCGACCCTGCTCTGGCGGAGGAGGTCGCCCAGGATGCCCTGGCGGCCCTCGTCCAGCGCTGGCGCCGGCACGGACCCCCGGAGTGTCCGGCGGCCTTCGTCTTCGCCATTGCGCGGCGGCGGGCCTTCCGGCTGACCTTCCAGCGGCGCCTGATGGCGCCTCTCAACGTCCTGCTCGAAGGCCACAGCCCGCTGCCCGGCCCCGAGGAGCGGGCCGTGGCCCGCACCGATCTCGGCCGCACGCTGGCGGCGTTGCGCCAGCTTTCCGGGAGAGACCGCGAGGCGCTGCTGCTGGTGGGAGTGGGGGAGCTGGGCCCGAGCGAAGGCGCGCGGGTCCTGGGCATCTCGGTCTCGGCCCTGAAGATGCGCGTGCACCGGGCACGGCAACGGCTGTTACGGATTCTGGAGGAACGCGATGGAACCGCTGGACGGACCTCACGAGACGCGGCTGCGCCAAGCGCTGGATCCCACGCCTGAGGCCGTCGAGCGCGTGGTGCGGAGGGCTCTCGCCGCGCCGCGGCCGGCCCCCGTGCTGCGGCTGCTGCCGGCAGCGTCGCTCATCGCCGCGCTGCTGGTGGCGGCGGTGCTGCTGGTGCGGCCTCTGCCAACCCGGCGCCCGGCGGCGGCGTCGATCGAAACCGTGGGGGAGGTGCTGGTGATGCGGCCGAAGGACGGGCCGGTCTCCATCGTGAGCTCCGGCCCGGAGCCCTCGTCCCCGACAGGAACCCTGATCGTCATCTACGGAGGTGGCCAATGATTGGAAGCATCAGCAGGAAGAGGTGGCTGGCGGTGGCGTTCGCCCTGGCCTGTCTCTCCGCGGCCGGCGCCCGCGCCGCGGAAAATCCCCTGGACGCGAAGGTCAACATCGCGTTGCGCGAGGCGGCGCCGGACGACACCTTCCGCAGCTTCGCCAAGCTGCTGAGCGCCGAGGCGGAGGTGGCCCCGGCGCTGAAAGGCAAGGTGACGATCGAGCTGCGCAACGTGCGCGTCCGCACCCTTCTCGACGCGGTCTGCGAGAGCATCGGTTGCCGCTGGGACCTGCAGCCGGGGAATCCCCCAAAGCTGCGGGTATGGCCCGCGCCGGCCGGCAAGACCCCTGCCGCCACGCGGCCGATCGTCGAGGAGCCCATCGATCTGCGGGTCACCAACGCGGATGGCCGGGACGTCCTGAAGACGTTCGGCGAAATCCTCAGTGCCGCGCCGGAGGTGGACCCGGCGATCACCGGCAAAGTGAGCCTCGATCTCGAGAACACGCCGTGTGGTCAGGCGCTGGACAAGGTCTGTCAGGCGCTGGGCTGCAACTGGGAGCTGGTGGAGGGGCCGCCGCGAGTGCTCAAGGTGACGGTGAAGGGGAAGAGGTAGGGGAGGCGGGGCCCCTTGCCAAGACCCTCATCACCCCGGCCCTCTTCTCCCGCCCCCTCCCAACCCCCCTCCCCGGGAGAAGAAGGAGACCAGCAAGGTCGCTCCAACCGGGTTCCCCTCTCCCCCTGGGAGAGGGGCCGGGGGCATAGGCGCTAACTTTGGCCTCGACGCTTAGGGTAGGGGCGGGTCTGGACGGCAGGTTGGGGGCTCGACCCGCCCTGGTGGGGACATTTCGTCGTTG
>JAJKHS010000140.1 GCA_021154885.1 Thermoanaerobaculum sp.
GACAGCAGGGACACCAGAGACAGCAGGGACGAAAAATCTCCGGTTTCGACTAATTTCATGTCCCTGTTGTCCCTGAAGTCCCTGCTGTCCTTGCTGTCCTGCACCAACGCTGCCTACGAGCTTTTCTGCCGCGCAGGCTCCTAGTCCGCACCGCCGACCAGGACGCTCAACTGGAAGCGCGGAGGCCCCCAGCTCTCCACCAGCCCGACCCGCCGCGACAGGTCCTGGTCGGCCACCTTTCGCATCCGCTCGACGACTTGGCGGCGAAAATCGAACAACTCCGGCCAGTCCGGCTCATCCCGCCAGGGTGAGAGCGAGACGACGAAGAGCCCGCGCCGGCTCAACCGGTCGACCTGCTGCGAGCGCTCGAACAGGAAGCCGGGAAGCCGGAGCAGATCCCCGACCAGGGGTCCGGTGAGCGGAGGCCACCGTGAGGGTCCGGCCACGGGCCCGGAGGGGCCGAGAGGGTTGGTGGATTCTACGATCAGCACCTGCTCCGCGGCGACGCTCAGGGCGGCGTCCACCGGCTCGTTGTTCGAGTAGCCGCCGTCGACGAGCGCCTCCTTGTGGACCTCTCCGGACTTGTCCTTCAGGTCCAGCAGATGCGCCGGAAAGATGGGGAAGGGAGAGCCGGAGGCGAAGACGACCTCGTCGACGTCCTTCGCGCGCTTGTCGCTGAAATTCTGGCAGTCGCCCTGCGGCGCCGGCAGGCTCACACCTCCTCGCGGCTGGATGCGGTAGGTGTACCAAAGGGCGCCGGGCTTCCTGGACACGGGAGGACAGTCCGTGACGCCGCCCGGCAGCACCAGGAAGTAGCGCGTGCCGTCGCGTTCGAGGACGTTGGCCGGCACCAGGAGCTGCGAGGTCAGCCGGTGCGGGTCGCCCTTGGGGTTCGCCTGCCGGTACTCCCTATTGAAGTTGCCCACGGCCGTCTTCAGGAACCCATGCGCGTGGCCGTTGCCGTAAAGGGCCGGCGCCAGAATGAGGTTCCACCAGAAGAACGAGAGCATCGTCACGGCGGCGATGCGCACGAACCTGCGGCCCGCCAGGGCACAGTTGGGATGGCTGGAGCAGAGGTACCGAAGGCCACGAAAGACGTGCCGGCCCCATCTCGCCTCGCGCCAGGCGCACCCCACGGCGATGAGCAGGTAGCCGAGGACCAGGCTGGTGAGGCTCAGCCAGACCCAGAAGCCCAGGGTCAGCTCGAGCGGCGAGAGCAGGTCCGGCTTCATGTACATCACGGTGGCGAGCAGGCCATACACCCCGAGGACGAGGAACAGACTGACGAGAAAGCCGGCCAGGAAGTCGCCCACCTTCTCCAGGTGATAGTGGCGCGAGGAGCAGAGCCAGAGGATCACCCCCACCAGAACGCAGAGGACTCCCAGGCAGATCAGCAACGATCCCCGGGAGAGCTTGAGCCCGTCCACCAAGCCGTCGATCCAGCGCTTCCCTTCTCGCCCGCCCCAGATGGGCAGCAGCGGCAACGCGACGAGAACGCCGCCCGCGAGCAGCGCCAGCCCGGAGCAGAGGCCGAAAAGACGGTCGTAGGGCCGGGCCTGGACCTCCGTCCGGAGGATCAGGCATTGATCGGCGAACATGGCCAGCGACGCGCAGAGGGCGTAGAACAGGCCCTCGATCTCCGGGATGTGCTCCTGCGAGAGGCTGCCGTTGACCAGCCGGACCAGCAGAGGGGTGAGGATGAGCAGCGGCCAGACGGTGACCCGCAGAAGCCGGCGCCCGGTCCTCTCCGGCGGCGGCGCGTCGTCCCGGAGAGGGGACTTTCTCCGCAGAGAGGTCAGGGTCAACAGCGCGGCGAAGAGGGAGACGATCGTCACCACGCTGAGATAGCGCGGCAGGTCGGTCCGGCCGAAGATGTCGGTGCTGTCGAGGACCTCGCGGTTCTCCTTCTCCCAGAGCACCTGCGACAGGTTCCACGGACCGTTCTCCGCCAGCCGCGCGACGAAATATCCCAGCAGCGCGCCGCCGCTGGTGCCGATCACGAAATCCACGTCGACCGGGTTCGCCTCCGCCTGCGGCGCCGTCCTGGTGAGAGCGTTCTTCAAGTACCCCTGACTATAGAGCGCGTCCATGAGCCGCGACTGGTAGACGGCCTTCACCCCGCCGCCGGGCAGCACCAGGGCGAGCTGCGCCTTTCCCGAGGTCGACTGATGCTGCCGCAACAGCCCGATGCTCTCGTCGACCGTGAAGCCGAAGGTGCGCACGCCGAAGTAGGGATCGGGCGTGAGCAGCGACTGGAAGGCGGCTGGCACCGGCTTGCTCGCCAGCAGGGCCGTCAGCTCCGGCGGGAGCGCCACGTCCGGGGGGAGGAGACGGCCCGGCTCGAAGATCCGAGCCGCGGCTCGCCTCGTGATCACCAGATGGTCCTCGTACTGCGGTCCGGAGCCGGCGGGCTCTTCGTCCGCCATGATCTCGATCAACCTGCTCGACGTCCCCTGCCCCTTCTCCAGGGTGCCGTCGAGGGTGAAGCGCGCATGGTCGAAGAAGGACGTCCAGAAGCGGTCCGTCAGCTTCCCGGCCGCGTCCGCCGAGAGCCTGGTTTCGCCCAGCCGGGCCTGCAGCCATTTTGCCGTCTCGGCCACCGGGTGCAGGAAGCCGCCCGTGGACAGGTGGGACGCCAGGGCGATCCGGTAGTCGGGCCCGCGGGGCAACGCCGAGCAGGGCCGGCCATCCGCGAGCCGCAGGGAACCGGCGGCACTGCCGGCGCCCTTGGCGAGACCGCACCAGAGCTGCCAGCGGAAGCTCTCGAAATCTTTCGCGGGCTCATCGCGCGCCGTCCAGTTTCCCGCCTCGGCGCTCCAGGATCGCAGACGGTCGGAGAGGTCGGGCGTGAGGAGGTTGTCAAAACCGTGCTCGACCGGGTTGAGCTCCAAGAGATCTACCCCGTCCCGACGCAGCAGCTCGGCGCCGAGGTCCGGCACCGCCGCCACGTCGATGAGCCGCTGACCGAGCCAGTCGAGGATCTGGTAGTCGTTGCCGATCGCGATGTTGACCTGCAGCCTGCGCCCGCCCCGGCATCTCCCCTGCTCCTGGTAGGTCGAGGAGAAGAGGGCCTCGGCGGCCTTGCGCAGATCTTCGAACCGGACGTTCAGAGGATCGTGCGGCTGCGGCAGGCCGACGTTGAGGACCTGCGGCAGGAGGTCCTCGCAGTTGGCCTGCGGGAGGAGCGAAGCCCGGGCCGCCGCCGGGACGAGGAGGAGGACGATGACCAGGGCGCGGATCTTGGCTGACGGAAACATCGGATCACCTCGGGGCTCGTAGGGACCCCTCCAAGCTTAGGCGATCCTGAAGGAGATTCGTTTCAGCCGCGAGGCGAATCGAGCGGGCGGCGACTGCTCTGCGATTGCATCATTGAGAGTCGCCGCCCGAGTCCCTCTGTCACGCACAGGAGGATGGACGGACGGGCGCCGGCAATTCCCGGCCGTGGCACGCGCCATGCTCTGCTTTCGGCACGGTGCGGATCGTCCTCGGGCTCGCGGGCATCGCTCTCATCCTGTTCGTCGTCTTCGACGTGCTGTGGACCACCCTGCGCCTGGCGGGGGCGGGGCCGCTGACGTCGTGGGTGACGGACCTCCTCTGGCGGCTGGCGCTGCGCTTCGTCCCCACGCACCGGATGCTGGCCGTGACCGGCTTCGCCATCGTCCTGTTCACGGTCACCCTCTGGATCGGTCTGGATTGGCTGGGCTGGACGCTGGCGATGAACCTCTCCCCCAGCGCCGTGGTGGCGAGCCAGGGCGGGCAGCCGGCCAGCCTCGGGGCGCGAGCCTACTTCGCGGGCTCGCTCCTGATCACCGTGGGCAACAACGAATACCGGCCCGGGGGGCGCGTCTGGCAGTTGGTGTCCGACGTCGCCGCCGCCAACGGTTTCACGCTAGTCAGCCTGACCATCACGTACCTGCTGCCGCTGGTCTCGGCGGTGCGGCAGCGGCGGGAGATGTCCGTCTACGTCACGACGCTGGGGCAGAATCCACACGACATCCTGCTGCGGGCCTGGAACGGCTCCGGCTTCGGCCGCCTGGGGGATCACCTGCTCGGCCTGACCGCCCCCATGGTGTCGCTGGGCCAGGGCCACCTCGCCTACCCCGTCCTCCACTGCTTTCACAGCCCCGACTGGGAATCGGCCCTGGCCCCCTCGCTCGCCATCCTGGACGAGGCCCTCACCCTGCTCGGTGGGGTCGCCCCCGAGCTGCGCCCCGATCCCGTGGCGCTCTATCCCCTCCGGAAAGCCATCGCTCAGCTTCTCTCGACCCTGGCGGAGGCGCACGTCGAGCCGGAGCAGGTGCCGCCCCGGCCACCCTCCCTGCAGGCGTTGCGGGAGGCGGGCATCCGGACGGTGAGCGACGGCGAGATGGAGCGGCAGGTGGCCGCCCTCTCCAAGCATCGGCGGCTGATGCTGGGTCTGATCGAGGATGAAGGCTGGCAGTGGCGGGACGTGATGGTGCCTGCCGGGAATTCGCGAAGGTAGCTGGCGGCTCCTTCAGCTCGGCTTTGCTCATCGATCAATTCACCCAGCCCTCCGGCCCCGGCCCCTCCAGCCGGGCGGCCGCAGCAGCCAGGCGCTGGCGCTCGCGCTCATCTTCCTCTTCCCAGACCCGGCGCTGGGCAGCGTCCCGCTGGCGGCGGTAGCGCATGGCCCAGAGGGCGAGCAGGGTGATGAGCAGCCACAGAGTCACCGAGCTGGTGAGCACGGGCACCCAGCGATACCAGAAGGTCTGGCGGCTCCAGAAGGAGTCCTCGGCGCTGGCGAGGGGGGCGCCGGTGGCGGCGAAGAAGGCGTCCTCGAAGGAGAGGCCACGGGCCACGCCGGCCAGGATCGCCGGCGCCACCCCTGGACCGTAGCGGTCGAGGAGGTCGCGCACGAAGGAGCCGGCGACGGCGTAGGCGCGGTTGACCTCGGCCTGGCCGCCGGCGAAGCGGCTGTCCAGCGCGGCCAGGGAGACCGGCCGGTCCACCAGCAGGGCGAGGGTGAGGCGGGTGCGGTCGTCGAAACCCCAGGAACGGCCGGCGATCATGGCCATCCCCTCCTGGAACCAGCGCGGCAGGGGCCGGCCGCCAGCCGCCCGGGCCACCAGCACGTGCGCCGTCTCGTGGAGCAGGACGTCGTCCAGCGACGAGTCCGGATAGTTGGGCACCCGCTCGGGCAGCAGGACGATCAGGCTCTGATCCCCCACGGCATAGCCCACCACCCAGCGCGGCACCAGGCCCGCCTCGGGCGTGCCCTCGGGCGCCAGGACGACGCGGATGGGCGGGCCGGGGTCGGCGAGACCCGCCAGCCGCATCACACTGGTGAGCTGCGGCGGAGCAGCCACCCGCAGGTGCGCCGCCGTGGGCGCGAAGCGGGGAGGGGCTTCGAAGGCCAGCCGCGGCGGCTGGACGGCTGCCGCGGGGCTGGCGGCGAGGAGCGCGGCCAACAGGAGGACCGCCGCGAAGGAGCGCTTCATGGGGTGGATCTTATCCCTTGAAATTTGTTACCGCCGATGTATACTTCCCCGTCTTGTTCCGTGGTATCTCGGCAATCAGGCGGTCTCTCGACGACGCGTATCGTCCAGCGGCAACCGGCAGCAATGCCTTGGGCTTTGAGGTGAGGTGAACATGGCTCGAAGTCGGATCCCCGGTCTTTTCCTCGTCTTCGCGGTCCTCACCCTCTCCCTCGCCGGCTGCCACCAGGCCTCGGTCCGCTACAACGCCCGGTACTCAGGCCTCCTCTCCCAGCCCCTGCCCAGAGTGCTGCCCATCCCGGTGGACGGCGTCACCCGCGACCAGCTCCGCAACACCTGGGGCACGGCCCGGGAGGGTGGCCGGCATCATCAGGGGATCGACATCTTCGCGCCGCGCAACACGCCCATCCGCAGCGTCACTGGGGGCGTCATCGAATTCAAGGGGATGCGCGGCCTGGGCGGCCAGGTGGTCTACGTCGTCGGGCCCGGCGGCTATCGCCACTACTACGCCCACCTCGAGGAGTATGGACCGCAGGCGGAGGGCGACTGGGTCGAGGCCGGCGAGGTCATCGGCTACGTCGGCAACTCCGGCAACGCCGCCATCTCCTCCACCCATCTCCACTACGGCCTCTACTCCCCTGCCGGCCACGCCGTGAACCCCTACACCTGGCTGCGCAGCGGCGCGCCGTTCGCGGCTGCGGCCGCAGCCACCCAGCAGGCGGCGAAGTAGCACCTCACCGCCTGCCCTCTGCTTCAGACCGGCGGTTTCTTGTCGGCCGGCTTCGCGGCCGCCGGCTTCTTCGCCGCGGCGGGCTTCTGGGCGGCCTGGGGCTGGGCGCTGCCCTGGGGTTCGCCACCCGGGGCCGCAGCCGGCGCGGCGGGCGGAGCGATGGAGAGGAGCTCCACCTCGAACACCACCGGCGCGTTGGGGCCGATCACGTTGCCGTTGCCACGGTCGCCCCAGCCCAGCGCGGCCGGGAGGTAGAACTTGTATTTCGAGCCGACCTTCATGAGCTGCAGGCCCTCGGTCCAACCCGGGACCACCTGGTTGAGGGCGAAGGTCGCGGGCTCCTTGCGGTCGTAGGAGCTCTCGAACGTCGTGCCGTCGATCAGGGTACCCTTGTAGTTCACCGTCACCGTGTCGGTGGCTTTCGGCGTCGGGCCCGTGCCCTCGGTGAGGACCTCGTACTGCAGGCCGCTCGCCGTGGTCTTGACTCCCGGTTTCGTCTTGTTCTTCGCCAGGAAGGCCTCGCCCTCGGTCTTGTTCTTCTCACCCAAGGTCTTCCGCTTGGCTTCCTGCTGCGCCATCACCTGCTGCTGGAGGCTCTGCATGGTGGCCTGCATCTCCTCGTCGGTGAAGAGCGGCTGGCTGCCGCCGAGGCCGTCCCGCAGGCCCCGGAGGATCAGGTCGGTGTTGGCCTGGATGTCAGCGTTCTTCAGGGACTTGCCCAGGTTGAGGCCAATGATGTAGCTGGCCTTGTCCGGCAGCGACTCCGGCTTGCCGCCCGGCGCGGCGGACGGCTGGGCGGCCGGTGCCGGGGCCGGCTGAGCGGCCGGAGCCGCGGGCTTCTGGGCAGGCTGGCCGGAGGACTGGCCGTGCGCCGCTCCAGCCGCCGCGACGAGCAGCGCGGCGGAGAGGGTGAGGAACTTTTTCATACGGTTCTCCAAACGTTGGATGATCCTACAAGGGAGACAGAGCGCATCGCCCATCTCCGGCGATCGGCGAATCTTACCCTACGGGAGGCGGCGGCGCTCCCGCGGTATCTCCGGAGCTAACGCAGGAGAGCGTTCCGAGATTCCACGCTACCCCAGCCGCCGCCCCGGATACACCGCCACCTCGGATCCGTCCGCGAGGAACGCCGAGTGGGCTCGCATCGCCAGATACCGCCAGCGGGCGGTGAGGAAGGGACGGATCATCGCGTCCCGCTGCAGCTCATCGCCGGGCGGAGGGCCTCGCGATTCGCCTCGCCGGAGCGCAGACGGCGGGCGGGACCGTAGGGAAAAAAGGAGGGGACCTCGCCCCGCCGGTGCCGCTCCTGCAGGCCCTGCCAGAACTCGACGGTGAAAAGGTCCGAGTGCTCGCGCAGGAAAGCGTCGAGCAGCCGGCCCTGGAGGCCCAGGAAGGTGCGCAGCTCGGCGGGGAAAACGTCGTTCTCTCCCACCGTGAACCAGGGCTCGGCGGCGAGCTCCTCCTGGTCGTCGCGCGCTGGCGGGATCTCCCGAAAGACGATGTCGGTCAGGGCCGACAGCTCGTCGTAGTCGTAGGAGAGGACGCGGTCGTGACGGGTGACGCCGAAGTTCTTGAGCAGCACGTCGCCCGGAAAGACGTTGGCGGCGGCGAGCTCCTTGAGGCACCAGCCCCAGTCGAGCACCGCGGCCTCGGCCCGCTCCTCGTCCATCTCGCGCAGGAAGAGGTCGAGCGGCACCACCCGGCGCTCCACGTAGCAATGACGGATGGTCACCCACTCGCCCTCGGCCGAGAGAGTCCGGCCGGCGACCTGGAGGAGCCTCTCCAGCAGCTCGGGCGCGAAGCGGGCGCGGGGGATCTTCAGGTGCTCGAACTCCTGGAAGCCCACCAGTCGCCCCACCCGGTCCAGGAGCTGAACCTGGCCATACTTCTCCATCACCCGCTCACGGCTGGTGTTCTTTTGCGGCGGGAAGACGTCCTTGACGATCTTGAACACCCACTCGTAGGAGGGGAGGTTGAAGACCTCCATGACCAGCCCCTGCTGGCCGCGGGCTTCGACGAACTGCTCGTCGGTGCCCGTGATGTGGCTCATGAGGTCGCGGTAGAACTCGGTCTTGCCGTGGTTCTTGTAGCCGAGGGAGATGTAGAGCTCGGCGATGCGCTTCCTGGGCAGGATCGACTTGAGGAAGCCGATGACCTCGCGCGGGCTGTGCACGTCGACGTGGAAGTACCAGCGGGCGAAGCTGAAGACGATGCTGGTCTCGTCCTCGGTGCAGAGGGCGGCGTCGAGACCGAGCCCTTCGGCCTCGTCGTGGACGACGGCGAGGAGGACGGGCATGACCGCCGGCCCCAGCCGGGCCCGGCCCACGACGTAGGCCCCCTTGTTGCGGAAGAACACCGGTCGCAGGACGTCGACCGCCTCGATGGCCGGCGAGCCGAAGGCCGCGACCACTCCCTCGCGCAGGCGTTCGGCAGCGCGGGCGGCGTCCCCGGCGAGATCGCGGAAGGGGACTCCGAACCCGGCGTCCTCCAGGATGCGGCGCACCACGGCGGCGTCGATGCGGCGCACGGCGTACATGCGGGCATTGGCCATCTCCCAGCCGGAGAAAGGGAGGGGGAGCTCGTCGGCCACGTAGTCGATGGCCGGGTCCACCCCGGCGTGGGGGAAGACCTTGCGGGTCACGGAGTTGAAGAACGACTGGGCGATCTCGAAGTCGTCGCGCCCGAGGATCATGCGGGTGTACTCGGCCTTGAGGGCCACCCAGGTCGCGTGATCGTCGATCGCCACGCCGAGCTGTTGCTCAAGCGCCTGCACCGTCTCCCGGATGCTCCATGCCGGCAGCTCGAGCCGCTCCAGCGTGGCCTGGCGGATGCCCGTCCAATCCCGCGCCTCGAACCGCTGGCGCACCCGGCGGGTGATCTCCAGCAGTTGGAGCTGCTGCCTCTCCAGCGCCTCGCGGATGGATTCGGCCGCGCGAGCGGCGGGGGACGGGGAGATCATGGAGGGATGGTATACCGGGGCGCGCGTGCGGGATCGTTGAGGGCTCCCATCGAGAGACGAGCCGTCCCGGAGAGGAACCGGTCGCGGCCGGCCAAGCGAGAGGCGACCCGCCGTCCCGCGTGCGGAATCGGTGAGGGCCTCCCATCGAGAGACGACCCGCCGTCCCCGTGGTATCCGCGAGGGTATCGTAGCGGGTCTGGGTCGTCTCTACGGGCCGGTATCGTGTTGGCGGCCGGTGTCGATTCCTTAGGGGTGTGGTATAGGATCATGGGTCGAAATGACGTTCGAGGGCGATCCGTTGTTCCGGAAGCGATACCGAATTTCGCCTGCGCGGTGGAATCGGTGGGACTACCGTCGGCCTGGGTTCTACCACGTGACGATCTGCGTCCAATGGCGAGTCCGGTGTCTGAGCGAGGTGGTCGATGGCGGGGTGATTCTCTCTCCTTGCGGCGAGGTGGTCGCCCGGGAATGGAGCCAGATCCCGCGAAGACATCCCCAGGTATTCCTCGACGCCTTCATCGTGATGCCCGATCACCTGCACGGCCTCTTGATCCTGGGCGGTCAAGAATCCTTGCCCCTCGGAGGGATCATCGGCCAATTCAAGTCCAAGGCGACAAAGGTCCTCAGGGCTCGCGGCCACGCCGATTTCGCCTGGCAGGAACGGTTCCATGACACCGTCCTCAAGGACTTCAAAGAATTGGACCAGGTCCGCGCCTATATCCTCGACAACCCCCGTCGCTGGAAAGCCAAATCCTCATAACCCCCCCGGAACCGATACCGGCCGCCAACGCGATACCGGCCCGTAGAGACGACCCAGACCCGATACGACACCCTCTCGGATACCATGGGACGGCGGGTCGTCTCCCGATGCGAGGCCCTCAACGATTCCCGCTCCGCACCCGACGGCGGGGCGTCTCCCGATGCGAGGCCCTCAACGATCCCCGCCACGCGCGGGCGTCTCTCGACGGGCCTTCAACAATCCCCTACGGGGTCGGCGGGGATTTGCGACCGCCCCACCCCCGCCCACGCGACAGGACTTGACAACCTCCCACGCAACGGCTACTCTCTCCACGTCAGGCACAGAACAAGCCTGTCGCAGCACCCAGAGAACGGCATAAGGGACCTGGTTTCAGACGGGTCCCTTTCGTGCTTTCTGGGCCCACAGTCAAGGAGAGTTTAAGCATGCGCATTACCGGAAAAGTGAAGTGGTTCAACGACAGCAAAGGGTTCGGTTTCCTCACCCGGGATGATGGGCAGAAAGACTGCTTCGTCCATCACTCCGCCATTCAGGGCAGCGGCTTCAAATCGCTGGCCGAGGGTGACAGCGTCGAGTTCGACGTCGTCCAGGGCAACAAGGGCCCCGCAGCCGAGAACGTCACCAAGGTCGCCGGCTGAGCCACTCACTCGTAGATCCAACCCCACCTTTATCCACCTGATTCGAGTTGTCCAAAGGGTCCGTTCCATTTCCAGGTCAATCGGACCCACACCATAGAAAGAGAGTCCAAAGTATGAGCATCACCGGCAGAGTGAAGTGGTTCAACGACAGTAAGGGTTTCGGTTTCATCACCCCGGAGGACGGGCAGAAGGATTGCTTCGTCCACCACTCGGCCATCAAGGGCAACGGCTTCAAGTCGCTGGCCGAAGGTGACCGCGTGGAGTTCGACGTGGTGCAGGGCAACAAGGGCCCGGCCGCCGAGAACGTCGTCAAGATCCCCGGCTGATCCCGCTTCGCTCAACCGAACGATCTGGGCCGCTTCGAGCTTCGAAGCGGCCCATTTCTTTTCAGGCCACGCTTTTTTTTAGGCCACTCAGGCCACGGCGGGGACGGCCACCGGCTCCGGCGCAGGGGCCGGCGGAGGTCCGCCCAGCACCGAGGGATCGAAGTCGAACAGCCGCTGGATCGGTTCCGGCGCCTCCATCTTCCCCCAGCCGATCATCCGCATCAGCTTCTCGGGCAGGAAGTCCAGGCTGCGCGCCGCGGGGTTGCCCCACTGGTGGACGGGCGGCAGCGGCATCTGCGACAGCATCTGGAAGATGCCTTCGGCCACCTGCTGGGGGGTCATCTCGCCGGCGTCCATGCGGTCGAGGAGCGACTCGCCGAAGTTTTGCAGGTCCTCCAGCGGGTTCATCCCCGGCGGACAGGTCATCGGCAGCGGGTCCTCGTCCAGGTTGGCGAACAGCGACTTGTCGCCCGTGTTCAGGTACTTGATGCAGATGCGGAAGAGGCGCAGGTCGCCGAACAGGATGTTGGCCAGCCACACCCGCACCCAGGCATTCCAGGTGGCATAGTCGCCGAAGGATCGGTAAGAGTTGAAGACCATCCGGTCGGCGGCCTGGAGCATGGCGGCCTGCAGGCGGCGCGGGTATTCGAAGCGAGCGAGCGAGAAATCGTCCGCCCGCAGGGCGTCGATCAGGCGCGGCGCCAGGGCGTGGAGAGTCTCGAAGGTGCTGATCAGCCCCTTGGAGTAGAGGGCATCGATGAAGCCGTAGGCGTGGGCCATCAGGAAGTAGCGGTCGCCCGCGCAGTCCGTCGAGGAGTATTGCAGCCGGCCGGTGCCCACCCAGGGACGCACGGCCTCCGCGCCCTCGAGGTGGGCGGCGATCGAGGGGTAGCGCGCCACGATCTCGTCGAACTCCTGCCGCGGCGGCACGCCCCGGTGCGGGTACTTCCGCATGTCGAGCGTCAGGCCGATGCTGCACAGCGGATTGTCCGAGCCTTCGACGTTGTCGAAGGGGATGATCCAGAACCAGCCGCCCTCGAAGACGTGGTGGAGCGTACCCTCGTACCAGTTGCGGGAGAGGTGGAGCTTCTCCGATTCCTCGATGGTGTCGTCATAGCGCTTGACGCCGATCATGTGGGTGAAGATCGTGCGCGAATGAGTGAGCAGCTCCGGATCCGCCTTGCGCAGCCCGAACTTTTCGGCCACCAGCGACTTGTGGCCGGAGCCGTCCACCAGGTAGCGGGCGTGGAATTCCTCACCCGTCTCGGTGCGCAGCACGACGCCGTCGTCGTGGAAATCGACCTCCTGGACGTCGGTCTTGTCACGGTAGACGGCGCCGTACTTGACGGCGGCGTTGACCATGTAGAGGTCCACCTCCTGGCGGAAGAGGTGGCTCTCGGAGACCAGCGGCGTCGCCGGTGGCACCAGCAGGTGCGCCTTCTCGGGGCTCTGACGCTCCCCCACCTCGTGATAGAGGAAGCCGATCGTCTTCTTGCAGCCGCAGGTCGGGGTCACATGCTCGAGGATCCGCTCCGTGCTGCTCAGGTGCTGGATCTCCGGCACGTCGAACCGCTCGCCCAGGATCCACAACAGCATCGAGCTCTGCGGCAGCATGGCTTCGCCGATGGCGAAGCGCGGATGCGTCCCCTTTTCGAGCAGCAGGACACGAAAGCCCTGCCGGCCCAGAATGGCGGCCAGGATCGAGCCGCCGAGGCCCGAACCCAGAATGGCGACGTCGAACTTCTCTTGATGATCCACGAGGTTCCCCCCAAAAGACGCGGAGCGCCCAAAAAACGCAGCCGGGAGGCCGCGAAGTTCACATAGCCTTCAGAGACTACTTCGGCGTAGAAGTGCAGCGGAGGAGGGAAAGCGGGACAAGAACTGTACCTCGACGCCCTCTTGACCCGTCTCAAGACGCTTCGCCCTCACCCGTCTCACCGCCGCTGTAAGATAGCGGCCTATGACCACCCCCGCCTGGACCATCGACCCGGACATCCGCCGCGCGTCGACGCTGCCCGCCGCGGTGTACAGCGATCCCCTCTGGTACGGGGCCACGCGGGAGCGGATCTTCGCCCGGAGCTGGCAGCTCGTGGCCGACACCGACGCGGTCAAGGTGCCTGGGCAGACGCATCCGTTCACCCTGCTTGAGGGGTTGCTGGACGAGCCCCTCGTCCTCACCCGGGACGCCAAGGACCAGCTCCACTGCCTCTCGAACGTCTGCACCCACCGCGGCACCCTGGTCTGCGAGCACCCCGGAGTGGAGCCCGCGCTGCGCTGCCGCTATCACGGCCGGCGCTTCGCCCTCGACGGCCGCTTCCTCTCCATGCCCGAGTTCGAGGGCGCCGAGGGCTTCCCCGCCGCCAAGGACAGCTTGCCGAAAGTTCCGTTCGGCGTCTGGGGGAAATTCCTCTTCGCCTCGCTCGATCCGGCCTTCCCCCTCTCCGAGCTGCTGGCCGAGCTCGACGCCCGCGTCGGCTGGCTGCCCCTCGCCCAGGCCACCCTCGATCCCACCCGCTCCCGCGACTACCTGGTGCGAGCCAACTGGGCCCTCTACTGCGACAACTTCCTGGAGGGGTTCCACATCCCCTACGTCCATGCCGCCCTGGCGGACGCCCTCGACTACGGCGCCTACCGCACCGAGACCTACCCCTGGGCCAATCTCCAGGTGGGAGTGGCGAGCGGCGGCGAGGACGTCTTCGACCTGCCGCCCTCCTCGCCCGACTACGGACAGCGGATCGCCGGCTACTTCTTCTGGCTGTTCCCGAACACCATGCTGAATTTCTATCCCTGGGGGATCTCGGTCAACATCGCCCGTCCCCTGGCGCCGGACCGCACCAAGGTCTCCTTCCTGGCCTACGTCTGGGACCCCGCCCGCCTCGACCGCGGTGCCGGCTCTGGCCTCGACCGCGTCGAGCGCGAGGACGAGGCAGTCGTCGAGAGCGTCCAGCGCGGCGTCCGCTCCCGCCTCTATCATCGCGGCCGCTACTCCCCGAAGCGGGAGCAGTGCGTGCACCACTTCCACCGGCTGCTGGAGCGGTTCCTGAAGGAGTGAGAGGGCCTCACGACCGGCCAGCGATCGCTCTAAGGTCGTCTGGTCTGGGCCTTGTCGAGGCAGCAACGACTGCTGCCAGGACAGCGATGGCTGCTGCTGGGACAGCGATGATTGCTGCCGAGCCAGCGATGACCGCTGCCGAGCCAGCGACGACTGCTGCCAGGACAGCGATGGCTGCTGCTGGGACAGCGATGATTGCTGCCGAGCCAGCGATGCCCCCTGCCGAGGTCGCAGGGACTGGGGAGGAGCAAGCAGACCTCACGGGGCGGGACCGCTGAAGCGCCGAGCTTGACGCCTTCGGTCAGTGCCGCGCAGCCTTCCTGGACTAGATGGCCCGCGGGCGGGGGTAGCTCGGGAGCGATCGTGCCCGAACCGCGCTCCCTGGGGGTTGCAGGGCATACGTACGGCATGGTACCTTCATCCGTATGGCAGCCCTCGTCAAGAAAGCCCCTGAACACCGTCCATCTCGGGAGGGCAAGGTCCGGAAGGAGTTCTGGCTGGATCCTAAGACCCTGCGCCGCGCACAGACGATCCTGGGCACCGCCACCGAACGCGAAACCGTCGAAGCAGCGCTCGATATGGTTGCGTTCCGGCGAGAGCTCCTCGACGGTACACGAGTGCTCTCCGGGCTCAAGATCGATCCGATTCGATAGGCGCCGGCCGGTGCGGAAGTACGCCCTGGACTCCAACTGTTACATCGACGCCGCCCGAGAGCCGGTCGCTCACGCCGCCCTCGAAGCGTTTATCGCCAGGGAAGCCCCGCGGCTCTATCTCAGCGCGGTTGTGGCAGCCGAGCTCCGGGCCGGCGCTCGATCTTCCCGCGACCGGAAGCAACTGGACGAGCAGGTCTTGGCACCATTTTTCCGGCGTGGGCGCATCTTGACTCCTTCGGTGTCTGCGTGGGATGCGCTTGGGCTGACGCTTTCCCGGCTTCGGGCGGAAGGTTCCCTCGATCTCGCCAGCATGCCGCGGGGCTTCGTCTTCGACGTGCTTATCGCTTTCAGTTGCCGCGAAGCCGGTGTCGTGCTCATCACTCGGAATGCCCGCGACATGGAGCGAATCCGCTCGGTTTTCCGTTTCGAATTTGTCGCTCCGTTTCCCGCCCAGTGACAAGGCCGGAAGGTCGGAACCCAGAGCGCAGTCAGCTTGGCTTCCGTTCGTTGGCACAGTCTGTCATGGCGGGGGCAGCCGAGCGTCGAGCTCGCTGAAAAGACCGGCTGTCCGCCAGAGCTCGCGGTTGCCCACCACGTAGAGCCGTTCTTTGGCCCGGCTCACGGCCACATTGAGCAGGTTCGGCTTGCTCCCGGCCCAGGCGCGTGCACCCCTCTGATCAGCGGCGGGAGCGCCCAGGATGAAGATCACCGTCTCGGCTTCCCGACCTTGGACTGTGTGGACGGTCCCGATACGCTCGAACGTCCAGCCCCTGGGATCTTCGGTCCAGACCAGGAGGGCGCTCTCCTCGACCAGCTTGCGCAGGCGTTCTGCCACCACGACGAACGGTGTGACGATGTAGAGGTCCGGTGCGTCGGGTTTCCGGTGGGTGAGGTCCGGGTAGGCAAGTTTCCGCAGCAGCTTGAGCACCTTGTGTCCCTCTTCCGGGCACCACTTCTCCTCGGCCCTTCCCCTCACGTCGATCCATCGCGATAGACCGAGGAGCTTGCCGATGGGGGAATCGCCGGGCTCTTTCGCGTTGACCATGAGGTTCTCGTACGCGATGGCGTTTGAGATGCTGAACATTGGTTCGCTGCACCGGCGATGGACTAGGAGCGGCACACCGATCGTCCGGCTCCCTTGCCGGTTCTCAAGCTCGGTCTGGAACGGGCTCGCGGTGTCGGCGAGCGTCTGGACGGAGGCGTCCGGAGCGTTGAAACGATCGGGATTCGCACCGAAGTGCCGGCAGACTGCATGGGTCAATCGGTCGGGGAGGGTCACGACCGGCTCGATTTGCACAGGATCGCCGACTACGACGGAGCGGCGCGTCCGGAAGATGGCGCCGACCGCAGCCTGCGGCACGGCCTGCCCGGACTCGTCGACGAAGAGCCATCCCAGGCTCTCTGGGGGAAGATCGCGGAACATCCGTTCCACCGAAGCAAAAGTCGTCGAGACCAAGGGGACGACAAGGAACAACGAGGACCACAAATCCGGGATCAGCGCCCTCTTCTCGGCGGTCGGCAAGGCTCGCCCTCCGAAAACGTTCATCAGGGCTCCCAGGTTATGGCGCAGTGGCTTCGTGGCGGCATCGACGAAGGCGCGGTGCAGCGCCATCGCTGCGATGAATACGTCGTCGCGAAGCCGCTCCTGCTCGGCGTCCAGCCAAGGCGAAGTCTTTTGCTTGTCCGCGTGTGCCTTTTCCCAGAAGGCGTCGTCGATGAAGCGGTCGCCGAGCCTCTCGCGCCATGCTTCCACCTCACGCCGGGCCTCTCGATGGCGGCGTGCTGCCTCAACCCGTAGGCTCTCGGCAGACCGGCTATGGGCGGTCGCCTCCTCGAGGGCCTTTTCTTCCTGTGCGAGTCGCTGCGCGGCGCTTGCGACCTCCGCCCGAGCCTGCTGATCGGTTGCCGCCAACGGCGCTCTGGCCGACCGCCACTCCCGGGCTCCCTGCGTCCGCAAGAGCCGGGCGAGCAGGCCGGGAGCTCGGCGATCGTGCTCGGCCAACTGTGATTCGGCGCCGCTCCGGTATGCCAGCGCATCGGCGTGAAGGGTCCTGGCTTTCTCGGCGGCCGCCCGGCTTCGCGCCACGGCGTCGCCGGCGAGGGACGCCGCAACTTCTGCCTCAGCCTCCTCGCGGGCGAAGCGCGGCAGTGCAGCCGCGAACCCCCGGATTCTTTCAGCGGTGGCCAGCATCGTGCGGCTCTCGTTGAGGGCTGCCAGGAATGCGGCGCGCGCTTGGCGCCAGCGCCGTAACGCCTCGTCCTGGCTCCTGGGGGGATTCTCCGCAGTGATAATGCGCGGTGGCCGAGTCGATCTTGCCCCGGTCTCTGGATCGATCTCCTCGAAGATTTGCGGCGTGCCGGAAACCTCGGCGAGATAGGTCGAGAGGCCGACGTCCTTGTTCCACCAGAAAATATTCTTGAAGCGGCTGCGATTCTTGGCATTGCCGAGGACTGCTGCGATGAGCCCCCAAGTCTCGCGCTCGAAGACTGTGTCTGAGAGAGTCTTGAAATATCGAAGGTCTGGAGCGTCGTCTGCAACGGCCTTCAATCCCGGCAGCTCAGCGCTCACATTTTCGACCGCCTTGTTGTTGGACGAAGCGACGATCATCTCGAACCCTTTGAGGCGCGAATCGAGCCGATAGAGATGCAGCCACGACTGCCCCAGATTGATCCTTTCTCCCGAGTGGATCAATGCCGTGGAGGGGTCGTCGAAGGCCGACATGACCTCGGCGCGCGCGGTGACGACGGCGGCCACCAGATCGCGTAGCAGCGTCGTCTTGCCCGTCCCCGGAGGGCCGTTGATCCCCAGGATGCCCCCTTGCTGGAGCTCCTGGAGAGCCAGATTGACGGACGCCTGTTGCAGGAGACCAGCGGGTGTCTGCCCCTCCCGGGCCAGCGGGCCGGCGGCGTGATCCCCGGCGCGACCGCTGCGTCGAGCGCCTCTTGGTCTCGGAGTAGATCCTTCGTCTGTGGCGGCGTCCGCTCTCCAACATAGAGGCGTAGGTTGTCCGTGGCTCGCCCTTCCGAAAACATGGTCCTGGCGGTAGCGAGATCGCCGAGAAAAAAACTGCTCATCAGAAGGGGCTCGGGGGAGTCGGAGCCTCTGAAGGATGAATAGACACGGATGGCAAAGCGCGGCGGCGTGGTCAGGTCCGGCGGCAGCCCAAGGCGAGTCAGGAGCCATTCATAGGCCCGTTTCATCATTTCTCTGCTCAGAGCTGGGTTGTCATCGTCGTCCGTGGAGCCGCGAAGGATGTCGTCCAGCGCTTCGGTGATTTTCCCCTCCTCGGCACGCCAAGCGGCGAGGGAGGTCAGATCCCCACGCAAAGCATGGGGCACCGCCCAGGCGAAGCTGGAGACTGCCGCGGCCGGCCTCTCTACCAGCCGGCCTTCCCGGTTGACCGTGACCGCCGCCAGGACGACCTCACCGCGCGCCGCCGGGCGCTCCGCGCGGGAGTCCGCGTAGAGGGAGAGGAGCCGCTCGATGGCGGCGCCGAAGCCCATCGTCCCCAGCACCACCTGATAGAACAGCCGCGTGTTCGGGCGTGCCTTCTCGCCGATCCCTACCCAAGGGAGCTTCTCCTCCAACGAGGCGACCGCGCGGCGGTCCCCACTTGCCAGGTCTTCGGGGCGCCGGAAGATCTGGGGTGAAAGGACTTCAAGAGCGGTCCAAGCGTCGAGAATCGAGCCTGGAGTGTTTGTTACCTCTGGGCTTGGCGAATCCGCACGGACAAAGACCTGAGTCGGCGCGTCCGCCTGACCTGGAGGTGGAGGGGAGGAGCTGCGCGATGTTTCGATGGGCGCCGGTGGACGATAAGGCGGCGAGGAGGGGACCGAATTACTAGCCGAATGGCTGTGCTGGCTGTGCTCGGCGGCTTCGATGGCCTTCTCGACTCGTACTTTTAATGCCAGAGCCTTTGGGGTTGAGCGATAAGAGAGTTCATGCAAAAGACGGCGAAGGCATTCCGCGTCAGTTGCGCAGCGAGCGAGCTCCTGTTCGAGATCCTCGATACCGGCATTGAAAAAGGGCCTAGAAACCACACGCCTACTAGCCATCAGATTAAGCTTATCAGAATTTGAACCGTTCGATCTCGACTCGAAGAGGTTCGTTCTCCTTCTCGGCGAGTTGGGGATTGAGAAAAAGGTCGGGAGCCTGGGGGGATCTCGACGAGATCGAGGCGGCCGTCGGGGAGAACGGCCCAACGCTGTAGGCCGTTGCCGGCGCCGTTCAGGCTTCCGGGCCCCAGCGCTTCGCTCTCCGCAAGGGTTGATTCCCTGAACTGGCTGGCGGGACCTCTGGAGGCTCCCTGGCAGGAGACACCGCCGCGAACCGGCTCCCCACCACCCAGAGTGGCCCTGGTTCACTCGCCAGCGGGCGCGAAGCCCCGAGCGACATTCTGAGACTACAATCTATTGCATGCTCGGCGTCGTCCTGGTTTATGCAGGGCTCGTCTCGGCGTTTATCGGCGCCGTCGCGACGCTGTGGCCATTGCGCTTCCTCGGCCTGACCTCCCGCCGGCGCGGCGCGGTGCTCTTCGGGCTCGGCTTGCTGCTCGTCGTCGCGGGTTGGGCGCTGCCGGCCCCGGAGACCCGCGTGGCCTCGCCGAGCAGCCGCCTTGACGACTTCATGCCGGTCTGGCAGTTCAGCGAGCTCCACGTGGCGCGAGTGAAGGCGCCGCCGGAACGCGTCTTTCGCGCTATCCGTGAAGTCACCGCGAACGAGATCCTGTTCTTCCGCACGCTCACCTGGATCCGGCGGTTTGGGCGCCCCGGACCCGAAAACATCCTGAATGCACCGGAGCGGAAACCCATCCTCGAGGTCGCAACGCGGACGACCTTCCTTCAGCTTGCGGAGGAGCCGAACCGCGAGATCGTGGTGGGAACTCTCGTCGCCGCGCCGCGCGGGGCTGCCATCGGCGAGCGCACCCCCGCCGCCTTCAAGGCGCTCGAGCGTCCCGGCTTCGCGAAGGCGGCGATGAATTTCCGCGTCGAAGCGGACAGCGCCGGCGGCTCGATCCTCTCTACCGAGACGCGTGTGTACGCGACGGACGGGGCGTCGAAGCGACGCTTCGCAGCCTACTGGCGCGTCATCTATCCGGGCAGCGCGCTGATCCGGCGGATGTGGCTGCGCGCCATCGTGCGCCGCGCGGAAGCGGGCGCGTAGCGGCGAACGCTCTCATCACGCGGCGACGTGTGTGTATTTGTCGGTCGAAATGTCCGCGAAGTCCGAATGAGCCGAACCGGAGAGAGCCCGGAGCGCCGCGAGGGGCTCCCCGCTCGTCGGGACGCCTGGATGCTCCCCTGCGTCAAGAGCATCCAGCTCGACGATGAGCCGATGACGCTCATCGTGGGAGAGCTTCCGGGCTGCGTCCAGGATGGCGATGAGCTTGTCCACGGTCATCTAAGTTATTCTAGCGCATCGATAAACGTAAGCCCCATCCACCGGAGGTGCCTCCGGCGTTCGCCGCCCGTGGGCAGGGGTAGCTCGGGAGCGATCTGGCGGAGAAGTCGCCGAGCGGAGTAGACTCCTTCAAGGAAGGCGCGTGACGTCGTTCAAGGATTGAACCATGCACACACTGACGATTCGACTTACCGAGGAGTTGGAGCAGGAGCTCGAAGAAGAGGCTCGGCTGAGCCGCCGGCCGAGTGCCGAGCTGGCTGAGAAGGCGATCACGTCCTTCCTGGAAGAGCGGCGTCGGGAGCGGTTCCGGGAAGCCCTTGCGCACGCAGCCGATGCGTTGGGGCGAGACCGGGAGACTCTGGACTTCGCGGAGGAGTTCCT
Organism: Thermoanaerobaculum sp.; assembly: GCA_021154885.1. GTDB lineage: Bacteria > Acidobacteriota > Thermoanaerobaculia > Multivoradales > UBA5704 > DATARR01. The sequence goes on from JAJKHS010000140.1 coordinate 20,354, forward strand.
CCCCCTGGACAACGAGGCTCTGGGGCTCGCCGAGGATTCCGCTCCGAAACGGCATGCTCGCTCCGGGCGCGGAGCCCGGGAATGAGGCGCGGTGAGATCTGGGTAGCCAATCTCAATCCAAATCGTGGTCAGGAAATCGGAAAGATTCGGCCCGTCGTGGTGATCCAGGACGAACGCCTCCTGGAGACGGCGCTTCCGACAGTCCTGGTTCTTCCTTTGACGACTCAGCCGCGTCCCGAGTACGAGCCGCTCCGGATCACCGTCCGGGCTCGCGAAAAACTGCGCCAGGACTGTCAAGTCATGGTGGATCAGGTCCGCACTCTCGACCGCAGACGGATCGGTGAGGGTCCCTTGACCCAGTTGACGGAACCTGAGATGGCGGCGGTCGAGCGGGCACTCGCCGGGGTGCTCGGCTTGCGGTTGGCCTGAGGCGGGCGCCGCCCCAGGCTTCAATTCCCCGATCCGCCATCGACTTCGCGACAAACTAGTCCACCCAATGCGGAGGTGCCCCTTTGGCCACGCTCTTGTCCGAGCCCCCCGAGTCCGCCTCGTCCCCGCCCACCCTCGTCCGCGGCCTCTCCACCTGGGACGGCGCCCTGCTCACGATCGGGTCGATCGTGGGGACCGGCATCTTCATCACTACGGCGGACATGGCGAAGGTGCTCCCCCATCCGGGGCTGATCCTGCTGGTGTGGCTGGCGGGGGGGCTGCTGACTCTCGCGGGAGCGCTCAGCTATGGCGAGCTCGGGGCGATGTTCCCGCGAGCGGGAGGGCTGTACCACTTCGTCAAGGAGGCGTATGGGCCGCTAATGGGCTTCCTCTATGGGTGGACGGCGTTCCTGGTCATCATGTCCGGCGGCAACGCGGCGCTGGGAGTGGCGTTCGGAGAATACCTCGGGAGCTTCCTGCCGTGGTTCTCCACTCAGCACGTCCTGCTTTCGGTGCCGGTCACCTCGCACTGGAGTTGGACGCTGTCGGGCGGGCAGGTGGCGGCGGTCGCGGCGCTGCTGATCCTCACGGCGATCAACCACGTCGGCCTCAAGGAAGGGGCCGGCGTGCAGAACGCTCTGACGGTGCTGAAGATCGGCGCCATCGTGGGGCTCATCGCCGTGGGTCTGTTCGCGCGGGCGCCGGTTCAGCCCCACCTGTTCGGACCTGTGGGGCACGTCCCCGGCGGACTGCTGGCGGCGTTCGGGGTGGCGATGATCGCGGCGCTCTGGACCTACGACGGGTGGTACGGCCTCACCTGCTCGGCGGGGGAAATGCGCGATCCCGGACGCAGCCTCCCCCGGGGGCTGATCCTCGGCACCGGCGCGGTGATCGTCCTCTATCTCCTGCTCAACGTGGTCTATGCCCGGGCGCTCTCGGTGGGCGCCATGGCGGCGACGCCGCGCATCGCGGAGACGGCGGCCTCGGTGCTCTTCGGGCCCGGGGCGGCGCGGCTGGTGTCGCTGATCGTGCTGATCTCCACCTTCGGGTGCCTCTCCTCCACCATTCTCTACAGCTCGCGGATCTATCTCCCCATGGCCGAGGACGGCCTGTTCTTCAAATCGCTCGCCCGCATCCACCCCGTGTACCGGACGCCGGTGCCGAGCCTGTGGGCGCAGACGGCGTGGTCGATCGTGCTCACGGTCTCGGGGAGCTATTCGCAGCTCTACACCTATGTCATCTTCGCCTCGGTGGTGTTCCACGCCATGACGGCCGCCGCGGTCTTCGTCTTCCGCCGCCGCCGGCCGGACGCTCCCCGGCCGTATCGGACGTGGGGCTATCCCGTGGTGCCGGCCCTGTTCATCTTCGCGTGCCTGCTGCTGATCGGCAATACGCTCAAGGAGAGCCCCGTCGAATCGCTCGTGGGGCTGGGTCTGGTGGCTTTGGGGTTGCCCGCGTACGTGCTGTTCCGGCGGCGGTCTGCTCGTCCGGTCTCTTGAAGTTCGGACATATTTGTCCGATACTGGGGAGGTGACGTGAAGGGATCGGAGCTCGTCCGCCGCATCCGGAAGATCGCCAAGAAACGAGGAGTGACTGTGGAATTCATCCCAGAACGTGGCAAAGGCAGTCACGGCACTTTGTACTTCGGCAGCCAGTTTACGGTCATTCGCAACCTGAAGGACGAGCTCAAGACCGGAACTCTCCACGCCATGCTCCAGCAGCTAGGACTGACGCTCCAGGATCTTAATCAGTAGGAGGCGGGCCATGGTCCACGAGTTCACGTACCCCGTGACGCTGACCCCGGACGAGAAGGATGGAGGTTTCGTCGTGACTTTCAAGGACCTCCCGGAAGCCATCACTCAGGGTGAAACTGTGGAGGACGCCCTGGCGGAAGCCGCCGACGCTCTGGAGGAAGCCATCGCGGGACGTATCCAGCGGGGAGATCCGATCCCGGAGCCTTCTAAGGAGGCATCTCTCCCACTCGTTCCCGTCCCGGCGCAGACCGCAGCCAAGGCGGCTCTGTATCTGACACTGAGAGAAACCGGGATCACCAAGTCCGAGTTGGCGGCAAGGTTGGACTGTGATGAAAAGGAGGTTCGCAGGCTGCTCGATCCGCGACACTCCTCCAAGCTGCCCCGCATCCAGAAAGCCTTGGCGGTGCTCGGCAAGGGCCTCGCCCTCCGGTTGATCGATGAAGCTGCATAGCGGAAGCGCAACCAGTCTTCAAGACGCCTCCGTCCTGGTGACCGGGGGGAGCGGCTTCGTCGGCAGTCATCTGGCGAGCCGGCTGGCGGCGGCGGGCGCCGAGGTCCGCGCGCTCGTTCGCAGGCGCGGGGATTATCCGGGTCTGAGCTTGCCGAACGTCACCCAGATGGAGGGGGACTTCATCGATCCGGCCACGGCCCGGCGAGCCTGTGAAGGCATGGCGTTCGTCGTGCACAGCGCCGCCACGATCGGCAGCGACCTCGCGGAGGCGCGGCGCGTGAACGCCGGCGGCACGGCGGCGCTGGCCGCGGCGGCACGGGAGGCGGGCTGCCGCCAATTCGTGCACGTCTCGACCATCTCGGTCTACGACTGGGAACGCGGGGGCTCCGTGGTCGACGAGACGGCGCCGCTCAAGACGATCGAGAAAGCCTACGCGCACACTCCCGCGGCCTCCCCGCACTATGGGCTGACCAAGGCCGAAGCCGAGCGCGCCCTGCAGGTCGAGATGGAGCGCGGGCTGGCGGCGACGATCCTCCGTCTCGGGGCGGTGATGGGCGTCCACCCCACCTCCAGTTGGGCGGTGCTGGTGCCGGCCAAGATCCGGGAGGGCCAGGTCTCGCTCGCCGGCGGCAGCGCGCTGCCGTGGACCCACGTCGAGAACGTCGGGCTGGCGATGGAGCTCGCGCTCACCCGGCCGGTCGCCATCGGCCGCGCTTACAACGTGGTCGACGGCCACATCCCCTGGCGGCGCTACGTCGAGGACGTGCGGAGCTGGTTCCCGGACGCGCCGCCGGTCCCCGGGGCGGACGAGCCGGAGAAGCCGGAAGGTTCCTTCGTCGGCCAGTGCTCCAACGACCGGATTCGGGCTGAGCTTGGCTACAGCCCGCTGCGCACCTATGAGGACGGTATGGCGGAGGCGGCGGCGTGGTGGGCAAAGGCCCCCTGAAAGCCCTAGAATCCGGTCGCGGCACGACCGACCGGCCGCACTGGAGGAAATTTCGTGAAACGGATCTCTGTAGCACTTGCGCTCGGCGCGCTTCTGGCGGCCGGCGCTTTCGCGGCTCCGCCCAAGGCTTACAAGGGGCAGACTCCGGCCCAGCAAGCCGAGAAGGACAAGGCCAAACAGGCTGAGCAGGCCGAGAAGACGGAAAAGTCCGAGAAGGCCGCCGCCAAAGCCGACAGGAAGGGCAAGGACGGCAAGCCCGAGGAGAAGAAGGGGGGCCTTTCGGCCTCGACCTTCGCCGGCCTCGAGCTGCGCAACATCGGCCCCGCCGTGGTGGGAGGCCGCGTCGTCGACATCGCGGTCGATCCCGTCAAGCCGGCCACCTGGTACGTCGCCGCGGCGTCGGGCGGCGTGTGGAAGACCACCAACGCCGGCAACACCTGGTCCTCCGTCTTCGACGGCCAGGGCTCGTTCTCGGTCGGCTGCATCGCCATCGATCCCAGGAATCCGCTCGTCGTCTGGGTGGGCTCGGGCGAGAACAACAGCCAGCGCAGCGTCTCCTACGGCGACGGCGTCTACAAGTCCGTCGACGGCGGCAAGAGCTGGGAGAACGTGGGGCTCAAGAAGTCGGAGCACATCGGCAAGATCCTCATCGATCCCCGTGACTCCAACGTCGTCTACGTGGCGGCCCAGGGCCCCCTCTGGGCGCCGGGCGGCGACCGCGGCCTGTACAAGACGACGGACGGCGGCAAGACCTGGAAGGCCGTGCTCACCATCAGCGAGAACACGGGCGTCAGCGACCTGGCGATGGACCCGCGCAACCCCGACGTGCTCTACGCCTCGGCCTACCAGCGGCGGCGGCATATCTGGACGCTGATCGACGGCGGCCCCGAGGGCGGCATTCACAAGTCCATGGACGGCGGCGTCACCTGGAAGAAGCTGTCGTCCGGCATGCCGAAGGATGACATCGGCCGCATCGGCCTCGCCATCGCGCCCACCAGCCCGGACACCATCTACGCCACCGTCGAGTCGGTGGGCAAATCGAGCGGTTTCTACCGCTCCACCGACGCCGGCGGGAGCTGGGAGAGGCGCGGCGACACGATCTCGAGCAGCCCGCAGTACTACCAGGAGATCTGGGTCGACCCCGACAACGCCGACCGCGTCTATTCGATGGACACGCTGATCCAGGTCACGGACAACGGCGGCCAGAGCTTCCGTCCCCTGGGCGAGCGCCACAAGCACGTGGACAACCACGCCCTGTGGATCGATCCCGCCAATCACGCCCACATGCTGGTGGGTTGCGACGGCGGCCTCTATGAGAGCTGGGACCGGGCCGCCAACTGGCAGTTCAAGAGCAACCTGCCCATCGCCCAGTTCTATCGCGTGAGCGTGGACAACGCCCTGCCGTTCTACAACGTCTTCGGCGGCACGCAGGACAACTACAGCCTCGGCGGACCGTCGCGCACCAACAACGATCACGGCATCCGCAACTCCGACTGGTTCGTCACCCAGGGCGGCGACGGCTTCCAGAGCCAGGTGGACCCCGAGGACCCGAACACGGTCTACGCCGAGGCGCAGTACGGCGACTTGGTGCGCTACGACAAGAAGAGCGGCGAGCAGATCGCCATCCAGCCCCAGCCCGGCAAGGGCGAGCCGGCCCTGCGCTGGAACTGGGATTCGCCGGTGATCGTCAGCCCCCACTCCCACACCCGCCTCTACTTCGCGGCCAACAAGATTTTTCGCAGCGATGACCGGGGCAACACCTGGAAGGCCGTGAGCCCCGACCTCACCCGCCAGATCGACCGCCGCAAGCTCAAGGTGATGGGCAAGGTCTGGGGCGCGGACACCGTGGCCTACAACTCCTCCACCTCCTTCTACGGCAACATCGTCGCCCTCGCCGAGTCGCCGGTGAAGGAGGGGCTGATCTATGCCGGCACCGACGACGGTCTGATCCAGGTCACCGAGGACGGCGGCGGCAACTGGCGCAAGGTCGAGAGGTTCGCCGGCATCCCGGACAACGCCTACGTCTCCGACGTCGAGCCCTCCCCCAGCGACGCCAACACCGTCTATGCGGCGTTCAACAACCACCAGATGGGCGACTTCAAGCCCTACCTGCTGAAGAGCACCGATCGCGGCGCCACCTGGACCTCGATCGCCGGCGACCTGCCGGAGCGGGGCTCGGTGTGGACGGTGGTGCAGGACCACCAGAACCCGAGCCTGCTCTTCGCCGGCACGGAGTTCGGCCTCTACTTCACCATCGACGGCGGCAGGAAGTGGATCAAGCTCTCGAGCCTCCCCACCATCGCCGTCCGCGACCTGGTCATCCACAAGCGGGAGGGGGACCTCGCCGTGGCCACCTTCGGCCGCGGCTTCTACATCCTGGACGACATTACGCCGCTGCGGCAGGTGAAGGCGGAGACGCTGGAGCAGGACGCCGCCCTCTTCCCGGTGAAGAAGGCGTGGATGTACATGGAGGCCTCGCCCATGGGCGGCCGGGAGCAGGGCTTCCAGGGCGCCGCGTTCTACCTCGCCCCCAACCCGCCGTTCGGCGCCGTCTTCACCTACTTCCTCAAGGAGGACCTGAAGACCCGCCGGAAGGTGCGCCAGGAGGCGGAGAAGAAGCTGGAGAAGGAGGGCGGCGCGCTCGTCTATCCGCCCTGGGAGTCGCTGCGCGAGGAGGACCGCGAGGTCGAGCCGTCGCTGCTCTTCACCGTCAAGGACGAGGAGGGGAACGTGGTGCGGCGCATCACGGCGCCGGGCAAGTCGGGCGTCCACCGCATCGCCTGGGACCTCCACTTCCCGCCCTCGACGCCGGTCTCGATCACACCCAGCCGGCGGGAGGAGCTCGGCGCTCCGCCGCCCAGCGGCCCGATGGCGGCACCGGGCCGGTACACGGTCTCCCTCGCCAGGGTGGTGGACGGCGTCACCACCCCTCTGGGCCAGCCGCAGACCTTCGAGGCCGTGCCCCTCGCTCTGGCTTCGATGCCCGCCAGGGACCAGGCCACCCAGCTCGCGTTCCAGCGCAGGACGGCCCGGCTGCAGCGGGCGGCGCGCGGCGCCGCGCAGGCGGTCGGGGAGGCGCGGGAGCACCTGAAGTACATCCAGAAGGCCATCCTCGACACGCCGAAGGCCGACGTCAAGCTGATGGAGAAGGCGCGGCAGATCGACCTGCACCTGCAGGACATCCAGGTGAAGCTGTCGGGCGATCCCACCCTCGTCTCCCGCGACGAGCCCACCCCGCCGGCCATCCTCGACCGGGTGAACAACATCGTCGAGGGCCACTGGTCGACGTCCTCGGAGGCGACCAGGACCTTCCAGGAGAACTACACCGCCGCCGCGGCCGAGTTCGCCCCGGTGCTGGAGGACGTCCGCAAGACCCTGGAGGTGGACCTCAAGGGGCTGGAGGATCAGCTCGAGGCCGCCGGCGCCCCGTGGACGCCGGGCCGGGTCCCGACCTGGAAGCCCGAGTAGTCGAGGGCGTTAACTTTTCCTAGGGTAGGGGCGGGTCTGGCCAGACCCGCCCCTACCCTGAACCCCTGCGGCTCAGGCCGTAGCCACCGCCACGGGCTCGGCCACCGGCAGCTCCCCGGCGCCGAACATCACCTGGCGCAGACGATTGAAGAAGCCGATCCAGAGGCTCCACATCTCCTCGGCGCCGGCCACGATCCGGTCGATCTCGCCGGGGGTGAAGCGCGACAGGAAGTGGGGGAAGTAGAGGGGGTGCCACCACTGGCCCAGGAAGACGCCGACCGTCTCGCGGTCGAGGCTGGAGCTGCGGACCTCTTTGAAGAAGGGATGATGGATGAGCTCCTTGCGGAGGGAATTTTCTTCGAGTCTTTCGTTGATGCCGGTACCGAACATGGAGTCTCCTTTTGAGCTTTGCGGGAGGATCTGCAGGGACACCTTCTCCTCGCAGGTTAGTGCCGCACGCCGGGCCGGGCGGGACATCCGCATCCGCTCCCGGGCTCTTCGATTGTCTCGGTGGAATGAGCCCCGGGGCACTATATGTTGGGCCGTGCGAGGCCCCCCTCCCTGCCCCTGGTTGAGGAGACCTCCGAGCTGACATGAGCACGCACAGTTTCCAGCAGGCCCTACGCTTCGCCACGCCGGCGGGGATGCTCCGCGCCCGGACGGCGGAACGCCCCGATCAGGTGGCGTTCACCTTCCTGGCGGACGGCGGAGCGGAGGCCGGGCGGCTGACCTACGCCGGTCTGGACGCCCGGGCGCGGGCGGTGGCGGCGGCGCTGCGCCAGGCGGCGATGCCGGGGGAGCGGGCGCTGCTGCTGTATCCGCCGGGCCTGGACTTCATCGCCGCTTTCTTCGGCTGCCTCTACGCCGGGGTGGTGGCGGTGCCCGCCTATCCGCCCCGGCCGCACGACCGCTCGCAGGCGCGCCTGCGCTCCATCGTCCAGGATGCGGAGCCGCGGGTGGCGCTGACCACGTCGTCCGTGCTCGCCGGAGTGAGCGGCCTGGCGGCGCTGGCGCCGGAGCTGGGGGCGATACGGTGGATCGCCACCGACGCGCTGGAGGAGGCCGGGGAGGAGGAGACGCCGGAGCCGGACCCGGAGTCGATCGCCTTCCTGCAATACACCTCGGGCTCCACCGCCGAGCCCAAGGGGGTCGAGGTCACCCACGCCAACCTGCTGCACAACGAGCGGATGATCGGCGCCGCTTTCGCGCAGGACGAAAGCGCGGTGGTGGTGGGGTGGCTGCCGCTCTACCACGACATGGGACTGATCGGCAACGTGCTGCAGCCCCTCCACGCCGGCGGCCGGTGCGTGCTGATGTCGCCCGTGGCTTTCCTGCAGCGCCCCCTGCGCTGGCTGGAGGCGATCAGCCGGTACCGCGGCACGACGAGCGGCGGCCCCAACTTCGCCTACGAGCTGTGCGTGCGCAAGGCGACCCCGGAGGCCCTGGCGGGGCTCGACCTCACGAGCTGGCGGGTGGCCTTCAACGGCGCCGAGCCGGTGCGCGCCGAGACGCTGGAGCGCTTCGCCGCGACCTTCGCCCCCTGCGGTTTCCGGCCCGAGGCGTTCTATCCCTGCTACGGCCTGGCCGAGGCGACGCTGTTCGTCGCCGGCGGTGAGCTGGGCCGCCGGCCGCGGGTGGCGCCGGCGGCACTGGAGACCCCAGGCGCGCACCGCGTGGTGAGCTGCGGCCGGCCGTGGCTGGGCCAGCGGCTGGCGGTGGCCGATCCCGAGACCGGCGCGGAATGCCCGCCGGGCCGGGAAGGGGAGGTCTGGATCGCCGGTCCCAGCGTCGCCCGCGGCTACTGGCGCAACCCGGAGGCCACGGCCCGCGACTTCAACGCCTTCCTGCTGGCGACCGGCGAGGGGCCGTTCCTGCGCACCGGCGACCTCGGGTTCGTGACCGGCGGCGAGCTGTACGTCACCGGCCGGCTCAAGGACCTCGTCATCCTGCGCGGGCGCAACCACTACCCCCAGGACCTCGAGCGGACGGCGGAAGCGAGCCATGGCGACCTGCGGCCGGGAAACGGCGCGGCCTTCGCCGTCGAGACCGGGGGCGAGGAGCGGCTGGTGATCGTGCTGGAGGTGGAGCGCCGCCGCCGCGCCAACCTGGAGGACAACCTCACCGAGGTGGCGGAGGCCGTGCGCCGGGCCGTGGCTGAGGAGCACGAGGTGCAGGTGTGGGAGGTGGTCCTCCTGCGCGCTGGAGCTCTGCCCAAGACGTCGAGCGGCAAGGTGCAGCGCGGTCTCTGCCGGCGGCTCTATCTAGCGGGCGAGTTGCCGGTCCTGGGCCGCAGTGCCCTGGTGGCGGACGCGGCGCTGGAGATCACCCTGGATCTCACGGGCGGTGCGCTCGCGGCCCTGGAGCCGGCCGAGCGCCGGCCAATGTTGGTGGCCTGGCTGCGCGAGCGGGCCGCCGCCGTCCTGGGCGTTCCCGCGGCGGCGGTGGCGGACCGCCGGCCGTTGACGGCCCTGGGGCTCGACTCGCTGACCGCGGTCGAGCTCAAGGGGAGTGTCGAGGCGGCACTGGGGATGCCCGTGCCGCTCGCCGAGCTGCTGCGGGGCGCGGGGATCGGCGAGTTGGCGGACGGTCTGCTGGCAGGCCTGGAGACGGCGGCGCTGGAAGACTCGCCGCCGGTGCGGGTCCTGTCGCTCCAGGGAGATCAACCGCTCTCGCCGGGGCAGCGGGCGCTCTGGTTCCTGGAGCGGCTGGCGCCGGAGGCGGGGGCCTACAACGTGGCCGTGGCGGCGCGGGTGCGCGGCGGCCTCGACGTGGCGGCCCTGGAGCGGGCCCTGGCGGAGCTGGCGGCCCGGCACGAGGCGCTACGGACCGTGATGTGGGAGGTGGAGGGCGAGCCCGTGCAGCGGGCCGTAGCCGGCCTGGCGCCCGACTTCGCCGTAGAGGTGGCCGAGGCCCGGGAGTGGAGCGAGGAGGGGCTCCAGGCACGCCTGGCGCGGGAGGCCTGGCGCCCCTTCGACCTCGCGGCGGCCTCGCCGCTGCGGGTGCGGGTCTACGAGCGCGCCGGCGGCGAACGGGTGCTGCTGCTCGCCGTCCACCACGCCGTCTGCGATTTCTGGTCACTGGCCCTGGCCGCCCGTGAGCTGGCGGCGCTGTACGCCGGGGAGGAGCTGGCGCCGGCAGGCCTTCAGTACGCCGACTTCGTCCACTGGCAGGCGGAGCTGCTGGCCCGCCGCGGGGAGCGCCTGGGGTCTTTCTGGCGCGAGGCGCTGGACGGCGTACCGGACCTCGACCTGCCGGCCGACCGGCCGCGGCCGCCGGTGCAGACCTGGCGCGGCCTCTCCCGGGCCGCGGAGCTGCCTGTCGAGCTTGCCGAGGCGTTGCGGCAACTGGCGGCGGCGCGGGGAGCCACCCTCTTCGCGGCCCTCCTCGCGGCCTTCCAGGCTCAGCTCGGACGCTATTCCGGCCAGGACGACTTCGCCGTGGGCACCCCGACCGCCGGGCGCGGCGCGCCGGAGTGGGCGGGCGTCGTGGGCTACTTCGTCAACCCGGTGGCGCTGCGGGCCGATCTCGCGGGCGACCCGCCGTTCCGCACTCTCGTGGAGCGGGCGCGGCGGACGGCTCTCGCCGGCCTGGAGCACGCGGACCTGCCCGTCGTCCTCTTGGCCGAGCGGCTGCGGCCCCTCCGCGATCCGGCCCGGCCGCCCCTGTTCCAGGCCATGCTCACCCTCCAGCAGAGACGTCCCGGAGACGACCCCGGCCTGGCCGCCTTCGCGCTGGGCGAGGACGGCGCCCGCATCCGTCTGGGCGGCCTGGAGCTGGAGTCGATCGGCCTCGCCGAGCGCCGGGCGCAATTCGAGGTCTCCCTCAACGCGGCGGAGCTTCCCTCCGGCGGCCTCGGCCTGTCGCTGGAGATCAACGCCGGCCTCTTCGACGCCGCCACGGCGGAGCGGATGCTGGGGCATTTCCGGACTCTGCTCGCGGCGGCCGTGGCCGATCCGGAGCGTCCGCTCTCGGCCCTGCCGCTGCTGACCCCCTATGAGCAGGAGGAGCTGCTGCACGACTGGTGCGCTCCGGCCGCGGTCTCTGCCCCGGCGCCGGTGCAGCTCCTGCATGAGCTGGTGGTGGAGCGCGCAGCTCAGGCTCCGGAGGCTCTGGCGGTCATGGTGGAGGCCGAGGCGCGGCTGACCTACGCCGAGCTGGTGGCGCGGGCCGAGGCGCTGGCCCGCCACCTGCTCCGGATGGGAGTGGCTCCGGAGATGCCGGTGGCCCTCTGCGTCGAGCGCTCGGCGGACCTGGTGACCGGCGCCCTGGGCATCCTGATGGCGGGCGGTGTCTACCTCCCGCTCGATCCGGACGACTCGCCGGCGCGGCTGGCGTTCGTGCTCCGGGACGCGGGCGCGGCGGCCGTGGTCTCCCAGCGCCGGGTGGCCGCGCGGCTGCCGGAGACAGGCGGACCGGTCGTCCTCCTGGATGCCTTGCCCCCGCTGCCGGAGGAGGGGACGGCGCCGCGGCCCCGGACCCAACCGGAGCATCAATCGGAGCATCTCGCCTACGTGATCTACACCTCGGGCTCGACCGGCCGTCCCAAGGGGGTTGCCGTGACCCACGCCGCCGCCGTCGAGCACTGCCTGACCTGGGGCAGCGCCTATCGGCTGACGGCGGCCGACCGGGTGCTGCAGTTCCCCTCGGCCGGCTTCGACGCGGCGGTGGAGGAGATCTTCTCGACCCTCCTCGCGGGAGCCACCCTGGTGCTGCGCGGCCCGGACCTGTGGAGCCCCCGCGAGCTGACGGAGCGGATCGCGGCGCTCGGGCTGACCGTCGCCGACCTTCCCGCGGCCTTCTTCAGCCGTTGGGTGCAGGACGCCGCCCCTGGCGAAATTCCCGGCGGCCTGCGCCTGCTCGACACCTACGGCGAGGAGCTGCGGGCCGAGACGGTCCGCCGCTGGAGCCGGACGGCGCTCGCCCGCGTGCCGCTGCTCAACTGCTACGGCCCGACGGAGGCGGTGATCTCGGCCACCCTCCACGCGGTGCGGCCGGAGGATGGCGAGGCGGGACCGGTGCGGCCCGTTCCTATTGGCCGCGCCCTGCCGGGGCGCGTGGCCCGCGTGCTCGACCGCCACGGCAACCCGCAGCCGGTCGGGCTGCCCGGCGAGCTCTGCCTGGGCGGCCTGCTGGCCCGCGGCTACCTGGGGCGGCCGGACCTCACGGCCGAGCGCTTCGTCCCCGATCCGTTTGCCGGGGCCGGCGCGCCGGGCGCCCGGCTCTACCGCACGGGCGACCTGGCGCGGCGCCGGCCGGACGGGGCACTCGAATTCCTCGGCCGTCTGGACGACCAGGTGAAAATCCGCGGCGTCCGCGTCGAGCCCGGCGAGGTCGAGGTGGTGCTGATGGAGCACCCCGTCGTACGCGAGGCCGCGGTCCTGACCCTGGAGGACCCCAGCGGCGAATTGCGCCTGGTGGCCTTCGTGGCGCCCGGGCTGCCGGTGGACCTGCTCGGTTTCCTTCGCGACCGTCTGCCGGACGCCATGATCCCCGCCGCCTGGGTGGCGCTCCCGGCCCTGCCCCTCAACGTCAACGGCAAGGTGGACCGCGCCGCGCTGGCCCGCCGGGCCGGCGAATCGGAGGCGCTGGAGATGGCGGGGGCGGACGCGCCGCGGACCCCGGACGAGGAGCTGCTGGCGGGAATCTGGGCCGGCCTCCTGGGGCGCGAGCGGGTGGGCGTCCACGACGACTTCTTCGCCCTGGGCGGCCATTCGCTCCTCGCCACGCGGCTCGTCGCCCAGGTGTCCCGCGTCTTCGGGGTGGACCTGCCGCTCGCCGCCGTCTTCCAGGCGCCCACCGTGGCGCGGCTGGCGGCGCGGATCGCCGGGGCGTCGACATCCGCTGCCGGGGAGGCGGCGCCGCCCGTTCTGCCCGTGCCGCGCGCCCCTGGAGCACCGCTGCCGCTCTCCTTCGCCCAGCGCCGGCTCTGGTTCCTGGAGCAGCTCGAGCCGGGCACGGCCCTCTACAACGTGCCGGGCGAGGTCCGCCTGACGGGCACGCTCGACGCGCCGGCCCTGGCGGCCGCGTTCGCGGAGATCGTCCGGCGGCATGAGGCCCTGCGCACGGTCTTCCCCCAGCGCGAGGGTGAGCCGTTCCAGCGGATCGGGCCGCCGGAGGCGGTGTCGCTCCCCATGATCGATCTGTCCGATCTGTCTGATCCGTCCGATCGGTCCGATCTATGGGCGGGACCGCGGGAGGCCGAGGCGGAGCGGCAGGCTCGCGCGGAGGCGGAGCGGCCCTTCGACCTCGCCCGCGGCCCCCTCTGCCGGGGGCTCCTGCTGCGCCTGGGAGCGGCGGAGCACCGGCTGCTCGTCAATTTTCACCACGTCGTATCGGACGGCTGGTCGCTCGGGCTGTTCCTGGACGAGCTTTCGACCCTCTACGAGACCGCTTCGCCGCTCCCCGGGCTCCCCGTCCAGTACGCCGACTACGCGGTCTGGCAGCAGGAATGGCTGCGCGGCGAGGTGCTGGAGCGGCAGCTCGCCTGGTGGCGCGGCCGGCTCGCGGGCCTGCCGGTGCTGGAGCTGCCGGCCGACCGACCGCGGCCGGCCGTGCGCGATCCACGGGGCGCGGTGCGCTCCCTGGTGCTGCCGGTGGTGGCGACGGCGGCGGTCGAGCGGCTCGCCCGGCGCGAGGGGGTCACCCTGTTCATGGCCCTCCTCGCCGCCTTCCAGGCCCTGCTGGCGCGCCTCACCGGCGAGGCCGCGATCCCGGTGGGGACGCCGGTCGCCAACCGCCGCCGCCCCGAGGTGGAGCGGCTGATCGGCCTCTTCGTCAACACGCTGGTGCTCGACGCCCGGGTGGGGGACGACCCGGCGCTGCGCGACCTGCTGGCCCGGGTGCGGGAGACCGCCCTGGGCGCCTACACGCACCAGGACCTCCCCTTCGAGCGCCTGGTCGAGGAGCTGCAACCGAGCCGCGGCCTGGCGCAGAGCCCCCTCTTCCAGGTCCTGTTCGTCCTGGAGGAGCCGCTGCCCGCGCGCACCGCCGCCGGGCTCGTCCTGGAGCCCGTGCGGCGCCACAGCGGCACGGCCAAGTTCGATCTCCTGCTCGCGGTCTCTCCCCGAACGGACGGCGGCTGGGACGTCCTGGCCGAATACGCCACCGCCCTCTTCGAGCCGGTGACGATCGACCGCCTGCTCAGTCACTGGCGGACCCTCCTGGCGGGCGCCGCGGCGGCCGAGCCGTCGACGCGCCTCTCCGCGCTCCCCCTGCTGACCGACGCCGAGCGGCAGCAGGCCGCCGCGGAGTGGAACGACACCGCCGCCGATTTTCCCATAGGCCGGTGCCTCCACGATCTCGTGGCCGCGCAGGCGGCGCGCACGCCGAACGCGGTGGCGGTGGTGGGCGAGCGGGAGCGGATCACCTACCGCGAGCTGATGGCGCGCGCGGAGCGCCTCGCCGGGCACCTCAACGGTCTCGGCGTGGGCCCCGAGACGCGCGTGGGCCTCTGCCTGGAGCGCACGCCGGAGCTGGTGGCAGCCATCGTGGGCATCCTCCAGGCCGGCGCCGCCTACGTGCCGCTCGATCCCGCCTATCCCCAGGAGCGCCTGGAGCTGATGCTCGCGGACTCGGGGGCGGAGCTGCTGGTCACCGAGCCGGCGCTGGCCGGCCGCTTCGCCTTCTTCGAGGGTTCCATGGTTCTGATTGATCGGACCGATCGGTCGGATCGGTCGGATCGGTCCGATCTCGCAGCCACCACCACCGAGGACAACCTCGCCTACGTCATCTACACCTCGGGCTCGACCGGCCGTCCCAAGGGGGTGGGGATCGAGCACCGCAGCGCCGTCGCCCTCGTGCACTGGGCCCTGGCCACCTTCCCGCGCGCGGACCTCGAAGGGGTGCTGGCCGCGACCTCGGTCTGCTTCGACCTCTCGATCTTCGAGCTCTTCGTGCCCCTCGCCACGGGCGGCCGGGTGATCCTGGCCCCGAGCATCGTCGGGCTCCCCCAGCTCGCGGCGATGCCCGAGGTAACGCTGGTCAACGCCGTCCCCTCGCCCCTGGCCGAGATGGTGGAGCGACCGCTGCCGGCGGGGCTGCGCACGGTCAACCTGGCGGGCGAGGCGCTCAAGGCGGACCTCGTGGCGCGGCTCTACGCTCAACCGCAGGTCGAGCGCGTCGTCAACCTCTATGGCCCCAGCGAGGACACGACGTATTCGACCTCGAAGGTGGTGCCGCGGGGGGCCGCCCTGGTCACCATCGGCCGGCCGCTCGCCAACCGCCGGGCGCGGGTGATGGGCCGGCACGACGAGGCGCTGCCCGTGGGCGTCCCCGGCGAGCTGTTCCTGGGCGGCGCCGGCCTGGCGCGCGGCTATCTCGGCAGACCGGACCTGACGGCGGAGCGCTTCGTCCCCGATCCGTTCGGCCCGCCCGGCGCGCGGCTGTACCGCACCGGCGACCGGGCGCGGCTGCTGCCGGACGGCCAGCTCGACTTCCTGGGCCGGCTCGACCACCAGGTGAAGCTCCACGGCGTGCGCATGGAGCTGGGGGAGATCGAGGCGGCCCTGGAGCGCCACCCGGCGGTGCGGCAGGCGGTGGCCGCCCTGCGTTCGGACGGCCCCTGGGGAGCACGGCTGGTGGGCTATGTCGTACCGGAGGCGCCGGAAAACGCGGGCGAGGAGCTGGCCGCGGAGCTCGTCCGCTTCCTGCGCGGCCTCCTGCCCGGGATCATGGTCCCCACGGCCTGGAGGGTCCTGCCGGCGCTCCCCCTCTCTCCCAACGGCAAGGTGGACCGCCGGGCATTGCCGGCGCCGGAGCGGTCCGTGCCAGCAGGGAACACGGCGCCGCGCAATGCGACGGAGGAGAGGCTCGCCGCGGTCTGGCGCGAGGTGCTCGGCCTGGAGGCCTTGGGCGTCCACGACGACTTCTTCGCCCTCGGCGGCCACTCGCTGCTGGCCGTGCGGGCGGCGTTCCGCACCTCCGAGGCCTTCGGCGTCGAGGTGCCGGTGGCGCTCCTGTTCCAGGCGCCGACCGTGGCCGCGCTGGCGGAGTGGCTGGAGCGCGCCCGGCCGGAGGCGCCGGTCGCGGCCTCGATCCCCGCCGCGCCGGCGGAAGGACCTTATCCCCTCTCCCTGGCCCAGCAGCGTCTCTGGCTGCTCGACCGGCTGGAGCCGGGCAGCGCGGCCTACAACGTGGGCATGGCCCTGCGCCTGAAGGGCGACCTCGACGAGGAGCGCCTGGCGGCCAGCCTGGGGGAGGTGGTGCGCCGCCACGAGCCGCTGCGCACCGTGTATGCCGAGGAGGGGGAGGAACCGGTCCAGAGGGTGCTCCCGGCCGGCGAAGGCCTGAGCAGGGACTTCAGGGACAGCAGGGACGAGGAGGGCGACGTCCTGCAGGCCGTGCGGGCCGAGGTGGCACGGCCGTTCGACCTCCAGCGGGGGCCGGTGGCGCGCTTCCTCCTCATCCGGCTGGCGGCGGCCGAGCACGTGCTCGTGATCACGCTCCACCACATCGCGGCGGACGGCTGGTCGTTGCAGGTCCTGCTGCGCGATCTCGGAGCGAGCTATGCCTCCACGCCTCTCCCCGAGCTGCCCCTGCGCTACGTCGACTGGGCGCTCTGGCAGCGCCAGGCCCTCTCGGAGTCGGTGCTGGACGAGCAGCTCGCCTTCTGGCGCCGGGAGCTGGCCGGCGTTCCTGCCCTGGAGCTGCCCACCGACCGGACGCGGCCCCCGGTGATGGACCGCGGCGCGGCCACCCGGCGGGTGGACCTGCCGCCGGGATTGACCACGGTGCTGCGGGAGCGGGCCCGCAGCGAGGGCACGACCCTGTTCGCCGTCCTCCTGGGCGGCTTCTTCGCGCTCCTCGCCCGCTACGCCGGCCAGGACGACTTCGCCGTGGGCATCGCCTCGGCCGGCCGCAGCCGTCGCGAGCTGGAGGAGATGATCGGCTTCTTCGTCAGCACCCTGGCGCTGCGAGCGCCGCTGGCGGAGGACCAGGGCTTCGGCGAGTTGGTGCGGCGGGTGCAGGACCGGGTACGGGCGGCGCAAGCCAACGAGGACGTCCCCTTCGAGCGCGTGGTGGAGGAGCTGCAACCCGGGCGCGACCCGGCCCGCACCCCGATCTTCCAGGTCATGTTCTCGCTCTTGAGCATGCCCGGCGGGCCGCTGCGGCTGCCGGGGCTCGAAGTGGGGTTCGTCGACTACGAGACCACGGCCGCCAAGTTCGACCTCACCATGTCGCTCCACGAGCTGGCGGCGGGCGTGGCCGGCGCCCTGGAGTACCGGACCTCGCTGTTCGAGGCGCCCACGATCGCGCGGCTGGTGGGCCACTATCAGGCCCTGCTCGCGGGCGCGGCAGCCGAGCCCGGGCAGCCGCTGTCCGCGCTGCCTCTCCTCGCCCCGGCCGAGCGCTGGCAGCTCGCGGGCGAGTGGAACGACACGGCGACAGCCCTGCCCCGGGACCTGTGCCTGCACGACCTGGTGGCGGCCCAGGCGGCGCGGACGCCGGATGCCCCCGCCGTCGTGGCGGACGCGGACGAGCTGACTCTCACCTATCGCGAGCTGCTGGCGCGGTCCGCGGCCCTCGCCGGCCGGCTGCGGCGCGCCGGCGTGAGACCGGAGACGGTGGTGGGGCTGTGCGTCGAGCGCTCGCCGGAGATGGTGATCGGCATGCTGGCGATTCTGGAGGCCGGTGGGGCGTGGCTCCCGCTCGATCCTGCCTATCCCGACGAGCGGCTGGCACTGCTGCTCGCCGACGCGAGCGCAGGCTTGGCGCTCACCCGCGACGATCTGCGGGATCGCCTGCCGGCCGGCGTGCGCATCGTGACGTTTGAGGGTGAGGGGGAGGAAAGCTTTGCGTACGGCCCACGGGCAACACCGGACAACCTCGCCTGCGTCCTCTACACCTCCGGCTCCACGGGACGGCCGAAGGGGGTGGCTCTCCCCCACCGCGGCCTCGTCAACCGTCTCCTCTGGGCCCAGGAGACCTACCGGCTGACCCCGGCCGACGCGGTGCTGCTCAAGGCCGCGTTCAGCTTCGACTTTTCGATCTGGGAGGTGTTCGCGCCGTTGCTCGCCGGGGCGCGCCTGGTGCTGGCCCGGCCGGACGGCCACCAGGACGCGGCCCACCTCGTGCGGACGATCGCCAGGCGCGGCGTCACCCTCGTCCACTTCGTCCCTTCGATGCTGGCGGCGTTCCTGCGCGAGGAGGGGGTCGAGGGCTGCACGACGCTGCGCCAGGTCTTCTCCGGCGGCGAGGCCCTGTCGCCCGGGCTGCGGGACCGCTTCTTCTCCCGCCTGGGAGCCGTGCCGCTCGACAACGAGTACGGGCCCACCGAGATCTCCATCGACACCACCCGCTGGGTCTGCGCTCCCGGCCAGGACCCGCGGCGGGTGCCCATCGGCCGGCCCCTCGGCAACGCCCGCATCCATCTGCTGGACCGCGCCAGCCAGGCCGTGCCCGTGGGCGTGCCGGGGCGGCTGCACGTGGGCGGCCCCGGGGTGGCCCGCGGCTACCTGGGCCGGCCGGACCTCACGGCCGAGCGCTTCGTCCCCGATCCGCAAGGGGATGGCGAGCGCCTCTACGACACGGGCGACCTCGCCCGCTGGCTGCCGGACGGCGCCCTGGAGTTTCTCGGCCGGGCCGACCAGCAGGTCAAGGTGCGGGGCGTGCGCATCGAGCCGGCGGAGGTGGAGGCCGCCCTCGTCCGCCACTCCGGATTGCAGGACGCGGCCGTGGCGGCCGATGACGCCGGCGAGCGGCTCGTGGCCTGGATCGTGGTGAAGCCCGGCGCCGTCGAGGCGGATCTCGCGCCGGCCGCCCTGCGCGAATTCCTCCGCCGCAGCCTGCCGGAGACGATGGTGCCGTCGCGGTTCGTCCGCCTCGACGCCCTGCCCTTGACGGCCACCGGCAAGCTCGACCGCCGCGCCCTGCCGGCACCCGAGGAGGCCACGGGAGAGACGGTCGACGCTCCCCTCTCGGCTGCCGAGGAGCTGCTGGCCGGCCTGTGGGCCGACGTGCTGGGCGTCGAAGGTGTCGGGCCGGGCGCCGACTTCTTCGACCTCGGCGGCCACTCGCTGCTGGCCACCCGGCTGGCGTCGCGGGTGCGGGCCGCCTTCGGCGTGGAGGTCCCTCTGGGCGTGCTGTTCGAGGCGCCGACGCCGGCGGCCCTGGCGCGGCGGCTGGCGGCGGTACAGGGTGGCCCGGCGTTCCCGGAGATCGTCCCCGTGCCGCGGGCGCCGGAGGGGATGCCCCTCTCCTACTCCCAGCGCCGGCTCTGGTTCCTCCACCGCCTGGAGCCGGAGAGCCCGGCCTACAACGTCCCCGGCGCCCTGCGGCTGCGCGGTCCCCTGCGGCCGGACGCCCTGGCGGCGGCGCTGTCGGAGATCGTCCGGCGCCACGAGTCGCTGCGCACGGTCTTCCGCGACGCCTCCCCCGAGCCTCTGCAGGTGATCCTCGATCCCTCGCCCGTGGCGCTGCCCTGGATCGACCTCTCCGCGCTGTCTGCGGCATCCGAAGAGACCCGCGAGGCCGAGGCCCGGCGCCTGCTGGCCGGGGAGGCGCAGCGGCCGTTCGACCTCGCCGCCGGACCGCTCGCCCGCACGGCCCTGCTCCGGCTCGGCGAGGAGGATCACCTGCTGGCGGTCGCCATGCACCACGTCATCTCCGACGCCTGGTCGCTGCCGATCCTGCTGCGGGAGCTGGCGGC
Organism: Thermoanaerobaculum sp.; assembly: GCA_021154885.1. GTDB lineage: Bacteria > Acidobacteriota > Thermoanaerobaculia > Multivoradales > UBA5704 > DATARR01. The sequence continues at coordinate 40,048 of JAJKHS010000140.1, forward strand.
GCTCTACCGGGAAGCGGACCTGCCCGCCCTGCCGGTGCAGTACGCCGATTTCGCGGCCTGGCAGCGGCGCTGGCTCTCCGGCGAGGTGCTGGCCGGCGAGCTGGCCCACTGGCGGCGGGTGCTCTCCGGCGCCCCCGGAGAGCTGGAGCTGCCGGCGGACCGGCCGCGATCCCCTGCCTCGCAGCCGCGAGCCGGCCAGATTCCCTTCTCGCTGCCGGAGGAGCTGGGGGCCGCGCTACGGTCGCAGGGACGGCGCGAGGGTTGGACGCCGTTCATGGCCCTCCTCGCCGCCTTCGACGCCCTGCTGGCCCGCCACATGCCGCAGACATCGCAGACGGATCTGGTGGTGGGCGCCCCCATCGCCAACCGCAACCGCCTGGAGACCGAGGGGCTCATCGGCTTCTTCACCAACACCCTGGCGCTGCGCCTCGACCTCGGGGGCGATCCGTCGTTCGCCGAGATCGCCCGCCGCGCCCGCGCCGCCACCCTGGAGGCCTACGCCCACCAGGACCTCCCCTTCGAGCGGCTGGTGGAGGAGCTGGCGCCGGAGCGGCAGATGGGGCGCACGCCCCTGTTCCAGGTCATGCTCGTGCTGCGCGCGCCGGCGCCGGAGCTGGCGCTGCCGGGGATCGCCGCCGAAATGATGGCGGTCGAGATCCCCGCCGCCAAGTTCGACCTCACCCTGTACCTGGGGGAGGGCGAAGGCAGCCTGGAATTCAACCGCGACCTCTTCGACGACGCCACGGCCGGCCGCCTGGCGGGTCGCTTCGCGACCCTGCTCGCCGGCGCGGTCGCGGCGCCGCAGACCCGCCTCTCCGACCTCCCGCTGCTGACCGCGGCGGAGCAACAGCAGCTCCTGGCCTGGGGGAGCAACCCGCTGCCTCACCGGCAGGGCGTGCTGGTCCACGAGCTGGTGGCAGCCCAGGCGGCGCGCACGCCGGACGCGGTCGCCGTGGTCTGCGGTCCGGACCGGCTGACCTACGCCGAGCTGGAGCGCCGGGCCGGCGCCCTCGCCCGCTGGCTGCGGGCCCAGGGCGTGGGGCCGGACGTGCCGGTCGGTATCCTCTTCGACCGTGCGCCGGAGCAGTGGGTGGCGGTCCTCGCCGCCCTGAAGGCCGGCGGGGCCTACCTGCCGCTCGATCCGTCGACTCCCCCCGAGCGCCGGCGCCTGATGGTGGCGGACGCGGGTGCGCCGGTCGTCCTCACGCGGGAGGCGATGACCGCTGTAGCCGCGGATGAAGGAGAGCTCGAAGACCCCGGAACGGGGCCGCAGAATCGCTCGCAGAATCTCGCCTACCTCATCTACACCTCCGGCTCGACCGGCCGCCCCAAGGGCGTCGCCATGACCCACGAGGCGGCTGTCAACATGCTGTCCTGGCAGCTCCGCACCTCGGCCGCGGCGGCGGGGACGCGCACCCTCCAGTTCGCGCCCCTGGCTTTCGACGTCTCCTTCCAGGAGGCGTTCTCCACCTGGGCCTCGGGCGGCACGCTGGTGCTCCTCTCCGAGGAGACCCGGCGCGACGCTCCGGCGCTGCTGCGCCTGCTGGCCGCCGAGCGGATCGAGCGGCTGTTCGTGCCGCTGGTGGCCCTCCAGCAGCTCGCCGTGGCGGCGGCGGAAAGCCAAGGTAGGGACAGCAGGGACTTCAGGGACAGCAGGGACTACAGGGACGAAGAGGGCTCCCGCCCCGGCGATCTTCTTCTTGTCCCTGAAGTCCCTGGAGTCCCTGAAGTCCCTTCTTCCCTCGCCCTGCGCGAGGTCATGGCGGCCGGCGAGCAGCTCTACGTCACCCCCCAGGTGCGCGCCCTGTTCGCCGCCCTGCCGGGGTCCGTGCTGCACAACCACTATGGCCCCACGGAGACCCACGCCGCCACCTGGCTGACCCTGGACGGCGATCCGGCCCGCTGGCCCGAGCGGCCGTCCATCGGCCGGCCCCTCGACAACGCCCGCATCTTCCTACTCGGTCCCGGCCTGGAGGCGGTGCCGGCCGGCGTCCCTGGCGAGCTCTACGTGGGAGGCGCGGGCCTCGCCCGGGGCTACTTCGGCCGCCCGGACCTGACGGCCGAGCGCTTCGTGCCCGACCCGTTCGCCGCAGAGCCTTTCGCGGCCGGCCCGGGCGCGCGCCTCTACCGCACGGGCGACCTCGCCCGCTGGCTGCCGGACGGCACCCTGGAGCTCCTGGGCCGCGGCGATTCCCAGGTGAAGGTCAGAGGATTTCGCGTCGAGCTCGCCGAGGTCGAGATCGCCCTCGCCCGCCACCCCGCGGTGCTCCAGGCCGTGGCGGGCGTGCGCGGCCAGGGGGAAGACGCCGGCGCCAGACGCCTCGCCGCCTGGTGCGTCTTCCGCGAGAATCCCGAGGGCACCCCCGTCCCTTCCTGGACCGAGTTGCGGGCCTTCCTCGCCGCGACCCTCCCCGACTTCATGGTGCCCACCCTCTGGATGCTGCTCGACGCCCTCCCCCTGACCGGCAGCGGCAAGGTGAATCGCCGGGCCCTGCCGGCGCCCGAAGAGGCGGCCGGCGGCGACGCGGGCTACGTGGCGCCCGATACTCCGCTCGCGGAGCTGCTCGCCGACATCTGGAGCGACGTCCTGGGTGTGGAGAGGGTCGGGCTCCACGACAGCTTCTTCGAGCTCGGCGGCCACTCCCTGCTGGCCACCCAGGTGGTGTCGCGGGTGCGCGAGGCCTGCGCCGTGGACCTCCCCCTGCGCCGGCTGTTCGAGGCCCCCACCCTGGAGGAGCTGGCGCGGGCGGTGGCGGCGGCGCGGGAGAGCGGCCTTGCCGGCGAAGCCCTGGCGCCCGCGCCCATCCTGCCGGCGGACCGCCCGGCGCAGGGGACCGCCGGGCCGCCCCTCTCCTTCGCCCAGGAGCGCCTCTGGTTCCTCGACCGGCTCGAGGGCGGGAGCGGCTCGGCCTACAACGTCCCCCTGGCCCTGCGGCTGCGCGGGCCTCTGGACGCGGAGCGGCTCGCAGCCGCCCTGCGCGAGGTCGTCCGCCGTCACGAGACGCTGCGCACGGTCTTCCCCGAGCGCGGCGGCGAGCCGGCGCAGGAGATCGCGCCGCCCGCGACGGCCGCCGCCTGGGCGCTCCCCCGGGTGGATCTCGCCGGCCTGTCGGCCGCGGACCGCGAAGCCGAGCGCCTCCGCCTCGCCGCGGCGGAGTCCCGCCGGCCGTTCGACCTCGCCCGCGGCCCCCTGCTCCGTACCGCGCTCCTGCGGCTGGCGCCGGACGACCATGCGCTGCTCCTCACCCTGCACCACATCGTCTCCGACCTGTGGTCGCTGGGAGTGCTGATGCGGGAGGTGGCGGCGCTCTATGGCGCGGCGATCCCGCTCCCGGAGCTGACCCTTCAGTACGCGGACTTCGCGGCCTGGCAGCGGCGGTGGCTCTCCGGCGAACGGCTGGAGCGGCAGATCGGCTACTGGCGCTGGCAGCTCCAGGGGCTGCCGGCGGGTCTCGACCTGCCCACCGATCGCCCGCGGCCGGCGGTGATGACGGCGCGCGGCGCCCAGCGCCCGTTCGCCCTGGACGGCGCCGGCGACGGTCTCGCCGCCCGGCTCGCGGCCCTCGCCCGGCGCGAGGGGGCCACCCCGTTCATGGTCCTCGCCTCCGCCCTCCTCGCCCTGCTCGGCCGGCTCTCCGGCCAGCGCGACCTGGCGATCGGCTCGCCCATCGCCAACCGCAACCGGCTGGAGACCGAGGGGCTCATCGGCTTCTTCGTCAATACCCTGGTGCTGCGGGCCAATCTCGGGGAGGCCCGCACCGGCCGCGACCTGCTGCGCCAGCTCCGCGAGACGACGCTGGAGGCCTACGCCCACCAGGACCTGCCGTTCGAAAAGCTGGTGGAGGAGCTGCAGCCGGAGCGCGACCTGTCGCGCACGCCGTTCTTCCAGGCCACCCTGGTCTTCCAGAACGCGCCTCTCGCCGCGCTGGCGCTGCCGGACCTCTCCCTGGTCCCCGAGAATGCGCCGGCGGACACGGCGAAGTTCGACCTGTCGCTGATCCTCTCCGAGACGTCCGCCGGCCTCGCCGGCTGGCTGGAGTACCGGACCGACCTCTTCGACGGCGCGACGGCCGCCCGCCTGCTCGGCCATTTCGAGACCCTCCTGGAGGGCCTGACCGCCGCGCCCGGCACGCCCGTCGAGGACCTGCCGCTCCTCCCCGAAGGCGCGCGCCGGCAGCTCCTCGTCGAGTGGAACGAGACGGCGGTGGATTTCGCTCCGCAGGTGCCGGTCCATCTCCAGGTGGCGGCGCGGGCCGCGGAGGCTCCCGAGGCCCTGGCCCTGGCGGCAGCGCTGGCGGAGGGCAATGTACGGCTCACCTATGGCGAGCTCGCGGCGCGGGCGCGGCGGCTCGCCCATCGCCTGCGGGCCCTCGGCGTCGGCCCCGAGACACGGGTGCCGGTGCTGATGGAGCGCTCGGCCGAGATGGTGGTGGCACAGCTCGCGGTGCTGACGGCCGGCGGCGCCCACGTGCCGCTCGATCCGGCGCATCCGCGGGAGCGCCTGGAGTGGCAGCTCGAGGACGCCTGGAGCGGCGGCGACGTCCGTGTTCTGGTCACGCAGGAGCGGCTGGTGTTTCCTGATCCTCCTGGAGCCCGGGTGATCCGGTTGCAGGAGGGGGGAAAGGACAGCAAGGACGGCAGGGACGAAAAGGACGAGAAGAGCGGCGAGGATCTCGAGGTTACTGCCGACAACGCGGCCTACGTCATCTACACCTCGGGCTCGACGGGCCGTCCCAAGGGCGTGGTGATCTCCCACCGCGGCCTGGCCAACCTCGTCGCCTGGCACCGCCGCGTCTACGGCCTGGGCCCGGCCGACCGGTCCACCCTGGTCGCGGCCCCGGGCTTCGACGCCACCGTCCTCGAGATCTGGCCCTATCTGACGGTGGGCGCCAGCCTGCACGTTCCGGCGGAGGACACCCGCCGCGACCCGGCCAGGCTGGTGAGGTGGCTGGCGGCCGAGGAGATCTCCGTCTGCTATCTGCCGACGCCGCTCGCCGAGGCGGCGCTCGCCGAGCCCTGGCCCCCGGAGACCTCGCTGCGTATCCTGACGACCGGCGGCGACCGCCTGCACCGTGGCTCGCGGGCGGACCTGCCGTTCGCCTTCTTCAACCAGTACGGGCCCTCCGAGGGCACGGTGGCCGTCACCTTTGCCAGGGCCGAGCCGGAGTCGGTCTCGCCGCCGATCGGCCGGCCCATCGCCAACGCTCGTGTCTACGTGCTCGACGCCGCCTTCCGGCCGGTACCGGTGGGCACCCCTGGAGAGCTGGCGGTCGGCGGTGTGGGGCTGGCCCGAGGGTACCTCGGCCGGCCGGACGCCACGGCCGACGGCTTCGTGCCCGACCCGTTCGGCGGCGAGGCCGGCGAACGTCTCTACCGCACGGGGGACCGGGTCCGCTGGCGGCCGGACGGCGAGCTGGAGTTCCTGGGCCGCGCCGATTTCCAGGTCAAGATCCGCGGCCATCGCATCGAGCTGGAGGAGGTCGAGGCGGCCCTGCTGCGCCTCCCTGCCATCCGCGAGGCGGTGGTGGTGGCGCGCGAGGACCGCCTCGTGGGATACGTCGTGACCTCCGGCCAGCCGGCCCCGACCCCGGGCGAGCTGCGCGAGGCCCTGCTCCAGGCGCTCCCGGAGCCCATGGTGCCCTGGACCTTCGCGCTCCTCGACGCCCTGCCGCTGACCGCCAATGGCAAGGTCGACCGTAACGCGCTGCCGGCGCCGCCGGTGTCCGTGGGGGTCGCGGGGACCGCGGCCGTGGCGCCGCGCAACGAGCTGGAGCGGCAGATCGGCGCCGTCTGGCGCGAGGTGTTGCAGCTCCCGGTGGTGGGCGTCCACGACAATTTCTTCGAATCGGGCGGCAGCTCGCTACGCATCGTCAAGCTGCACAGCCGCCTGCGGGAGGCGCTCGGGGTGGACGTCCCGGTCACCGAGCTGTTCCGCCATCCCACCGTCGAATCGCTGGCCCGGCGCCTCGCCGGGGAGCCCCGGGCCGAGGCGCCGCAGGAGAAGGTCGAGGCGGCCCGCGCCCGTAGCCGCAGCCGCCAGGAGTCGCTGCGGCAGATGAGCCAGGCGCGGGCCAGCCGCCGGGGCCGCAACGAGAAGTGAGGTCAGGTCGATGAGCGAAAGTCCCCAGCCCCAGGGCGTGGCCATCATCGGTATGGCCGGCCGGTTCCCCGGCGCGGCGAGCCTGGAGCGGTTCTGGGAGAACCTCCGCGACGGCGTGGAGTCGGTCTCCTTCTTCACCGGCGACGAGCTGCTGGCCGCGGGTGTGGACCCGGCGCTGCTGGCCGATCCCGCCTATGTCCGCGCCCGCGGGGTCCTCGACGGCGTCGAGGATTTCGACGCCGCCTTCTTCGGCTTCACGCCGCGCGAGGCCGAGGTGATGGACCCGCAGCACCGCATCCTCCTCGAATGCGCCTGGGAGGCCCTGGAGGACGCGGGCCAATGTCTGGAGCACCTGGAGCACCCGGAGCGCGCGGGCGGCCGGGCGGCCGTCTACGCCGGCTCCGGCGCCAGCTCCTACCTGTTCTCCAACCTGCTACCCAACGCCGGCCTGCTGGCGGCGGTGGGCCCCCTCCAGGCCATGCTGCTCAACGACCGCGACTTCCTGGCCACCCGCCTCTCCTACAAGCTCGATCTCAAGGGGCCGAGCGTGCTGGTGCAGACGGCGTGCTCGACCGGCCTCACGGCCGTCCACATGGCGAGCCAGAGCCTGCTCTCGGGCGAGGCCGACCTGTGCCTCGCCGGAGCGGTGTCGATCGCCCTGCCGTCGAAGGACGGCTATCTCTATCAGGAGGGGGGGATCGCCTCGCCGGACGGCCACTGCCGGGCTTTCGACGCCGCGGCCGGCGGCTCGGTGGTGGGCGACGGCGCCGGCGTCGTGGTCCTCAAGCGCCTGGCCGACGCCCTGGCGGACGGCGACCGCATCTACGCCGTCCTCCGCGGCTCGGCGGTGAACAACGACGGCGCCGGCAAGGTGGGCTTCACCGCTCCCAGCGTCGAGGGGCAGGCGGAGGTGATCACCGAGAGCCTGCTGATGGCCGGGGTCGAGCCCGCCTCCATCGCCTACGTCGAAGGGCACGGCAGCGGCACGGCGCTGGGTGATCCCATCGAGGTGACGGCCCTCGCCCAAGCCTTCGCCGCGGCCGGCGGCACGGCCTCCTGCGCCCTGGGCTCGGTGAAGACCAACGTCGGCCACCTCAACACGGCGGCGGGCATGGCCGGTCTGATCAAGACGGCCCTGGCCCTCCAGCACGCCACCATCCCGCCCAGCCTGCACTTCGAGCGGCCCAACCCGCAGTGCGATTTCGGACCGTTCCACGTCCCCACCCGCGCCCTGCCCTGGCCGGCGGACCGTTCGCCCCGGCGGGCGGCGGTGAGCTCCTTCGGCCTGGGCGGAACCAACGTCCACGCCGTGCTGGAGGAGGCGCCGCCGGCCGCGCCCTCGGGTCCCTCGCGGCCCTGGCAGCTCCTCACCGTCTCGGCCCGCACAGAGACGGCCCTGGACGCAGCCTGCCGGCGTTTGGCGGACCGGCTGGAGAGCGAGGATCTGGATCTCTCCCCCTTGGCCGATGTCGCTTTCACCCTGCAGATGGGACGCAAGGCGTTCTCCAAGCGGCGGGCCGTGGTCTGCGGGGACCGCGCCGAGGCCGTCGCCGCCCTGCGCGGGTCCCAAGGCGCCCGCGGCAACTTCGAGGGGAGCGAGCGGCCGGTCGTGTTCCTGTTCCCCGGCCTGGGCGACCACGCGGTCGGCATGGGCAGGGACCTCTACGATTCCGAGCCCGTCTTCGCCGCCGAGGTCGACCGCTGCGCGGAGATCCTGGCGCCCCATCTCGGGGTCGACGTCCGCGACGTACTGTTCGCTTCGGTGCCCCGCTCGTCCGGTCCCGATTTTCGCGCCATGGTGCAACGGAACACGGCGCCGCTGGACGCGGCCGGGCAACGGCTGGCGCGCACCGAATTCGCTCAGCCCGCCGTCTTCGCCGTGGAGTACGCCCTGGCCCGGCTGCTGATGTCCTGGGGCGTTCACCCTCAGGCGATGATCGGCTACAGCCTGGGCGAGTACGTGGCCGCGACTCTCGCCGGCGTCCTCTCCCTGGAGGACGCGCTGGCCCTGGTGGCGCGACGGGCGAAGCTCATCCAGGAGCTGCCCGCGGGCGCCATGCTGGCCGTGCCGCTGCCGGAGGCCGAGGTGCGGCCGCTGCTGGACGAGAATCTGTCGCTCGCGGCCACCAACGGTCCCCACTTCTGCGTCGTGGCCGGTCCCGAGGCGGCGGTCGCGGCGGCGGAGTCGCTCCTCTCCAGCCGCGGCGTCGCCTGCCTGCGCCTCACCACCACGCACGCCTTCCACTCGCGGATGATGGCGCCGGCCGTGGCGCCGCTGACCGGGATCGCCCGCACGTTGTCGACCTCAGCGCCGGCCATCCCCTACGTCTCCAACGTCACCGGCACCTGGATCACCGCCGAGGACCTCGCCGACCCCGGCTACTGGGCCCGTCACATGACGCAGCCCGTGCGCTTCGCCGAGGGGCTCACCGAGCTGCTGCGCGAGCCGGACCGCGTGATGCTGGAGGTGGGGCCGGGCGCCACCCTCTCCACGCTGGTTCGCCAGCTCGGCACCGCGGCCCCGGTTGCCGCGACCACTCTGGGCCGGGCCGGTGAGGGCGACGAGACGGCGCTCCTCCTCGAGGCTCTCGGCCGCCTGTGGACGGCCGGCGCCCGCTTCGATCCCGCCGGTCTCTTCGCCGGCGAGCAACGGCGCCGGGTGCGGCTCCCCACCTACCCATTCGAGCGCCAGCGCTACTGGATCGATCCCCCGGCCCGCGGCAGCGCCCCGACTGTGGACGCTTCGTCCCGATCCGATATCGCGGACATTGCCGACTGGTTCTGGGCGCCGTCGTGGCAGCAGGTCCCCCTGGCGACGACTTCGCCCGCGGCGGCGGCGGATGGCGGCTGGCTGATCTTTCTTGACGAAACCGGCCTGGGCGAGCGGATCGCGGAACGGCTGCGCCAGGAAGGGCGCGCCGTGGCCACGGTTCCCCCAGGGAGCCAGGACCACGATCTCTTCGCCAGCGGCGGCCGGCTGCCCGCGAACATCCTCCACCTCCAGGGCGTGACGGCGGCGGAGCCTTCGTACGACGACGCCCAGGCCGCGGGGTTGCTGAGCCTCGTGCGGCTGGAGCAGGCCGTCACCGCCCGCGGGGGCGAGCCGGAGCCGATGCACATCACGGTCATCGCCAACGGCCTCCATGAGGTCATGGACGGCGATCCGGTTCATCCGGCCAAGGCCACGGTCCTGGGCGCCGTGAGGGTGATCCACCAGGAGTCGGCGCGGCTGAGCTGCGCCAGCGTCGACGTCTCCCTGGCCTCTGCCTCTCCGGAGCGCCTCGTGGACCAGCTCCTCGCCGAGGCCCGGCGGGGCGCCGCGGCCGGCGGCGGCACGGTGGCTTATCGTGGGCGACAGCGCTGGGTGCAGGACTTCGCGCCGGTTCCCTTGAGCGCCTCCGGCGATTCGCTCCTCAAGCCGGGAGCCGCCTACCTGATCACGGACGGCCGCCACGGCGCGGCCCTGGCCGCGTTCCTGGTGAACGAGCTCGGCGCCCGGGTGGCGATGCCCGGCGAGGCGGTCGGTCCCGGGATCGTCGCCGTCCCCCAGGGCGAGCCAGCCGAGGTTCTCACCGCGGCCCGCGCCGCCCTCGGGCCGATCCAGGGCGTCTTCCACACCGGTGGCGCCTTCACCGGCGGCCTGATCCAGCTCAAGACGGCCGAGTCCCTGAAGGCGGCGATCGATCCCGCCACGCGGGGCGCGGTCTCTTGGCTAGAAGCTGTGGACACCACACCCGAGCCGCCGGCCTTCCTCCTCCTGATGTCCTCCACCCTGGCTTTCACCGGCGGCCTGGGACAGCTCGACCTCGCCGCCGCCGGCGCCTTCCTCGACGTCTTGGCCCAGCGCCGGGCGGCCGGAGGTGGCACCCGGACCGTGGCGGCCCACTGGGACCCCTACCAGTGGGACGGCTGGCTGGTCGCCGCCGCGGCCGGGGGCGTCGCTGGCCTTCAGCCGGACGAGGTCCAGAAGAGCCTGGACGCCTGGGGCGTCTCCTCCGAGAGGAGCGGCGAGGCCCTCCGCCGCCTGCTCGCCACGGACCTCCCCCGTGCCGTGATCGCCTCGCGCGACGTGCACGGCATGATCGCCGAGGCCGACGCGGTGACGGCCGAGACCCTCCTCGCGCAGATGGGCGCGGCCCACGGCGGCCAGGGCGGCCCCGGCGGAGAAAGAGCGCCGCGGCCGGACCTCTCCACCCCCTACACGGCGCCCCGCAACGAGCGCGAAACCATTCTGGCCACCCTCTGGGAGGAGCTGTTCGGCATCGCCCCCCTGGGCGTCGACGACAGCTTCCTCGAGCTGGGCGGCCACTCGCTCCTCGCCATCCAGATGGTGACCCAGATCCGCAACCGCCTGGCGGCCGACCTGCCGGTGACGGCCCTCTTCGAGTCGCCCACCATCGCCGAGCTGGCCAAGGCCGTGGCCCGCGCGAAAGGCGAGGAGAGCGAGGAGGACCTGGAAGCCCTCCTCGCCTTGGTGGAGGAGCTCTCGCCTGAGGAGGCGGCGCAGAAGCTGGCGGAGATGGAGACTGTGCATTGACCGGTTTTGATCAGGTCAGGGACCGCCTCTCCGCCCTCACGCCGGAGCAGCGGGCGCTGTTCGAGGCCCTGCGCCGCAAGCAGCAGGCCGCCGGGCCGCCGGCTCCGCCGCCGGTGCCCCGCGTCACAGGTCCCACGTCGGCCGGCGACTGGCCCCTCTCCATCGACCAGGAGCGGCTCTGGCGCCTGCACCGGGACAACCCGAGCCTGGTCTCCTGGAACGTCGACGCCGCCAGCCGGCTGCGGGGCGAGCTGGACGTGCCCGCCCTGGAGGCGGCCCTGCGGGAGATCGTCCGCCGCCACGCCGCCCTGCGCGCCAGCTTCCCCTTGGTCGACGGCCGCCCCGTGCAGCGGGTGGCCGCGCGAATCTCCCTCGTCCTGCCGCTGATCGACGTCAGCGCCCTGCCGCCCCTGCCCAATGAATTGCGGGAAGGGGAGGGGCTCCGCGCCCTGTTCGACCGCACGCGGGCGGTCTTCGACCTGGAGCGCGGACCACTGGTGCGGGCCACCCTGGTCCGCCTCGGGCCCGGTGATCACCTCTGCCTGCTGACCCTCCACCATACGGTCACCGACTGGATCACCTTCCAGGTCGTGATGCACGAGATGATGGTGCTCTACGAAGCGGCCCGCGCCGGCCTCGCGAGCCCTCTCCCCGAGCCCGAGCTGCAGTTCCCGGACTACGCCGTCTGGGAGCGGCGGTGGTGGAGCGGCGAGATCCTGGCCGAGTACACGGAGTTCTGGCGGCGCGAGCTGGCCGGCTTTCCACTCGTCCTCGACCTGCCGGGGGGCCTGCCGGGCGACCGGCCGCGGCGGCCGCGGCCGGCGGTGCAGAGTCAGCGCGGCGGCATGGTCCCGTTCTCGACCGGTCCCGAGGCCGCCCACCGGCTGCGCGCCCTCGCCCGCCGCGAGGGGGTGACGCCGTTCATGGCCCTCCTCGCCCTGGTGGACGCCCTCCTCTTCCGCCTCACCGGCCGCGACAAGCTCGTCGTCGGCTCCAACAGCGCCAACCGCCCGCGGCCGGAGCTGGAGGCGGTCGCCGGGCTCTTCCTCACCCAGGTCCCCTTCGCCGTGGACCTCGCGGGCGATCCCACCTTCCACGAGCTGCTGGCACGGGTGAAGAAGGCGTCCGTCCTCGCCTACGGCCACCAGAACATGCCTTTCGACAAGCTGGTGGAGGCCCTGGAGATCGAGCCGGACGCGAGCCGCTTCCCTGTCGTGCAGGTGCTCCTCCTCGTCCTCGAAGGCCAGAGCCACGCCAGCGCCGGCAGCCTCGACTCCGCCGCCGTGCCGCTCTACGACGGCAACTCCCGCTGGGACCTCCTGTTCGGGCTCTACAACTACGAGGACCTCGGCTTCTCCGGCGCGATCGAATTCAACGCCGACGTCCTGGACCAGGCCACGGTGGAGCGCTGGCTGGTCCTCTTTCGCCGCATCCTGGAGCGGGTGACAGCCGATCCGGACCTCCGGCTGTCCGAGCTCCCGGCGCTCGCGGACGCGGAGGCGGCGGCATGAGCGTCGCGGACCGCCTCGCCTCGCTGACTCCCGAGCAGCGGGCCCTGTTCGAGGCCCTGCGCGAGAAACAACGCCAAGCAGTGCCTGTCGCGCCGCCCCCCATCGAGCGGGTGAGCGGTCCGCGCGGCGTGGGCGACTGGCCCCTGACCTTCGACCAGGAGCGGCTCTGGTTCCTCTACCTGCTCGATCCGGCGAGCAGCTCCTACAACATGATCACGGCCACGCGGCTGGCGGGCGATCTCGACGCCGCGGCGCTGGAGGCGGCCCTCGACGGCACTCTCGACCGCCACGGCGCCTGGCGCACCACCTTCCCGCTGGTCGACGGCCGGCCGGTGCAGCGGGTGGCGCCAGAGCTGCGGCTGCGGTTGCCGCTGGTGGACCTGGGGGGCCTGCCGCCCGAGCGCCGCGAGGCCGCGGTCCTGGCCCTCGCGCACGAGGACGCCCGGCGCCCCTTCTCCCTGGAGCGCGGACCGCTGGTACGGGCGACCCTGGCGCGGCTCTCGCCGCGCGAGCACGTGTGCATCCTGACGGTCCACCACATCGTCAGCGACCTGGTCAGCTTCCAGCTCTTCTGGGGCGAGCTGGCTCTGCTCTACTCGTCCCTGCCGTCCTTGCTGTCCCTGCCGTCCCTTCCCATCCAATTCGTCGACTTCGCCGTCTGGCAACGCCGCTGGCTGCAAGGCGAGGTCCTCCAGCAGGAGCTCGACTGGTGGCGCGAGCAGCTCCGCGGCTTCCCCCTGGTGCTCGACCTCCCCGGCGACCGCCCCCGGCCGCCAGAGCAGACGTCGCGCGGCGGCCGCCAGCCCGTATTCCTCGACGCGGCGCTGACGGAGGCCCTGCGGACCCTGGCGCGGCGCGAGGGGGTGACGCGGTTCATGGCCGTCCTCGCCCTCTCCGCGGCCCTGTTCCACCGCCTCTCGGGCCAGGAACGGCTGATCGTCGGCACCATCAACGCCAACCGCAGCCGGCCCGAGGTGGCTCCCCTCCTCGGCTTCTTCGTCACCCAGCTTCCCCTGGCCGTGGACCTGGCGGGCGATCCCACGTTCCGCGAGCTGCTCGGCCGGGCGCGGGCCGCGGCCCTGGGCGCCTTCGCCCACCAGCACCTGCCGTTCGGCAAGCTGGTGGAGGCCCTGCAGCCGGAGCGGGACGCCAGCCGCATGCCCGTGGTCCAGACCGTGGTGCAGCTCCTCGAGGCTCACGGCGGCGGCGGCGAGCCGCGGCTGGGGAGCCTCGCCCTGGAGAGCCTCGAGATCGACAACGGCAGCGCCGCCTACGACCTGATGTTCGGCCTCGTCGAGCACGCGGACCACGTCGCCGGCCCCGTCGAGTACAACGCCGACCTCTTCGATCGCACCACCGTGGCCCGCATGGCCGAGGGGCTCGCCGCCCTGCTGGACGCCGCGGCCGCCGATCCCGGCCTGCGTCTGTCGGCGCTGCCGGCGTTCACCTCCCCGGCCCGCCACCAGATGCTCGCTGAGTGGAACGCCACCGCGGTCTCCCACCCCTCCGGCGAGAGCCTCCACGAGCTGGTCGAGGCCCAGGTGGACCGCACGCCGGAGGCCGTGGCCGTGACTTTCGAGGGCGCGAGCCTCTCCTACCGCGAGCTCGACCGCGCCGCCAACCGCCTCGCCCGGCGCCTGCGGTCGCTGGGCGTGGGCCCGGAGGTGCGGGTGGGCGTCCGCCTGGAGCGCTCGCTGGAGATGGTGGTGGCCCTGCTCGCCGTCCTCAAGGCGGGTGGCGCCTGGGTGCCCGTCGATCCCGCGAGCCCGGCCGAGCGCCTCGCCCTGCTCCTGGAGGAGGCGGACGTGCGCCTGGTGCTGACCCCGGAGCGGCTGGGCGGGGAGGGGGCCGCGGAGCGCCTGCCGAGCGGCGTCAGCTCCGCCTGCGCCATCACCGCGGGCAACGCCGCCTACGTCATCTTCACCTCCGGCTCCACCGGCCGGCCCAAGGGGGTGGTCAACACCCATGGCGGCATCCGCAACCGGCTGCTGTGGATGCAGGAGGCCTACGGGCTGGGAGCGCACGACCGGGTGCTGCAGAAGACCCCGCTCGGCTTCGACGTCTCGGTCTGGGAATTCTTCTGGCCGCTGATGACGGGCGCGCGGCTGGTGATGGCCCTGCCCGGCGGCCACCAGGACCCGGCCTACCTGGTGCGGACGATCGCGGCAGAGGGGGTGACGACCGTGCACTTCGTCCCCTCCATGCTCCAGGCGTTCCTGGAGGAGCCGGACCTCGCGGCGCGCCTCCCCTCGCTCCGGCGGATCATCGCCAGCGGCGAGGCCCTCTCCCTGGAGCTGCGGCAGCGCTGCCTGGCGCGCCTGCCCGGCGTCGAGCTGCACAACCTCTACGGCCCCACCGAGGCCGCCGTGGACGTGACGTCCTGGGACTGCCGCGCCGCGGCCGGCGCGCGGGTGCCCATCGGCCGGCCGGTGGCCAACACCCGCATCCACCTGCTGGACCGCGAGCGGCGGCCCGTCCCCCTCGGCGCCGCGGGCGAGCTGTGCATCGGCGGCGTACAGCTCGCCCGCGGCTATCTCGGCCGGCCGGACCTCACGGCCGGGAGCTTCGTCCCCGACGCCGTGAGCGGCCTCGCCGGCGAGCGCCTCTATCGCACGGGGGACCTGGCGCGATGGCTGCCGGACGGCGCTCTCGAATACCTGGGCCGGCTCGACTTCCAGGTCAAGGTGCGGGGCTTCCGCGTCGAGCCGGGCGAGATCGAGGCCGCCCTGGCCGCCCTGCCGGGAGTGCGCCAGGCGACGGTACTGCTGCGCGAGGACCGCCCCGGCGACCGCCGGCTGGTGGCCTACGTGACCCCCGAAGGGCTTGCCACCTCGGTCGCCGGGCTGCGCGACGGCCTGCGCCGGCGCCTGCCCGAGCCGCTGGTCCCCGCCGCCTTCGTGGCGCTGCCGGCGCTGCCCCTCAACGCCAGCGGCAAGGTGGACCGCCGAGCCCTCGCCGGCCCCGGATTCCGTCCCGGCCAGGAGGAGGCTGTCGAATCGGACGTAGAGCCAGGCACTGAGCTGGAGCGGGAGATCGCCGCTCTCTGGGCCGACGTGCTGGGGGTCGAGCGTGTGGTCGGCGCGCGGCGGAGCTTCTTCGACCTCGGGGGGCACTCGCTGCTCGCCACCCAGCTCGTGATGCGGCTCCGGGAGGCCCTCGGCGTCGAGCTGCCGCTGCGCGCGATCTTCCAGGCGCCCACCGTGGCGGCCCAGGCGCGGCTCGTCGAACAGGCCCGGGCGGGCGGCGATTCGCACCGCGCCCGGCCGCCCATTGCCCGCGTCTCCCGGGACAGCCGGGACGGCGACCTGCCCCTCTCCTTCGCCCAGGAGCGCCTCTGGTTCCTCGACCAGCTCACCCCGGGGAGCCCGGCCTACAACGTGCCCGCGGCCTTCGACGTGCGGGGCGCGCTCGACGTGCCCGCCCTGGAGCGGGCTTTCGCCGCAGTCGTGCGCCGCCACGAGGTGCTGCGCACGTCGTTCCCGTGCCGCGGCGCGCGCCCCGTCCAGGAGATCGCGGCGCCTTCAGGCTGGACCCTGCCGGTCGAGGATTTCTCTCCGACCGCCGCAGCCGAAGAGGCCCTGCGGCCGTTCGACCTCGCCCGCGGGCCGCTGCTGCGCACCCGCCTGCTGCGGATCACCCCCGAGCATCACGTGCTCCTCGTCACCGTCCACCATGTCGCCGCGGACCTGTGGGGGGTCGGGGTGCTGATCCGTGAGGTGGCCGAAATCTATGCCGGAGCGGATCTCCCCGAGCTGCCCGTGCAGTATGCCGACTTCGCCGTCTGGCAGCGGGAGTGGCTGAACGGCGCGGAGCTGGAACGCCAGCTCGCCTTCTGGCGGCGGGAGCTGGCAGGCGCGCCGCCCGCCCTGGAGCTGCCCACCGACCGGCCGCGGCCCCCCGTCGAGAGCTTCCGCGGCGCCAGCCTGCCGCTGGCCCTCGGGAGCGAGCTGAGCCGCGGTCTCCAGGCCCTGGGCCGGGCCCGGGGCGCCACGCCCTTCATGACGATGACCGCCGCCCTCGGCGTCCTCCTCTCGCGCTGGACGGGCCAGGACGACGTCGTGCTGGGCTCGCCCATCGCCAACCGCCCGGCGCCCGAGCTCGCGGGGCTGATCGGCATGTTCGTCAACACCCTGGCGCTGCGCGTGCGGCTCGCCGGGGCCGCCAGCTTCGAGGATCTGCTCGCCCGGGTGCGGCGCACCTGCCTCGACGCCTTCGAGCACCAGGACCTCCCCTTCGAGCGTCTGGTCGAGGAGCTGAAGCCGCGTCGCGATCTGTCGCGGCACCCGCTGTTCCAGGCCGCCCTGGCCTTTCAGAACGTGCGCCTCACCGCCCTGGAGGTGCCGGGCCTCGTGCTCGAGCCCCTGAGCGTCGCGAGCGCCACCACCAAGTTCGACCTCACCTTCACCCTGTTCGAGGCGGAGGACGGGCTCGCCGGCCAGGTGGAGTACGCCACCGACCTGTTCGACGCCGCCACCGTCGAGCGCCTGCTGGGGCACCTGCGCAACCTGCTGGCCGGGATCGCCGCAGTGCCCGGCACTCTCCTGGAGGACCTGCCGCTGCTGGGCGAAGGGGAGCGCCGGCAGATCCTCTCCGAGTGGAGCGGCGCCGCGCCGGCCTTCCCGCGCCAGGCGACGATCCACGGCCTGTTCGCCGGGCAGGCGGCGCGGACGCCGGACGCCGTCGCGGTCGTCCTCGGCGACGCGGCGCTGACCTACGCCGGGCTCGCGGCGCGCGCCGGCCGCGTCGCCGCCCGTCTGCGGCGCCGCGGGATATTGCCCGAGACGCGGGTGGCGGTGACGGGCGAGCGGTCGCTCGACCTCGTCGCGAGCCTGCTCGGCATCCTCCAGGCCGGCTGCGCCTACCTGCCGCTGGACCCCGAGCTCCCGCCGGAGCGCCGGGCCTTCCTCCTCGCCGATGCCGGAGCCGTGCCGCTGCCACAGGAGGAGGAGGACGAGGCGGACGACGAAGGCACGGCGTTCCCGCCGCCGCCCGTCGCCCCGGACCAGCTCGCCTACGTGACCTACACCTCGGGCTCGACCGGCACACCCAAGGGGGTCGCCGTCACCCACCGCAACGTCGTCAGGCTGGTCCGGGGCTCCGGCTTCGCCCACCTGGGGCCGGAGGAGACGTTCCTGCAGCTCGCCCCCCTGGCCTTCGACGCCGCGACGCTGGAGATCTGGGCGCCGCTCCTGAACGGCGGGCGCCTGGTCCTGTTCCCCGGCCGCCGCGCGTCGCTGGACGAGATCGGCGAGGCCATCGCCCGCCACGGCGTGACCACCCTCTGGCTCACCGCCGGCCTCTTCCACCAGATGGTGGACGAGCGGCCGCAGGCCCTGCGCCCCCTGCGCCAGCTCCTGGCCGGCGGCGACGTGCTGTCGCCCGCGCACGTGCGCCGGGCCCTGGAGGCCCTGCCCGGCGTCGCGCTGATCAACGGCTACGGCCCGACGGAGAACACGACGTTCACGGCCTGCCGGACCCTGGTCTCTGCCGACGTCGCAGATGGCGCCGGGCCGGTGCCCATCGGCCGCCCCATCGGAGGCACGCGGGTCTACGTGCTCGACGCGGCCCTGCGGCCGGTGCCGGAGGGGGTCTGGGGCGAGCTGTTCGCGGGCGGCGACGGCGTGGCTCGCGGCTATCTCGGCCGGCCGGAGCTGACGGCGGAGCGGTTCCTCCCCGATCCCTTCGGTCCGCGGCCGGGCGGCCGCCTCTATCGCACGGGCGACCTCGTCCGCTGGCGAGCGGGCGTGCTGGAGTTCCTCGGCCGGCGCGACGGCCAGGTGAAGATAAGGGGGCACCGGATCGAGCTGGGCGAGGTCGAGGCGGCGCTGACCGCCCATCCGGCCGTGGGCGAGGCGGTGGTGGCAGTTGCCGCGGTGCGCGAGGACCGGCCCGGGGACCGCCGGCTGGTGGCCTATGTGACGGCCGCCTCCGAGCTTGTGCCTGATACTGCGCCCGACGCTGGGGAGCTGCGCCGCCACCTGGCCTCCCGGCTCCCCGAGCCTTATATCCCCACGGTCTTCGTGCTCCTCGACCGTCTCCCCCTGACGCCCAACGGCAAGGTGGACCGCCGGGCGCTGCCCGCTCCGGAGGGCACCGCCGCGGCGCAGTCCCACGTGCCTCCCGAGACGCCGGTGGAGGAGTGGCTGACGGCGGTCTGCGCCGAGGTGCTGGGCCTGGAGAGCGCCGAGCGTGTGAGTGTGTGCGACAACTTCTTCGCCCTCGGCGGCCACTCCCTCCTCGCCACTCGATTCGTCGCCCGGCTGCGGGAGCTGTACGGCCTCGACGTGTCCCTCCAGATGGTGTTCGACGCCGCCGACCTGCGCGACCTCGGGGACCGCATCGTGGAGCGCGAGCTGGCGGCGGCGGACGGCTCCCTGCCGGCCGATGATCCGGTCCAGGCGCTCCAGCCGATCCCGCAGTCATCCGCCGTCCTCCCCCTGTCCCAGGCTCCCTACGAGCCCCCGGAGACGCCGGTCGAGGAGCTCCTGGCGGCGGTCTGCGCCGAGGTGCTGGGCATCGAGCGCGTGGGCGTGCATGACAACTTCTTCGCCCTCGGCGGCCACTCCCTCCTCGCCACTCAGCTCGTGGCCCGGCTGCGGGACCGCTACAACCTCGACGTACCCGTCCAGATGGTGTTCGACGCCGCCGACCTGCGCGACCTCGCGGACCGCATCATGGAGCGCGAGTTGGGGGAGGCAGCGCTCCAGCCGCTCCCGCCGCTCGCCGCCGCCCCTCCCGTGTCCCCGGCGACCTACGAGCCCCCGGAGACGCCGGTGGAGGAAGCGCTGACGGCGGCCTGCGCCGAGGTGCTGGGACTGGAGCGCACGGGGGTGCGCGACAACTTCTTCGCCCTCGGCGGCCACTCCCTGCTCGCCACCCAGCTCCTGGCCCGGCTGCGCGAGCGCTACAGCCTCGACGTGCCCCTGCAGATGGTCTTCGACGCCGCCGACCTGCGCGACCTCGCGGACCGCATCGTGGAGCGCGAGCTGGCGGCGGCGGACGCCCCCCCGCCGGCTGATTCCTCCGTCCAGTCGATCCCGCCGCCCTTCGCCGTCCTTTCCGAGTCCCTGGCGCCCTACGAGCCGCCGGAGACGCCGGTGGAGGAGGCGCTGGCGGCGGTCTGCACCGAGGTGCTGGGTATCGAGCGCGTGGGGATGCGCGACAACTTCTTCCTCCTGGGCGGCCACTCCCTTCTCGCCACCCAGCTCGTGGCCCGGCTGCGCGAGCGCTACGACCTCGACGTGCCCGTGCAGACGGTGTTCGACGCCGCCGACCTGCGCGACCTCGCGGATCGTATCCTGGAGCGCGAGCTGGCGGCGGCGGACGGCGAGCTGCTGGCCGAGATCCTGGACCAGGAGGGCGGATGAGCGAGCCGCCGGCCGATCCGCACTGGGCCGGGCTCTCCCGCGCTGAGAAGGCGCGGCTGTTCGAGCGCCTGCGCGCCCGCAAGGGACTGCCGCTGGGGCCCGCCGCGAATGCCGCAGCCACTGCGGGCACAGGGGCCGACGCCCCCATTCCGCGGCTCGTCCCGCGGCCGGACCCGCTCCCCCTCTCCTTCGCTCAGCAGCGGCTCTGGTTCCTCGACCGTCTCCATCCGGGCGATCCGTCCTACAACGTCCCCACCGTGCTGGAGATCGCGGGTCCCTTCCGCCCCGCGGCCCTGCGGCGCGCCCTGGCTGACCTCACGGACCGTCACGAGGCCCTGCGCACCACCTTCGCCGAGGTCGACGAGCGGCCGGTGCAGGTGGTGGCTCCCGCCCTCGCCGTGCCGCTGCCCGTCGTCGACCTCGCGGCCGTGCCGGAGCCCGCCCGCGGCGCGGAGACGGAGAGGATCGTGCGCGCCGAGGTGCTCCGGCCCTTCGACCTCGCGGCCGGGCCGCTGCTGCGCGCCCTGCTGGTGCGGTGGGAGCCGGAGCGCCACGTCGCCATCCTCGACCTCCACCACATCGTCTGCGACGGCTGGTCGCTCGGCGTGCTGGTGCGGGAGATGGCGGCCCTCTACGCGGCCGCGGCGGCGGACACCCCGGCCGCCCTGCCGCCATTGCCGCCGCTGCCCATTCAGTACGCCGACTTCGCCGTCTGGCAGCGCCAGTGGCTCCAGGGTCCGCGGCTGGAGCGGCAGCTCGCCTTCTGGCGCCAGCAACTGGCGGGCATCCAGCCCCTGCGCCTGCCCACCGACCGGCCACGCCCGCCCCGCCGCGGCTCCGCCGGCGGCGCCTGCCCCGTGGCGATCGAGCCCGCCGCCGCGGCGCGGCTCCAGGCCTTCGCCCGGGCGGAGCGGGCGACGCCGTTCATCGTCCTGCTCGCCGCCTGGCAGGCCCTCCTCGGCCGCCTCGCCGGCCAGGACGACGTCGCGGTGGGCACGCCCGTCGCCAACCGTACCCGCTCGGAGACGGCCGGCCTGATCGGCTTCTTCGTCAATACCCTGGTGCTGCGGGGCGACCTGTCCGGCGATCCCACCTTCCGCGAGCTGGCCGGGCGGCTGCGCGCGGTGGCCCTCGCCGCCTTCGCCCACCAGGACCTCCCCTTCGAGCGCCTGGTCGAAGAGCTGCGCCTGGGGCGCAGCCGCACACCCCTCTTCCAGGCCCTCCTCGTCCTGCAGAACGCGCCCGCGTCCGCGCTGGCCGCGGGGGATCTCGAGATGCGCGACCTCGAATTCCCCATTACCACCGCCAAGTTCGACCTCAGCCTCGTCATGATCGAGCTGCCGGACGGCCGCGGCTTCAAGGGGGTCCTGGAATACAGCGCCGAGCTGTTCGAGGCCACGACCGCCGAGCGCCTCGCCCGCGCCTTCGAGGTCCTGCTCGCCGCCGCCCTGGCGGATCCGGAACGGCGCCTCTCGGACCTCCCCCTGGCCGCCGCGGGCCTGCCCGAAGCCGGGCGCTCCGAGGCCGCTCCCGGCCCGGCGCCCCTCTCCTTCCCCCAGGAGCGCCTCTGGTTCCTCGACCGCCTCAAGCCGGGGACGGCCCTCTACAACATCCCCGGCCCCTTGCGCCTGCGGGGTCCCCTGGACGTCGCCGTGCTGGCCCGCTGCTTCGACGAGGTCCGGCGCCGCCATGCCGCGCTGCGCACCCGCTTCGCCGAGCACGACGGCACGGGAGTCCAGATCATCGATCCCTGGCAGCCCCGCTCGCTCCCCTCGCTCCCCTTAGTGGATCTCGGCGGCCTGCCGGAATCTTTGCGTCAGGACGAGGCCACACGGCTGACCGAGGAGGAGACCGCCTGGCCCTTCGACCTCGGCCGCGGACCCCTCCTGCGCACCCTCCTGCTCCGGCTCTCCGGCGACGAGCACGCGCTGCTCCAGACCGTGCACCACATCGTCTCGGACGGCTGGTCCGTCGAGGTGATGAAGCGCGAGCTGACCACCCTCTATGCGGCCTTCGCCGCCGGGCTGCCCTCCCCCCTGCCCGCCCTGCCCTGGCAGTACGCCGACTTCGCCCGCTGGCAGCGCCAGCGGCTGACGGGGGAGGAGACGGAGCGCCAGATCGCCTGGTGGCGCCAGCGGCTGGGCGACGATCCGCCGCCCCTCGACCTCCCCCTCGACCGGCCGCGCCCGCCCCTCCAGACCTTCCGCGGCGGCCGCGTCCAGCGCCGGCTGCCCGCGGACCTGGCGGACGGCCTGCGCCGGCTGGCCGCCGGCGTCCGCGGCTCGCTGTTCATGGCCCTCCTCGCCGGCTTCGACCTGCTGCTCTCCCGCCTCAGTGGTCAGGACGACGTGCTGGTGGGTACGCCCGTGGCCGGCCGCGTCCGCACCGACCTGGAGGGGCTCATCGGCTGCTTCCTCAACACCCTGGTCCTGCGCGCCGACCTCTCCGGCAACCCCACCTTTCGGCAGCTCCTGGGCCGGGTGCGCGACGCGGCCGTGGGCGCCTACGCCCATCAGGAGGTGCCGTTCGAGAAGCTCCTCGCCGAGCTCAAGCCCCAGCGCGATCTGTCGCGCACCCCCCTCTTCCAGGTCTTCTTCAACCTGCTGAGCTTCCCCGACCTCGGGGCGACCCTGCCCGGAGGCCTCACGGTCGATCCCCTGCCGGGCGCCGAAGCCGAATCCAAGTTCGACCTCACCGTCTATGCCGCGGAGATCCCGGACGGCATCTTCCTCGACGTTGTCTACAACGCCGACCTGTTCGACGCCCCGCGCATGGAGGAGATGCTGCGCCAGCTCGCCGCCGTGCTGACCCAGGCGGTGGCATCCCCCGAGGCCCCCCTCGACCGCTTCTCCCTGCTCACCCCCGAGGCCGCGGCCCTGCTGCCAGATCCCACGGCGCCCCAGAGCGATGAGTGGGTGGGGGCCGTGCACGAGCTGTTCGCCGAGCGGGCCCGCCGCCACCCCGAGCGGCCCGCGGTGCAGGACGACGACGGAACCTGGACCTACGGCGAGCTGGCCGCGGCCGTGAGCCGCCTCGCCGCCGGGCTGCGGGCGGCCGGGATCGAGCGCGGGGACCGGGTGGCGATCTGGGCCCACCGCAGCGCCCCCCTGGCCCAGGCCGTGCTCGGCGTGCTGGAGGCCGGTGCCGCCTTCGTGGTGCTCGATCCGGCCTACCCCGCCGCCCGGATCGTCGACATGCTGGACCTCGCCCGCCCCCGCGCCTGGGTGGCCCTCGCCGCCGCCGGCCCCGTGCCCGCCGAGGTCGAGGCCTTCCTCGACGCGAGCGGCGTCGC